>JAOADG010000040.1 GCA_026417415.1 bacterium
CAATAATGACAATTTAATCCATTTAAAGTTTTGCAACAAATTGATAAGTTAATTCATTTTGACTATTACAACAAAACTGGTGTTATTCCAAAATATCTTATCCCCCCTTTTCGACGAGCCGATTTGCATAAAACCAACGGCTTTAAGCATCGAAAAGGGGGGACACAGGGGGGTGAACGACATTAGAACAACTCAGCAAACATGTACACCTTGACTAAAAAGAGCACACCGGCACTAAAAAGATGGACCCCCCTTATTCCCCCCTAAGCGGACATCACACACCGTCCATCTAATCTGACATACCTCGCGCTTAGGGGGGATATATCCCCCCTTTTCGACGAGCCGATTCGTATAAAACGAACGGCGTTAAGCATCGAAAAGGGGGGATACAGGGGGGTGAACAACATTAGATGTTGGATGAATAGGGTTGGGAAGATCTAAAAAATTTTCAATAACCGTTCTCACCAAACCCTATTTTACTCTACGACAGGATTCTATACTTTAGGAAAATGTCAACGAAAAAGCGATATTTCGGGTTAAGTTGGTTCATATTTTACTATGAGTGAAACATATTAAAGAACAATGTACTAAAAAGTGAGATTTCGTATTCAGAGTAATGCCATCACGCCTTTGCTGGAAGAGGTTTTAGCACACCTACCCAAAACAACGGCTTGGACACCCAATAAACAACATCCAACTCAAACCATTTATGAGCAAAATTAAAGCGATGGGGTGCTTTATGGTGATTATTCTGGAACAATTCACCAAAGGTAATCAAATCCAAAGGGAGCGTATTCCGTGAGTGATCGCCCAAGTCACGGTAATTCACATAGCCAACTTTGTGTCCAAACCAATTGACAATAGCACCTTGCAAAGGACCGGTAACAAACTGAATGGGCAATAGCACAAACCAAATGGGCGAGGGGGCAAATTGAAGATACACCAAAAAGTAAATCCCCATCATAAGAAAGCGGGGAACCCAACGATTAGCAAAACGTTCAAACGATTCCCAATTTGGTATCTGTTGTTCAATTGCTGTATCTTGAATAGGGTACTCCCTCTTGATAATGGCTTGATAGACCTTATAGGTTCGCAACATCATACGAAAGATGTTAGCGTGTTGCATTGGAGAATGAGGGTCATCGGGGGTATCGCTATACTTGTGATGTAAACGATGCAAGATGGCATAAGCCCGTGGATTGAGGGCAGAAGGTCCTTGAATCAAATAGGTCAACACGCTGAACACTTTGAATGTTCGTTCCGACATGCAGTACATCTGATGCGATACATAACGATGTAGAAACAATGAATGAAAAAAAAGGGATAGAAACCAATGAAGGCCGAAAAAGGTTAAAATGACTTCCATAATTGTATGTGATTCTCCTAAGTATTTTTCTTTGGCACTTGAAAAATTGATTGGATGGATTGCTCTCTATACTGAAAAATGTTTTCTAATTTGGGTTGTACCAAAAATTTACGAATGGCTCCTGTGAACCATCCAAAAGGCAAAGCATAATGCACAATATCTTCCATGAGTACCCCCTCTGGTGTCTCGTAAAACCGATGGAGATGGTGCCAATAGCGGTATGGTCCCACAATTTGAATGTCAGCAAATTGTTCCATTTCTATCACCTGTGTAATTTCGGAAACCCAAGTCAAGGGAATACCGAATATGGGCTTTACTTGATAGTGAATGTGCATTCCATTCCGAATGGGGATGGATGGTTGATTGGTGATTTCAAATCCCATTTCAGGTGGAGTGATCTTTTTCAAATTGTATGGATTAGAAAAGAAGGACCACACCTCACCCAAGGGTGCATTGATCCAAATGCGTTTATGTAAGACCGACAACGTCATTGACCGTGAGCACCTTTCTGAAAAAGCATATGGGATACATACCATTCTTCTCCTTGGTGATACGAAAAAAGCTCTTCACACGCCAGAAAAAAGACCTTCCATCGGATAAACCAACGTTTGGCTTCGGTTTTGCCATAATGTTGTTCCAGCAAAGGAAGCAATTCTGCTCGGTGTGTTTCCATTTGTTGGATCCAATGGCGTGCAGAATAGGCATAATGTTTTCCATTCACACGCCAATGTTTAATCAGTTCCAATTGGTCCGTAAAACGCTGCGGTAGCAGTTCAGAAGGCATCAGTCCACCACTAAAAAAGTATTTTCCCATCCAATCGTCTGGATGTTCGGTGTTAAACGGATAGGTGTACTCTCGGTGGCAAAAAATATGAAGAAAGAGTTTGCCATTGGGCTTTAACCAAGCCGCCACACGTCTCATTAACTCACGATAGTTGTGCATATGTTCAAACATTTCTACCGACACAATTCTATCAAAGGTTTTCTCCGTATGGAACTCATTCATATCCGCGGTAATGACCGTCACGTTTTTCAAACCACGATGATGAGCCAATTTTTCAATTTCAAGCCGTTGTGAAGTGGAATTAGAAACCGCAGTAATTGGGCTATTGGGATACTGTTTTGCCATCCATAAGGTCAGTGATCCCCAACCGCACCCCAACTCTAAAATCTCTTGACCATCTTGTAAATCGGCTCGTTCACAAGTGAGTTGGAGCATGGCCTCTTCTGCTTCTGCCAGTGTGCTTTCTGCCGATGGATAGTACAAAGAAGAATATTTTCGGTGCGGTCCCAACACCAATTGAAAAAATTCTGGTGGCAATTCGTAATGTTGTTCATTCGCTTTCTCGGGAACTTTAGCAATCGGCCCTTCATTTAAGCTTTGTAAAAAAGCATCCATTTGACCAGTTTGCTTTTCTTGTTCACACATTTTCAAACGGGTTTCCAATAGTTTACGAATTCCTAAACGGATAAGGAATGTGGGAATAACTCCCATTTCCATCCATGCGATAGCAGATCGGATCATACGGAACCTCCTAAAATTGGGAGTGTATCATAATCGCTTTGCGATTTACGAAATACCAGTTGACTATTGCTGATAAAGTGTTCTGCAAATCCACCTTCGCAATAAGCGAAATAGTAATCCCACATTCGGATAAATGAATCTGAAAACCCTAACGCTTTGACTTTGTCTTCATTCTTATGAAAATTGTTTCGCCAGGCGTGTAGTGTTTTGGCGTAATGAATTCCAATATCTTCTAAATGAACCAGCCGCAAATCGGTCCTGTTTTGAATTTCCCTAAGCAAATGGGATATAGAGATTAAGCATGATCCGGGAAAGATGTAACGTTGAATAAAATCGGTGGATTTGCGATAACGTGGATACACTTGATCAGGGATGGTAATCGCTTGCAAAGCCATTACCCCTTTTGGTTTCAGTAAGCGGGAACATTGTTGGAGGTATTCACCAAGGTATTGGTGTCCCACGGCTTCAATCATTTCAATAGAAACCAGTTTATCAAATTTTCCTTCCAGTTGGCGGTAATCTTGTTTGAGTAAGGTAATTTTGTGGTCTAACCCTTTTTCACGGATCAATGCTTGAACATATGCATATTGCGCTTCAGAAATGGTGGTGGTGGTCACCCTACAGCTGTAATTTTCTGCCGCATAAACAGCAAAACTACCCCATCCACAGCCAATTTCCAGTACGTGATCATTCGGGGTAAGTTGCAATTTTTTGCACAAACGGTCATATTTTGCGATGGACGCTTCTTTTAAGGAAGTTGTTTCGTTTTCAAAAATACCGCAAGAATAGGTCATGGTTTCATCTAAAAAAAGTTGGTAAAAATCATTGCCTAAATCGTAATGTGCAAGGATATTCTGTTTACTTCCCTTAATGGTATTGCGGTTCCAAAGGTGATAGAGACGATGGAGAAAGTTGGTAACAAAAGCCAGTCCCCCTTCTAATCCTTCCAACACATCGCGGTTGCGAACCATTAACCGAATCGTTGCAACCAAATCCTCACTTTCCCAATCCCCATCCATATAGGATTCGGCCGCTCCTATGCTCCCTCCAAAAATGATTTTTTCGTAGAAGCGAAGGGAGTGTAAACGAATTTTAGCAACGATTTCATCGCCAATTCCAAAACGGACGGTTTCAAATTCGTCCGTAATCCATAAACTTCCGTATCGTATTTTACTTAATTGTTGATGGAGCATGCGTCGTAGAAGTTTGGTTAATGTAAAACTACGCGTAGAGTTCTGTTTTCTGCTTTCTACCATTTGGGCAATATTTTGGCTCATAGGATATTTCCTTGTTTTTCAATAAGTGTTTTAGGATGTGGATAAAATGGCATTTTTTTCCACCATAAACGAAATGCTTCCCAATAAATGGCGCCAATTACCTTCAGGGTCATCAGTGGATAAGTTAGAAATGACCATAGTAAGCGCTTTTGGGTGATAGGGTGGCGTTTAAGGTTCAAAAAAGCATTGAAACGCAACTGGTTAACTTCATAATTTGCCATATATACTTGAATCGTTTCCGAAGGGGTGGTAAACCGCCAATCATAATCCTGTGTCATTGGCATAAACGGCGATACATGAAAAGATTTCGGCATTTTCCAACGTTTCCATTGACGAATTCTATCGGCTTTTTGGATGGGTAGGATATAGGCATATTTTTCATTCCAAGGGGTATTGTTTACCTCTGCCAGAATGCATTCTACAGTTTGGTTGTCTTCGGCAAAACAATAATAGAACACCACGGGGTTAAAACAATAACCGAAGTACCTCAAATGGGCTAACATTCGGATTGCCCCTTGGGGTCGTTTTCCGGTGCGTTTTTCAACGGTATCACGGATGGCAACATCCAAAGGGAGTTTGGGATCGCCATGAAAATCGCTACGTCTGAACTCAATGAAGGCGCGGTGACGAACGCTAAAAAAAAGCGAATCAGAGAAAAGTTGGTTCAATTCACTTAAATCTAAGTAAAGCATAAACAACGAATAGGTAAAGCGATGCTTTCGTGGGTACAGACGGTTATGGGTAACTTGTCCAACGTAGATGGCACTCTGGACTTTGGTGTTTACCATTCTACCCCCAACGCTTGAACAACATCCAAGGCACTATTTACCCCATCTTCGTGAAACCCATAATACCAATAAGCCCCGCAAAAGTAGGTGTTGCGTACACCGTTAATTTCGGAGCGTCTGGATTGCGCCAGAAAAGATTGGACGGTATATTGAGGATGGTGGTACTCAAAGGTCTGTAGTATTTTTTGGGGATCAATTTTTTCTGGATAATTCAGTGTAATTTGAATGGGTGTACGGATGGGTAAGTTTTGCAAAATATTCATCTGATAGGTAAGAGTAGCGACCTTTTTCTTCTCTTTTGGTAAGTGACTATTCCAAGCCGCCCAAGCCAATTTCCGTTGTGGGAGTAAAGAAGTATCCGTATGTACATAAGCCATATTGGGTTGATAACGGATAGAAGATAAAATTTCTTTCTCTGCTAAAGAAGCATCAGCAAGCATTGACAATGCTTGATCGGAATGAGTGGCAATGATGACTTGATCAAAATACACCACTTCACCGGAGTCCAAAATCAAGCGTACTCTGTTTTCTTCACGAAACACCTGTTTAACTTTTTGGTTCAGATAGGTTTTCGTGTTCATTTGACTTAATATGGCGTTGACATAGGTACGAGAGCCCTGGCGTATGGTCTTCCAAACAGGGCGATTATTCACTTCTAACATCCTATGATGGTTAAAAAAATTGCAAAAGAATTTCGCTGGAAAGGTAAAAATGTCTTGTGGATCCGATGACCAAATGGCGGATGCCATAGGAATGATATACCAATCGTAAAACGCTTTTCTGTAGCCACCATCTTTTAGGAATTCACCGACCGTGGTTGATGGATCCCCTTCTTGGGCAAAGGTTTTGGCATGTTGATGAAATCGTAAAATATCCCGTATCATCCCGTAAAATCGTGGCGAAAGAAGGTTAGAACGTTGAGCAAACAAAGTATTTAGGGATGTTCCGTTGTATTCTAACCCGGTGTTTTCATCTTTTACACTAAACGACATGGAAGAATCTTGATAAGAAACCTGAAGCATCTTTAGCAAACGCGTGAAATTAGGGTAAGTCACTTCATTGAATACAATAAAGCCGGTGTCCACAGGAACGGTTTTTCCTTCTAAATGGAGATCTATGGTATGGGTGTGGCCACCGAAGTAGTTTGCTTGTTCGTACAGGGTAATGTGGTGTTTGCGGCTGAGCAAATAGGCACAGACCAGTCCAGAAATCCCCGAACCAATAATTGCAATGTTTTTGCGTTCACTCACTTGGTTTTGCTCCATTCCAAATTTGAGGTACAGGCAGAACGCGCTTCGGGTCATACCCGTGCTTTCGCAATCCTTCAATGGCGTTGGTCACCACAGAATCCTCAGGATTGGGAGTACGGCTCATTAGCCATACATACTTGCGGTTGGGAACACCAATCACCGTAAAAGTGTAGGCAGTATCCAATTCTATCACGTAGTAAGGTAGTTTGATGGGCCAGATAAATTGAACTCTCCACTCGCTATTGGTCTGACGATTGACCACAAACCCTCGTGCTTTGAACTGTTTGCGTTTTCCACGAACCGAATCTTGAAAAAAGGTATAGGATATTTCTATATCACCGTCACTTCGTAAACGGTAGCGTTCAATTCCATTCACAGCCCCTTTTTCTAAAAAGGTTGGGATGTTGGCGATAACGTACCAATCGCCCATAAAGCGCTCCAAATCTACCTTAGGAACTGGTTGTAAAGGTGTCAAAGGGACCTCCTCTTTGCAAGAAACAAGAACCATACAAACAAGGAAACCAAAAAAAGAATAACGTTTCATATTGACCTATGTTTTGGAAACCAAGGAAAAAAGGCATTGGTAGTTTTACAATAGTCAGCATACCCCTCTTTTTTCATCATAGATGTTTCAAGTAAAGGTACCCCGGAAAAGAACCGTAATAACACGGTTATAAGAATTGGTGACACCAATGCCCAAACTTCACCGACACTCACAGCAAACAATCCAAACCCCCACCACAACACGGCTTCACCAAAATAATTGGGATGTCGTGTATAGCGCCATAACCCTGTTCGTAAAAAAGGCGGGCGGTCGGGTTGCTTCAGAAACCGAACCAGTTGACAATCCCCTATCAGTTCAAATCCAAAACCGATTGCCCATAAGAGAACAGCAAGTGAATCCCAAAGTTGCCAAGCGGTTGATGCAGCACTTATGGAAACGGCTAAGGGCCTAGCAACGATCCAAAGAATTGCCGCTTGTAAAAGGAACACACGAAAATAACTTTGCCACCACCACGACGATCCACCTTCTTCACGCCATTTTCTGTATCGTGCGTCTTCAGGTTTTCCGCGATGTCGTAAATAGATATGGCCACTTAAGCGAACCGCCCAAATGGAAGTGAGTAGCAGTACCACCGTCCCTCGTAGCGTGGGTGGCTGCAATAGAAAATGAAGCAAGGCAAGCAACAGAAACCCGATTCCCCAAGCAATATCTACAATGGAGACATCTTTCTTGAAAACACTCAGGAACCATATCCAAGTAAAGTAAACGACCACAATTGCTATTTCTAAATACACGATAGAAGGCATCATGATTTATCCCATCGTTTGGCTTCTTGAACCACATCTTCCACTTGATCCACGATCCCCGTTTTGTTGATGGTGTTCATCAAAAAAGCAGGTAAACTACCGGCGGGGTCCATAAAGATACGGTGGGTGAGTTGGGTCTTTCCGTTTGGCAAAGGTTTGCATTCCCAATATCCAGCCCCGTACACCATCCGAATAGAATTTTGAAAAATTTCTTTCGGAATGGAATAGTGTTGATCTTCATGTTGTGGAATCAGGACCCAATACGCAATGGTAGATTGTGGGTTTTCTTGGACTCGCAGAGAAAAAATCAAAGTCCGATCTTTCCAAATCGGTAACCACCAACGTTGGTAGCCAATCAGAATGCTGTCTTGTTGAGCAATGAC
Organism: bacterium; assembly: GCA_026417415.1. GTDB lineage: Bacteria > Electryoneota > JAOADG01 > JAOADG01 > JAOADG01 > JAOADG01. The sequence continues at coordinate 7,901 of JAOADG010000040.1, forward strand.
CGTGGATTTGAGCCGTTTCCCAGCACGCAGAAATTGTGAATAACGATTCACGGCTTGAAGCGTTTAAATGATTTGTTTAGGTGTGGCATCGGTCATTCCCGTAACTGAAAGTGCATAAACGCTGGCATGGGAAATTCGTTTCCGTGAGAGTGTCCATCCATTGGGGTGAGTGTGCACCATTTCCCAGCCATAGGAAGATTGTAGGTTTTTTAACAATAGCAAATTTTGCTCAACGGAAGCACTCAAGCCGTAGGAACTTAAAACGAGAATGAAAACCAAGGCAACCATCTTGCTAACCATCTCTTTTGTGAATAGAACGATGGAAAAGAAAGAAGATACCAGCCCAACCCACGATAAGCAAAGGGATAGTAACCATCGGTTGTTGGATCACGACAGCCCCTAATCGTTCAGCACCCAGATAAGACAACGGTCCACCTATACCACCTAAACCTATCGCGATCAAAGGATTGCTTAACCAAGTACGAAACGAGTGGAAGATGGTCATAGAAAAACCAAGCCACAATGCACTTATCCACAACGGAGCAAGAAAAGGAAAATGTGAATAACCGCTTTGGTATTGGATTAGTCCTGTGAAAGAAAAAAAAGTGTCAAACAGGGTACCGAAAAAAACGGTTTTCAACAAGAATGGCCATTCCTTTTTTTGAATGGTTTTACTCAAGATGTGCCATAACAGCATGGCAATTGCGGCGATAGGGCCTACAAAAGCATATCCTTGGGCTGCACCAAGAACGGCAATCCACCACACCAAAAGATACCCCATTGCGTTCAACCATTGATCTACCCGAGCAGAAGCATGGGTGGGTGAAGGGGTAACTGTGGATTTGGACCTATGGTTCAAAGAGAACCTCCTTGGATAAAAGGGTAGTTATACGAGAAGTTTGTACGTTTGTTGGATGTGTTAAAAAATTGTAAAATTTGAAAAATAGAGAATTGTTTTTATATTGATTTTGAAAAATAAACATTGTGTACATAATTACGAAATCGTTTCTTATCGTCAAAACAGCCCGATTCCGTTTGGTATAGGGTCTGCTAAGGGATAGTAATTATGTCTTTTATTTTTTCTACAGAACTTGAAAGGATGAAATGAAACGACAATCTGCTTTTAAAACCTTTTTATTTTTTACAGGGTTGTTGGTTATTACGGTGGTGATTGCTTATTATTTTTCTCACCGTTCTCCACGAACCGCAACACCTACTCAATTGGAAACAAGCGAGGATACGGTTGCCGCCTCTCAGCCCAGCCCAACCGTCTCCAAACGACCCCAGAAAGGGCCTAAATCCACTTCAAAACCGCTGCCGTATGTTGAAGGTAGAAAACTTCATCCGACCACACATGTTCACGATTATGCTATTCAATCGCCCCATGGGTTAATCACTTTGTTTCAAGCGTTGAAAAACTCTCAGAAAGATCAAAAAACGTATCGTATTGCGTATTATGGTGATTCCATGATTGAAGGCGATCTTATTACTCAAGATTTTCGTAAATCCTGGCAAGAACGGTTTGGAGGCAACGGTGTCGGATATGTACCTTTAGCAACAGCGGTGGAACTATTGCAATGGACCGTTCGTCTAAAAAACTCGGAGAATTGGCTTGTACAAACTGTCGTTCAAAAAAATGAGGATTATTCCAAATTAGGAATCGCAGGAATGATTGCACGACCCATCTCCAAAAAGCGGTCCAATGCAAATGCTTTCTATTGGGTGGAATGGTTTGGAAGCCAATCAAATCCATATTATCAGTCGTTTCAAGAGGTATCCCTTTGGTACGCTTCAACCGAACCAGTAAAGATATCGTGTGGTTTTTCTAAAGATTCGTTAAACGAGGTAACGTTGTATTCAAAGGATATGCCATCTATACATACACTTGTAGCTCCAACGCCTCAAAATCGTTACTTTCGGTTGGAAACCAAAGAAAATCCGAATGTGGTATTTTATGGCGTCAGTTTGGAAAATGGCAAAGGGTGGTACATAGACAATTTTTCATTGCGTGGTGCAGGAGGTTGGGAACTGGCACATCTGCCCACGGAGCGTGTCCATCAGTTGTCCTATTTGCTTAACTACCAAGCGGTGTTGTTGGAATTTGGTGCCAATGTCTTTAGCCCTCGCGGGGGTGACTACCATTGGTACTTTCGTAAATTGACGGCTGCGATTGATACGCTGAAGCGCTGTTTTCCACAGGCAACCATCATTCTCATTAGCAACCCCGATCGTTGCCATAAAACGCCAGGCGGTTATGAAGCGGATGAAAATGTCCCTTTGCTGATTCAAACTCAGCAACGATGTGCGGAAAAGACCCAAATTGTGTTTTGGAATCTCTATGAAGCCATGGGGGGAAAAGGTTCATCCATTCAAATGCAAGAAAAACGCTGGATTGCTAAAGATCATGTCCACCTAAGTCCCCAAGGGGGTAAGTTCATTGCCAATCTGTTGTTAGAGGACTTAATGAAAGAATACGAAATTTGGTTGCAATATGAATAAAATTTTTATCCTTGTGCTTAGTACTGCGGTTTTACTGGGTTGTATGCGGATGGTGAGGCAAAAGCCAGCAATCTCCGAACCCCCGTTGCCAACCGAAGAAGAGATTGTTGTGGATACCCTTTCTGCCCCCACTCCCTTAGAAGATACCTTGATGAACCTGTTTGTACGCCAATACCGACAGGAACTTCAGAAACAGATAGATTCCATTAAAGAAAGGGTATCCTTATACTCCCATCTGAATTTTTCAGAAAATTCCATCCAATATAGCAACGTACTAATCCCGCTGTTTCAACGTTTCAAACAACACAAATACAAACCCAGTCAACTGATAGAAATCATTCATATTGGTGATTCCCATATCCAAAGCCGTTTGATGACCCACCCCATTCGCGATGGTTTGCAAAAAATATATGGGAATGCTGGTCCCGGTTACTTTTTTGGTTTTGTGGTAGAAAAAAAGAAGCGAAAACGTTCCCGTTCAAAATCCAAAACGTTGCAGCCGCAGTTTCAAGCTCGTGCTCCCCTGACACAACAATTGGAGATTATCGGTCCCCCTGTTGGACTGGCGGGGTTTGCAGCACAACCGAAACGAAGCACATTTGATTTAGAAATTCCAGAAAGTTTACAACTCTTGGATAGCAGTACCACTATTCAATTGACCCTCTTTTGTGATGTAAATCGCTTTTCATTTCAAGCGATTTCTCTGTGGAACCATTCAACACCAAGCGTTCCCTTCACTACCACCATAGAACCGAATGCTTTATGGAAGGAGACCATTCTAACACCCAAATACAGGTTAGGGAGTCATCTTCGCATGGTGCGAAAAGATACCGCTCAGCCGATCCCTCGTTGGTATGGTTGGTCTTTTCAAACCGCAGATAGGGGGCTACTTTATCACACCATCGGGATGAATGGTGCGTCGTATTTCACCTACAATCAAAATATCCTCTTTTGGGAACAAATCCAATCGTTTCAACCACAACTCATCATCATTTCCTTAGGGACCAACGATGGGTATGGATCACCATTGCAACTGGATAAATGGATTAATGAAGTCAATCAAATGGTTTCTTCCTTACGACGAATACACCCGCAAGCCCAAATTCTCTTGACTTCGCCTGCCGATGCTGCACGGGGTAAAGGTAAAAGAAAAAAAGGGATTGAACAGTATGCTGCTATGAGCCACGAATTAAAACGGTATTGCAATGACAACCGACTTGCTTTTTGGGACTTTTATCGCGTGATGGGGGGGAGCGGGAGTATCAAACAATGGGTGCAATTGGGTTTAGCCAAACCCGACTATGTCCATTTTACTCCCGAAGGGTATCAACTGCAAGCGAACCTCTTTCTGATGGCGTTTTTTCAAGCCATGGTGGAGCATCTTGAGTGAGTCAACATGTTTCTTTTTTCTCTTGAGTTTATCACATTTTTTAGTTTACTACTGCTTTTTTTGGTGATTGCAGCACCTTATCCAACCATAAAAAAGTGGGGGCTGCTACTTTTCTCTTTAATCTTTTTCATAGCACTCAATTCCAAAGGGATTGTGGCTTTGGTAGGATATGTGGGAGTGGATTATATTCTGAATCAATGGGTTTACCGTACCTCGTCTAAGAGAAAAAAAACCGTCCTCTATTTTTTCTGTATTTTTTGGGAACTTGCGTTTCTCTTGACTTTCAAACTGGTGCAACAGCAGAATTGGACTATTGCTTCCCAATGGGAGCAGATTCAGTCGGGTCTGATTTGGGTTGGGATATCCTTTTTTGTTTTTAAGTCCGTTACCCTTTCTACTGCGATTTATCAGGGTAGTATCACCCGTTTGAGATTTGTGGACTATGCCAATTATTTGTTGTTTTTTCCGCAACTGATGGCTGGTCCCATTGCACCTGCTACGCAGTTGTACCCGCAGTTAGAGCATTTTGATCATTCTCTTCCCGTTCCCTATGGCAAAATTACGTTGCTCATTGGTCTGGGATTAGTAAAAAAGATTGTGGTAGCGGATTACTTAGGATACAATTATGTTCAACGGGTGTTTGAATATCCGTCGCGGTTTACGGGAGTGGAGGTGTTGGTTGGTATCTATGCTTATGCGTTGCAAATATTTTCAGATTTTTCTTCTTATACTGACTTGGCAATAGCAATGGGGTTGTTGTTAGGAATACAAACACCAAACAATTTTGACAGGCCTTATTGGGCGCATTCAATCACCGATTTTTGGAGAAGGTGGCACATCACGCTTTCGCAATGGTTGTGGCAATATTTGTTTAATCCCATCAACAATCGCATTGCACGCTGGGTAACACGGCGCAAAGAACTTCCAAGCCGAACGTTAGGGTTAATCACCTATCCTTTTTCCATTGGGATTACCATGGGAATTGCAGGTCTGTGGCACGGTTTCAAAGGGACATATCTGGTGTGGGGGTTGTGGTTTGCTTTGGGGTTAATTCTGGAAAAAATCTTTCGCTTTGAAAAATGGTCCCAAAAGCGTGCGTATCGCAGATGGATTGCTCGTCTCCTTGTGTTCCATTGGGTTTGTGTGGGTTGGATATTTTTTCGCTCTGAAAATTTTGAAACGGTAGGATGGATGTTTTATCAACTCATCTTTTCCCAATTTTTATCCTTGCTTGTCCCATTTTGTGTGGCTTATTGGAAGATCGTTTTATTGATGGTTTTAGGATTTGGGATTCATTTCTTGTTTTCCAATGAAAGGGTGGAACGGTGGGGAGCGAAAATGGAACGATGGGGTTGGTTGGGGTTATTTCTTTTTTATGCTCTAATTATAGTTTTGGTGTTATCGGTTCAAACTGCAGATGTAGAGCCGTTTATTTATTTACAATATTAACAAAAGAGGGGTTAGTCAGTTGTCAGAACAAAAACCATCACGTTGGGATAAAGATCAGCGATTGGGAATCCCACCTTTGGGAGTGGGTGAGGCGGTAGAGCGTCTTGCTGCAGTGATGGCGCGATTGCGCGCGCAGGACGGCTGTCCCTGGGATCGATCAATGGACCACCAATCGCTTCGGATGTATTTATTGGAAGAAACCTATGAAGTGCTTAAAGCATTGGATGATGGGGATATCCAGGAATTGAAAACAGAGTTGGGTGATCTGTTGTTGCAGGTGGTATTTCATGCGCGAATTGCGGAAGAGCGTGGGGAGTTTACTTTAACGGATGTTGCCAATGGGATTGTTGAAAAACTGTTATCTAGACATCCCCATGTCTTTGGTGATGCGGTGGCTCACACACCTTCCCAAGGGATTGCCAATTGGGAAGCCACCAAACGCAAAGAAGGAAAGCGATTGTTGGAGGGAGTCCCTCGTGAGTTACCGGCATTGTTGCGCGCGTACCGCGTGCAAGAAAAAGCCGCCAACGTGGGTTTTGATTGGGAGTTGCCCGATGATGCTTACCAAAAGTTGAAAGAAGAGTTAGAAGAGTTGTACCAAGCGTCGCTGGTTGCATTCCCCCATTCTACGAAACCCTCCCTTAGCCGAACAGATGATAAGAAGGATAATGAAGGGGATAACCAGAGTGGTCCCCCTCTTGACCCCGCAAGTAAGCCACCAGAAGGTGAAGATAAATTTTTCTACCCCGGTGGTACCTCAGAAAATCCCTCTGAAGGTTCAACCACCCACCCCCCTTCCAGCGGTGGAGCAAAGGGGGGTGTGGATCCAAAAACAAACTGGGAAGAAGAGTTAGGCGATGTTCTTTTCTCTATCGTAAACCTTGCTCGCAAACACGGGGTTGACCCCGAGTCCGCCCTACGTAAAACCATTGATAAATTCCACACCCGCTTTGCCTACATTGAAGACCGTTTGCGCGAGCAAGGCAAATCGCTCTACCAAGCCACCCTCGAGGAGATGGATCAGTTGTGGGAAGAAGGAAAAATTTTATTCAAATTTAAGTAATAAGTAATATTATCATTATTTATCTTATCTCTATAAACAGTATTACTTGTTTACCTCAACTTGATAAGAACCAGCAGTATATGCCGTAATATTTTTACCTGAAGGTATAACAGCTTCTTTACCCTTCATGAAAAGAAATAGAAAACAGAGAATTATTGTTAAAGCAATAGCAGTGCCTTGAGTCGATTCACCTTCGTTTCGAATAGCATTACTCGCTAACATTATTGATGTACCATCTACTGCTGTAACTGATTCTACCTGAATTTCTATTGTTCCAGGTTCGCCGACGATACCAGCTTTATTACAATATGTGACTGTAGCAATAGCAGGGGTGCCTGCACGAATAACTGTCTTTCCATTTACAATCACATCAGAAGAAGTAATAACATTGACATTTTTACCTTGCACATGAGTCTTTGATGAGACAGTTTCCATTAGTTTCAATTGGACAGGTGTTCCAGATTTAATCTCAATTTTCTCGGCTGAATATGAAAATTCATACATGAAAATTGTGAACACCAACGAAAAGATCACAGTAAGTACTGTTGGTGTAAAGTACCTAGAGCATCTTATTGTTTTCATTTGTGATTCCTTTCTTCTAAAGGTTCGTAAAAATGAGATTTGAAATCATTTTCTCTTTTTTTATTCATTCTATCTGCAGCATTATAAGAACCGTAAAGACTTCCTATATACCATGCTGAAGATAAAAAACCAGTAAAATACGCAACAGGTTTATTATTTAATTCGTAAGATCTAATTGTCATTATTGAAAAAGCGGTAATCACTACCATAGCGGATATAGCAGTATGGTAATGTTCACTATAAGCGTAACCTAAGCCCGGAATAACTGCAAGTAGAGTAGATAAAGTTTTAGATTTTTTTTGTATCTTTGGCATTTGATTAATTTTCTGGATAAAAGAAGTTGCTAATTTGTAATATTTTGACTGATCTCGTATGTTATTAAACATTAATTTTGCTTCGTCAACTTTTAATTGTTGAATTAAAGATAAACCTAAGTAGAAATAAACAGTATCATTAATTATTGAATTTCTTTTTTTTTCTAATTCGTATAATAAACTTTTTAATTGAACCTCTGTATCAAAATATTTTCCCAATTTGTAAAAAGAAAGACTTTTTAATACTCTCAGAGTTAACAAAGCAGAATCAGAAACATTCTTTTGTGAAAACTCAATCCAATTGATAGCATTTTGAAAATCGTTTTGTAAGTAGTAAGTATCAAAGATTTTAACAATTAATTTAATGTTTGTACTATCAGAATAATATTCCTTTAGGTACTCTGATCGTGCCAATTCAAAGAAGTTGTTTCTAAAGAGCCAATTTGAGTAAGTTTCACAAGTAGCAGTTGAAACTAACACTAATGAAAGTGATAGGGTTTTATGGAGTATCGACATAATACAAGCGGCCATTGATGATTTTAGTATTGTAAAGATTTAAATCATGGGAGCATCTATTTAACCTATCAACTGATTTTAAAATCCCAAGAACTAAACCGTATTTTTTAAGCGATTCGAAACTAAATCTTGAACAAGACGGATACATAGGACAATTGTGATCGTCGATATCACTAACGTATTTTCTGTAAATAAAGTACATCACTTTTACAGGAAAAAGTACAAATTCTGTTTTAACGTTATCTTTTATTTGTTCATTATGGCTTTTATCATTCAAAGATGGATTTGCTTTAGATGAACAAAAGTAAAAAAAAACCAGTAAGAAATTTATTAAAAAAATCTTTCTAATAAAACTTTGATTGGATGAATTATATGGTTTCATTTAATTGCAAAGTTAAAGTACTTTACGAAATTATTTTGAAAAACACACTACTGGCGTCCTTTTTAATTATACAAAAATTAAAGACGGTTTTCAAGTATTAACACCCCTCTATACATTTCAATAAAATCTTAGAGCGACGCACGTACATTGTCATTTGCGATTGTTAATCGGTCAATGCACTTCTCCCAATACCATCACATTCCTTCTTGGGAAATAGCCCACGACTCTATCGTGCAGAATTGGATTCCCTAGAATTCCATCTACACCGAACATAGACAATAAGTGGCTTGATTCTTCAGGAAAAATTCCACACCGCACAG
>JAOADG010000033.1 GCA_026417415.1 bacterium
GGAATAAGGGGGGTCCACCTTTTTAGTGACGGTGTGCTCTTTTTAGTAAAGGTGTACATGTTTGCTGTGTGTTTTAATGTCGTTCACCCCCCTGTGTCCCCCCTTTGGATGCTTAACGCCGTCAACTTTACCGAGTGGACAATGGAGCGTAACCCCCCTGTGTCCCCCCTTTTCGATGCTTAAAGCCGTTCGTTTATGCGAATCGGTTCGTCGAAAAGGGGGGATAATCGTCAAAAAAGGGGGATAAAATACCTTTGGGTAACACCTGTTTTGTTGTAAAACACGAAAGGTAAATATCCCCCCTAAGCGCGAGGTATGTCGGATTAGATGGACGGTGTGTGATGTCCGCTTAGGGGGGAATAAGGGGGGTCCACCACTTGACAAAGGCAACGACTTGCATTAAATTAGAACCGCTTATTTATGAAAAATAAGATGAAGAAAAAACAGACCAATATCGAGTTTGCACGTCAAAACCGCAAAACAATGCCTAAAGCAGAGGTAATCTTATGGCAACACATACGAAAAAAACAACTTGGTGTTCGGTTTCTAAGGCAATATTGTATTGATGCATACATCGTAGATTTCTATGCAAGTGACGTCAAACTTGCCATTGAGGTAGATGGTGCAACCCATTGCTCAGATGAAGAAATCTCTTATGACCAAAAACGTACTCAAACTCTAAGTCAATATGGAATTGAAGTCATTCGTTTTACAAATCAAGACATTTATCAGTCGTTGACCGGAGTGATAGAGACAATAAGAAATAAAATCGCAGAGCGTCTTTAATGACCCCCCTGTGTCCCCCCTTTTCGATGCTTAAAGCCGTTGGTTTTATGCAAATCGGCTCGTCGAAAAGGGGGGATATATCCCCCCTAAGCGCGAGGTATGTCGGTTTAGATGGACGGTGTGTGATGTCCGCTTAGGGGGGAATAAGGGGGGTTAAAGACATCCCCTAAAAAGCGATAACTACTCCGAATCGTTTACCTTCCTTGAGCATACCCGTCGCCCTATCCAAGTGCAATGACCGCTTAGGTGGGAATAAGGGGGGTTAAAGACATCCCCTAAAAAGCGATAACTGCTCCGAATCGTTTACCTTCCTTGAGCATACCCCTCGCCCTATCCAAGTGTGATGTTCGCTTAGGGGGGAATAAGGGGGGTTAAAAACATCCCCTAAAAAGCGATAACTACTCCGAATCGTTCACGAAGGCGGTGACACGATAGAAATACTGCCCCGTAACGCCCACATCCGTATAGGTGAAGGTATTCCCACTTACGGTTGCAATCAAAGTTCCGCTAGACGGCGGAGTGAAATGTCCAGTGGTATGCCGATAAATACGAAATCCATCCATCGGCACATTGGGTTGTGACCAAGTTAGTATCGCCCGCTGATTTTGTAAATCGTACGTGATCACTAAAAATTGGGGTGCATCCGGTGGTACTAATACCAACACTTGCCTCATAAAGGGATGTGACCACTTCCCCGCACTGTCTTTGATACGCACTCCCATATTGTGATACCCTGCAGATAGAGCGCTTAAATTGGCTACAAATTGCGCCGTCAAAGAATCTGCCGCTGGGTTAAAGGGGTAGTACAACCCATTTCCTGCCCCCGGGTCGGAATCAAAAAATACCTCTGCACCCACCACTTGGGAGCGGTTGTACTCTACTGCTTCTACCCACAAGGGTCTTACCACAGGCATAGAATGCGCACCATAAGTATCTACCGCACGAAAACAAAGCCAATGAAAACCGGGGGTAACGTGATTCAGCGGAATAATAAGATTTTGCAACGTGGTATCGTTCCCATTATACGGGAGTGGATTAGCAAACTCAACACCGGGGTCATTATCCAAGAAATATTCCAACCGTGCAATATTGGGACGGTTAAGTGCTGTCCTTTCTACCCATACCCGATGGACTTGCGGCAACCCCCACACTCCATTTTGACGCGCACGTATGTACAGTTTGTGCATTCCACCACTTAACACAGGAGAGGTTAAATTTAACTGCAACGTTAACGATTCCGCTGGTGTTATTGCAATCGGTATCCCATTCCCATAACCGGGATCGGTGTCAAAAAAATATTCCACCGCATCCACAATTTGGGCAGACGAAGGAAGGTATAAGAGTATGCTAACCCCTATCCAAACCCCTAACCGTAACCCTGCGAAAATGTTTCTCAAATGATGGTATTGACGATAAAACATAGATAGCCCCTTTCCTAATTTCTCCCACGCACGCGAATAGTAATCGGCAAGCCGTTTACCGTACTTCCGGAGGTGGGTGCTTGCAAATAGGTAATGGTGGGCAGATTAGGAATCCCACTAAGCACATACGGATACGGTCCACCAAATACTCCCATATCCACTCCCCCTTGACCGCTACCAATAGCAGGCGAGTTGGGCGCCAAAAGAAAATAGCGATCAAAAGAGTTATTCACTTGGAACACCGTGTTCATGTTCACGTTTTGAAGATTGTTATTTGACGCAGGAAATTGAACAGTGTTGCACATGGAATAGGAGATCATATTGTTATTGGCAATAAAATTCCCATTGCGTAAAATGCAATTGGTAATCAACGCATTGTACACGTTGAGGTTATAGAGCGAAAAAACACAGTTGGTAAAAGTAATTGCACCCGCACCGCTGACCCCATACACAGAATTGTTTGTGCTTTGGAAAATGGTATTTCGAATCACCGCATTACTAGAATTGGAATACAGATACAACATATAATAGAGGGTAGAGGACGCAGTGCACACAATATAACACTGTTCAATAATGACACCGGGAGCATTTACTTCAATCATATGGCTACTTCCCGAATAGGCACAATAGTTTTACATTGGATGCTGGGTTGGTGCTGTTATCTACCAATAAGATCGCGGCAGAAGCAGAAAACGTGAAATAAATCACAAAAAGGATAGAAAACAAAAGTTAACTTTCATGGTTCCTCCAAATTGTTGTTGAAGTCAAAAAAATGGGAAAGTTTGTTTATTTCATCTTTTTTAAAAAATCAAGTGTTAAGATGGCCTGTAAAATTCAAACGTGTGGTATAAAACACACATTTCTTACAAAATTCATCCTATCGCCAAACTGTTATTCCCAAAATCGTTCCTTCTAATCCAAAGGGTAATCGGTTCTCTATCCTCTTTTTCTCAAATTCCTTCCGCTGCATCATTCGCTTTCTAAAAAGAAAACTCCTGATATATTCAGGAGTTAGGAAAAAAATGGAGTAGAGTAGGTTTAGGACTTGCATGGTTGAAATAATTCAACTATATTCAGTGAAAGTAAGCGAAACAATGATTATGGAGGTTCTATGCCACGCCCGACCCTATCACCTACTCAAGCGCAGTATCTTCAGTGGATTGCTGCATTTTGGAGATCTCAACACCGTTCTCCTACACTCTTGGAGGCAAGCCGTCATTTTCATACTTCTTGGCAAAATGCAGCCAAACATATCTTAGCGTTAACTCGCAAAGGGTACCTGCATACGGATCGGAAAGGTCCGGTGCGTTCGCTGCAAATCTTAGAAGAAGACGGAAGCATCTGGCAACCCAACCAACTTCCTTTAGTTGGGAAAGTAGCGGCAGGCAAGCCCATCTTGGCGGTAGAGAATCGGATCGGCAAGATCACGGTGGACGAATCGTTTCTGAAACGTGGTGCCAACTTTACGCTGGTAGTGGAAGGAGATTCAATGGTGGATGTCGGAATTTTACCGGGCGACAAAGTGATTATCCGCCAGCAATCAAGTGCTGCCTCGGGTCAGATTGCATTGGTATTGGTGGACGAAGAAGCCACCATCAAACGGTATTACCCGTTGGCAGATGGAACCGTCCGCTTAAAAGCAGAAAACTCAAACTATGCGGATTGGATTGTACCGTCGGAACGCTGTCAGGTTCAAGGGGTTGTGATTGGCTTGTTCCGCGAAATTGAATAATCAGGTAGGAGGAAACAACGATGCAACGACAAGTGGTCGGATTTGCTTCGCCTGCACAGGATTTGATTAGCGACGATTTTACCTTAGACAAGTATCTGGTGGAACACCCGCTCAATACCATGTTTTTGGTGATGGAAAGCGATGCTATGAAAGGCGTAATCCAGCAAGGCGATCTGGTGATTGTAGAGCGCACCACCCAAGCCCAAACAGGCCAAATTGTGTTGGCACAGATGGATGGCACGTATTTCATCCGTTATTTAGGGATGGATAGAAAGGGGATGTTTTTGTACGGCACGGCTCGCAATCTGACCCCTCTACGACCCACCAACGAGATTGTGATTGTCGGGGTGGTCACAGGATTAGCCAGAAAATTTCGCTATGCCCATTTATCCAAAAAACGGTAAAACTTAGTCAAAACGGAGGGATACCTGATGAGCCAGAAAATGATCCTCCATTTGGATGCAGATTCGTTTTATGTCGCCGCAGAGCGGCTGGCGCATCCTCATTTGCAACATGTGCCACTGGCGGTGCTTTCATCGCTGGACGCTTTCGTCATTGCACGCAGTTACGAACTGAAGCCGTTGGGCATCAAAGTGGGTACACCGAAATGGGAAGCCCAGTCCATTGCCCCGAATGCACTGTTTATCCCTGCGGATTTTTCTCGCTATGGAAAAGTGAGCCGCCAGATGTTTCAAGTGGTTAGAGATCTTGCCCCCTTGGTAGAAGAATATAGCATTGACGAAGCATTTGCCGATCTAAGTGGATTGGATACCTACTATCAAAAGAGTGCCAGCGAACTTTGCCAACTGATCAAAGATCGCATCCAACAACAAGTCGGTGTTACCGTGTCGGTCGGCTTAGCCAGCACCAAAACCTTAGCCAAATTGGCTTCGGAATACCGCAAACCCAACGGGTTGTTTGTGGTGACCGAACAGAATCTGCACGCTTTTTTGGCTGACCGCGCAGTTCATGAAATCTGGGGAATTGGTGATAAACGTGGCCCGAAACTCAAAGAAAAAGGGGTTGAGACCGCCTTGGATTTTTACCAACTCCCTTTGGAAACCGTGATGCGCTGGATGGGCAAGCATGGCGTCGATCTGTGGTTAGAACTGCACGGACATTGCATTTCACCGGTTACAGAAACCTATGCACCCCCCAAAAGTGTTTCCAGAACCGCCAACTTTGAACTCAAGTCCGCGCGACCCGAAGTGGTCTTTGCTGCATTGTCCCATCATACCGCCAAAGTAGTGGCAATACTGGTAGAGGATGGTTTGTTTACCCGCCACCTTTCCATTTTTTTAAGACGAAAAGATTTTACTTTTGATGTTGCCAGTTGCAAGTTGCCGTATCCCACCCAAAACTATCAAGTGATTGTCGCTGCCGTCCGCAATCTGTTTGAGCAATGTTTTCAACGCGGAGTGGTGTATCGCGGTTCGGGAATCGTGGCCGCCATTGATCCCAACGGTGCGTTTGATTTGGATCTGTTTGTAGAATACGAACGTGAACAAAAGGTCGCCAACCTTACCCAAGCCATCACTCAACTCAATCGCAAATATGGCAAAGGGACAATGAAGTACCTTTGTACCATGCACCACCCGAAGCCAAAAGTGCGTAAAGACGAACAGCGGTTGGCTTTGCCCATCGTGAAGGCACAATAAACCGAAAGGATGACCAAGCAGGCGAAAGCAATTGGAACGCCATCAACACCACGGTTGGGCTAAACCGTCCCTTTTTTTTACGCATACGAAAAAAAATAGAAGATGGGTTGGGATGCTTGCATTTGAAGACGGAATGTATTATTATTCGTTTTTTATGAACCATGTTTCCTGTTTGGAAAAGGAGTACACTTATGAAACTGCTACAATCCATGCTAACGGATATTCAACAATGGATGGATCGGGTAAGTTTATTGGAATTCTACGAGAACCCGAAAAAACTGGATTTGGATGCTAAGTTTAACCAGATGATTGAAACCATCCGTTCCAATGAACCGAAACGATATGAAAAAATGTCGTTGTTTGAAATTTTGAACGATATTAGCCATCGCAATAAGACCGACAATATGAAAGCCATTGAGCGGTTAGACCGTGAAAAGAGTGAAATTGACCTTAGGTTTGATGAACAGATCAAACGGATTCGCAACGAGATGATTATTGAAGAGGGGCAAGTCAAACGCATCAAAAACCAATTGGAAACCATCCCCAAGACCCTTGCAGAACTGGATGAAAAAAACAAAAAATTTGAACGTGAACTCAATATCTTAAAAGAGTTGGAATCCAATCCGAAATATGAAGCCGATATCGTCAATCTTACAGAAGCCATCAAAGCCAATGAGCAGACCCGCGAGCAGCTGTTAAAACAAGAGGAGTCGCTAAAAACCGATTTGGCAAAGTACAACGAACGGCTGATTGTTTTGAAAGCGGAATTAGGAAAATTTACCGATGAAGAGCGTGCGAAACACGTAATGAATCTGAAGAAGCAAATTGATGAATACGAACAGATTAACATCCAAGAAGAACGTGCACTCAAAGAATTGATGACCCTGTTCCACAAACATTTGGACAATGCACTTTCGTTGCGTAATCATTTTGTGGTGATAGAAAGTCGCCTCAAACGGGATGATACTTTACCTTCCCATTGGCTTGAGTACTTAAACCAATGTTTTACGAACCATCCGACCACCATTGAAGGGTATTTCACCATTCCTACCAAGTGGGATCAATCCTACTTTATCCCTGCGGAAGTGACGGAAACGGAAACCATCCATACCTTTGCATTGTTGATGTTACTCAAGCGTGCGCTGCCCGTTCCCAACAGTTCTATTACGGTCAATAAGGTCATCTATTTTGCACTACCCAATGGTTTGATGGCAACGATTAAAATGATTAAAAATCCGACCAAACGGTCCGCTTCCAAGTTGTACATCCTTAAACGTTTTGATGAAGATTTTCAAGAGTACGATTGGTATCGTACCAACAATAGCAAAATCTATTATGAAAGCATTGAAGGGTTGTGGCTACAAACGGAAGAGTATTCCATTGAAATCCGTTTGCACGCTGTTCCGTTGCTGGTGGGTGGCTCGTGGGAAACGGTTGCTGCTATGTCCACCTCCACCTCTACCAAAAACAAAGAGGGAAAAGAAGCGTCCTAATTGACCCCCTTTATCATCAAGCAGACCATCCTAAAAATCGTATTCCCACCGCAAAGATACCGCGGTGGGATTTTTTATTCAAAATAGTAATGGACAGCAGCACCAACGGTCATAGAGGTTGAGATGCTAATGGAGTGGTTGCTATAGCGATCTTCTTTTCTAAAGAAACCTACTTCTAACCCTAAACCCAATTCTGGGATCTTGCGAATGAACCATTCTACACCGAAACCGAGCCCCGCCGCATTGGTACTCGATCGGTAGTAATTCATATACGGGTCAATTTCTCGTTTGTACTGAAAGGTTCCAAATGAGCCGTAAAACATCGCTTGATGGTTTTGACGGTGGCGAATAAGGTTCACACGCGCACCCGCCGTGTACACATCGCCAAAAGCACCCACCACCCCTTGGACTCCCACAATGGGATGGAAGTTGTATCGCACACTCATTCCCACATTAGGGTAAGTCGCTTGAAAACCGACACCAAGATTGCGCATCGTTGATTGCTCTGCAGCATATCCACTTGCTATCATTCCACTCAATAAAAACAGTACCCATATAATCCATTTCATAGTTTTTCCTCAAGGTTTTGTTTTGAAGACATTTCTTGTAAAATTGGTAACAGCGTCGTGCGGATGGCCTCGCGTACCTTCCGAAACTCTGCTAAAGCAATTTTTTCTTCATCTTCTGTAAATGGTGCTGGATCAGGAAAACTGCAATGAATTTGCTTTACCAAAGCAGGAAAATGTGGACACTCTTCTTTTGCACTATCGCAAACGGTTACCACCAAATCCAAATCGCTACGGTTCAAAAATAGGTCCACCGATTTGGAATAGTAGGGGGTCATATCCACTCCGATTTCGTTCATCACTTGGATGGTACGAGGATTGACTTGGGAGGGTTTGGTCCCAGCAGAAAATGCTTGCCACTCCCCTTTCAAAAAATGGTTGATTAGGGCTTCTGCCATAATGCTACGGCAGGAATTGCCAGTACAAAGAATTAGAACCTTTTTCAATGGGAATTCCCTTCTATATGAAAGTATTTTTTACGTATCCACAGTGCGGCATTGACCAATAAAATGAGCACGGGAACCTCGACCAACGGACCAATTACGGTAGCAAAAGCTGCACCGGATTGGATGCCATACACTCCCACTGCAACAGCGATCGCCAATTCAAAATTGTTGGATGCTGCGGTAAACGATAAGGTGCAACTTTGGGAGTAATCCGCTTTGGCTTTTTTACTTAACCAAAACGAGAAAAAGAACATCACCACAAAATAGATTAACAAAGGGATTGCTACCCGCAAGACGTCTTTTGGCAAGGTGACCACTTGATCCCCTTTTAAGGAGAACATCACAATGATGGTAAACAGTAACGCTATCAATGTAATGGGACTAATTTGGGGAATAAAATGGGTGTGGTACCATTCTTTGGTCTTGAGGCGGATTAACCAAAAGCGGGTCAAAAAGCCCAAAATAAATGGGATACCCAAATAGATAAACACACTTTCTGCAATTTGCCCGATGGTGATTTGCACTTCATGACTTGGCAGACCAAACAACGGTGGAAGCAAGGTAATAAAAAAGTAAGCATAAAACGAATAGAAAAACACTTGAAACAACGAATTTAACGCCACCAACCCTGCAGCGTATTCCGCATTCCCTTTGGCTAAATCGTTCCAAACAATAACCATCGCGATACAGCGCGCTAAACCGATTAAAATTAGACCCGCCATATATTCCGTTTTGTCCGCCAGAAACAGAATCGCCAACACAAACATAAACACTGGACCGATGACCCAATTTTGGACCAAGGAAAGCAAAAGAACCTTCCAGTTGGTAAACACCTTTCCTAACTCTTCATAACGTACCTTGGCTAAGGGGGGATACATCATTAAAATCAAACCAATGGCGATGGGAATAGATGTGGTACCGACAGACCATTGGGTAATTTGGATGGTTAACGAAGGCACAAAGTATCCCAAACCTACCCCGATTGCCATTGCTGAAAAGATCCACAGTGTCAGGTACCTATCCAAAAAGGATAGGCGCTTTGATAAGTTCATACACCTCCTCCTAACAACGGATTACTTGGATTGCATCTACCCTAAACTTCAAGATACATCCAAAAACAAAGAAAAGCAAAAAAGGAAGATTTTAGGAAGAAGAGCGTTTTTTCTGTGAAACAAGGTGACGCCTATGATAGTAATACCATCCATTCAGTACAATGATCACAACGGTCGCAACAAAAATCACTGTTCTTGAAACTTCAAGATACACCAGTTCTTCAAGGTAATGGATAATGTACGAACCAGTGTAGGTTAGGGCTGGGTCGTGTTTGGCACGAAGCCAAATTTCTAAATAGGTCAAGGGGCAATACCATTGAAAAATTTGGAGAAATACCGAAAATAGCAAACCCAACCCGTGAATCCATTTTACCAAGCGATAATGCACACCAACCAGCGATCCAATCATCAGAAAAACAATCCACAAGAAATGGATAAGCACCACAAAATCTGCAAGAATTTTGTAAATCAACTCATTAGAAAGCATTTCCGTAGATGTCTTTACCTTTTGAACCTATTTGACCAGTACCATTTTGATGGATTTGCTTTGGTTATAGGAATTGGTCAAACGAGCAACGTAAACCCCACTGGTTAACGCTTTTGCATCAAAGGTTATTGAATAACTCCCTGCATTGAGCACACCTTGTTTGAGTGTTGCGACAACTCTGCCTTGAACATCAAACACCTCAAGATTTATCGGCATAGGGTAGTTTAAGGTAAACTGAATTGAAGTAGTGGCATTAAAGGGGTTGGGATAGTTCCCAGCCAAATGAAACCCAATAGGTGACTGACTTTCCATCGGTTCGGGAGTGGAATTTGTTGAAAAATCAATCATTCGTAACGGGATTAAGGGGGTGGTAGGAATCAGTTGCTTGGGAATTCTTTGGTAGTTAAAATCGTTGTGCGTCCAACCCCCTTCGGTCTGTAACACAAAACCTGCGTCATAATCGGTGATATACGAAATATGGATGTAGTCATCCACCCAACGATTGGCAGAAGGCCAGTGTTCGCTGCGACATTGACCCATGGGAGCATTGGGAGTACGGGTATTGGTCACATTGGTCCCATACGACCAACGATCCCCATTATTGGTAGAAACCGCAATCATCAAGTCAAAATTGCACTCTTCGCTAAGCGAAACGTCTTGCATAAGTGTTGAATCGTTAGGATCATAGTGAGCAGTAAACACCATATACAAATAACCGGTACTCCAATCTTGCGTAAGTGATGGACGCATCACGGTAGTGTTCCAAGCGCCGGGATTTGCTAAAAGTGGCGACCAAAAATTTCCCCCTAATGCGGCCATATGGATAACCGTGGGTTGGGACTGACGCCAATGCCAAATATTGCCAAATACATACGCTGCCGTATCATCATAAATGGTTTGTCCTAATGAATCGACACGGTGTACATCCCAACGGAAAAATTGCAAAGTCGTAAAGGCACAATGGAGTTCATCATTGCGATCATACAGCAAACTAATGTCGTTGTAGGCACGAAAGGTATCCATATTGGCGGCAGCTGTGTCGGGAAGGTAGGAGGGAATCGGATTCCGCCAATTGGTGATGTATTGAAACGCATCAAAGTTCCAAGTAAGCCCATCAGGCGATTCAACATACACCACATTGTTGTAGATTTGGTTGCTCCCAGAGGGAGTAATCCCATTGGGCTCTAAAGACATGGGTCTCATCCAAGCGATGGCGGTTTTGTTGGTAAGACGCGAGGCGGCGACCTCTGCCGCTATATTTTCTGTCCGTCCCGGCAATAGAATGGGTGTGCTCCACGTGATTTGGGCGTTAATGGGATCGTACACACCACGGTGATACCACTGATTGTCCGCTTCTCCGGTGATGTTTTGATAGGTAACCACGTGGACTGCACCATTTCTACCTACGGCTATTCTGGGCCAAATGGCGTTGGCAGTGGTTCCATTCCATGTGGCTAAAGACATAGGGGCTTGCGAGAGAAATGCTCCCACACCAAACTCAAGATCAAAATAGACGTTGCTGGTAGTCACCGAAGCACGGGGGTTGTTTTCGTGAAATGCTAAAAAGGGTAACCCACTGCTGGAATAGACCCCTAGACAGGTAAAGCCACTGCGAGTGATAGTGGAGGGGTGAGCGGGAATCCCGTATTGGCCAAATGCCAACTGATTGCTCGCAGGGTAATACAGATTGTAATGTACGGTGCGGTTGGTAGCGGCACTGTCAATCCCGCGCATATAAGTAAAATGCAGGGCTTGGGTATTGGTGTCTATTTCTAACATTCGTCCAATGGTCCCATTGTGCTGGCCCTCGTACCAGGTGCGGCCGATGCGGCGAACCATCCCAATGGTATCCGTTACAGGAGGCAACGTAGGCAACTGGTCCGTATCCAAAAAGGGAGCTGAACGATTTTCACTGCCGTCAAGGATTGGGAACGGCTGTTGGGAAATCTCGCAGAGTGTTTTAGAATAGAGAAGCGAACCAGCAATAACAGTCAAAATCAAGCAAATTAAAGCAGAACGATGCATATGTGCCTCCCAATAGAGAAAAAAATAGAAAATTGATTTGAAACCACAACAATTTCAATTATTTTTAATGTAATCAATTTTTTTGAGGTTGCCAATGAAAACCATTCTGCTCATTCTATTTTTTCTTTTTTCAGGAAATGGATTCGCACAAGATCTAGATTTTAGGTCAATGGACAATTCCAAAGGGACTTCCATGAAGCCGATTTTAGCCGCTTCTTTGCCTCTGATTCAAATTGCAGAAGAAGGTGATGCTGAAATTGTACGAATGGAATTTGATATCATCTCGGATGAAAAATTCACTTACCGTGAACTTCATGAAGGTGTCAATTATGGAATTCTTGCTTTTGGCGATTATCGTATCCGTGATATAGATTTGGTATTGTACAAATACATCAACAATCAGTGGGTTGAAATCAAACGGGACACGGATGCTTCTTCTTCGGCTCTAGTAAAAATTGAACCGAGTTTTACAGGAACCTATGCTATCAAAGTGATTGCGCATCGCTATTATGAAGGATATTCCAAAGGTCATTACGGATTGCTAATCATACGATAGATGAATTTTCGGATTAAGAAACCACAACAATTGCAACCATTGCAGACACCAAGCGATTATTTGGCAGCCATTTTTTCTTCGCTGGGTGTTGGCTACCTTCCTTGGGCCTCGGGTACCCTGGGCTCGCTTCTTGCTTTGATCTTATGGATACCCTTTGCTTCGCAACCCTTTTCTGTTCGTGTTTTCGCATTGCTGCTGGTAATCATTTTCGGAACGCTTGCTGCGCATCGTGCCATCCGATTTTGGGGGGAGGATCCATCCCAAGTCATCATTGATGAAGTCGGCGGAATGTGGCTCACGTTGCTGTTTGTAAGTGGTCAACCCATTTGCTTTTGGTTGTTGGACTTTATACTTTTCCGTTGGTTTGACGTTTGGAAGCCCCCGCCCATTCGTGAATTAGAACAGTTGCGCGGTGGAATTGGCATTATGATAGACGATCTTGTTGCTGGGCTTTATGCATTGATTGTATCTACCTTTATTCAAATCATTTTACGAGGACTTGCACTCTTATGAAAGCGGAAATTGTTGGAATTGGAGACGAGTTGCTGTACGGATTTACCACCAATACCAATGCGGCACGGATTGCAGAAATGCTGCTGAACATTGGTATAGAACCGAGGTATATGACTACAGTGGGAGATAATGAACGCGATATGATGGATGCTTTGATTCGCGCAAGGATGAGAAGCGATATCGTCATCACCACAGGTGGTTTAGGTCCAACACCTGACGACATTACCCAAAAAGTTGTGGCGAAACTATTTGGTTTAGAAATACAATTTTATGAAGGAATGATGAAAGATGTAGAAGAAAAGTATGCGCGCCTAAACCGCCCTGTTCCTGAATTTGCGAGAAATCAAGCCGAGTTTCCTGTAGGTGCAACACCCATTTACAACCCTATAGGTACAGCATCAGGAATTGAAATAGTACGAGAGAATAAATACTTCTATTCCTTACCGGGCGTGCCTTCTGAAGCAATGATCATGATGGAACAATATGTGATTCCAAAATTGGAAAGCATTCCAAAACGTGAGTATGTCGCTGTGAAACTCATTCGTACTGCCAGTTGGGGTGAAACGCAAATCCAGACAGCACTTGGCAAAGAAGGATTAAAACAAATCAAAGAAGCAGGATGTTCGCTTGCATTTTTACCTAAACATGGTTTGGTTGATTTGCGATTAACTGCAAAAGCAAAATCTCTTCAAAAAGCGAATGAGATGATAGAGAAGGCACTACCATTGGTTTTGCAGGCAACCTCCAGCATTCGTTATCATATCGGAAATGAATCACTCATTGAAGTGATTCTTAATGAATTGACGCAAATGAAAAAGACCGTTGCTTTTGCTGAAAGTTGTACCGGTGGTGCTTTATCTTCCATGTTTACTGAAGTTCCGGGGATTAGCAGAGTATTCAAAGGAGCAGTGATTGCCTATCATAATGCAGCCAAAAAAACGTTGTTAGGTGTACCAGCAAAAACTATAGATCGCGATGGAGCCGTTTCAAAAAGCGTCGTGCGGGCGATGGCAAGTGGCGCAATCAAACAATTTGATGCCGATTTTGCAATAGCGATAACAGGAATTAGTGGACCGAGTGGTGCAACACCGACCAAACCTGTAGGCACCGTCTGGATTGCTATTGCTAAGAAATACAAAGGCATTGATAAACCGTCCATTCGTGCAGAGCATTTTGTTTTTCCCGGTCCTCGTTTGGTGCATCGCTTGCGTACCATTCATACTGCTCTTTGGATGTTGTGGCAGGAAATGAAGACGTAGTGCGGGTTTTCATTGTACTTGACAATCTAAAAAAAACATCGTATTTTGATTTGTAGAATCAAAGGGCCGCTAGCTCAATGGGTAGAGCAGCAGACTCTTAATCTGTCGGTTCGGGGTTCGAGTCCCTGGCGGCTCACTATTCATGGGTATTTTAGGATACCCATGTTTTTTTTGTGCAATTACATTAGGTGTACAACCAAAAGGTAAGGATTCCGATACAAAGGGTACTAATCGCGTTAACACCTGTATTGGTAAGGCCTAGACCGCTTTGTTGAACACAACGCTGATTGCAATGATGTGAATTTTCCGTAATCACCTTGCACACTTTACATTGATAACGATTTTGTACTAAAGCCCCAAGTATTGAATCCAAAAGGTTTCCCAAAAAAGCCAGCATTGCCAAATTCGATTCTTTTTCAAGTGGTACAATGTGAATCTGTTTTACGAAATAAAAAAATGCAAACGCAGAAATGGCACCAACAGCAACGCCTAACCAAGTCATACCGCCACTTTCGCCACGTTCTAG
The DNA here is from genome assembly GCA_026417415.1 of bacterium. Taxonomy (GTDB): domain Bacteria; phylum Electryoneota; class JAOADG01; order JAOADG01; family JAOADG01; genus JAOADG01. Next base: position 14,521 of record JAOADG010000033.1, read on the forward strand.
CATTTTTCCGAATAGAAGTTTTTTTGGAGTTCCTCCATATCGTCCACCGATTTCTGCAGACATCGTATCGGAAAAAGAGGTTGCCAATGCTGTCAAAGACGCAAGCAGAAAACCACGTTGTAAAATGGCATCTTTTACAAACCCTATGCTGAGCAACAATGAAAGTGCGGAAACGCCAGTCGTAGCAAGGATTTGAAAACAGTTACGTGCAGATAACTGATTGGTTGTTTCTGAAAATTGGTGTGGAAGTTTTGCAAAAAGCGCACCAAATACCACAAATCCAGTTAGTAGCACAAAAAATTTCCAACCACCAGAGATAGAAATGATCACCGCAATCACTGTTCCGCAAATGGCTCCCCTTGGGTTTACTGCTTTGAAGTGGTAAGCAAGATAACCCAAAATACCAGACAGTAAAATTAGTAAAATTGTCGTTATCATATTTATACAAATATCATAATAATACAATATTATCTACACTATTGTGATCTATCACTGTTTTCAACCTTTTCTTGGATAATACTTTGATGCGGTGGATAAATTTGATTGTTTTTGAGTACATGCAACGTGGTTTGATAATAAGCATGTAGATAACTCCTCAAAGAGTTAGCTAACATAGGTTCGTGATGAAGTGCATTGATTTGTTCCGATGGATCTACGTACGGGCGTATCAATTTTAAGTCAAAATCTAAATTGTTCAATAAAATTGCATTTTGATAAGCAAAACCGACGTAGTTTGCGTGGGTAAAATAGGCAAATTGATGGAGCGTATCTTCATCAAAAAACGATTTTCCAAAGCTAGAATGGGGTACGCTCAATTGCAATAAATCCAAAATGGTCGGGATTATAGACACTTGTGAAGTGAAATACGTGTATTCTTTAGCAGATAAACGTGTAGGCGCAAAGATGAGACAACCGACACGAAATCTACATTGGATGTCCGAAGAAGTTTCGGAGGTATGGTCACCTATCAAAATGTATATGGTTTCGGAAAAACGTGGACGCTTTGACTCCTCTACAAAAAATTGTTTTAGTTCACGATCAAGATTTGCAAAAGAGTTATATAACTCGGCTTTTGGCAAATGTTTAGCAAACGGTGGATAAAAATCCGAGGGTAATAGGTAAGGTGAATGTGTAGATAACGTAAACGCTGCGATATGGCTTGGGGTCGGCATCGTATCCAATTCCTTGGTAATACGGCGCAAAACATAACGATCCCAAATCCCCCAATGTCCATCGTCTTCCTGTTTAGAAAACTGTTCTTTGCTGTAAAAGATCGGATAACCACAACTATTGGCCAATTCTTGAATACCCATAGACCCTTTGGCTGCACCGTGGATAAATTTGCAATGGTAACCATTTTCTGAAAGAATAGAACCTAAACCTCTTAGAGTTGATTGTTCGTATTCACCCCCGATAAACGTACCTCCCATAAGATTGGGAATTCCACCGATAATTGCCGAAATTCCTTCCATAGAACGTGTTCCTACCGCATAACAGTTGGTAAAAATCACGCTGTGTTGAGATAAAGAATCAAAAAACGGCATGGTCTGTATTTTGCCGTGAAATGAATATAGATACTCTGCCGAAAGTGATTCAATAATGAGCAAAACTATATTTGGGCGAGGTGTTATGGGGTGTCTTGGATATTCTTTTTTACGAAGAAGAGGATATTTGGGATGTAGAAAACTCTCGTTTTTTGACTGAACCAACTGTTTGGTCATTGAGATGGCTTGCTCCATAGGCATCCAGTGTCGTTGTACACCTTTTCTTGCAAATTTTGAAGTGATATAGGTGTAGTAACCATTTAAGGTAAGATGAGCGGCTAACACGTTGTCTGAACGGAACGCATGGCCGATTCTTAATGGTTTATATTGAAACCCGCCTCTTAAAAAAAGAATGATTATACAGATGTAGATAAGTAACCCGATACTATATTGAAACCAGTTGATTTTTGCTGTAGTTAGGTTGTTGATAAGTGGTTGTAGAAATCGCTCAAAGAGATAGGGAATAAACCAATAGAGAAACAAAATGAGAAGCAGGGCTTTCGGATAATTGGCAACAAGCAATTTGAACATGGTCCAGAGATCGTGCTGAATGGCAGACACTTCAAAGGTCAGATGTTTTCCCGCTTCACCATAATACAGGGTGTCCGCCCACAAGATCCCAATACTAAACCAATAGGAAAGGACCAAAACCAAAACAGAGAAGTACACCATCAACTTTCGGAGGGAAGGGATAGCACTAATTGAAAATCCTAAAAATGCAGGAATAAGCATCATGGTGGTGGTAGATAAGTCAAAGCGTAACATTAAATCAAGTGTTGATAAAACCTCTCGGAGGGGTACAAACTTTTGAAAATCGGGGTAACGAAGGTAAAATGCTATCCTTGTGATCCAAATTGCTATCCATCCCAATAATAGCAATTTGAAAAAGAGGATACTGAGGAGCTTAAAATAGTTTTCCGATTTGGGTTGGAGTTCCGTTTTCAAAGTATTCATCTTGGAGTGCACCAACCCAAACCCTTTGAATTTACTGATTGATAATGGATTGCAGTTTGGTTAAATGAAGGATACGAACTACCAGCATGGTAAAAAAGGTTAGAAGTGCTGTATAGGCAGTTCCTTTCGCTAACCTTAAAATGCTACCTTCTTTTTGCAAAGCCACAGCAGACATGGAAATCACACCTATTGCCAACAAGATGGAAAGGGTTAAAATGATGTGTCCTACCGGTATGGGCAAATTCTTCATACCCATAACCACAATCATGGCAGTACCGCTGATCAATTGAATTCCACTTCCCAACAGAATCCATTTCAGAAAATACTTCAACATTGATTCATCTTCTTGACTTGGAATGCTTGATAATACTGCAATAGAGGCAACAATCACTAAGGCAGAAAAAAGCAAATGAAAAAACCGACTAAGTGTAGAACCCCATTGCACCTCGTACATTGCTGTTCCAAAAGGAACATGGAATAGCCAACCCGATACCACTGAAAAGGCCAGAATCACAAACCACATGAGTGCAATGTGCACAACCAGCGGGTTACGGCGAATGAGTCCTTTTTTCCAGTGGTAAGGTTGTTCATACACAAAGAAATAAATGGTACTTAGAATTACAAATAGCGGTGAAATGCCAAGGAGGGGGTAGTTTTCAAACAAACGAATAGATAGATGTTGCATATAACCCAAAGGGCTTGCTATCCCAAAATGATTGCCTAAAAAATAGATGGCAGCGATGAAAGCAGAAAGCAAGAGTTGCATTTTCAGTTGTAAAGCAAGCAAACGTTGTGCAACTTCACCTTTCCAACGGTATCGCGAAGGGACAAGAATGCTAATCAGCGGGATTACCGAAATGATAGAAATACACCATACCAAAATGGTGTACAGCATAAACCAAAGGTACCATTGCATATTTTGTGACTTCCTTTATAAAAATTAATAAATTTCATATCATTATCATATTCTCTAATTTACGATAATATGTAAATGTTCCATATTCATCATCATTTATCCACTATTGCGCACCATTGCTAAAGATAATCTCTTTGCTTCCTCAAGAGTAATGGATTTGCCTTGGATACAATCTTTGACCATGCGATCTAAAACCAAACGAACTAAATGCGCTAAAACCTCAGAAGGAATGTTCCGTATCGCTTCCGAACTTCTGGCTTCTTCTATCAATTCGGTTAAAAGAAATACGAAAGCATTAGACATGCTGATTTCTCTAAGTTGTTTTTGTGCCGCCATTCCTTCGTTCGGGTCGTCTGTGGTCCCACTTTGATTTTGTAAATTTCTGCGAAAGTAATAACCACATAGTTTTTCCATTCTTGTAAGGGGTGGCTGTTCTCCAGGCAAATAGGTTTTTAAGTTTTCTTTGGTGATTTTGGATTCTAATTCAAGCAAATTTTCCCAGATGTCCATTTTGGATTGAAAGTGCTCATACAGTGTTTTTTTAGAAATTTTGAGTTCCCTTGCGATTTCTTCAATAGTGGTTTTCCGAACCCCAAAATGGAGAAACTTTTTTCTTGCCAGTTCCAAAATCAGACGACGTACATCACGTTTAAATAATTCACTCATTGAAACCCCACTCTCTTATCAGTTGTATCACTTTATCCACATTTTTCTTTTTACGAACAGATATTACAAGGATAGGGACTTGGACTTGAAGTTGGTTGATTTTTTGCATCGTTTGATAAAATTCAGATTGATTGGGTACATCTGACTTGGTTAAAATAATCGCAAAACGTTTTCTTTTTATACTTAACCATTCAATTAATTGAATATCAAGATCGGTAGGTCCCACGAACGAATCTACTAAAACCAAAACCCCTGCAATATTTGTAGAATATTCAAAGTAATCCTCAAGTTCAATGGCCCATGACATCTGTTCAATTCTACTCGCATAGGCATAACCATACCCGGGCAAGTCCACAAAAAACAACTGTTCATTATTAATCGCATAAAAATTTATGGTCCGCGTTGAACCGGGGGTCTTAGACGTGCGTGCCAAATTTTCACGTCCACAAAGTGCATTCAATAACGACGATTTACCCACATTTGAACGCCCCGCAAACACAATTTCTTTCCAACCAGGCAAAAAGGGTTTTTCTTTCACCGATGGAACGGATGTAAAGAATTCTGCTTGAAACGGTCTAACTAGATTTTGGTTCATTCAATACTCCACACAATACACGTGTTCGTTTTATTGTGTAATTTACAATAGTGTCACCCATTAATCAAGTTTTCACTAAAGAACTAACGATGAACATCACGCACCAATACATATTGAGCAATATCTTGGTCACAAGCCACCGTGGTTTGTTCACAATCCAATACCACCGTGGGTAGAGTTTGTCTTATCCACAACTTACTGCCAATACTTATCCCCAAGCGAATTAACTTTTCTGCCGCTTCTTCATCTAAAATGGTATGCACCACATACTCTTTTCCAACCTTTACCCGACTTAATGGTATCCACAGCGGTTTGACCGCATATTCAACACGTACACAACATTCACCGGGCGGGATAGGATGGTTATGGGGACAAGTGGTGGGATGACCAAGGAGCGTGCAAATCGAATCGGCCACTTCATCAGAAAGGGAATGATCCAGTAAGCAAGCAGGTCCTTCCGTTCTTTCTTCTGTTCCTAATGGGACCTGCAAAATATCTACCAGCAACCGCTCCGCCAAACGGTGTCTGCGAATGATTTTTTTGTACAAAATTTCTCCATTCGGTAGCCAACGAAACCGTTCAACTTGATGCGGATCCAAATACAGCTCAATGTGTTGGTCTTGAATCAACGGTTCCAATTGATCCCGAAAGATCCCAACTTCTTCCAGATCCGCCACCGCATCTTTTTGATCTTCTAAAAAAATGCCAATGTTTTCAAACAAATGGTCCAAATATTCACGCTTTCTACCCACAAAGCGGCAAGCATCTCCACTTCGTAAACAGCGATAGATTTCGTTTTCGTGTGCCATCATCCCCCTTAAGGTAAAATTTGAAAATTCCTCAAAACCAAGTTCAATCCCGCTCCCACAAGGATGGCATACCCAGAAATGAAACTTGCAATAAGGAGTGCATGTTTCAACCCTTGCTCTTTTACTATGGCTAAAAAACTTGCTAAACAAGGGATAAACAACACCATCACCGTAAGCGAAACGGTGGTTTGTATCAGATCCAAGAACCCCTCTTTTTCTAACATAAACAGACCCGCAGCACCGTAATCACGCCGCAAGAAGCCCAAAATAAACGCTTGTGCGGTTTCATTGGGTAAAGAAAGAAGGTTCCGCAATATCGGCTGAGCCATCCGTTCAATCCCACTCAAAATCCCAAGTTTATCTACCAGAAACAGAACCACCGTGCCAATCACAAATAGGGGCACCGCTTCCAATAAAAACCATTTCACTCGAAACACCGTTTTAATCACAAGATTTTTTAAGCGAGGTATGCGGATAGGCGGTATTTCCATCAAAAAACTTGATACTTTTCCCCGCAAAACGCGATTGGCCGACCAACCTACCAACAACAATTGCAACGCCACCGTGCCAAAAACAATGAGGAGTACCTTTGGGTGCGTTGCGCTTGCCATACCCAAAATCACACCCAACTGGGCCGAACAGGGAACGCCCAGTGCCAACAATAGAATGGCAATCATCCGCTCTTTGCGGGTTTCCAAAGTACGCGTGGTAAAGGTCGCCATGGTATCACAACCTAAACCCAACACCATCGGTAAAACTGCTTTTCCATTCAAACCAATTTTTTTGAAAATCCGATTTGAAAGGATGGTCAACCGTGGGAGATATCCACTATCTTCTAAAATCCCAAAAGCAATGAAAAAAAAGAAAATTACAGGCAAAACGATGGCTATCGCATAGGTGATTCCCAGGGTAATCACACCATATTTACCCACAAGAAAATCCACCAATCCATTCCCCAATGCACCATATTGTTTCAGTGGCTCTAAGCGTTGTATGAAAAACGGGTTGATGTAGCCCGTCGTTTTTTGAGTTTCTGGATCAATTCCACCAAAAATGGAGTTTTCTATCCAATCCACTACATCCCCTGCAGCCCACACCCCTACCCATTGATACATGAAAAACAACACCAACAATAGAAATGGGACACCCCAAATGGGATGCATCATCCAGTTTCCGATTTTTTCTCTCCAAACAGGAATGGTACGGGTTGGCGAAGAGTAATAAATTCCAAACAGTTCGTTTACATTTTGTTTGCGAGACCTTGATAATAGAAAAGACAACGGTTCGTAGAATCGCTCTTTCAATGCAAGGATGTGTTGTTGGATTTCATTTTGGATGGCTGTAGAATTTGGAATGTTCAACTGTTCAAGAATGGTTTGATCGCCCGATAAAATGGACAAGGCAACGCCTCTTTGCAAGGACGGGTGGATGGGCAAATGCTTTGAGATTTTCTCTACTGTTTGTTCAATCAATGGGTGGAATTCCAGTTTCAGTGTAGGTTTGCGAAAGTTTTGCCATGCTTGTTTGAGCTCCGAAATTCCGAAATGTAGGGTCGCAGTAGTTGGAATGACTGGAACGCCTAATTTTTTTTGTAACCCTTGCACATCAATCTGGATGTGGCGTTCTTCGGCTTCATCCCACATATTGAGAACCACAATCAAAGGGAGTTGATATTCAATGAGTTGGTGCGTTAACTGTAGTCCACGCATCAAATTTTTCGCATCTATCACTTGCACCACGCCGTATGGTGGTTTTTCTAAAACGATATCTCGGGTCACACGTTCATCTTCACTGCGCGGTAACAAACTGTTTACACCGGGGGTATCCAACAGTTCAAACCATTGATTTTCAATCTTTACACGGCCAATGGTGATTTCTACGGATGTGCCCGGATAGTTGGATACGGTCACATACTTTCCGGTTAACAGCCCAAAAATCACACTTTTTCCCACATTCGGATTGCCAATCAATAAAATGCGTGGCAGTTGTGTATCCGTAGATAACCGTTTGGTATGAGGCAATGGTTTGTGGTGAGGGTTGGTCATTTTAGTCATTTGCAAAAAATAAGGGGCAAATGTACAAAAATAGTTTTCATTTTCCAAACCTTCCCTTCCTGTAAACGATGTTTAGAAATTCTCTTAATGAAAGATTTACAAATTCCTTATACGAACTAAACTTCCATTCGGTACCTATTGTAAGATTAAATCAAGGAGAATTGAAATGAGTAAAGCGGATTTGCATGTCCATTCCAAGTATTCAGAGCATCCTTCGGAGTGGTTTCTCAAGCGGTTAGGTGCGGCAGAATCCTATACGGATCCTTTTCATGTTTATCGTATGGCAAAAGAGAAAGGGATGAATTGGGTCACCATTACCGATCACAATCGCATTGAAGGGGCGTTGTTATTGAATGAGAAGTATCCGAAGGAAACGTTTTTAGGAGTTGAAGCAACCGCATATTTTCCAGAAGATGATTGCAAGATCCACGTCTTGTGCTATGGATTCAGCGCTGAGCAGTTTGAAGTGATGGATCGTCTTCGTAATGATGTATATCAATTTAGAGATTATTTGGTACAAGAAAACATCGTACATTCCTTAGCCCATGCGACGTATGCGGTGAACAACAAATTGCAATACCATCATTTAGAGCGTCTCATTTTGTTGTTTAACATTTTTGAATCCATCAATGGCGGCCGCAATCGTATGAATAATCTGCGTTGGACGTATGCACTATCCAAACTCACACCAGAGCATATAGAAGATTATCGCAGACGATACCACATAGAACCCGTCGGTGATACGCCTTGGATTAAAGGATTTACAGGCGGTTCAGACGATCACGCTGGAATCTTTATTGCGGATACTTATACCGAAGCAGAAGGAAAAACACCGCAAGAATTTTTACAGAGCATCGCAAACCGACAAGGGAAGGCGCATGGAAGGCACAACGATTTTCAATCGTTAGTGTTTTCAGTGTATAAAATTGCATACGATTTTACCAAAGAAAAAGGAAAAGAGTTTAGTGGAGCGCCGTTGCTTAGCCAATTGACAGAAGCCATTTTTGAAAAGAAATCGTTTTCTAAAACCAATCTTCTCAAAATCAAGGGCTTAAAAGCCATTAACGGCAAACGCAAGCAGAAACGTCGCATCCAAGATCTGTTGTTTGATCTGATAGAAAAAGCAAATGAAGAAAAACCGATTCAACAAAAGTTGAAAGATACTTTTGAAACCATTGCAGAGACCAGCGATGAACTATTAAAACTGTTGCTTCAATCGGTGGAATCGGATCTCATTAAAGGGGATGTGGACCATCTTATCAAGAATTTGACTACTGCTTTGCCCGGTGTGTTTTTATCCGTACCCTTTTTTACTTCTTTTCGGCATATGTACAAAGGTCGCGAGTTGCTTAACGAACTGCAAAAGCGCTTTGGAAACGGTTCCGCGCACAAAAGAATTTTGTGGTTTACCGATACGTTAAACGATTTGAATGGCGTGTCTGTAACGCTGCATACCATTGGCAAGCTTTCAATGATGCGAGACCAAGAGATCAAGATTGTCACCTCTGTGGATGCCAATGCGCTGATGCCATCGCCTTACATCATTCATCTACCATCTATCTATTCTTACAACTTGCCGTACTACGAAAGTTATGTGTTACGCATCCCATCGCTATTGCGTTCGTTGGATATAATCTACCGCTACGAGCCAGACGAAATCTATCTTTCAACGCCCGGTCCCATGGGTTTGATTGGGCTTTTCATTGCAAGATTGATGTCCATTCCTTGTATCGGAATTTATCATACCGACTTTCGTGCTCAAGCCAAAGAGATTGTAAAAGATGATGGTGTGGTGAAATTGTTGGATTCTTATGTACAGTGGTTTTACAAAATGGTAGATACCATCCGCGTTCCAACCCAAGAGTATATGAACATATTGGAACAGCGCGGTTTTGATCGCACAAGAATGAAATTGTTTACACGTGGGGTAGATACGCATCACTTTAGCCGACAAAATGTAGATAAATCCTATCTTCAAGAAAGGTTTGCAGTTCCCAAAGAGGGGATCCATTTCTTGTATGCAGGCCGCATCTCAAAAGACAAAAATTTGGAATTTTTATTTCAAGTGTTTGAAAACGTACAAAAAGCAATTCCGAACGCACGTCTTCTTCTTGCTGGTACGGGTCCAAATGTGGCTGAATTTGAAACACTAAGTACTCAAATGAAACATATCCATTTTATCGGAAAAGTAGCCCAAACGGAACTTCCAAAACTTTACTCTGCTGTGGATTTCTTGGTGTTCCCGAGCAATACAGACACCTTTGGGATGGTGGTAGTAGAAGCGTTAAGTTGTGGAGTACCGGTCTTTGTTTCCAACATCGGTGGACCAAAAGAGTTGGTAGAAGGGACACGTGCAGGTGTGGTTTTACCTGCCAACCACCTCCAAGCATGGACGGATGCGATTGTGCAAACCGTGCTGAAGTGCCAGCAATATCCAGAAAACTACCTGCTAATGCAAACAGAAGCACGAAAAATAGCGCTGGAACGGTCCAATTGGGATAAAATTTTCCACGAATTGACCGCTTTTGAAGAACCGAAATGGTTGCTTGATGCACGGTTATAGAGAAATTGAAACGGTCTGGTAAATCATTGGGCTGTGGATAAATCAGGTGAATTATCCACAGCCATTTTTTTACAACAAAAAAGGCAGCCCTTGATTAAGCCGCCCTTTTTGCCATCCTACGCGCACAAACAAGTCAAAACACTTGTATCACTTCATCAGTAGGAGTGCCGGTGAACCATTCAATCAAACTTTTCAATCACCACTCACCGGCAAATTACCAATTCCCATCACCTCCTACCGCAATTATGCATTTCCCAGTCTTCATCCGACCCGAAACCTGTGTCATTCAATTGCATATGGTCTTATCTTCTCCTTCTTCCACAATCATCTTCCAACGTTACCACCACTTCTATCTATAAAAAGAGCAAACCGCGTGCCACGCTACTTTTTTTCACGTATGCTCAAGGATCTACCTTTGCCCTACATCTATCTATAGAAAATACGTAATTTCAAAAGAAGTGTGGGCGATTTCTACGTGCAAAATTCAAATGTTGAATGCAAAATTTGCACTCAGATTGAAAAGTTTTAGATATTTCTTAAAAATAGTGCTCAAAGAAACGACTCAAAACATTGCAAAATTTGCACAAATGAAAACTCTAAGAGGAACATACAACCTCTATTTGCTTTGGTTACGGTGAATTCAAAGGGATTTTAGAAGATTTCTGCGATAGCCGCCCTAAACCTTACTCAAATACCCAAATGAGGGACTTGACAAACAGAAAAACACGATGTATATTGCATTCCTTCGTAAAAGTTGCTGGTTCATTGGCGGGGTAGCTCAGTTGGTTAGAGCAGCGGAATCATAATCCGCGTGTCGGGGGTTCAAGTCCCTCCCCCGCTACCGTATCTATTTCCGTTCTTTTCAACCAAAAGTAAGGATAATCCTTTTTTATTTTGCTTCAAATCGCTAACCTTTCTCGTTTCGCTTTTTTCATCTTTCTATTTACCGACCGAATGGAACGAAGTTTTAAGCCGTTATCCTTTTGAACTACGATAGAAACTGGCTTATCAAAGTCGTACACTCTTGGTTTTTCGCATCCTTTGACCGTAGATAGGTTTGCCGTGATCTAAGGTCAAAGAGTTTTGGTTCAAAATCTCTTGTTCCCTATGGCAAACCCATAGGCAAAGAAACGATACAACTTTTCCATTCGGAGCGTGTTATGTTTCCATCCATAGTGACCTTTACTTTTTTTCTACTTGTTGGATTTCTTGGTTGTAAAGACCATTCATCACCATCTGCCCCAACCGATATGGCGGTCCCAACCCAAGGTTTGGTAGCGTACTACCCTTTGGATGGCAATTGCGGTGATTCCAGCGGAAACGGTCGTCACGGTACGTTAAACAATACGACCATAGTCGCCGATCGGTTCAATCAAACGAACCGTGCTCTCTATTTTAATGGAGCAAACAGTTATGCTGAACTCGGGGACTATTTCAATTACCCTTATTTTTCATTATCGCTGTGGGTAATGCCCGATTCTACACAAGTGCGATGGGCAGATATCTTAGAAAATGCTCACACCAACGACCGCTCGTGGAACATTCAACAGGCATACGATTATTCTAACGAAATGTCTTTTGGCGTATGTATAAACCCAAGAGCAACCGATTCACCGATTGACACCTTGCAACCCAAGGTCTGGCAACATCTGGTATGTATTAAAGACAGTTTGCATACGTGGATGTACATCAATGGCGTGCTGGCAGATTCTGCCACTCACCTCGGACCCACCATCTACGATGGAACACAACAGTTAGGATTAGCACGCTGGTACACCAACGGCTATCGCACCCGTTTTTGGAAAGGGGCGATGGATGATGTGCGGTTGTACAATCGTCCTTTATCACGTAACGAAGTGGTGGCACTTTATAGAGAGCGTGGGTATTAGCGCACTTCTATTTTCTCTCGCCATACATTGAAATCGCTTGTTTACCGATCTCTTGGCTAAGTGTGAACTCAACTCTGCCTCAGGGATGGACGCTTTTTCATACCGTTTGAAACCACTCAACGATCCTTTACAAACCTATTTCGTTTGATATTCACACAATTTTAATTGATTTCGTATATGTTATTTACCTAAATTAGACAAAAATTATCTAAATCTATTTAGCAACCAATCTGTTATCATGAAAATTCACTTTGGGAATAAGGAAGATAATGATACGACTGGCAAAACGAAGCGAATATTCAATCATTTCAGCCTTTTTGCGTCAGCACTGGGCGGACAATCACATCTATACGCGTTCCAAGCCCCTGTTTGATTGGACCTTTGGTTTGCCACTCTGCGAGGAAAGCGAGGAGTACAGTTTTGCCCTTGCTTTTCACCAAGGCGAATGTGTAGGGATCTTAGGTGCCATTCCCTTTACGTTGAACGTGTACGGAGAAACGAAACCTGCCTATTGGCTTGCCAATTGGATGACTACCCGTGACCAGCGCAGCACCACCACTGGGCTTCAACTACTGAAACAGTTTGACCGCACTGCTGATCAAGTCATCATTTCTTTTGGCATCAATGCGAACGTTGCACGCATTTACCGTGCCTTGCATTGGCAGGTTTTGGAAACAACACCAAGATATCTGGCGCTTTCCCCTCACCATCAAGAACGCATCCGTGCTTTACTCGCAGCCCTTTATCCGGATATCCCATTCACTATGGTAGAAAGCATGCTCAAGTTTTTTACCATTCCTTCCGACGGTTCAAAAGGTGACGTTTCTTTGGAAGCACCCATCGGTCTTTCCGATTGGGATGCTAAGGGCTGGCGGTTTTTTGCACCCAATTTGATTGGAGCGGCTCGGCATTCAGCGTACCTAAAATGGCGCTACCTTGATCACCCACATTTTCAATACCATTGCTACTTTCTACCCTTTGAAGGGCGGATGGGGTTATTGGTTTACCGCATAGAGCATTTTCATTACCGTCCGTCCGAGCAGGCCGAACCCATCAGCGAACGTTTGTTGCGAGTGGTAGAGTTTTTAGCGGTTTCAAAAGAACAAAGCATCCAATTTTTACAACTGTTGCAACAGAAACTCCTTGAGCATGATGCGCTTGGCTTTGATATGTGGGGTTTTTATGGAAAAACAGAGCAATGGTTGAATGAAATAGGAATTAGTTGTACAGAAGATTTTTCGTCGTATGTCCCTTTTCCATCGCGTTTCCAACCCATTGAACCGACCCTAACGACCATCATGAGCGCCTTCAAAGGGGTTGAGCAAATCCCAAGTCGCGGTTCCGATTGGTATTGGACCAAAAGCGATTCGGATCAGGATCGTCCCAATTAACTCATTTGTGCAAGGGGGAATCAAATGAAACCATACGGATTAATGTTTCATCATTTTCATGATCATCAACGCCATCCTGAAGTGCAAGGTTCAATTGATGCGGAAACCTTTGAAGCGTTGCTTCGGTTTGTAGGATTGGATCGCATCGTACCTGCTCAACTGTGGATGGAACGTTTCCTTGATGGGACGCTACCGGAGGATGCGCTCTGTTTGACCTTTGACGATGCGTTGCGTTCCCAATACGATGTTGCCTTTCCGGTGTTGCAAAAGTTAGGGTTAACCGGGTTCTTTTTTATCTATACTTCGCCGTTAGAAGGGGTAGTTGAAAAATTGGAATTCTATCGTTATATTCGGACGACGCAGTATCGTACCATTGATGAATTCTATCAACATTTCTTTGAGGTGTGTGAAGCGTCCGAATATCGTGAACTATACGAACAAGGACGAAAGCGTTTTCGTGAAGAAGATTGGGCAATTTACCCCTTTTATTCTTACAACGATAAGTTGTTTCGGCATATCCGCGATTTTGCGTTAGGTCAAGAACGTTATTATGAGATTATGGAACGTATTGTAGCCGAGCATTCGCTTGATTATCGTACAATCTACGAGTTGTTGTGGTTAAACCGTGTGACCATTGAAGAGTTGCACCGCGCGGGAAACGTCATTGGGTTGCACACTCATACGCATCCCACGGATATTCGTCAGATGCCGTACCATCAGCAGTTTTTGGAGTATAACCACAATTTACATGTGCTACAAACCATCACCCAACAGACCCCCGTGGCAATGTCCCATCCAAACGGGCGGTACAATGACGATACGCTTGACATTTTACAACGCTTAAAAATTCGTATCGGCTTTCGTTCGGATATGCAAAAACTCGATTCGGATCACCCTTACGAAATATCTAGGTACGATCACGCTTTGCTCAAACGAGATTATCAACAATACAAAGCAGTGATATGAACCATCCTTTTTTATTGGAAAACCACCGCTTGGTCTCGCTTAACCACAGCGAGCCACTCTCTGCTATTGAACCCATGACAGAAGCAGAAGAAAATGCGTTGCTCCAAACCTATCGTCAACGGGTGATTGGGTGGGATGCGGTGATCCACACCCCCTTCGGTGAAAAACCGCTGATTTACGCCGATTTTACTGCTTCTGGCAGATTTTTTCGGGATATTGAAGACGAACTCAACGAACGGATTTTACCATTTATTGCCAACACACATAGCGAGACCACAACTTTAGCACGTTACATTACCCATCACTACCATCTTGCCTTCCAAAAAATTGCTCATTACGTTCATGCGGATGATGAGTATGTGTTAATCCCTGTGGGAGCGGGTTCCACCGGTGCCATCAATCGGTTGATTCTAGCCATGGGCTTGCGTATCCCCGCTTGGTGTCAAGGCAAGGTCCAGCGGGATGCACTCCCGCCTTTGGTCATACGTTCGCTAATGGAACACCATTCCAACGATATCGCTTGGCGTGAAACCATTGCAGAAACCCAATACGTTGGGTTTAGTCGGCAAGGGACCATTGACCTGAACCAATTGGAAGATTTGGTCAAAAACCATTGTGGCAAACGGATGATTATTGGCACCTTTTCCGCCGCATCTAACGTTACTGGGATACAAAATGATGTGTACCAAATAGCACGCATATTGCATCGTTATGGGGGAGTGGCCTTTTTTGATTTTGCTGCTGCAGCCCCGCATGTGCGGTTGGATGTAAAACCTCAAGATCAACCGTTGGATTATGCCGATGCACTGTTTCTTTCTACTCACAAGTTCATTGGTGGACCTCGCACACCGGGGTTACTGATTGCACGTAAATCTTTGTTTTCCAGTAGTGTTCCTGTAGAACCGGGGGGTGGTACAGTGCTTTACACCTCACCTTGGGATCATCGCTATCTTCCAGATCTTACCGCACGTGAGACCGGGGGTACGCCCCCTATCACTCAATCCATTCAAGCGGGGTTGGTGTTTGACTTAAAAGAGCGGATGGGGATTGAACGGATGGAAGCGGTGGAGCAAGATTACATTCAACGCGCCTACCAGCGTTGGAGCCAGCATCCCAACATCCGTTTACTGGGAAATTTTTCAGTCCCGCGTGTGGGAATTATTTCGCTTATTATCCACGAGATGCACCACGAACTGGTGGTGGCACTCTTGAACGATTATTATGGAATACAGGTACGCGGTGGGTGTATGTGCGCGGGACCGTATGGACACGAACTATTGAACATTGATGAAGTGCATAGCAAATTTATCCGTAACCTATTGGATGCGGGTCATATTGCCTCTAAACCGGGATGGGTACGCGTTTCGCTTTCACCCGCACTATCAGAAGACAATTTTGAAACGTTACTCCATGCGGTAGAAGAAATTGCAACCCACGGCAAACAGATGGCAAAACGGTATGAATATCACGAACCCACCAATGCTTGGGTGTATCATAAAACTTGATTTTTTTATCCAATACCACAAACGGGGGTGAGTATGACGGTTCAAGAAACCATATTCCAAATTATGAAAGAAACAGCAGAAGAAAAGGGAGCAAGCATCCAGCCCAATCTTCAACTGCCTATTGGTGAGTTGGGTTTTGATTCTATGGATTGGGCGGTGATTGTGGTCAAATTAGAGCAAGAATTAGGGTTTGACCCCTTTGCCGATGGGGCGCGCTTTGAAATCAATACCGTTCAGGATTTTGTTCGCTTGTACCAAAAAGAATAGATGATGTTGTACCATTTACTTCAACAACTCTGTCAAGAAGATGGTTCTCGCTATGCCATCATTTATCAAGGTAAACCCTTTCGTTACAACGATTTATTGGAATTGGTGAATGGGTTCATGGTGCCTTGGCAGTCGCTGCGCGGAGTTCGCGTGGGAATTCAGTACACCCATCCCATTGCCCATTTAGGTTGGCTGATTGCTTTACATCAGATTGGTGCCCACATTTTTTTGTTGGGAAATCGCAAAGATACAGAAATTGTAGAGTTGCAGAAACGGTTTGGGATTGCAACCGTGTTCCCTTTTCACGACACTGACGCAGAAGCCCAAATCCAAACCCACACTTCCCAGGATTCCTTTGGATACATTACCCTTTTGACCTCTGGGACTACGGGGATTCCCAAAGCAGCCACACATACCATTGAATCACTGACCAAACCGGTAAGAAAAGATCCGTCTTTACGAGATACGGTTTGGTTTTTTCCCTATCCCCCTTATTTGTATGCGGGGTTGCAAGTCACTTTTCAAGCACTGCTCAATGGCTCTACCTTGGTGGTCCCAGAATCGCTTTCACCTTTGGAAGCGGCACAATGCTTTATTCAAAACCGAGTTACCCACGCCACGGGAACTCCCACCTTTTGGCGGCAGGTGCTGCTGTTTGCTCCTAAAACCATTTTGGAACAATGTAGCTTTCAACAAATTACTTTAGGGGGCGAAACGGTACCCCAAGATATTTTGGATGGCTTGAAAAAACATTTTCCCAAGGCACGGATAAGCCACATCTATGCTTCTTCCGAACTTGGGCGATTGTTTTCGGTAAATGATGGTCGTGCAGGGTTCCCGACAAAATGGTTAGAGCAAGCCCCGGAGGAGGGGATTGCGTTAAAAGTAGTCAATCATCAGCTTTTTGCACGTAGCAAAAACGCAATGACACGCTACGAAGATCGGCAACTCCCAACCGATGAGGAAGGATGGGTAGCAACTGGCGATCTGGTAAGAATTGAAGGGGAGCGCGTCTATTTTGAAGGGCGTGAAAGCGATATCATCAACGTTGGGGGAGCAAAAGTTTCACCACTACAGGTAGAAAATTGTTTGTTGGCGGTAGAAGGAGTTGCGCAGGTGCGGGTTTACGGAAAAAGTAGTTCGGTGGTGGGCCAATTGGTTTGTGCTGATGTGGTCCCACATCAGGGGGTAGATCCTGCTCAGCTGAAAAAAAAGATTCTTCAATTTGCTCGGGAAACGTTAGAACCGCACTGCATTCCCAGAGTGATTCAGTTCGTCAACACCATTGAAATCAACGAATCAGGAAAAACCGTTAGGAAAGGACAATAGGGGAGAATATGAACCATCAACCGTTGGTATTGATTAGTGGAGGAAGTAAGGGGTTAGGGTTAGAAATCGTAAAACGCTTGTTGCAAGCGGGTTATCGTGTGGTCACCTTTAGCCGCAAATCCACTTCCGAAGTAGAAACATTAAGCCAAACTTATCCCCAGTCCTTTTGGTTTTTTGAAGGGGATATGTCCCAAGTAGAAGCATTGGAGCCACAAATTAAGCGCATAGAAAAAGATCTTGGTCCCATTGAAATTTTGATTAACAATGCGGGGATTGCTCGCGATGGTGTGCTCCCAATACAAAGTGTAGAAGATATTGAAACGGTTATCCACGTGAATTTAGTGGGGGTGTTGAAACTGACCCGCTTGGTGTCACGGCTTATGATCGTGCGAAAACGGGGCTGCATAATCAACATCTCGTCCATCGTGGGACTGCGGGGCTATCGCGGACTGGCGGCTTATTCGGCCTCTAAAGCCGGCTTAGATGGAATGACGCGTGCTTTAGCACGGGAGTTTGGTGAAAAAAATATCCGCGTCAATAGCATCGCACCGGGCTACCTTATCACCGAAATGACAGGGACGATGGACGAAGAGCACAAACAACAAATCATCCGACGCACCCCTTTGGGTCGCTTAGGCACACCACAAGATGTTGCTGGTGCAGTGCTGTTCCTGATTTCACCGGACGCCGCTTTCATCACCGGCCACACTCTGGTCATTGACGGCGGCGTCACGTGTTAAAATTTATCTCCAAATTAATGTTAAAGTAACTCTAACTTGTCCATTTTGGAGTAATACATTCGCTGGATAATTGTTTCCAATGTTGTTTATAGCAAAGTTAACGCTTCCAATAAAATCATGACTACTAAAATCATCATAATCAAATATGTTTAAACTGTATAATTGGGAACGGTTTGAAATGAAGTATGGAGTAGAGAAGTCCCAAATCAACGGCAGTTGTGATTGAACAATATCAAATATTGGTTGAGTTGATGCAATCAAAGTATTATTTGTTACAAGTTCACAAAATACATCTGGACCAGTTGTTAAATCCCATCCACTACCTTGATTGTCTGTAAAAGGAATTTGGTGAATTGTAAATCGACTTAAATAGACACTACCAGGTTCAATAAATACACTCCGATTAGCAATATTCGATCGATTGGTTGAAGTTTGAATTGCAGTTAAAGTAATTGTGTACTGTCCCATCGTTGTATAAGTCACAGTCGGGCTGTGAATATTGGATGTTCTTCCATCTCCGAAATTCCATAAATAGCTGTCAGCATTCAATGACGTATTGGTTAAAGTTAAAGTTGCTGGAGTAACCATGGTTCCATTTATAGAAAAACTAGCAATTGGTGCATCTGTGTTTTGTGGTGCTAACGGATTACTGTTTTCACTAGTGTTGTTACAACCAATTACAATTAGTATGAAAATGAAAAAAACAATCAACTTTTTCATTTACATTCCTCCAAATATTGAATGACTATATATTAGAATTTGAATGCTCACCATTTGATTCCAGAAAGGGTAGTTGAATTTATTGACAACAAAGAAAGAACAACTGTACTACCACCATTCTAACGTCAAGATCAGATTGGCAAAACGATTTTGGATCGGTGCTTCGGTTGGATAATCGTTCAACCGATTTAACTCATTGACCACAAATCCTACAACACATAAACAATCAGAATTTGAAAATTTATCTAAATCATAGATCTTTATTTCGTAATTTTGATTCCAATCTGAAAGGACACACGGTTCTTTCAATGGAATAAATAAAGGCAGATGGGAAGGTGTAAGTTCATATTTTACAGAACTGGATGCAAGAACACTATTCCCAACCGAAATTTCGTAAAACAAATCAGGGCCACTGTCTATATCCCACCCTGCTCCATAACCTGTGGTAAAGGGAATTTTTTGAAAGTAAACACCACGAATAGACACCTTACTTGGTGTAATTTGAACACTTCTTGTAAATTTGTGGGACTTTCCCGTTGATGTTTGAAAAGCAGTCAAAGTAATAGCATAAACCCCCGCACGTTCATAGGTCACGTTTGGATTCGTAATGGTTGAGGTTCTGTTATCACCGAAATCCCAGAAATATCGATCTGCATTTTGTGAACTGTTGGTCAACGTTAAGGTAGCAGGACTAACGGTTGAGCCGGAAATGGTAAAATTGGCAATAGGCGAAGGGGTAGAAATCACGATGACCTGCATTGCGGTATCGCTTCGGTTGGTGGAAGATTGAATAGCGATTAAAGTAACGGTGTAATGACCTTGGGTATCATAAGTAATGGTTGGATTGGTTATATTGGATGTACGCCCATCTCCGAAAATCCAAAGATAACTATCGGCGTTTTGTGAAGTATTGGTAAAGGTTAATGTTGCTGGTGTTTCGTTTGAACCTGAAACTGAAAAACTGGCTTTTGGGGGTGGCTGCTTTCGTTTGCAACCCAATGGTACCGTTGAAAAAGACAATACCAATAAGAAAAATAGGAAAATAGGTTTCATACTTTTTCCCACTTATTGAATGTATTGAATATACACTGATTATTTCTAAAATTCAACTCTTACATTCATGTTCATCATTTTCCCATACCATATTATTGATTATAAATAGCAAATTAGTTAAGGTAATTGTTTCGTTATTAGAATAATTTTCTTAACAAAATTGATTCAATTTGCACTATCCTTCACAAAGTTGTATATTGTGTTTGCTTTTTTGTCAAAGCCATCCACTTTCATAAGAAAGGACAAATCATGTCACAATCCATATTTCTTCCGGAAAATGCTACCATTACCGTTCAAGAAAACACCGCGAACCCTGCACCTTTGGGTCTGCTGGGCTTTGGAATGACCACCATTTTGCTGAATTTGCACAATGCGGGCTTTTATCCTTTGGGCTCTATGATCCTCGGGATGGGCATCTTTATTGGTGGGCTGGCGCAAATTTTAGCCGGC
>JAOADG010000005.1 GCA_026417415.1 bacterium
TCGTAGTGGACACTCGCTTTGATTGAAGAAGTTGAGGCGGTTCCGCATAGCAGAATAAATCACTTCTACAAACAAAGGATAATCAGTTGCTAGTCGAAGCAAAAAACTATATTCCCAATATACAAACATTTTTACGCTTTGTCAAGTGCCAACGTACGACACGTTCATTTTGGATTGGAAAAGGTTGTTTTTCCTAATATTTTCGTAGTTTTCCTTCCGAGGCGAATGCTGTTACTACCAAAGCAGGGGATTATTTTCCTTTCCCAGTTTGCGAGGAGAGTAAGGAGGTAACTTTCATTGTTAAACCCACACCACAAAACAACCACACTGCACTGCTGTTATGGTGTGTAGGGATTTTCTCTTCCCTAATAATGTGGATATTTTACGCTTTCTACAACTATCAATTTGAAGCGCGTCTTCTTTTGACCGCTTTACCGGGTTTTGGTTTGGTTTTTTGGACCAAATTTTCGTCCGATAAATCCAACGAAAGTTGTTCGGTTGAAACGACTTTTATGTCCTGATTTTGATTTTCTGTGGGTTTTTGGTACAGGATACCCCCAATTTTTTCTAGTTGAATAAGCAGATCTTGAGGATCAGTTTCAATTCCCCCCAATTGGATTAGTTTGGCATTACCCACAGCATCTTTAGAAACCAGATCAGGTGAAGCAACCAAAAGCGGTACTCCCAAGTTCAATGCGGTTTTCCCACAGACAAAGGTCCCACTCATTCGGTTTTTGGATTTTTTGTGATCGTAGGTGTACTCAGCCCCTGATTCAATCACGATAACGGCTTGAGAAAGTCCGATCACCATTGAATTTCGTGCCATTGCGTTTACACCAGACCATGGTTCAGTGTAAGGAAATTGCGAAAGAACTAAAAAGTTATCTTTATTTAGGTAGTTTGAAAGTTCCAGTTTCTTTTTGAATTCTCTTAAACCGCAAGGGAGTGCAGCGATGGTGCTCCCTCCTTTCTCTAATGACGCAAGATGAGAATAGGTGTCCGTCCCGGCTGCGTATCCTGAAACTATGGTATATCCATGGTTAACAAGGATTTCAGCGATTTGAAGAATTACTTCTCTCCCTTTATCGGAAGGGGATCTGGTTCCAACCATACCCACTCCGTTTTGTCGGAATAGTGAAGTTGCTCCCTTTGCTTGAAAAAAGAGGGGAATAGGAAGTGCAAAGCGTTTTTTTAAGATTTCAGGGTAAGCAGGATGTTGGGGATAAAACATCTCAATGGATCGTGCTTTCAAATCATTGTATTCATCCATTGCAAATTCAAGGTCGTATAAGGTGATGGCTCTATCCTTTTTTTTAGCAAGGGGCTCAATATTCTTCCACACAGAACCAAGCGAAAACGGATCTTCAAGAGGTTCAAGAATGCGGTTCATTTTAGAAAGTTGTGTTTGCGAAAGCCCTAATTGGAACATTCCAAACCAAAATTGTTCTTTAGTACATTTCATCGCTTGGTCCTTGTTTTGGTCATGGTGATAACATAAACATACGAAACATTTCCTTGGGAATGCAATACGTTTGTGGCTTCGTTGAGAGTTGAGCCGGAGCGGTACAAATCGTCCACCAACAAAACATTTTTACGGGCTAAGAGTTGGGAATTGACAGAAAAAGCGCCTTTGAGCTCTTTTTGACGTTGCTCTGGATCATCAATGTTTTTTAATGAGGTTCCCGATCGTGTACGCACCAGTACGTTTTGATAGAATTCAATCCTTAGTTTTTGGGCAATGGCTTTTGCCAATTCCACAACCGGTTGAAAACTTCGGTATTCGGAAGGTGGTATCGGGACAACCGCAGAGACCCTATGGATAAAATACTGTCTTTGTAAAAAACTGGCTGCTACCTCTGCGATACGATGAAGTTGACTATGGTCGCTGCAGTATTTGAAACGATAAACGGCTTCACCAATCTCTGAACGTACTGTATGAAAC
>JAOADG010000016.1 GCA_026417415.1 bacterium
TCAGTGTATGATATTCAAGGTAGAGAAGTAGCCCAATTAACCAAAGCGAGATTAAATGCAGGGAAGTACAGTGTGAACTTTAATGCAAAGGATCTACCCAGTGGAATCTACTTTGCAAAACTTACTTCCAATGGAATGACAGTTACACACAAATTGACATTGATGAAATAGCAAAAGAAAGTCATATAAAAATGGGCGGTAGCGACCGCCCATTTTTATTGTAGTGAAACGAGCATTTAGAGAAATAATTTTTTCCGGAAATATTCAATGGTATGTTTAAGCCCTTCATGTAAACTTACAGTAGGCCTCCAGTTCAAAACATTTTTTGCAAGTGTGATGTCAGGACATCGTTGTTTGGGATCATCTTCAGGTAATGGTAGAAATGTAATTTCAGAATGACTTTCGGTAAGTTCCAAAACCAACTTTGCAAAATCAATCATCGTAAATTCATCTGGATTTCCTAAATTGAGAGGAGTATGTAAGTTTTCAGTTTCCATCAATTGGACTAAACCTCGAATTAAATCATCTACATAACAAAAGCTCCGAGTTTGTTGACCTGTTCCAAATACGGTTAAAGGTTTTCCACGTAATGCTTGTAAGATAAAGTTTGAAACCACACGTCCATCATTTTCTGCCATACGAGGTCCATACGTATTAAAAATCCTTGCGATACGCGTATCTACAGAATTCTGTCGGTGATAATCCATCATTAAACATTCAGCAGCACGTTTTCCTTCATCATAACAGCTTCTTGGACCAATTGGATTTACATTTCCCCAATAAGTTTCTGGTTGAGGATGGATGAGTGGATCACCATATACTTCCGAAGTGGATGCAAGTAAAATTCTTGCTTTTGTACGCTTGGCTAAACCCAACATATGAATGGTGCCCATAATGTTGGTTTTGATGGTTTTCACAGGATTGTAGCGATAATGTACTGGAGATGCAGGACAAGCCAAATGATAGATTTGATCAACTTCTAAAAGGATGGGCTCTACAACATCATGACGAATCAACTCAAAGTGATAATTTGTAAACAGGTGTTGAATATTATCTTTAGAACCAGTAAAAAAATTATCTAAACAGATAACATCATGCCCTTGCATGAGTAGGTATTCACATAAGTGTGAACCTAAGAAACCTGCTCCACCCGTGACCAATATTCTCATAGTAAATTTTTTCTTCCTATGGATAAATAACGAAAACCGTATTTCCCAACTTTGGACAAATCCCACAAATTGCGACCATCAATGATGGTTTGTGGAGATTTCAATCTTGACTTTATTTTTTCAAAATCAGGATCCCGAAAATCATTCCACTCCGTAACGATGATTAAAGCATCAGATTGATTCAACACATCATATTGATCTTGTACTAATGTTACACTATTACCCCAACTTACTTTAGATAGTCGTCGTTTTGCTTCATTCATAGCGGCAGGGTCATAAGCTAGAATTTTCGCACCTCGTTTGACTAACTCTTCCATGATAGTTAAAGATGGTGCTTCTCGCATATCATCGGTTCTTGGTTTGAAAGAGAGTCCCCACAACCCAAATTGCTTGCCACTTAACTCTTCACTATACAAGGAATAAATTTTTTGTAAGAATCGATATCGCTGTTCTAAGTTTACTTTTTGTGCTGCTGAAACTACTTGTAGAGGAACATCAATGTCCGATGCAGTTTTAATGAGTGCACGCACATCTTTCGGAAAACATGAACCACCATATCCTACACCAGGAAATAAAAATGCTGTGCCAATACGTTTATCACTACCTATACCCAATCTCACTTTTGTAATATCACCACCAACTTTTTCACAAAAATTTGCCATCTCGTTAATAAAACTGATTTTAGTTGCTAAAAACGCATTGGCGGCATATTTAGTAATTTCTGCAGATTTTACATCCATTGTAATTACAGGATGGCCTTGTCTTACAAAGGGTGCATAAAGATCTTGCATAATTTCTTTTGCTTGTTCACTATCTGCACCGATAACTACGCGATCAGGTCTTAAAAAATCTTCAACAGCAGCACCTTCTTTTAAAAATTCTGGATTTGAAACCACATCAAAAGGATATGAAGTGAACTTAGAAATTTCTTTACGAACCAAATCCGCAGTTCCAACAGGGACTGTAGATTTATCTACGATTACTTTGTAGCCGTTCATAAATTTTCCAATTTGTTGTGCTACTGCAAGAACGTGCTGGAGATCTGCCGATCCATCTTCATCAGATGGTGTTCCTACAGCAATAAAGATAACGTCTGCAAATTGAACGGCTTTTGCAAAATCTGTGGTAAACGACAAACGACGTGCATTAACCGATTTATCTACGATTTCTTTAAGGCCAGGTTCATAAATAGGAATAATGCCCTGGTTGAGCATTTCAATTTTAGATTGATCATTATCTACGCAATAGACGTCATGACCGGTTTCAGCAAGACAAGCGCCTGCTACAAGGCCGACGTAACCGGTTCCAATAACAGCCAACTTCATAAGTTAACTCCGTAAGGTTATAGGTTAGAAAAGAAAGGTGTTTTGCATTGTAATGCAAGCTCGCTTGCTTTACGAAGCGATTCAAATGTTCCTGCATCCGTCCACCAACCTCGCATTACATCAGCTTGTAAGGTACCTTTCTTCAAGTAAGCATTATTCACATCGGTGATTTCTAATTCGCCACGATGGGAAGGTTTCAAGGTACGAATGATATCAAAAACTTCTGAATCATAACAGTAAATTCCTGTTACAGCAAAATTGCTTTTTGGATGTTTTGGTTTTTCTTCTATGGAAAGTACTTTTCCACTGTCAATTTCTGCAACACCAAAGCGATGTGGGTCTTCAACTTCTTTTAATAGAATTCTTGCACCTACCTTTTGTGTTTGAAAGTGTTCAACCATTTTTACAATTGAATCTTCAAAGATATTATCGCCCAAGATTACTGTCATTAAATCACCATGCACAAAATTTTCTGCTAATCCGAGTGCTTGTGCAATACCACCAGCAGTATCTTGAACTCGATAGGTAAAACGTGCACCAAATTCTCTACCCGAACCTAAAAGATTGACAACAGCACCCATATGTTCAACACCAGTTACAATTAAAATCTCTTCAATCTTTGCTTCTACCAATTTCCAAATTGGATAAAAAATCATCGGAACATTTCCAACTGGAAGCAAGTGCTTATTGGTTACTTTGGTCAGTGGGTACAATCGGCTTCCTGTGCCACCTGCAAGAACAATTCCTTTCATAAATTCCCTTTTGAATTTGCTTGAACTTTTGTTGCGGGTTGTCGTGTTTTCCAATACTCAATCCGATCCATCAATGGTTGGAGTAGTTCATCAGGAACATTCAAGTTCCCAAGACCTTTACCGGGTTGTAATTGACCATCAATTGGGCCGTGAAAATCACTACCACCTGTAACGATGAGACCAAACTCCATCGCATATCGTTCTAATCTACGTCGTTGACTTGTAGTATGTTCCGAATAGTACGCTTCTATTCCATCTACACCGTTTTCTTTTGCAGTACGGACGAGGCGTTTTAATCCATATGCTTTAATAAATGGATAAACGAAAGGATGGGCAAGGATTGCAGCGCCACCCGATTCGTGAATGAGTTGAACACCATCTTTTAATTCCATTCTAATTTTATCTACATAAGCAGGTCTTCCTTCTGCCAAGTAAAGATCAAACGCTTCATCTACACTTTTCACCACACCAATTTTAACCAATACCCGAGCAAGGTGAGGCCTACCAATTTGACCACCATTTGCTTCGGCTAAAACATCGTTCATTTGAATCGGAAACCCCAAATTCTGTAGTTTCTCAACCATTTTTGGATTTCGTTCAGCTCGCCAACGTTGAATTTCATTTTTCACAATGCTATTCAATGGTTCAGGTTGTTCTTCTAAAAAGTATCCCAACAGATGAACGGATTCATTTCCGATTAAACAAGAAAGTTCAATACCTGATAAACAACACATTCCAATTCTTTTTGCTTCATCAATGGCTTCTGCAACTCCTTCATTGGTGTCGTGATCGGTAACAGCACAAGCAGAGATTTGAAGCGAATGAATGTAACGGACCAAATCTTTTGGAGTTAAAAGACCATCTGATGCAGTGGTATGAAGATGAAGATCAATCAAGGATTACTCCACGGTGACTGATTTAGCTAAATTACGAGGTCGATCTACATTCAAGCCCAACTGAACGGCAATTTCGTAAGCCAACAGTTGAAGTGGAATGACTGATAGAATGGGTGCCAATTGTGGCAATGTTTGTGGGATTTCAATTACTTCATTTGAAATGGAACGAATATCTTGATCATTAGGGTTACATACGGAAATGACGATCCCTTTTCTTGCGCGAACCTGCTCGATATTGGAAATGAGTTTTGATCGTAGTGGATCCCGAGGTGCTAAAAAAACAACCGGCATATTTTCATCAATGAGTGCAATGGGTCCATGTTTCATTTCTGCGGCAGGATACCCTTCTGCGAGAATGTAAGAGATCTCTTTGAGTTTTAGTGCACCCTCTAAAGCAACTGGAAACTGATAGCCACGTCCTAAGTACAAAAAGTTTCTAGCTTGTGAAAAACGTTGAGCAATGGCTTTGATTTGGTCTCTTAATTCTAAAATTTCGGACACTTTACTCGGTAATTCATTCATAGCGTTTACTAAATCAAAAGCTTCTTCATGGGATAGTTTTCCTCGTAACCGACCCAATTTAACAGCGAGCATAGCACAAACTAACACTTGAGAAGTAAATGCTTTGGTTGATGCAACACCAATTTCTGGACCTGTACGCAAATAAGTACCTGCATGTGTTTCACGAGCGATGGTAGAACCAACAACATTCACAATTCCAATGGTAAGTGCGTTTTTTCTTTTGGCTTCTCGTATTGCAGCTAGGGTATCTGCAGTTTCACCCGATTGTGAAATGGCAATGGCTACCGTACCATCTTCTATGACAGGATTGCGATAACGAAATTCACTAGCGTATTCTGTTTCTGCGGGAATACCTGCTAAATCTTCAAATAGATGTTCTCCTAATAAACCTGCATGCCAAGCGGTACCACAACCTAAAAAGATTGCACGTTTCATTTTGACCAATTGTTCCATAACATCACGAAGACCACCTAATTTGACATCCCCTTCCTTTAACATCAATCTACCACGCATCGTTTCTTCTAAGGTTTGTGGCTGCATGTAAATTTCTTTAAGCATAAAGTGATCAAATCCACCACGTTCAATTTCTTCTAAACTATAAGCCAAAGTTTCAAACTCTTTGGTAATCATTTTACGTTGTTTTTTAAATTTGATTTCATTGTGTTTTACTACCACCATTTCACCGTCATTTAGGAATGCTACATCGCGTGTAAATTCTAAAGTTGCTGCAGGATCAGAAGCAACAAAATTTTCATCAGTGCCTTTTGCAACAATTAAAGGAGAACCCATTCTTGCAGCAACAATTTTATCCGGTTCATCAGAATGAATCACAGCAATTCCATAAGCACCATCCACTTGGCTTAATGCATCTTCTACGGCACTTTCCAAATCGCCTCGATACAAAAATCCAATCAGTTTTGCTAATGCCTCAGTATCGGTTTCTGATTCAAATTGTATTCCTTCTTTTTCCAGCATTTTACGAATGCTTTGATAATTTTCAATAATACCGTTATGAACCAAAGCAATTTTTTTTGAAGCATCAAATTGTGGGTGTGCATTCACAGTGCTGGGATCCCCATGTGTAGCCCATCGTGTGTGTCCAATCCCTAAATTTCCATATAAATTTTTATTCTTAGTTTTTTGTTTTAATACTTCTATTCGACCAACGGATTTTTCCACCAATAAGGAACGATTGTTCACAATTGCCAAACCTGCAGAATCGTATCCCCGATATTCCATTCTTTCTAATCCACTGAGTAGAATGGGCAATGCTTCTTTATTTCCGATGTAACCGATAATACCACACATAAAAACTCCTAATCAAAGTATTGAATGCTTTGTAGATGTTCATAAGAGATTTTTGTTCCCGTTGGGGTAAATTGTTGTACTACCAATTGTCCGCATGCAGCGTTGATTTCGTCTCCTCTGGATAATCTACGGGTAACAGGTCCAGAAAATTTTTTTTCTAACTCTTTGATAAAGTTCTCTGTTCGTTCAAGTGATGTTTTTTGGAATTTAGAATTTGAAATTGGGTTATACGTTAAGACATTCACTTTTGATGGAACACCTTTTAAGAGTGAAACCAACATCTGAACATCTTGCAATGAATCATTAACCCCTTCTATTAAAGTATATTCAATCGTGACGTAATCATCAAATGCCACAGTCCATTCTTTTGCTGCCAGCATTAATTCTTTCAGGGAAAAACGTTTTGTTACAGGCATCAATTCTGCACGAACATCTTCTTTGGGTGAACCCATTGAGATTGCTAAACGGCAAGGTAAACGATCCTCAATCATTTGATAAATTTTAGGAACCCATCCTGCTGTGGAAACTGTAATGTGTTTTCGTCCGATAGCAAATCCTGTAGGATCATTAAGGATGCGGACACATTTTGATGTTTCACGGTAATTGTGTAACGGTTCTCCCATTCCCATAAAAACAATGTGTGTTACAATCAACTGATCAATACAACGAACATACCATGCTTGCGATAAAATTTCACCCGCAAGTAAATTGCGGTGCAATCCCATTGTTCCAGTAGCACAGAATTTACATCCAAGCGCACAACCCACTTGTGAGCTAACACACAACGTAGAACGATTTTTTTCTGGGATCCATACTCCTTCTATCATCCGTTGGTCATGTAAACGATAAAGATATTTGTTAACCCCTGAGATGGTGGACTGTTTTTTTAATGAAAGTTCAATGATGTTCCATTCAAACTTTTGGTTTAGCCATTCACGAAAGGGTTTGGGTATGTCGCTATAGTGTAACGGATTGAGAATTCCTCGTGCGTACATCCATTTGTACAATTGTTCTTTACGATAAGTGGGCACATCACCATATTCTGAAATGGCAGCGGCAATTTCTTGACGTTCTAAACCAAAAAGAAACGGTTTTTGGCACACACTCATAAATCAATAAAGATATCTTTCTAAGTTGAAGCCCTAATTGATAAATATAAATTAGTGAATTGCATAATTCTTTTGTAAACTAAAATGTAAGGGAACAGTTTGTTGTTAAACAAACGTATAAGTTAAAGGTATGTACAATAGGGAGGTGGTTTGAGCGACCGCGAAATGCTTTATCAACTCGCAGAGGCGAGCCAAAAATTAACTCAAGAAGTATCTAAAGTCATTATTGGTCAAAACGAAATCGTAGAAGGAATATTGCTTTCTTTACTTACCCGCGGACATTCTTTATTGGTGGGCGTACCGGGTTTAGCCAAGACCTTAATGGTAAGAACCATCGCAAGATTGTTGGATTTGGAGTTTTCAAGAATCCAGTTCACACCAGATCTTATGCCTTCGGACATTACAGGTACAGAAATTTTAGAAGAAGAACACGGTACCGGAAGAAAACATTTTCGCTTTATTAAGGGGCCACTGTTTGCACAAATCATCCTTGCAGATGAAATCAACAGAACTCCCCCGAAAACACAATCGGCATTGTTAGAGGCGATGCAAGAGCATGCCGTTACTGCTGGTGGGCAGACCATGAAATTAAAAGAACCCTTTTTTGTTTTAGCGACTCAAAACCCCATTGAACAAGAAGGTACTTATCCATTACCGGAAGCACAATTGGACAGATTTTTGTTTATGCTAAAATTGGATTATCCATCGTTTGAAGAGGAAGTTGAAATTGTTAAGAAAGATTCGACAAATGTGTTACAAAATTTGCAACCTATTTTGAATAGTGAAACACTAATCCAATTACAAGCATTTACTCAAAAAATTCCGGTTGCAGAAAATGTAGTTCGTTTCGCGGTACAATTAACACGCAACACCAGGCCCGATTCACCTGACATCACTCCAGAACTCAAGTCATGGATTAAATGGGGAGCTGGTCCAAGAGCGAGTATCGGTCTTATCCAAGCAGCAAAAGCAAGAGCCGCAATGAATGGAAAGCCTACGCCTGAGATTGAAGATGTCTATCACGTAGCCCCTGCAATTTTAAGACATAGAATTGTATTGACGTTTAACGCTGAAGCGGATGGAAAAAATGCAGATGATGTGATTGATCAAATCTTTAGGATTATGAAAGTTGGGGACAAAAGATGAATGTAAGATACATTGGGTATTTGGTTATACTGGGTTGGATTGTTTCAAAGTCAATTGGTGCAGAAGTAGAAGAGTTGTATCAAAAAGAAATTTCTGCTGAAGGAACTCAAAAATTTATCCTTACCAATACCAATGGCAACCTCTTGATAAGTGCTTCAAATCAAGAAAAGATTACTGTGAAAGCGAATAAAAAAGCTTCAGGTCCTACAAAAAGCGGTTGCGATGAAATTCTTTCCGAGTTAACGATTACTGTGACGAAAGAAAATCAAAATTGTATAGTAAATACCAATTTTCCAAAAAAATGGAAAACGATGTATAGTGTTTCAGTAGATTATGATATTTCCGTTCCAAAACGATTGTTCGTTGAATTAGAAACAACCAACGGTTCCATTGAAGTCAATGGAGTAGAAGGAGAAATCCGTGGGAATACCACCAATGGCAAGATTAAAGGGATCGGTGTGAAGAGTAAACTGTTTGCTGAAACAACCAATGGGGATATTGAAGTAGAGGGAACAGTGGACCATTTGAAACTGGAAACTACAAATGGTGATATCCAAATCCATTCCCATCTTCTTAAAAACGCATTGTTGTTTGTAGAGACGGTCAATGGTTCTATTCAACTCTCTATACCGTCTAAAACCAATGGTAGAGTGAAAGCCGAAACGGTGAATGGCACGGTAACAATTTCTCCATGGGACGCAACGTATAACAAACGAAAAAATCAAGCCAGCGCTGTCTTGGGTTCTGGTGAAGGAACGATTCAGTTAGAAACTACAAATGGGAACATTAGGGTTATAGGGTACAAATAAAAATAATGGAACAAGGAGTATAACCATGAAAACAATACACTCTTATTTCTTAATCAGTATCCTTTGCTTGTTTTCGGTGGTAGTAAATGCGGAAGAAAAGTTAACAAAAGATAGATTTTACCAAGAAATCCCGATCAAAGAAAAAAAATTGGTATTGGTTATCAATCAAAGTGGAACTGTTGTGATTAATACAACCAACACCAACACCATCCAAATTGCTGCCACTCGGACAATACAAAACGATAGACAAGAGATTTCAAAACGACTTTTACAGACGCATCCGATAGAAGTAATTCAATCTGATCATCAAGTTGTGATTCAATCTAAAATTGAAAAAGCAATTCCTTTCAACTATACAACCAATTTTACCATCACTATACCGAAAGATCTTAAAATTGATGTACACACCACAAATGGCCAAATCATCTACAATTCAGACAAGTTGCCATATATTGTTGCTGCTGATCCAAAAGTAGATGTATCCATAGAAAATCTTACCGTTATTTCATCAGAAAAAGAGATCCAAAGACATTCGGAATCTTTGCAAAAATCTAGATACTACAAGTGGGGTGGGATTTCTATCTATCCGATGATTAAATGGTGGAAATCATTAAAAGACGAAATTCCAATCCAATGGTAATCCAAAACATCACTTGGAAAAAGTAGAATAACTGATGTACGTCGCATTAAGGCCTGATGTCGTTAGGCAATTAGAAAACATCCAATTGCGAGCACGTGCAGTTGTGGAGGGTTTTTTAACAGGTTTACACCGTTCTCCCTATCATGGTTTTTCTGCAGAATTCGCTCAACATCGTCAGTACCATCCCGGTGATCCATTGCGGTTGATTGATTGGAAAGCATATGCCAGAAGTGAAAGGTTAACCGTAAAGCAATTCCAAGATGAAACCAATTTGAGAGCGAATATCATTTTGGACATTTCCAATTCAATGAATTTTTCTTCACCTGTAGCAAAAGGGGTCACCAAATTACAATATGCGTTGGATTTAGCGGCAGCATTATCATTTTTAATGATTCATCAAAGAGATGCCACTGGTCTTATTTTATGTAGTGATATCATTCGAGAGATTCTTCCATCACGTGCTACTTTAAGCCACCTTAAAGTCATTTTATCCAGTTTAGAAAAAGTAAAACCTGAAGGTCAAACTGCTTTAGGAAATGTATTGCACCGTATTGCTGAAACTGTTAAAAGAAAAGGGTTAATCATCCTATTATCGGACTTATTGGATGATCCAAAAGAAGTTTTAAAAGGACTATCCCACTTTCGTTTCAATGGACACGAAGTATTGGTGTTTCATATTTTGGATCAGTGGGAAAGAGATTTTGAGTTTCCGAAAGATGGAATTTTTATTGATTTGGAAACGGGCGAACAAATTCAAACCCGATCAAAACAAATTGCTCCATTTGTAAAAAAAACCGTATCTGAATTCTTCCAAAGTTTTTATAGAGAAGCCATGAATCAAAGGATTGAAATTGTTCCTTTGACTACTCTTGAACCCTACGATCTGGCACTTCTAAGATATTTGTCTAAACGCGAAAAATTAAGTTGATATTTCATTTTCCCATTCACCTGATCATTTTTCAAATGGTTTTAAGTCCCTTTGCACTATTGAAGAATTCTCCTAATCCGTTAAAAAACACTACCACCATAACTTACACGTTTTCACAAACTTCACTGGTGAAACGATCGCTTGATGATGTCCGTGGCATGAAGTTGCTTCCTTAGTTAAAATCAACATCTAAAAAGGGTCGCTATACAGTTAGTTTAGACGGGAAAAAATGATTTAATGGAATTAATTACCTAAACCTTCAAACAAGCGAGTTTACCGAAACCAAATAAGTAATCTTTTTGAAGTGATTGTTAACCCAAATGATTGTCTATAATGAAGGTTTTTTCGTATTGTCAAGTCAAATTGTGAAGTCAAAAGATATCAACACAATGAAATACTCTAAAAAGGTGAATGATTTACACTATTGCCCATTGTTATTTTAATCAATAAAAAAAGGTAGCCCAACGCTACCTTCTTATCATGATTACCTACTCCTTTTTATATCGTCCACAATACTACTGCAGCAATAATTCCAGCAATTTTTTCTACTTTGTGTTCAACTGAAATAGATTCAATGGATTTAATCGCACGATGACGAGTTTCCATTCCACGTTTTGCCATTTCTCGAACATGCTCTTCAATATCTTGTTTTGTGCCTCTCCCTTCGTATTCCATAATCAAGCCCGGTAATTGTTCGTCTTCGGGTATTGCGACGGCAACAGCAGCAGCGATGCGTTCACCCGGTTCTGCGCTTGTGTAAGCCGCATATGCTACGGGCACCAATGCTCCATAAGGAAGTTGAAAAGGTTGAATGGGTTTGCAAGCAGGAGGTAAAATAGACGACATCTTTACCAAATTGACATCACCTATTCCTGCTGCCAATAATGCACCATCAAAAGCATTGAGAGCAGTCCAACCCTCTGAAGCTCCTGCTGCAAGAAAGAAAGCATTCGGTTGTGGCAATAAAGTTTGAAGTTCTTTCATTCGTGTTTATCCCCTACTTGTTGGGGTTTGTGTGTAAACTCAGTTACACCAACATTACTTAAAATTCCGCGTTTCATCTCTGTTATTGAAAAACTTTTGCTTTTCAGTGCCGCTTGCAGATAATGAAAACACGGTTCAGGTAAAATGGTATCACCGCAAGTAAACAAATCTACTGCAGCATAACCATATTCAGGCCAAGTATGAATAGCTAAATGCGATTCCGCAATCACCACCACACCAGATACACCATGTGGTGAAAAATGGTGAAATGTTTTTTCAACGATGGTGGCGCCTGCAATTTCAGCTGCTTGTTCCATATGGCTTTCAATAGCATTTACATCGTTTAGAATTTCAGGATCGCAGTGATACAACTCTACGAGTAATTGCTGACCTAATGCTTTCATTCTCTTTACAACCTCCTCAAGGTAAAAATCAATTAGTTAAGAATTTTGTTTACTTTAATAAACTACCGCTTTTGATAATTCCTCTTTTGAGTTCAATATACTAAACTCGCAGAGTGTAAAGAACCACTGATTTCCCGTTTACCTTCTTTTAAAAATTCGGTGGACAAGTGATCCATAAAAATTTCACTTCAACCGAACCCGGATTAGAAAAATAGTGCTTATGATTCGCTGAGAAAAAGAACGATTCACCCGCTTTCACCAAGTATTCCAAATTACCCATATGGACCAACAACTTTCCTTGCAGTACATAACCAAACTCGTCGCCATTAAACGGCTTTTCAGGGGGTGTCTTTTCGTCCGGTTTCAGAGTAATCAGTGCTGGCTCCATAGACCGATTGGCAGCCCCAGGTACTAAAAGAACAAATTTATCATATCCTTCCCGTTCAAGTTCGGTTGCATCTTCTTCACCGTATTGTACCTTTTCTTGAACAGGTGTTGAAAAAAATTCAGTAAGCGTTACATTCAAAGCAGCAAGAATTGCCTCTAAATTTTCAATAGAAAGATTCGATAAACCTCTTTCCACTTGGCTGATAAATCCTTTAGACAATCCAGCGCGCTCTGCTAATTCTTCTTGCGTCAGTTCTGCTGCTTGTCTAAGGTCTTTAATCCGCTCACCGATTTGTACTTTTAAATTGTTCACGGTAAATTACCGAATAATGTCTCCCTAATACGAAATGGAAATAACACTTTACAAAACAATTGAAAAAACATCACTACAACCTCCAATTTCATTTTATCAAACTTCTTGTTTCATAATATGAATAAATATACGTATCATATCTACGAATGTCAAGTAAAAAAGTTGGTTTGTGAAATTCGTAACAAACAGTTAAAAAAAGAATAATTACACTATGAACTTAAGATAGAGGAATACAGTGGATAAGGACGCGAGTTATTTTTCAGTACAACTGAATGATAGAGATTTCAGATTACGATTCAATGATTTCTACATTTGCTCTTGGAATCAAAACTTGTTCACCATCAAGATCAACAATCATAATTCTTACTTTGGCCTCTGATTCAACCACTTGAAGTTCTGAAGGTAATGAAATCACTTTTCCAATTCTGCCAAAGTAAGGTTCACGAATCACCCGTACCGTGTCTCCTGGTTCAAGCCCCTTGATTGTATGCTTCGATTCTGCAATTTCTAAAGTGTGTGGTATAACAACTTCTGGACGTATCACACCTGCACGGATTTGCGTAGCCCCATTGATGGATGCTTTGTAGCCATTGTACTTTTTTAACAGTTGATAAGTACGGTCCGCCATTGTTATCGATCCGAAACCTTCTGTTAAAATTAATGTTAACCCAATTTGTTCAGTTCCGGTAATAGCAACACCTTGTTCATAACCAAGCAATTCTTTTAATTCATGATTAGAAAATCCACCCGTTACAAACCCGCATGCACCATTTTTTATAGCCAACTGTAAAGCTTTCAGTGTGACTAAGGCACCACCTACCAAAACTTGACCGTCACAGTTGGATGGAATCTGTTTTTCCGTAATCACTTCGTTTGGAGAGTTTGATATAACCTGAATGGTTCCAACGGTCTCACCACCGACACCGAATATTCCTTGAATAAAGACGCCTTTGGTTTCTATTGAAACCACTTTATCATCTGTAATTTGAACCACTTGGCCATCCACATATGCATTTAATTCAATCGGGATAGGTGGTTCACGTAGCATCAATTGACCTGTTACAGCAGATACACTTTCTATTGAACCATGGATAGGTGATTTCACTTGAGATTTGAACAGTCCAAACAACCCTTTGGACTCTGCAATCACTTCATCTTTGGTAATCTGATCGCCTTCTTTTTTGAGCAATAGGGACGGTACATCTTGAGGAGAAACTTGTAAAAGATTGGCTACATTAAGCGGAACCACATTCCCTGCAAGCTCGCTTCGTAAAACGATATCTGTAGATTTCACCTTTTGTCCTACAGTGACCAATACGTGGGTCTTTGATGGTTCAGTGGGAAGTTGACGCTCTTTTATGATGGTGGTGAATTCAGTAACACGTAAACCCGGGGTATAACTGTGAGCCATATTCGTCCTTGTTTTGAATCAGAGTTTGTACTACTTTACTTTCCTTACATCTAAATAAGTTAAAAAGAACTTAGAACTTTTTCAACTCAATAAGACAAAGGGTTCAATAGGGTAAAAATTGAAAAAATCCAACTATTACATAGAAGTTCGCATCACAGGGACTGCACCTTTGGCAGAATTACTGGGTGCTGAATTGTTTGATTTGAGTGCTGAGGGAATTGAAGAACGTGCAGACGGGGAAACGGGTGAAATTGATGTCACTAAGGATTATGGTATAGACGAATGGAACACGGAACCACCCATTTTGCCATCTACCAAGCGCTTATTGTTGTGTACCTTTGAAGATGTGGTTTGGGATGAAACCTTACCCAAGTTGGATCAACTTGTTCATTCTTTC
Organism: bacterium; assembly: GCA_026417415.1. Lineage (GTDB taxonomy): Bacteria > Electryoneota > JAOADG01 > JAOADG01 > JAOADG01 > JAOADG01. Next base: position 14,501 of record JAOADG010000016.1, read on the forward strand.
CGTAACCTTATTCCCGATCTGTCTTTTACTTGGGAAAGGTTACCTTATATCAATTGTGTGGCTAGATGGAAAAGTGATCTGAAACCAGTGGTACTATCAGAACGGATAGGAGTGGCTCCCACAAAAAATCATATTCCAAAGGATCATCGCATCTGGCTGGTTATACCGCCTAAAATGGCATTTGGTACAGGTGAGCATCCCACCACAAGAATGGCTGCAAATTTAGTTTCCCAATGGGTACAAAAAGGGGATCGTGTATTGGATGCTGGTTGTGGTACTGGCATTTTAGCATTAGTGGCGTTGGCACTGGGTGCTGAGCATGCTACAGGTGTGGATATTGATGCGGATGCGATCCGTGAAGCCAAATGGAATGCAAAACGAAATCATTTGAATCACCGTTCTAAATGGATATGTGGTTCAATCCACGATTTAGAATTTTCTAAAAACTCATTTGATTTAATCGTTGCCAATATTCATTTAACCCCTTTGAAACTGTGGTGGAAACATATTCCCAATTTATTGACTCCCAAAGGAAGATTGATTGCAACTGGCTTATTGATCGGTCAAGGAAACCGTTTGGGTAAATCTTTAGGAAAAGCAATGGTTAGAAAAACAATGGGACCTTGGCTGCTTTTGGGTTATCGTATTGAAAAAGGGACTTAGCCAATCTATGAATGATTGTACAAGTTGACAAACATTGAAAAATACACTATACTCTGCAACTTCAAACGCAAAAACCTTTTTAACGAAACAACAATGAAAACACAGATTCGAAAATTGTATTCCATTTTATCGGTTAAAAGCGGTCTAACAAAAATGATGCGCAAAATCAATAAACACGAAGGTGCGATCATTTTTGTGGGACATCAAGTAAATGAAACAAACGACAATCGTTTGGAACCGTTACCACCAAAGTACCTTGATGAGCAAATCGCTTACCTCAAAAAGCATTTTCAATTTTTGTCCCTATCTAAATTGTTAGAGTGCTATGAATTCAATCAACCAATTCCCCCTAAAACAGTGGTTTTAACTTTTGATGATGGATTTCGAGATAACTACACGTACGCATTCCCAATTTTGCAAAAGTACGGGGTGACTGCCACCATTTTTTTAACTACCGGATGCATAGATTCAGGTGAATTCCCTTGGTCCCAACGGTTGGGATATATGATTACCAATACAACGGTTAAAACCATTCATTTGCCACAATATCAAATTTTTCAATTCAATCTTGAAAGCGAAACCAATAAAACTTATGTATTTCGTACTTTAGCTAAGGTATTGTCGGAAACCCCTTTTATTGAAAGGGAACAACTGTTAAATCAATTTCAACAAGTATTTCAAGTAATTCCACCAAAAGATCGTATGTTAACGTGGGATATGATCCAAGAGATGAAACAAAATGGGTTTGAATTTGGAGGGCATACCGTTTCACATCCACATCTAACCAAAATTCCCCCGCAGGAAGCAAAACAAGAAATTCGCAATTGTTTAGAAACAATTCGTTTAAAATTAGGTGTAGAAAATCCTCCTTTTGCTTTTCCTGCAGGAAAGTCAAATGATGATTTGGTTGAGTATGTGAAGTTGATAGGATTTCGTAGTTGTTTCCGTTCTTCTTACAAAAGAAGGTACAATACTTTGTCCAACAGTAATCCGTTTCGTTTATCCCGCCTTGGTTTACCCAATGCACCAGCAATCTTTTTAGAAGCAGAAGTGGATGGATTGCTTTATTGGGTAAGGAAGTCGGTTCAAAAATAAAGGATTCAAATGGCAGGCCTTTTTGGTTCCACCCACCCTTACCTTCAACTCTTGGATATTGAAAAGTATGCTAACCGCTTAAAGCATACTCCACGCATTCAATACAAGTTGCTCCCATCATCATTTACTCCCAGTTTGGGAGTGGTGTATTTTGAACAAAATCCAGAGGAAGCTGTTTTTATTGAAAACGAACTATGTGCCATCGTATTATGCGGGATCGCTTACCAAGGAAAAAAGCGTTGTACTGTTGAAAATCTGTTGCATTTTTTTTGTACCCAAGGGTTACAAACATTATGGGATTTGGATGGTACTTATACGATAGCAGTCAAAGATAAACAAGCAAATTTAGTTACCATTTTTACCGACCCTTACTGTACCCAAAATGTGTATTACACTCATACAAATGGTATTTTTTCTTTTGCACCTGAAGCAAAACTGTTGTTCCCATTAAGCGGGCTCAAACCGCGTGTATCTGTTGATGGCGTGATGCAAATTCTAAACAACAAATACACTTTTGGGGAAACAACCATGTTTGAGGAGGTAAAACAATTAGAAGCGGGAGTAGCGTTACAATACCATCTTAACGGGAATTGTTTCAAAACCGTACGATATTGGGATCTTGTTTTTGACTATTCCAAAATGTCACTAAAAGATGCTGTAAATCTTGTGAGACAAGAAGTCCTTGAAGCCCACCAAATCCATTTTCAAGATATTACCCCAAAGGATAAGTACTATCTTTTTTTAACAGGTGGACTGGATTCACGTGCAAATTTAGCGATTGCGTCGCAAATCCATCAAAAGCCCACCAAAACATTATCATGGGGAGTACGTGAAGATATCCCTCAATCTGATCCCTTTATTGCTCGACAATTATCAAATTTAGCGGGAGTAGAATTTCAGTTTTGTCAGTATGATGAATCCACCTTTCTAAACCATGTAAAGAAGTGGCTCTACATTTCAGAATTGCGTAGTTTTAATATGGGAAGTTTCGCTGCTGGGGAATTGTATTTTGCTCAGCAGGGGGTTGATGATGGCAAATTTGTTGTGATTGGGGATCACATTTTTGGGGCCGGTGGATATGCAGAAAATGTAAATGATGCAATCTATCATACGGTCCGCGTACCTAAAAACTTTTTATTACCCCAGTTAGAGGGATTATTCATTCATGAAGCAAAAGAAGAGTTAGTGAAGCAATATCAAACAAAATTGTTTCAAGTCATAAACAATTGTAAAAATACTAATTTTAAGGATATTCAAGATTATCTTAATTTTCATGTCGTCACTACCAGATGGTTATTTGCTCCCGGAAATTTCAAAGATCCCGTTTTGCCTGTAAGAAGACCTTTTATGCTGAAAAACGTGATCCAGTTGGTTCAACAATTACCCCCTTTTTTACGAATTGATAAAAAAGCTTTCTACCAAATGATGAAAGTAACCTTTCCAATGTACATGAAAATTCCATTTCAAGCAGCAGATAGTATTATTGATTGGAAAACAGCGATTATCAAAAACCAATCCATTCAGGAATATCTTAAATTCTACTTGAATAGAGAACACTTAAAACTTACTCCCATTGGTACGATGATTAACTACCCACGTTTTCAAAATTTTATTGAGACCTATTTTCGTGTTAAGAAAAATGAGGGATCAACAAAATACACAAGAATGAGATTACTATACGATTTACGAAAAATGGTTACTGTAAATCCACTACTTGGAAAAATGGCTAAAATTGCAGAACCTATCGTGGTTAAACTTACACGGTTTAAGACCAGTGAAACAGAGAATAACCCCAGTGAGTTGATCTTGAAAGTAGCCCTAATCTCTATTTTTTCTGAACTTGTAAACAATGGTACTTTTGAAACGGGTTGGCAAAATACTACTCTGCTTGAGGAATAAATGAAAGTTCTTATTGCAACCAATATGTATCCAACTCAAAAAAATCCAAAATCTGGAACCTACATTGAACAACAAATTTCAAGTTTAATTGCCAATGGAATAGATGTAAAAATTGCTTTGTATAACCGTGTGGACAACGGTTGGAAAGAGTATTACAAAGGGCTCTTTACGTTTAAGAATGTAGTAAAAAAAGAAAAACCAGATTTGGTTCACATCATGTATGGGGGAATTTTAGCCGCATCACTTACCTGGCGTACGTTATATGTTCCTACCCTTATTTCATTTGGGGGCTCTGACTTGATACCCAGTCCGGTTGAAAATTTGTGGGTTAGGACTAGGTTACGTGTGGGGAGATGGGGGTCCTATTGGGCATTGCGTAAAGCCCAAGGTGCTATCGTGAAAGCCAAATGCATGCTTGAGTATATACCACCTTGGTTTCCAAAAGAAAAAGTATGGGTGTTACCCAATGGTGTGAATTTACAAAGGTTTTTCCCTATGGATAAATTGGAATGTCGTAAAAAGTTGGGTTGGAACGAACATGAGTTTTGTATCATGTTTTCTCTTAACGAAATCAACCGACGTTCAAAGGGAAACGAGATTGCAGAAGCTGCTGTACAGGAGCTTAAAAGGCGTGGCATTCCTGCTGTCTTGAAAAAACCCAATCGAATCCCACATTCTGAAATGGCGGTTTGGATGAATGCTGCGGATGTATTTTTGTTAACATCGGAACACGAAGGATCCCCCAATGTGATTAAAGAAGCACTGGCTTGTAATACTCCCGTGGTATCTACAGACGTAGGTGATGTAGCGGAAAGGATTGAGGGGATTAAAGGGTGTTATTTAACTGAAAGAAATGCTATTGATGTTGCCAATGCATTAGAAAAGGTGTATCGTACTCCAATTCAGATACAAAGTAGACAAAAAGTAGAAAATGAGGTGTCGCTGGAGAAAATTGCGAAAAAGTTAATTGAAATTTATCATAACTTCATTCAAAATTCAGAAAAGTAGTATAGAATGCATATTCTGTATTTACATCAACATTTTTCGTTACCCAATGGTACCACTGGTGTTCGTTCTTATGAATTTTCTCGTTTTTTAGTTCAAAAAGGGCACAAAGTAACGGTAATTACCGGTTTGCATGAATGGTCCGGTATAAAAAAGACCACTCATCGTATCATAGAAATCCAAATCATTGATGGGATTCAAGTGATCATTGTGAATGTGCCTTATGGTCAAAAAATGAACTATCTACGGAGAATCTTTGCTTTTCTTAGTTTTCTTATATGGGCTACCATTGCTGCTATCAAAGTGAAACAAGTGGACCTAATCTATGCTACTTCTACTCCCATAACCATTGCTGTTCCCGGGATGATAACTGCTTTTTTGAAAAGGAAACCGTTTCTTTTTGAAGTCCGTGATGTTTGGCCCGATATTCCGCTTGAGATGGGGATTATTACCAATCCCATCATTATCTATTTAACCAAGTTATTGGAAAAATTCACGTACCGTTTTGCAAAGCACATTGTTGCATTATCTCCAGGAATGAAAAGCCGTATTGTTCAAAAAGGCATTCCTGATCAAAAAGTGACCGTTATTCCCAATGCAAGTGATTTACTGAAAGAATGGACATCACCTACAGAAGCAAAGGAATTTGTTCATCGTCACTATCCTTATTTAGTGGATAGGCCTTTTTTGGTTTACATTGGTACCTTTGGTCTGGTAAATCGAGTTGATTACTGCGTAGAATTAGCTAAACGGACATTGGATATAAACCCCAATTTTGCGTATTTACTTATTGGAGATGGAAAAGAAAAAGAAAATGTTCGGCAGGCAGCACAAGAAGCAAAAGTGTTAAATAAAAACTTGTTTATAGAAGATGCCGTGCCGCGGCACACCATACCATACATTTTAGGTGCATCTACCATTATCGCCAGTTTTGTCTCTCCAATAAAAGTGTTAGAAGATAATTCTGCCAATAAATTTTTTGATGCTTTAGGTGCCGGTAAACCTGTTCTGATTAATTATGGAGGATGGCAAGCCGATTTATTGCTTGAAACAGGCGCGGGTGTTGTTTTAGATCCTTATGACCTTGATCATGCTGCGCATCAGTTGATAGAAAAAATAAATAACCCTGAATGGTTACAAAACGCATCATCCAAAAGTTTTGAATTAGCCAAAACCAAATTTCATCGTAAACTACTTGCAGAACAATTAGAAACCATCTTTTTGGAGCAAGTGGGTCAGAAAAAATGAGCTTAGACAAATTTCGTGATGAATTTGAGATACCTGAAAATTACTTTCCAAATCTACCAGTAAAAGAGTATTTTGGGAAACGAATTCTTGATTTTCTTTTAACAATGATTGCTCTTTTCTTTGCATTACCAGTGATGGGGATTATTGCAATCTTAGTTGCTTGGAAAATGGGCAGACCAATTTTATTTTGCCAAAAGCGACCGGGATTATTAGGAAAGGGGTTCTGGATGTTCAAGTTTCGAACAATGAATTCAAAACGGGACGCAGAAGGAAAGTTATTACCTGACGGAGAACGTTTAACTCCATTAGGAATCTGGTTAAGAAGAACCAGTTTAGATGAATTACCCGAGTTATTGAATATCTTAAAAGGAGATATGTCTATAGTGGGTCCAAGACCCTTACTTTTTCGTTATATGCCTTATTTTACCACGGAAGAACGAAAACGTTTTTTGGTTCGGCCGGGGCTAACCGGATTGGCACAAATTTCTGGTAGAAACTTATTGAATTGGGATAAACGGCTTGCCTGTGATGTTGAATACTATGAAAAGCAGTCACTATTCTTAGATTTAAAAATTATCTTTTTAACATTTAAAAAATTTTTAATTCGAGAAGGGGTTTCTCCCAATGTAGATGAAGTAGAAACTTGGTTAGATGAAGAGCGCAAGGATCAAAAGCAAGTATGAAGCCAATTGCTGAACTCATATCATCGTCAGATCCACGTTGGAATGAAATCCTTAAACGATGTCCACACGACTTTTATTCCTTACCCAATTATTGTGAAGTAGAAGCCAAACGAATGGGTGGGACTTCAGCAGCGCTTTACCTTGCAAAAGAAGACCAGGTATTTCTTTTACCGATCATCATTCGTCAACTTCCAAACCAATTCTCCTTATCATTAGATTGGTTAGATGCAACTTCACCTTATGGCTATTCAGGTATTGTTACGAACCTCTTGGAAAACGAACTTCAATTGTTTTTGGAAGATTTGAAAGATTTGTGTTTTGAAACACTTCAAAAACACAAACTTTGCACTATATTCGTCCGTTTGCATCCTTTACTTAATCCATATTCAGATTTACCTTGGGGGTGTTTTAGACGGCACGGAGATGTGTATTGGATAGATTTAATGAAATCTTCCCAAGAATTAAATCAAATGGTAAGATCAAGATTTAGAAGCTATATCCATGCGACTATAAAATCGGGTGCGAAAGTTAGAATTGATGAACAGTTTGAACACTATGATACTTTTATTCAATTGTATTACAATACTATGGAAGATGTAGGCGCTGAAGATTGGTATTTTTTTTCTAAAGAATATTTTTACCAATTAAAAGAAGCATTAGGAGAAGTATTAAAATTGGTCCTGGTAGAAATTGAAGGAAAAATTTATGCCGCGGGTTTGTATACTGAATGCAACGGGATTGTAGAGTATCATTTATCTGGAAAACATAAATCGGAAGATTGGGCACATTTAACCAAATTGATGATGGTTTCTATGCGTGATTGGGGTAAGGCAAGAGGAAACCGATACTTTCATTTGGGTGGAGGTGTGGGAGCATCCCAAAATTCCCCATTGACCTTCTTTAAATCTGGTTTTACAAAAACGACAAGCCCTTTTTGTTCTTGGAGAATTGTTACTGATCAAGAAGTTTATCAATGGATGATTCAAAAATGGGAATCTATAACTCAACAAAAAGCAGATGGAATAGAAGGGTATTTTCCAGCTTATCGTAAAGGTATCATGTAAAAAAAATTAATCAATCTGTCAAAGGTTTTTTATGAATAAAAGTAAACGACTGTATCTTTCGCCGCCTCAGATGTCCGAGGAAGGGTATGAATTACAGTACATTCAAGAAGCATTCGCATCTAATTGGATCGCCCCTCTGGGTCCACAGGTAGATGCTTTTGAAAAAGAGTTTGGTGAATATATTGGTGTACCTTATACCTTGGCACTATCATCAGGAACAGCTGCATTGCATCTGGCACTTTTGGTTTTAGGAGTTGAAACGGGAGATGAAGTCGTCTGCAGTTCATTTACTTTTGCTGCCTCTGCAAATGCAATTACTTATGTAGGAGCAAAACCAATTTTTGTGGATAGTGATGAAGAAACGTGGAATCTCTCACCTTACTGGTTAGAAGTTCTTTTAAAAGAAAAAGCGAAAAAAAATCAATTACCTAAAGCAATTGTTGCTGTGGATATATTAGGACAAAGTTGTCATTACAATCCTATCTTAAAATTGTGTGAAGAATATCAAATTCCTTTGATAGAAGATGCTGCGGAAGCATTAGGTGCTGAATATTATGGAAAAAAATGTGGCCAATTCGGTGTGATTTCTGCATTTTCCTTCAATGGCAATAAAATTATTACCACTTCTGGTGGTGGAATGTTGGCTTCCAACAATAAAGAATACATTGATAAAGCAAGATTTTTATCTACCCAAGCACGGGATCCAGCCCCACATTACCAACATTCCACAATTGGGTACAATTATCGCTTGAGTAATATTTTAGCAGCCATCGGTAGAGGTCAACTCAAAGTTTTGCCAAAAAGAATTTTACGAAGGAGAGAAATTTTTCGTACTTATCAAAAAGGTTTTGAAAATGTCCCTGGAATTACTTGGATGCCAGAACCTAAAGAGTTTTATTCTACCAATTGGTTAACCTGTGCATTAATTGATCCAAAAGTGTTTGGGGCGACGCGAGAAGATATACGATTGAAATTAGAAGAGCACAATATTGAATCACGACCCTTATGGAAACCTATGCATTTACAACCAGTTTTTCAAAATTGTGAGTACTATGGTGAAAATGTATCGGAAAAACTGTTTGAATTAGGGATTTGTTTACCTTCTGGAGGTGCGATGACCAAAGAACAACAAGATTTTATTATTCAAGAAGTCATATCTTTATCTAAAAATAAATTGTGATGCTATCATGATAAGCCAAGCACAAACACTACAACCATCGTATTCAAGACACATTCACGAAGAACGAGTACCAACGCTCGTCCGATTCTTTGCTTATCTGTTTTTCATTAGTTTGCCTTTCAATCAATTTACAGTAAAAATTCTTACTCCTACAGATAACATAACCAAATATACTGGTTTTTTACTAATAATCGTCTTTTTTCTTGCCTATCGGTTTCATTTTGGGTTTTACACGAAAAGTTCAAAATGGTTTTTAATTTACTTTATTTATACTTCAGCATTAGAATTAATCCGTTATATGTATATTGACCCATTTTATGAACGATCGCTTTTATCTGCTGCGTTTCAACATGTTCAAGTGGCTGGGCTCTTTTTTGTATTTGCAAATATTACCCGTGACAAGAAAGTCGTTTATAGAATTTTCGATTTGTTTATCATTATCAATCTGATTAAAGCAATAATTTTAACGTTTAATATCCGTATGTTTATGACTGGTTTTGAGCGCGAAACGGGAAGGTTTGGAATTTTAGGAGAGAATCTTAATCAAACTGCAATACTATTAAGTGTAACATTTGTAATTATATTAGCAAGAACACTGAATCGTAGAAAGTTTGATATTCAAGTATTTCTATATTTTCTTTCAATGGCATTAATTGTTTTTTCTATTGTTAAAACAGGAAGTCGTGGAGGAGTTGTGGTTTTAACCACGGGAACTTTATTGACTTTGATCAAACACTTTAATACACAAAACTTGTTCAGAAATATTCTATTAATTATTACTATTGTTTATTTTACGATTACCTTTTTATCTGAGACACCACTTTATCAGAGAATGTTAAGTGCAATTCAATTGAAAGAAACGGGGTATCGTTGGGAATTGGTCACTGCCAGTTTTGAACTTTTAAAGACAAATTATTGGCTTGGATATGGTTCACATTACCCAGAAATTTTAGGGAACTATTTAGGTAAAACCAGAATCCAAGCACACAATACCTATTTACAGTTAATTTTATCTTTTGGAATAATTGGTTTCTTATTATTTATGGTTTCTTTTGCTTTATCGTTCAGAGACCTTTATAGAAATCAATATAATTTAATAGGAAGTTCGTCGTTAATTATATTTGTGTCATTTTTAATATCTTTTGCTAGCACTGGTTTGGCAGTAAACAAAACCTTATGGGTATTTATCGCAATTTTTTCAAATATTGCGATTTGGAACTATTCAAAAGAATCCGTACCGAAAGTAAAAGAAGTCGAACCGATTGAAAGTAGTGCCTTAGAAGCTGGTAAGCAATATGCCTGAAAAGTTAAAGATTGCTTATTTAATCGGTGGTTTAGGTGCTGGCGGTTCTGAAAGACAACTTACTGAATTGGCTTCACTTATGAAAAATCGTGGCCATACGGTTGAAATTAGTATCTATAATAACTTTACATCTCCTTATGAAGAGCTTTTAATAGAAAGACAGATTCCGTTAAATAAATTTGAAGGGCGAAATCGGCTCCATAAAATTCTTTTGATTCGGAATTGGCTAAAAAAATTTCAACCCGATATAGTACACGGTTTTATGAAAAAACCTTCAAATGTCGCTATCTTAGCAAGTTTAGGAATTAAATCATTTGCTATAGTCGGGTCGGATTTTTCAGGAGCAACCTATAGTAAAAATAGAAAACTGCTTTGGACCTCATTGGTTTTATTTCAACTTGCGGATGCTGTGGTCACGCAGACCCATATGAACAAAGGAAATATAGTAAAAAAGGCACCTTTCTTAAAGCATAAAGTTCATATAATCAGAAATGGTGTTGATACTCGTCGTTTTCAGTACGTTCCAAAAGAAAAAACCATTCCTTTTCGCTTTTTAACCGTAGCAAATGTAAAAAAGATAAAAAACCCAATAGGCACTATTGAAGCAATTTATAAACTTAAACAATTCACAGATATTCCTTTTACCCTTACGTGGGCAGGTTCTTATCAAAATGCGAATGGGATTGAACCTGAATATCAAAAAGCAATTGAACTTATTCAAAAATATCATTTAGAAAATGTCATCCATTTTATCGGACCTGTATCTAACATTTCAGAAGAATACCAAAAGGCACACGCATTGGTTCATACATCTATCCAAGAAGGTGTTTCTAATGCTATTTTAGAAGCCATGGCAAGTGGTTTACCCATAGTTGCCAGCGATATTGCAGACAATCGCTTTTTTGTAATAGAAAAGAAAAATGGGTTTATTTGTAATCCTCATTTAGTCGATTCAATTGTGGATGCAATGGGTAAAATGTTAAAACTTTCAGAAAAAGAATGGAAAGAATTTGGCAAAAATTCTCACCTTATTGCAGAAGAAATGTTTGGGATGGAACGATTCGCAAATGAATACGAAAACTTGTATTACAATCTATTAACAAAGAGGGGTAAAAAATAATGAATGTGGAGTTTATCAAAAAGGTAAAAGAATTAACTCCACATTGGCTGAGAAATTTAATCCAGTCTAAAAATTCTTTGGTTAAGTATAAAATTCGGATTAACGAAAGTGAAAATCCATATCGCCATGTGACCGAAAATTTAAACAATCCTCGCCATTATCCCTTTTGCATAGGGATTTTTAGAAATATCGCTAGTTATCATAAATACTATATTGCGGCTTGTGAAGAGTTACAAGTTCCCTATAAAGTGCTTGACCTCTTTTCCAATGATTGGTTACACATTGTAAAAAATAGTCAATGTGATGTTTTTTTAGTTTGGCCCGATGCGATGATTTCTATATGGAATGAAGTGATCACAGAACGAGTAAAAGTTTTAGAGCAAGATTTAGGATTATTTGTGTACCCTACTTATAAAGAAATTTATATGTATGAAAACAAACGTAGATTATCCTATTGGCTTACAGCTCACAATTACCCAACCCCCCAAACATGGATTTTCTATAATGAAGATGAAGCATATGATTTTGCGAAGAAATGTCCATTACCCATTGTCCACAAAACCAATTTCGGCTCTTCCGCAAAAGGCATAAGAATATTAAAGACCCGTAACGAAGTTCAATCAACGATAAAAAAAGCATTTCAAAGCGGGCATGTACCTTTAGGTTATGATTTAAGAGATAAAGAATGGGGAACTATCCTTTTTCAAGAATATTTAGAAAATGTCAAAGAATGGCGATTGGTGCGTGTGAATGAATCATACTTTTGCAGAGAGAAATTTCGTATCGGTGATTTTCATAGTGGTTCCGGTAAAGTAGGGTGGGCTTTTCCCCCCGATGGATTATTGGATATTACCAAAGAAATTACGGATACTTTTGGCTTTACTAGTATGAACATAGATTTTTTCGAAACGAAAGACGGAAAATTCTTAATCAATGAGCTTCATACTGTGTTTGGTGCGATTTTAGAGAAAAATTTAAATTTGAACGATAAATACATGGGACGATGGACGTTCAATTCCCAAACTAAAACGTGGGAGTTCGAACACGGGTACTTTTATCAAAATGCCTGTGCGAACCTTCGGATAGAATACCTTATCCAATTTCTTCTAAAAACAAAAAGAAATTAACTCTTCCGATCGTAATCTGTTTGTGGTTGATAGTGGACCACAGGATTCCAAAAATGATTATCTGGTTTATCTTCAATTTCTCTACAAATCAATTCAATGGTAGCCATCCGCAAGATGAGTTCGGCTTTTCTTTTCCACAATGCAAGATCTTGCTCAAGAACCTCTTTTATAAACTCTGGTTTATATAAATTCCTTGTTAACATTTCGCTGGGTCTCATCATTTCGGTAAACTCTGTAGTCAAACATGGGGTAAAAGTATCAAAATGTTTAGATGGGGTAATTCCAGAGTAAAGTTTTAATTTTACTCGATAAACTTTACGAATAAAGTGTTTAGCATCTTTTAATCGTTTGTTAATGGCCATTGGAAATGTTTTAAACGAAAGAGGAGCAGCATATCCACCATAGATTGTTTTAATCATTGCAGCACGTGGACACATCCGATATTGTACACGGCAAAGTAAGTCATGACCTATACGATACTTCAAAGGAATTTGAAAAGAAAAATCAAAAAAACGCCTTCCACGAAGTGGGCTAATAGCTGGCATCGTATGGGCATTAGAGGAAATAAACAGAGAAGAAAAGCTTGCAACATTTCGCCAATTAAAAGCAGCGTCCAATTGTTGACCAACTTTTAAGTTGGGTTTTGCAGTGTAAAGGTTGTAAATCCTATCTTCTAAGTAACAATTATACCCATCCATCCAGTTTACATTGAAATTGCTTTTTTGGACAGATACATCTTGGTAAAAGCGATACTCAAGTTGTTTTTTAACACTGGCAAGTGCAACTTGATGAATACGCCAATATTCTTGGCCAAATGAGAAATCTCGTATATTATCCAAACCACCACCACCTAAATGAAAAGCGAAATCTTTGCTGTTTTTCAGTCGAGATGACATTTGACGAAGAATAGCGTTAAACTTTATATCGCCATTGGTATAATAGATTAACTGTTTAGTTAACTGAGGTGTCACTTCTGTGGGATAACCTTCAGTTTGTCGGTTAAATCTTAGTTTCCAGTTCATTATTTTTGAAACTTCCATGCTCACTTTTACATCCGGGTCTTCATCCATCCCATTTACAGTGACCTCGAAAGGAAGACCTAAAAAATGCAGTGTAGAAGCCACCAATCGTGAATCGTAACCACCTGTCAAATCTGCAATCATACGAGGATCTAATAAAGCTAAGCGATTAAAAATATCAAGAATTAGAGCTTGGGTATCGGTAGCAACTTCATCTTTATTTTTATATTGATCGGTATGAGTTTGATAGGGTTCCCAATAAGTAAGAATTTGAAAGGTATTTTTAGAAAATTCCAATAAAGTACCCATATCTAAACGAAATAGGCCTTCAAACATGGTATGAGGAGCTAAAATAGTACCTCGCATTAACAAATGAGCAGCGCCCCACGCATTTAATTTTAACCCTAAATGCTTAGCTAAAGCCAACGCTAGAGTACCTACAAAAATACCGTTCGGAGTAGGGTAATAGTAACTGTTCCTTTGAATAGCAACATCACTGGACAAATATCCAATACCTTTGGTATCATTCCAAAACGATATTGAATAGCAACCTTCTAAATCATAAAAAGGTTGTTTAGAGCCGGAGGATAAAACTTGATATAATTGTGAAAAATCAATTTTTGCTTCACGTCCAACGGTATTGTAAGCAATCCCAGCAATAGCAATCCAACCGTCAGGAAATTGGACAAACTGAACCTGCTTTTGGTTAATAGTAGGAATGAAGACGACGGATCGTTTTGTACGATGAACTTTTCCACTTTCTATCACTTGAATAGAGTTTAAGTGGTTAGAGATCTTTTCAAATAATTGATAAACAGGTTCAATCTCTTCGTTTTTGGAGAAATAAGCGAGGTAATGAGGCATACTTTCCTTTCAGTTATTTGGTACTTTACGACCCAACAAACTAATCCACCAGTTGGTTGAAGTCAAGCAACATTAGTACATTGGTCAACAGAAAATTTTTAGATTTGAGGTTCTATGTTCACATCAGAATTTTACTTTTATTTAATTCTTACAGTATTAACACTGGACTTTCTGTTAGAAAACTTAGCCAAATTACTCAATTTATCCCGTTTGAAACTGCCATTGCCTGAGGAATTTCAAGATATTCATTCAGAAGAATCTTATCGGATAAGTCAAGAGTACTCGCGAGAAAAAACAAAATTGTCTCTATTGAGTTCATTTATCCTTTTTCCTCTCCAAATTTTATTTATTGTAATGGGTGGTTTTCAATGGGTCGATCAATTAGCGAGATCTTTTGGCTTTCAAGAAACAGCAACTGGATTAATTTTCTTTGGCGTTCTTTATCTCATCATGAAGCTAATTTCGTTGCCTTTTTCTATCTATTCAGTTTTTGTGATTGAGGAAAAATATGGTTTCAATCGTACCTCTTGGAAAACGTTTGTGATTGATGAAATCAAAGGTATAGTTCTCACTCTTTTTCTTGGTGGTCTCACATTAACCATAGTGATTTGGTTTTTCGGTACATTCGGACCCAATGCTTGGCTTCCAGTTTGGTTTATCATTATCGTCATTGCTTTAGTGATGATCTTTCTTTATCCAATCCTATTTGCACCTCTATTTAACAAATTTTCACCTTTATCAGATGGTGAATTAAAAACTGCCATTGAGAAATTATCGGATCAATTGCAATTCAAAAGGCAAGGTTTATTTACCATGGATGGATCCAAGCGATCAACTAAAACCAATGCATATTTCACTGGTTTTGGGAGATTCCGAAGAATTGTTCTTTTTGATACCTTAATTGAAAAACACCCTATTCAGGAATTGCTTGCTGTATTAGCACACGAAATTGGACATTACAAAATGAAGCATGTGGTCTATTCTATGCTGAAATCTTTTGTTATCATGGGCTTTTGGCTTTGGCTATTTTCAAAATTTCTATACAATCAGCCATTGTTTGAGGCCTTTCAAATGAAACAAATATCAGTATATGCTTCCCTTGTGTTCTTTTCTTTTTTAATGTCACCGATATCCACTTTACTTGGAATTTTATTGAATTGGATTTCAAGGAGAAATGAGTTCTCTGCAGATCGCTTCGCAGCAATGCATACTAATGCAGTGGATATGATTGCTGCATTAAAAAGGTTATCCAAAGACAATTTATCTAATCTAACTCCTCACCCACTTCTTGTGTGGTTAGATTACGACCATCCGCCAGTTCTTGAAAGAATTAAAGCGTTGAAACAGTTACAATAATATGGTCTAAGAATGTTCTTCTGAATTCTCTGTGGACTTAGAAAGTGGAATTTCAATACGAAAAGTAGATCCCTCGCCGACAACACTTTTTACAATATCAATTCTGCCATGGTGTTGATCTTGGATGATTCGTTTTGATAAGGAAAGACCTACCCCCCACCCTTTTGTTTTCGTTGAATACCCTGTACGAAAAGCGTGGCTCTTTTCAAATGCAGTCATACCTTTGCCATTATCGGAAACATCAATAATGCCATATTTTTCTGAACGATAGATTTTAACTTCAATTTTACCATGGGAATGTTGGATAGCATCAGCAGCATTGCGTAAAAGATTTTCCAATACCCAACCGACCAATTCGGGTCGCATTTTCACATAAACTGCTGAGGGAGCATCAAATACAATTTGAATATTTTTCGATTTTTGCGGAAGACGTCGTTCCATATAGTTTAAGATTTCTTGAGCGACCTCCACAACGTTGGCATCAATGAGTTCTTCGTCACGTCCCATCGCAGAAAATCTGTTCAAGATATTTCTTAAACGATTGATATCTTTTTCAATTTCTGATAAAATAGGTTCGTTGGGATACTTTTCTTGAAGCAATTCTAACCAACCCATTAAACCACTGATTGGAGTACCAAATTGGTGTGCAGTTTCGCGCGCAAATCCGATCCAAATGGCTCGCGATTCTGATAACCGAACGGCAGTAAGTCCATAGTATCCTACTAAAGCAAGTAAGACGAAAGCGCCTATACCTAGCCACGTTAACAGTTTCAATTGGGAAATTAGTTCTTCATTGCTGTAATGAAAGTATTGATAAACACCATGAGATAATTCTAATGCTATTGGGGTGTTGCCCTGTTCATCAAAACGTTTGATGTACTTTTTCAAAATTTGAATCGCTTCTGGACTGCGATTATTGGAAGCAATACTTAGATTTTTCCAAAAGAGAGGTGTTCCATTAGCATCGGCAAGGATAATGGGAAAATCAATTTGCTCAATGATTTTCAGTGCAGGTTCAGGATTATCGCTAAGTAGAAAATCACGATAACGCTCAACGATGAGTGTGAGCTGTTTTCTGGTAACCGATCGAATTTCATCCATCAAGCGAAATGAAAACAATAAGATTGCTGCGATTAACAAGATACCGCAGATAAAAAGACCTGCACGAAGATTGGTAATAGTGGTCGGTTTCACAATGGTTGTTTAGATTTACGTTTCCAAAAAATTCCTAAAACAATAATCACCACCGATAATAGGGAACTGATGACTGTTAACCACAATCCTTTGTAAAATACTTTGTATTCTTCATACTGCCATTCAATTTTGCTTTTTCCTTCTGGAACAAGGACACCACGCAGTAACCCGTTGACAGTTAACGCTTCGGCTGGTTTTCCATTGACCAGTACAATCCAATGAGGTGCCATAATTTCAGAAAGGACCAATACACCGGGTGAATTCCGAGACGCTTTCATCTTAATATAATCGGGTTTCCACTCAACCATTTCAACACTTGCTGTAGTATCTTCGTCTTGTAAGATATTTTTTCCTTCTATAATGGTGACTTCACGGGGATGCCAAGTAGGTGTTGCCATTGTATCATATGCTGCTGAACGATTGGGTACCGTTATGGTGCGTTTTCCAAAGTAGGCGCGTGGCATTACATCGCTCATTTTGTAGAGATAACCTTCTTGGTCACGTGCTACTTCACTTAGCCAAGGTGATGGAATGGGTCGTTCAGAAGTAACGTACTCAATATTCAATGCAGACCACACAGAAGGATTTCGGAATGCAGAATGCTTTTCAAGCGCATCCCAATTTCCCAATTTTACGCCAGAATAACCTGAAGCGTTTTGAATACCATGACTACTCCACCAATTGATACTTCTATTGCGATCGGTTGGAAGTACCCGAAAATGCCCACTTTGTTTAAGAAGGTACTGAACCCGTTTGGTAGGAGAAAAGTAATTGTCTAATTCACTTGAACTGATAAATCCAATCAAAGGTCGAACTTTGTTGTGAATGAGCGGAAAGAAATCAACTACAACAGCAATGATTAAAATCAAAAAAAGAAGTCGTCTTGTGATTGTATTTTTTACAAACAACCACAAAAAGAACACAATCAAAGCTAACAATAGAAAACTGCGAAGCCCTCCAATAAATACAAAAGACCACATTTCCTTGGAAAGTTGTTCCAAAGCGCCAGCATCTTTAACTTGAGAACTCATTTTTTCCACGTATGCTGTTTGAATATCATTGGACATCATGAAAGAAAGAACAATGAACAATCCTAATAAAATACCCCCACCAATGACCAATCGTTGAAATGTTTTAGTTATCGCAGGTGAGGATTGTTCAGCCAATTTTAACACGGCACCATAGCCACGCGCCGATAAAACGATCATACTTAGTTGTGTGAGAATTAAAATGAGGGAAGGTACTCGAAACTTGTTGAACATAGGTAAGTATTCAAACAATGGCTTAAAGAGGATGGGAAAAAATTTTCCAAACGAGATCACCCAAGCAACAATGGCTAATCCAAAGAGCATCCAAGTTATCCGATCGCGTTGGAATACAATAGCCAAGATGCTACCTACCAATGCAACGATACCAAATGTCAAAGCCATATCCGTAAAGGGCATATGTCCCCAATAGGTATAGCCGCCAAATCCATAAAAGGTGGGCCAGAGAAAAGTAATGGTTTCTTTTGGATGAAAAGACCAATTGGTTGCATATTCCCAATCAACACCACCACCCGTTGCAGCACCGCGACTAGAGACCGAAGCAAAATCAAGAACAGGCAAAGAAAGAACCATACTAATCCCAACACCGATTAACCCTGCGAGAAGGATTTTAAGGGCGAGAAAAAAGGTTTCTTTGTAACGTTTATCGTAAAGGGTGAAGCCCAAATACCACAATGTGACCCATCCAAGAAGCATAAAACCATAGTAAGTGATTTGAGTATGTAAAGATAAGATTGAAAGACCTAAAATGATTGCCAATACACCCACATAGGTCCAATCTGAACTGCGAACAACTTTTAAACTGCCCCACAATATCCATGGTAGCATAGCAGAACTCATTAACTTAGAACCATGTCCGACATCAGGCAACACAATCAAGGAAGGTAGCCAAAGCCAGATTAAGCCAGCAATGAACCCTAACGATTTTCTTTCACCAAGTTCACGAACTACTGTATAGATACCAATCGCACCAAGCCACATATAAACAAAAATAACAGCATAGCCACCACCAAATAGAAACGAAACCAATTTCGACAAGTACCATATAGGATTTACAAAAAGCCCAAATTGATAGGCAGAAAAAAGTGGCATGCCACTAAAGATGTAAGGATTCCACAAAGGTAAATCGGATTGTTTAAGGACCAACTGTGCAGTTCGGTAAAGGGATTCTGCAGCAATGCTATCAGGAGATAACGTTAAAATTTGATTTAAGAAAAATAGTGGGTAATACAAAATTGCCATTGCTGCATAAAAACCCAGAAATACCAATAAATCTGCTTTCCAACCGTTCATTGGATACAAATGGTTCACTTTTTTTTCATTACGAACAGACGAGGATGTTTTGGATTGTGATTGATGCTTTTTCATGATTTCCTCATTTCAATATTGTGTTCCAACGTTTCCATAAAGAACTTCCATTCAGAAGAATTCCACCGATGTATCCGAATGCCATTGAAGAGGCACCACCTTCTGAACCCCATATGTGTACCGCGAAACCAGAAACGATCCAGAATCCAATCCACAGAGGAATAGCCCGTTGAAACAATTCTCGTTCTCCACCACAGGCAAACAATGTATTTTGTGAAATTGAATAGATGCCTTCCAATACAGTTAAAAATAAAATCGCATTCAATAAACCATATATCGCAAATTCTGCTGTCTTCAATTTATTTCCATAAACAAATGGCAACCAAAGGTCTTTTGTGATTGCGCAAAAAAGGATGATTATGAAAATAAACAAAGCATAACCGGCTGAAAGTTGAAGTGTACGTTTGCGAATGAATGCGATTTTTTTATCTTCCCACATTTTAGAAAAAGTAGGAAGGAGAACCATATTAAGAGCAGAACTTAATCCTTCAAATGCACGCAGAATTAGCCGCACTGCAGCATATTTTCCAATCTCTACAGGATTTG
This sequence comes from bacterium, assembly GCA_026417415.1. Classification (GTDB taxonomy): domain Bacteria; phylum Electryoneota; class JAOADG01; order JAOADG01; family JAOADG01; genus JAOADG01. Next base: position 34,281 of record JAOADG010000016.1, read on the forward strand.
TAAACAAACTAAACCACATCGTATCCGCTTGAGATAATGCAATATGCAACAGTGAACCCGGTCCAGATAATTTACCGATTCGAATCACTTCAATAAAACCATTTTTCCACTCTTTTCCATTCCAAACAATCAATGGCTTACAAAGGAACCAAGCGGTGATGGTAGATATGGTCATAAATACTAGCCAATTCAAAAGCAGTGTGACTGCATTCCAAGGAATACCAAATGGATCAAAACAAAGCAAAGAAAGAGCCATTCCACCAAAAAAAATGAATTCAATCAAAGCAGTTGATCTTGTTTCACGTTCACTTAGTAATACAAATAAAAAAAACTCTCTAAAGGAAGCCAAAGCAGTTAAATACGGCAGAAAATAAAGCAAACGTTTGATAGGTTCCCATTCAGTACCACGCACTACTATAGAAGTAATTGCCCATCCTAAAAAGGAAACTATTACTGCTGTTATGGTACCTACAATTAATGTTCCTGCTTCGGCACCGGATACTTTTTCATTTCTTGTTCGTATTCTAACTAAAGGCATAAACAGAAAAGCACGGACCAAGAGAATTAAGAAAGCATAACCAGAAATCATAGCAGCATATTGGCCATATTCATCAATGGGAGTTTTTCGTACCGCGAGGAACAAAAAAAATACACCATAAACCATCGGTAGTGCACGAGTAATCACCGCAAAAAATAGTGGAAAAGCCCAAGTAGGTGTGTTCATGATTTGGTGGTTAAACCTAATACACGCTGTAGATAGGGAAGGTGTTCAATGGCATCCGCTTGAAATAAAATCCATTCACCATCTTTTGCCAAAGAAACCTTCCCACTCTCTTCAGAAACTACAATTGCAATAGCATCTGTTTCTTGTGTGATGGTCAGTGCTGCACGATGACGCATTCCGATGGGTTGTTCAATTTCTTCTGAAACCGGTAGTACACAGCGTGCAGCAAGAATACGATCCCCATCAACAATCACAGCACCATCATGAAGAGGGGTATTAGGAGCAAAAATGTTAACAAAAAGTTCAACTTGAATATCCGCATGCAACATGATACCACTTTCTAATAAATGATCTATCGTGTTCTTTTGACGAATAAGAATAATTGCACCCCAACGACGTATAGACAGTTCATTGCAAGCGCGAACTAATATCTCAGCCAAACCTGCAGGTAAGCGTTTTTTGTAAAAGGGTGTTTTGCCTAAATCACTCAAAGCACGTCTAAGTTCTGGTTGAAAAAGGATGACAAATGCAATGGCCCAAAAGGCAGAAAGGGATGCCAAAAACCAAGATAAAGCACGCAAGTTAATCAATCGTGCAATCATACCTAAGGCAAGCAACACGATGATTCCAATCCACATTCGTGATGCTCGTGTTCTTTGAGAAAGTTTCCAAATGTAATAGAATAACGTAGATACCAGTAAGATATCAACCACATCAACAATCCGTAAAGGGAACAATCCAAAATCAACAAGTACAGTATTCATAATCTTGAGGAAGAAAACTGATCGTAATACTCAGGAAGTTTTTGTGTACCCAGCCCACGTTCAGCTAAGGTTCGCATTGCCAATAGCCAATCCATCATTTGGGGATAAGAGCGTTGTTCAATAGTTGTACCACCATACTTTTGAGGATTCATACATGGATATCCAAAAGGATTTTGAATTTCTGACAAAGGTAAAGAACGAATGGATTGATCCGAGAATAAAGCAAAAACCTCTCCTGATTTCACAGCAATAACAGAAGTAGAATGATGCGGTTTAAGAATATTGAGAATATCCCAAGCACGAATTCCAACCCACTCTAACCCTAATCCCCGTGCATATCCTTGTGCAAATGCGACACCAATTCTTGTTCCAGTATAACTACCCGGTCCTGTATCCACTATCACTTGTTGGATTGGTTGATTGTGTACCAAACGATGGACAATTAGTTGAATAAGTTCACCAGTTTGTTGAGCATTAAACACTTCATATTGATTTCTATCATCTATAGAAACGAGGACTCCACATTCAAGTTGACTGGTACTAATACATAGAGAATTCATTCAATTTTTCCGACTTGGATTTTATGAAACTGGTCTTCAATGGTAAAATAGAGAAAAAGGGTAGATGTAGGTAAACGCTCAATAAATTTATCTGCCCATTCCACCACTATACGATCGTAATTGTCTAAAATTTCATACCATCCTAAACGATCTATTTCATTTAAGGTTTCAATTCGATACCAGTCGCAATGGATAAGCGGTTTAGGTCCGCTATAAAGATGGATTAAACCAAACGTGGGAGATGAAACTTCATCTGTACATTGTAAACCTTGTGCAAGACCCTTAACAAAAGTTGTTTTTCCAGATCCTAAATCACCGCATAATCCTAGTACCCAAGGAATGGGAAGTTGGGAAAAATCAATTCCGACTTTTATCATTTCGTTTTCAGAATAGCAAAGATATTCATGAAATAAATGAAAGGTCATGTTTGTTGGTGAAATCAAAGTCATTGTTTTGGCAAAAGCGTAACAATCGGAAGTACTTGCTCTTCTAAAGAAATTCCACCGTGTTGAAAACTGTCTTGAAACATCCGAGCATACTGGTTGCTATTTGTAGGATATACAAAAAAGTAATCTTCACGAGCAATTAAATAAGTTGTATTCAAACCACGTTTGGGAAGATAAAAATCTTCTGGGCGATCAATATAGAGTGCGGCTTTTCTATCGCATTTTAGGTTGCGGCCATATTTGTACCTCAAACCAGATGATGCTTCTTTATCTGCCATAACTTTTGAAGCTCTTTTCCCACGTGTACTTCCGTGATCACTGGTTAACACAACGACAGTACCTGATTTAGCAAATATTTCAAGCAAATTGGGAAGTTGGCTATGACGATACCAATTTCTAACGATATCGCGGTAAGCCGATTCTGTTGGAACCATTTCACGCATTACAGCCACTGCGCTACGCGAATGTGCAACTTGATCAACAAAGTTAAAGACGAATGCTGACATTTGAAAGGAGGAAAATGAGCTTAAACGCCGTTCAAGTTGGACCGCATCTTCAGGGCTACTGCTTTTTAGATAAACTAATTCATGTTGCAATTTTATACCTAAATGCTGCAACTGAACCTCTAAAAATTCCTTTTCAAAACGATTTGCAGAAAGGTCGTCTTCATCTTCTAATGAAAACAGTTGTGAATAGGTTTTTTCTAATTCAATTGGGAACATTCCAGTAAACAACGAATTCCTTGCATAAGGTGTCGCAGTGGGTAAGATACCTAAGTACAATTGTCGTTGAACGTCAAACAATTCACGAACAAAAGGTTCAATTGCCATCCATTGATCCAAGCGTAAACAATCAATAACAATGAATGCTACTGCTTTGTTCTTTTCTAAATGTGGAACCACATATTCAGCAACAATATGAGGAGACATTACAATTGCATCTTGTTCACGAATGACATCACGGTAATTCCGTTCTATGGATTTACAAAAATCCACATTAGCTTGCTTGCGAAGTTCTTCAAGGGTAGATTGGACGGCGGTATCTGCTTTTAATTCATCAATTAAAGTAATTTCCCACTTTGTCAACTCATTGTGAAGGTCAAACCACTCTTCAAATGAATTGGAAGGAGAGATTAAGTTTTGTAACCGATTGAATTCTGAAAGATATTCTTGTTGGGAGCGAGTTCTTGCCAATTCTCTACTTTCTAAAATTCGTTTGAGTACTGCTAAGATCTGACTTCCACGGATAGGTTTAACCAAAAAGTCACTGACTTGTAAAGCAAAAGCATGTTCAATAAGATCCTCATCTTCGGATTGTGTAACCATAACAATCGGAACATTCGGTTTGGTCTCTCGGATCGTGGGTAGAATATCTAAACCACTTTTTCCAGTCATCATTTGATCTAAAAGAATAGCATCAAAATTTTGTTCTTTCAGACGAACAATACCATCCTCAGGATTTGAAGCGGTTTCCACTTCATAACCACGCTCCTGCAAGAAATAGATGTGAGGGCGCAACAGTTCAATTTCGTCATCAATCCATAATAGCCGATACATTCATTCCCTCCAATGTTTGTTGAATCTTTTGTAACTGTTGCAATTTATCGTAAGGCACTCCTTTATGAAGAAGATATGTGGTCAGATATTGTACGTAACCAATATAAAATTTCAATAGGTGAGGTCTGGTTTGTAAAAATTCAAGTGACATCTGAACAAACTCTAAGTCACCGCGCGCAATAGGACCTGTAATAAGAGGATGTATCGTATCTGTAGTAATAGAATCGAAAACTTGATTCATCATTTGCTTGATGGCAGGAAACAGAATCTCGTGTGAGATCTTGGTTTCTTGTCCTAGTTCAAGTGCAGCTGCAAACAAGGCATAGGGGACATTTGCTGCGAATTGACAAAGTAAATGCAATGTTTTTTTATCCGCTTCGGAAACGATGAATGAATGAGCACAAATGAATTTTGCCGCCATTTTTCCAAACTCTATTCCACCATCTGTACCACAAAGTGAAACATAAGCATTCTTTAGATGAGTCGCTTTTGGTTGTATAGAAACCATTGGGTGAAAGGATAACCAATCCCCTTTTTCAATCACAATCGGTTCTAAAATTTTTGGTGAATGCCAGCCGGAGGTGTGGATCGCAAGATTGGCTTTTACATTCAAGTCAGCAAGTTCTTTCAAAATAGAAAAATAGGTGTACTCTGGTGTACAAATCCAAATGCGATCAACCGTGGAGGTAAAAAAAGTTTGATAAGTTTTTATATATGTTTCTTTATCACCAATTGAAACAATTCGTTCTTTAGAAGTTTTAGTAAATACCATTACAATGGATGACAATTGTTGCTCAATTGCATACACCAAATGTCCAACTCGACCAAACCCCACAATCCACACATTGGACATACTCATCTACCTTATGATTTTTATTTGAATTTCACTACCAGTCAATTCACCAATCATAGCAGCAACTTCATGATTTTCAAGCAATGTTTGCACCAATTGATTTACACGGTCAGAGGGAACTGAAAGAAGAAGACCGCCGGATGTTTGTGGGTCAAATAGTAATGAAAGTAAACTATCATCGTGAAAATTGATATGGATTTTCGATTCAACAAATAGACGATTGCGATATAAACCTCCAGCACGATTTTTGGTGTCTTTTGCAAGTTCATATGCGTGGGGTAAAATAGGGATTTGTTCTGCGTAAAGTGTAATACCGACTTTACTCTGTTTTGCAATATCTAAGCAGTGTCCTATTAATCCAAACCCTGTAACGTCGGTAGCACAACGCACTTCAAATTGTTTAGCAAGTACCGATGCTTGACGGTTCAAATGCACCAAAGATTGATGTAAAATCGTTTCAGCGTCTTTACTTAAAACTCCTCGTTTTGCTGCGGTAGCTAAGATACCTGTACCAATGCCTTTGGTCAGAACCAATACATCCCCTTCTTTACCTTTTGATTTCATCATCAGGGTTGATTCAGATACTATACCTGTTACCGAAAAACCGAATTTTAACTCTTTATCTTGAACGGTATGTCCACCAAGCAATTCACAACCTGCCTCTTGCAATTTATCTTGTGCACCTAAAAAAATTTCTTTAAGCACCTCAGTTGGTAATTGTTGAATTGGAAGGCAAGCGATGGTAAGTGCAGAAAGCGGGTCGCCGCCCATAGCATAGACATCAGAAAGTGCATTTGCAGCAGCAGCAGCACCGTAAATGTAAGGATCGTCTACGATAGGGGTAAAAAAATCTACCGTTTGAACCAGCAGATCGCCGCTGGGAGAACGAATTACACCCGCATCATCAAAGGCAGATAGACCCACGACCACATTTTGATCAGGTTTTGAGGAAAATCCGCTACCGAGTAGTTCGACCAGCTCCGCAGGTCCCACTTTAGAAGCTCAACCGGCACAATCTGAAAAACCAGTGAGGCGGATTTTATCCATTTCTTTTTTCTCTTTTTCCATCAGACAAGATGAGTAAATTTCGTTAAAACGAAAGATATTGACCAAAATGCAAATTTACCAAGCGGTTGCAATGAATAGGTACACTTCGTTACTTTGCTATCAAGAATAGAGGAGTTCATTTGAAAAACCAAAAGCCCTTCATTGTAGCCATTGTAACCTTTGTTCTGTACGTATTCACGTTAACCCCGGGTTTGCCACCAGTCGATGCAGGCGAACTAATTGGATGTGCAGTGACTTTCGGAATCCCGCACCCTACAGGTTATCCTTTGTATTTATTGTTGTCACGAATTGTGACCATATTGCCCATTTCGCCTTTATTGATGTTATCGTTGTTCTCTAGTATAGCAATGGCAACAGCAACCTATTGGATAGCACGGTGGTTTCAAGATGAATTTCCACATCCTCTTATACCATTTGTAGCACTCTTGTTTCCTATTGCAAACTTGGTTTGGGAAAGTGCAATACGACCTGAAGTGTATGCATTGTATGTTGCTATCATTGCAATGGTGATTTGGTCTGCAGCACGGGTATGGAAAGGGACTGAACGTTCAGAAATCATTTTTGTATATGTTTCTGCTTTGGCACTTATTGCACATCTTTCAAGTGTTTATACTTTATTGCCTTTGTGGGTTGGTTTACTCTTAAGATCAGAATCCAGACGAGTGCTTCTTCAGCCAATTTTACTATTTGTCGCTCTACTTCCCATTACACTTCATTTGATTTTACCAATACGAGAGATCTACGGTAAACCACCTTATAGTTGGGGCGATTTTACTACCTTGGATGGTTGGTGGAGACATGTTTCTGGATGGCAATATCGGATTTGGTTCTTTGAATCGAGCAAAGCATGGTGGAACAACTTAAGTCAATTCTTTGCATCCCTACCAAAGAATACCGCTTGGATCGGACTTCCCCTTATGTTCATCGGAATCTATCAAGCATTCAAAGGTTCTAAGCAACAAACAATATGGTTGCTTGCTACAGCACTGTTTTCTATCGTGATGGTAAGTGGCTACAATATCCCTGATTTAGAAGCTTACTATATCCCATCTTTGATTGTTTTCCTTTGGTTCAGCGGAGTGGGTACGACATACCTCTTGAAAAAGATAAACAATCCTTTTTGGTTAACTTCAATTTTTGCGATGGTATGGATAGTCCTTGCATTCGTTTTGGCTCCTCGCGAATCGAGAAAAATAGATTTGCGGCAGTTAGTTTATGCGCGCGCTTTGGTAAAACAACTGCCATCTCCATCAATTTTAATCACTGCCAATTGGCCTAATGTGGCTGGTCCCTTAAGTGGTTTACAAGCAATGGGTGAAAGAAAAGATGTGGTAGTGATTGATCAAGAATTGATGAGAAGATCTTGGTACATTCGTTTTCTGATGCGACGATATCCGAATGCAATCAAAGGTTGTGAACGAGAATTTGAAGATTTGATACCAGCATTGTTAAAATTTGAAAGAAGAGAACCAATTTCAGCTCAAGAACTAGAAAGAAAATATCGTGCTGCAATTCATTCGCTGATCTTGAAAAATATTCCACGAACAGCGGTATGTGTTACTGAAGAGATTAACACTCCACAATCCATAGCAGGTTCCACGCTTTATAGAATTCCGTTATTGTTATTTAGCCGACTTTTATTTTCTGAAGTGAATTACAATGCTGTTCCTGAAGGATTAGAAATTGATGAACTATTTGAACCACCTGTGGATAATCCATTTGATAAGCAGTTAAGAGAAGCAGTAGCGTACAGTTTTGCATTACGTGCAAACTATCTTTTTAAAAAACCTGATTTTCGTGAAGAAGCATTTACTTTAATTCAACTAGCAAAAAGAATTCAACCACCAGTTGGTGGACATGCCGATGTGCTTATTCAATTGATAGAAAAAGAGCAAGGAAGAAAACAGTAATTAAGAACTAAGCGTTAGATTCGGAAGTACCTGAACTGTGCGCGTTGGATATGCGAACTTTACTCCTAATTCACGAAATCGTTCTACAATTTTAAGATTAATTTCATGATGGATATGAACAAAAAGTTGAAAATCTCTATCCGTTATGAAGTATGCTGTTTCAAATTGAAAAGCGTGCTCACCTAAATTCCGAAGTCCGCAGTAATCAAATTTGGTTTGTCCGTGTTCATCAATGATCTTCTTGATTTCCATAGGAATTTGTTCTAACAGTTCTTTCGGTGTAGTGTACTCCACATTAAAAGTAAATTGAACTCGCCGTTCTTCCATTCTACGAAAATTCTGGATTCGAGAATCGATTAGGTTTGAATTAGGGATAATGATTTCTTCACCGGAGATACTCCGCAGCCGTGTAGTTTTAAGACCAATTCGTTCCACTCGCCCTCGGAATTCATTAATCACAATAAAATCACCAACTTCAAACGGTTTATCAAACACAATGATGAATGAACTAAAGATATCTCCTAGGATCTTTTGAGTGGCTAAAGCAATCGCAATTCCACCAACACCAAGCCCTGTGATGACAGCAGTGATGTTGACACCAAGATTGCTTAGCATAATGAGTAAAACCACACTCCAAACCACCAACTTTGCTACAAAGCCAATGATTCCAAAAGTGGTTGACGTGACGACCGTATCTGTTTGATTCTTTTTACGTTCGTAGAGGAAGAATTCTATTAATGCATTTCCCCAAAGGATAATCTGTAGTGAGAAAAAAACGACAAAGAAACGAAATAAATACAATTCTACTTTAGGTGTGAGAATGAGAAACTTTGAACCGAAATAAAGACCAATTAGTAAAAGAAAAAATGGTTTTGTTTTTTGGATTAGAAGTACAATTCCGTCATCAAATTTTGTATCTGTTTTTTTCGCAAGACGATGAATTCGGCGGATCGTTAGAGATTTTGCGATTTGAAGGACTAACCAAAGGGTAATACTAACCACTAAGGCGGTTACCCAAACGCTGAGTTTATTTCCTAAATAAACTTTATCAAGCCCGATTACTTTTGTTGTGTCCATAGTAATGTCTAAATCTGCTTTTTAGAAAGTGAATAATGGTTAATTAGTCGTATCAGTAAATCAGTTATATCTTGAATATCATTTAGATAAACTTCTTCATTTGCACAGTGGTAAGGATAAATTGCAGGTTCAAGTGCGATGGAAGGAATTGAAAATGGTGCAAATTGCTTTCCATATTCTAAATAATCGTTGGTGTTGTTATACAATTGAATACTAGGATACAATTTTCGTATCTGATTCTCTAATTGTACAGTTTTTCTAATTAATGTTTTGGAAGGAACAATAGAATTTAATTCCCAATGACGGCTATAAAGGGCTATACCAGGTTTTCCTCGAAACAATGGTGTTGTATCAATCGTAATAAACAGTTGTGGAAAAAGTTGGTTTTTAATTAAATAAGCAGATAACTTTTGTGCACCAATTCCATGTTTCAATCGTTTTCCATGGTTTCTTAGTAAATGTGGTGTTTTTTTTAAACCAGTGCTCTCTTCCATTTCAGAAAATAGTAGATACAGTGGTGGATGTGGAAACGAGTGGGCGATCGATCCAATGTATAATAGAATACCAACACCCACCGCATCATCTAACAATCCACATAGTTTCTGTTCGCTAAGTTGTACTTTTAATTTTCTTTTGATGTCTTTTCCAAAATGGTTGATTTTATCCAAGTGTGCGGTTAATGCGATAGGTCGCCCTTTTGCGGTAGCTGGAATGGTAAGCAAGAGATTTCTGGTATGAATGATTTTGATAGATGCTTGAATCTGTTTATTTGCACGAAAAATCAAAGGGTGCAATCGTTCTTCAAAACTGCTAAAAGAAGGGATCTCTGCAACTTTTATAACCCAATCAAGAACAGATTTACCCATGTATCGCTCGTAATAAAAAAATTGTAAAAATTGTTTAACTTTTCATTCGTTCAAATCAATTTGTGAAAGATAGCGACTTGCTGAAGTGGCAAATAAAAAAATTCCTGTTGCTACAGATGCATTCAAACTTTTTTGTTTACCACTTGCAACAATAGATACCAATTGATCTGAATGTTTTTGAAAAAATGGAGAAACACCCTTTTCTTCTGAACCGATGATCCAAACAATCCGATTAGGAATTTCAACATCATAAATGGAAATGGTAGAATGTTCTGAAGTTGAATAAATCCAAAATTGATGATCTCGAAGTTGTTGAACCAACTCTTTTTGAGAAATATATTTCACCAACGTTGTATGAAATAATGTTCCTGAAGATGCTTTAATCGTAGAAGAAGATAGGGGCGGGTGACGTTGACTAATAAGTACTGCTGCAGAAAAAAAAGTAGCAGTGCGGCAAATCGCACCGAAATTTCCAGTATCTGATATTCCATCTAACAAAACTGCAGTAACATACATTTCATTTTTTACAGACCTTAGCCAATCGTAGAAATCTAAAGGTACAATAGAAGAAATTCTTGCTGCTACACCTTGATGGGTTTGATTTCCAGCATAGCGATCAATTGCTGCTTTAGGAACTAAATCAATAGGAATTTTTAGTTCTTTGGCTCGTTTTCTAAGAATTTGAATTTGGTTTCCGGTTGCTTCTTGGCTAATGTAAATTCTTTCCAGATGAATTCCGGCCTCCATTGCTTCTAAAATAGAATGCCGACCAAATAACCAATCAGATGGATTAGGGGGTATCGCTGGAAGATTCATTTTTCTGTTGGCTTGGTAAATAGATGTTTGTGTACCACTCACGCAAGGTTACCCAAACAGTTGCTGTGACTGGAACTGCAAAGATCATGCCTAAAAATCCAAACAGTTGAGCACCAATAGCGATAACCACGATGGTAACGAAATCAGACAAACCGACCGCACGTCCCATAATTTTAGGAGTGACGAAATTCCCCTCAATAAATTGAATGGCAACGTATACAATCAGAATACGGATTAGAGTCCAAAGATCGCCGCCACTTGTAAAGCCGACCAGCATCGCAAAAGCTAAACTTATGATTAGTCCCACATAAGGCACAAAAGACAAAACTGCTGTTAAAATTCCAATCATAAGCGAGTAATCTACACCAATTAGCCATAAGCCAAAAGATGTAGAGACCCCTAAAAAAGCTGCGACAAAAATTTGGCCACGTAACCAGCGTGAAAGGATAGAAGAGATGTTATGTACAGTGGTGGTGGTAAGTTCACGTTTTTCGGGTGGGACTATTTTAATAACTTTTTCAAATAAGGTTTCTTGATCTAAAAGTAAATAAATAGTCAGGATAGGAATAAGGATGAAATTCAGTAGTTGATTAATCAAATTTCCAATTTTACTTACAATATCGCTACCAAGTGATGCTGTAGTAGAAAGAATTTGTTTTATCCATTGGAGAGCATTTTCTTTCAATTGATCCAATTCAATCTCATTGATATAGGGAAAATTTTGGATGGTTGGGATCACTCGTTCAACGATAAACCGAGATAAACGATCATAATAAACAGGAACCAGTTTGGCAAAAAAGGTGATTTGTTTGATTAAAGCAGGAATAAATAAAGATATCAACAAAACCAACGTACCAAAACTTGCTATGAATACTACAACGACGGCTATCCAGCGTTTCCAACCTTTTGTAACAAGAAAGTTCACTAACGGGCGAAGTAATAGATTAAATAATAATGTAATGATAGCGACAGGAAGTAAAGGTGCAAGTGTATAGATGCAGTATATCGCAAAAAGAAATGAAAGTATGGTCCATAAAATCGGTACACCTTCCCAGCGGCGGTATTTCCAAAAAAAGATACTTAAAGAAACGTATAAAATAGGGACTGTCAATACAGAACGAATTGACCAAATGTACCAACCGAAAAGACCGATGAATAACAGAATAACGAAAGAGTGTTTACTGATAGAAAAATCTTCTTTTGTATTCATATGAATGATGTCTATTGGGTTTAAGATGGATTGACGTACCAATGTAATATGCTATCAATTTCAGTTATTTCAAAGATAGAAAAATGGATTTGAACAATCACTAACTTTCTAATAACTTACCCACTTCAATTGCTGCAAGGAGTATCAAAAATTGTCTTTGCAAATTGTACCTTATGAACCTGAGCACATTCCGATGGTAAAAGCGTTTAATCAACGCCTTTTACAATTTACCAATGAATATCATTTCCCTGAAAGCCCCGTTTCCACTTGGTTACCTAAGGTAGAGGAGAGAACCCTGTACGAACAAATGTATTTGGTGCTGGAAAATCAAATGGTACGAGGTGGTTACATCTTAAAATATCAAGATTTTTATCTTAACGATACCCTGATACCCATTATTGATTTCAAATCTCCCATTTCAGAAGGAATTATCAATTCAACATATTCCATGTTAGGGCTTCTAATGTTGAAAGATGCCATGAATAAAGAGCCCATGATGTATGGATTAGGAATGGGAGGTTGGAATGTACCGATTGTTCGTTTACTCAAAGCTTTGAAATGGTATCTTTGTGAGATTCCTTTTTATTTTCATGTGATCCATCCATTTCAATTTCTAAGAGGAATTGAGTTTTTACGCAAAGACCTCAAAAAAAGAGTGTTACTTGATGGGTTAGCATATACTGGAATTGGTGCTATAGGAAGCCACCTGTTGTTTACCTTTCAGAGATTGAAGTATCAAGATGAAACGGTTTCTTTAAAAGAGATCCATTATGAAAAAGTACATGATTGGGAAGATTGGGCAAATGAGATTTGGGAACAAGGAAAAACAAACTACCGTTGTACAGCAGTTCGTAATCAGACAGTTCTAGAAATCCTTTACCCAAAAGACAATTCAAGATTTCATAAAATCTTAATCCGAAAAAAGAATGAACCTGTTGGTTGGGCTGTTTTAATCATTTCCACAATGAAAAATCATAAACAGTTTGGAAATTTGAGGGTAGGCACCATTGTGGATTGTTTTGCAAAACAGAAATGCGAAGGATATGTAATCCAGTGTGCAACAAAGTACATTCGTAATCAACATGCAGATTTAATTGTATCCAATCAATTGCATCAAGATTGGGTAATTGCTTTACAAAAATGTGGTTTTATCAAAGGTCCATCAAACTTTTTATTTACTGCATCGCCTGAACTTACTCGCGCATTGCAACCTATGGATAAAAATATTTTTCGTTGTCATTTTAATCGGGGTGATGGAGATGGTCCAATCCATCTGTAAATTTCCATAGTGTAAGGAGGTATCATCTTGTCCAAATCCATTCAACTCATACTGATGTACCATAAAATCATTGATGAAGAAGGTATCTATGCTTTACCTCCAAAACGATTTCGTAAACAACTTGAAATCATCCAGAAGAGTACAAAACTTAGTGTGATAACCTGTGAAGAAGCATTGCATAATAAAAGCGGAATCGTTATCACGTTTGATGATGGAACAGACGACAATTACACAGCAGCATCCATTTTAGAAGAGTTTGGAATGAAAGGGACCTTTTTTGTGATTGGCAATCGGATCAATCAGAAAGGTTTTTTGACTGCACAGCAAATCAAAGAACTTTACCAAAGAGGACACTCAATAGGAACACATACGTTTACAGAATATTTTGGATTAGATCGAGCAGATTATCAAACCGCTTTGCATGAGTGGAAACAAGGTCGTGAAACCATTGAAGATATAATTGGGTCCAAGGTTAACTTTGGTTCAGTTCCGGGAGGATACTATTCACCAAAAATGGTTCAACCTACTTATGAAGCAGGAGTTGAACATCTCTTTACCTCTGAACCCATTTTAACAAGATGGTGTGTTAATCATTGTTGGATTTATGGTAGGTTTACGGTCTATTCCTACAGTCCTGATGAAAGTATAAAGAAACTCGTAGAGTTATCCAAACTTGAAATAGCAAAAGATAAATTTATCTGGAACACCAAGAAAACCGTAAAAAAAGTTTTTCGAAAACAATATCTTTTCTTTTATGAATGGTACAAACAAAGTCGGATGAAATTGAACAAATAGATGAAAGTGACTACTCTCACACTATTTTAACGGTACCCTATTTATATTGATGTATGCATACCAAGAATAGAGTGCATTAGAATTTCGTGACTATTCAACAAAAGGGGTGGAAGTGAAACAAATTATTATTGAAATTTTAAAAAACGATTTTCTATCTGCAGCGTTCTTAGTTGCTTTAATGATTGTGGTAGTATTAATTACTTCATAAATGTGTTCGTCGCTTTCAAAGCAATTTTTTCAAAAATCGTTGTGTTTTGTAAACATCAAAGGTATTCGGTCGTAATACTCGTTTTTATCTTTCATTAAAGAAAGGATAACATTCCAATAACCGAATTTGGTATTGGGGTGAAGTTTTATCAAATAAATGGTGTCCTGTGTTTCCTGAAGTGGGAGATTCTTTTGATCAAGATACTTGTTTGATGGTCGATATAACGTTACCGAACCAGTAATTCCTGATACTTTTTGATATAAAGTATCTAAAACGATTAATTGAAGAAATATTTGCTCATTGATCTTTTGAAAAGATAGTGTGGGTCTCCAACCACTTTTACGGTTTTTTTCAAATCGCTCTTTGTAAAGCGAAATCTTTCCTGCATCATAATAGTTCTCTTCAACCAATTGAGGTCTATTTGATTCTGCAATAACAATCAATATCAACATGATGATTGTGTTGAGTAAAAAAATTCCTCCAAACCAATACAGCCATCGCCAACGATTTTTCGCTTTTTGTGTTGATTCCATTATTCTGGTGCTAAAAACTTTGCAGTTTTAGGTTGCAATGTAATCCCTTCTGTTTTGAATTGGAAGGTAATGGGTACTTCACCTCGTATCTGATTCAACGGCACTAAACCATAGATTGTGATTTGTCTTTTTTCATCTTCATTGAGCATTACGGGATTTTCTGTAAATGACCAATTCCCATTGGGTAAGCCATCTGCTAAAATTTCAATATGTACCTTTTTACCACTGCGATTATTCAAAATTAATAGATACGTATTGCGAAGTGTTCCATCAGCTTGGATGAGATATGGATTACCAGCAGCACGTTGTAAATGAATCTCGACCAAATCTCGCTGTTTTAATTGCAAGATTGCAATTCCAATGAAAAGGAGCATTAACAAGCTGTATAGAACTGTTCTTAATCTAAGGATACGAACTTTGCCTTCACCTTCAAATTCAGCAGTAGATCCATATCGTATCAAACCCTTAGGCCGCTTTAACTTTACCATCACCTCATCACAAGCATCCATACAAGCAGTACATTGGATGCATTCAAGTTGCAAACCATTGCGAATATCAATTCCAGTTGGACAAACTTGAATGCAACGTGAACAATCTACGCAGTCACCTAACTTTTGGGTAGTCCCTCTTTGATATTTTCCACGGGGCTCACCTCGAATTTTATCATAACCAATGACGATACTATACCGATCCAGCAATACGGATTGAAAACGTGCATATGGGCAAACGAATGTGCAAGCAAGTTCGCGAAAAAAACCACCCACAAAATACATAAAAGCTGCCATGATAAACGCTGCAGCATATGCAATAGGATGGTCTGGTGAAGGTTGTAAAATCAGACGGAGAGAAGTTTCACGACCGATAAAATAAGCAAGAAAGCAAAACGAAAATCCTAAGGAAATAACAATATAAATCGCATGTTTCACTGTTTTTAAGAGGTAATACCCTTTAGGCGTATTTCCTGCCAAATGGGTTTCATCTCTTGCTTTACGTTTTCGAAAATTTCCTTCCAAAATACGTTCTATTTGTCTGTACACACCTTCAAGAAAAACAGTTTGCGGACAAGCCCAGCCACACCAAATTCTGCCAAATAAAGCACTGAACAAAAAAAGGGCTAATACAGCGAGTAGTACAACGATAGCAAATAGAAAGAAATCATTAGGGGCAAAAGTAGTTCCCAAAAAATGGAATTGTCGTTCTTCAATATTGAGTTGTAATATGGGTTTACCATTTAGAGTAATCCAAGGTCCAATACAGAAAATGAATAACAAAACATATCCTACCAACTCTCGACTAAGAGTCCATTTTCCGGCAACACGATCAGGATATTGCCATTTTCTAAAACCACGATTTTCAAGTAAAGTTGTGGAAATCCGACTTTGGGAACTCAATGGTATTCCTTTAATTTCTTGGGTTCAGTGGTGATACTTTCGTAAGAAAAGTTATTTGGTCGTATTGGACATGAATTCAGAGAGTTGCTCTTTTGAATATTCTTTTCCTTCTGGCGCTTTGCCAGGTATTTTTAAAGGAACATCTTTCAAAGTCATCACATAAGCCACCAAACCTTTCACTTTTCGTTCGCCCAAGATAGGACCCCAAGCGGGCATTCCTTTTGCAGACACACCATTAAACACCACATTGGTCAAACTTGCAGCAGTTGGTTCATGAATCCAATAATTGTCGTGAAGATTTGGACCAATTCCCCCTTCACCTTCTTGACCATGACAACTTACACAGAAATTCTTAAAATACTTAGCGCCAATTTCAGCTGGTGTAGCAGTAGCTTCTAGTTTTGCCATCATCAAGCGATCACGTTCTTCTTGTTCCAATTTGGCTTTGGCTACCGCAATTTTTAATTCATCCTGTAATGAGGGACCAATCGCCATCATATGAAACCAAACAAAATAGAATATTGAAAAGCCAATGGTAAAAAGAAAAAGAGCAAGCCACCATCGTGGAATCGGGTTATCGGCTTCTTGTAGATCACCATCAAATACGGGTAAATCTAATTTTTCTTGTTCTTGTTCCCTTGGTTGATCAATTTTTGGGTTCATGTTCTTTTCCATAGCGAGATGAATTTGCGACCATTTCTTGTTCTTCAGAAAGTACAATATTTGCACGTTTCAAGTATTCAGTTTTCTTTACAAAGAAAAATTGGGAAAGAATTAGAAGAAACCCGATTAGAAATAGTATTAATGCGATAACAGTGTAAGTGGTGTCAAACGTATGAATTGCATAATCGTTTAACATTACTTCTCCGCAGTTCGTATGTTTTTGATATCTGCTCCTAATCGCTGTAAATAAGCAATGAGCGCTGTAATTTCTTTATCTTCAGTATCTTTATGTCCATCTTTTGCTAAGCGATTTGCGATATCTTGTGCTTGAATTCGTAACAGTTCTTTGGCATTTTGAATTTCTTCATCGCTATAAGGTACGCCTAATGTTTGTAAGGTACGCATTTTCGCTTCAAGGTCTTTAAGATTGTAACGATCTTGCAATAACCAAGGATAGGAAGGCATAATGGATCCGGGTGTGACGGCACGTGGATCTTTCATATGTAAGTAATGCCAGTTGTCTGGATATTTTCCACCTACGCGATGTAAATCCGGACCAATGCGGCGACTACCCCACTGAAATGGATGATCGTACACAAATTCTTCCCAACGTGAATACTCGCCATAACGTACCAGTTCATCCCGTAAAGGACGAACCATTTGACTATGACAATTGTAACATCCTTCGCGAATGTAAATATCTTTACCAACCAATTCTAAAGGTGTTAAGGGTTTGATAACAGTTTCAAAGATGGGTTGTGGTTTTCGTGGAAGAAGTAAAGGAATGATCTGTACTGCTCCACCTACGCTGACCAATCCAGCAGCAAGTAAAGTTAGTAGTACTGGAGCATTTTCAATGAACTTATGAAAATAGGCACCTCGTTTCACAACCAGTTGATTAGGTTCTAATGCTGGTGCTTGTGCCAATTCATCTGAAAGTAAAGATTTATCGGCACTTTTCGCAGTTTTGTACAAATTGTATCCCATTAGCACAACACCAGCAAGATAAGCAGAGCCACCGATAACACGTAACCAGTAAAGAGGAATAATGGCTTCTACGGTTTCCATCCAATTCGGGTATTTTAGTAATCCTTCAGCATCAAACGCTTTCCACATTAAACTTTGGATAATTCCTGCAGTGATGATTGGGATATAGTATAAAATGAGACCTACGGTACCAATCCAGAAGTGAGTTTCAGCCAAGGTTTTACTGTATAAATTGGTTCTCCACAACCTTGGTACCATATAATACAAACTTGCAATAACCATAAAACCGACCCAACCAAGCGCACCACTGTGTACGTGTCCTACTGTATAGTCCGTATAATGCGTGATTGAGTTGAGGGATTTGATGGACATCATCGGACCTTCAAAAGTGGACATTCCATAGAATGTTACGCTAACCGCAAGGAATTTTAGGATTGGATCAGTTTTTAATTTTTCCCATGCTTCACGTATCGTAAGTAAACCATTTAACATTGAAGCCCAAGAAGGTGCCAGCAACATCAAACTAAATAACATTCCTAAGGTTTGTGTCCATTCTGGCAATGCGGTATAAAGTAGATGATGAGGTCCTGCCCACATGTAAACAAAAATCAAAGCCCAGAACCCAATGATACCCAGTCGGTAACTGTATATCGGTCTTTGAGCTTGTTTTGGAACAAAGTAATACAACATCCCTAAAATAGGTGTAGTTAGAAGGAAGCCAACGGCATTATGGGCATACCACCATTGAACCATAGCATCTTGAACACCGGCAAAAATGCTATAACTTTTTAAAAAACTTGCCGGTAAAGCCATTGAATTTACAATATGGAGCAGTGCAATAGCGACAATAGTTGCAATCCAGTACCAAATCGAGATGTATAAATGGGGCTCTCTACGTTTCCAGATGGTACCAAAGAAGTTTATCGCAAATATTACCCACAGAACTGCAACCATTATATCCAAGGGCCATTCCAGTTCTGCATATTCTTTACTTACGGTAATGCCTGAAACTAATGTAATTGCAGCCAATACAATTAAAATCTGCCATCCCCAAAAATGAATAGTCGCAAGTGTATCACTAAAGATTCTTGCTTTTAAAAGTCGTTGAGAGGCATAGTACACTGCAGCAAAAATCGCATTACAAACGAATGCAAAAATCACTGCATTGGTATGTAATGGACGTAGCCGTCCAAAAGTGATCCACGGAATACCACCATTTGCTTTCCAGTATGCAAGTTGTAGTGCAACCACAACACCAACCAGCATACCCACAATACCCCATATCACGGTAGCAATGATGAACTTTCTTACGATGGAATCATTATAGCGAAATTGCTCCATAAAATTTCCATTTGCTAATGAATGAAACAATGAAAGTCAAAGGTTGTAAGATAATGCACCAGAGACCAATTGTAAATACTCCAAGTCAATAGGTCTAAAGTATGATTTGATTGGTGACAATCTTTTGTTAAGAATAGATTACCGTTCTAGATGAGTGAAATGATCAAAACAATCTTCTGAATGAACAAGAAAATTTGTATCTCTCAAGTTATCATTGTACGTTAAGGCAACTTGAATTTGTTCACACGTGAATCCAAAACAGTTCAGAATTTTTTTCGTGATTACACTCTTCATTATATGCACATCCATTTATCTTGGAATTTTATTTCTTTTGCGTTTATTTAATCTATGAATGTAGTTGGTAAAGTAGCATCAACAGTTTTTCATCATACGATTTATCCTAAATTGGGTGTACCTCGTGCAGATGTACTTGTGGGTCCGAGAATAGGGACGGATGCAGCAATACTTCAAGTAGATGAACGAACCGTTTTAACCTTAACAACAGATCCAATATTCTTGATGAAAGAATTGGGTTGGGAAAAAGCGGTTTGGTTCGCGGTTCATATTTTAGTTTCCGATTCTGTAACTACAGCCATACCACCTTCTTGGATTGCATTGGATTTGAATTTACCTCTTGAATTAACGGATAATGAATTTGAAGAGATTTGGGAACATATCCACCAAATTTGTACTCAATTGAATCTATCTATTGTAACAGGTCATACGGGTAGATATGAGGGGTGCAGTTTTCCTACAATTGGAAGTGGTACTGTGATCGGTAAAGGATCCATTGATCAATACATTACTCCCCAGATGGTAGAAGTAGGGGATGTGGTACTCATGACAAAATATGCCGCGATTGAAACCACAGCATTTTTAGGGAATGTTTGTTTTCGTGAAATAGCGGCTGATTGTGGAGTAGAGGTTGCTCAAGCAGCAAAAAGTCAATTTAACTCTCTCTCTGTGGTTCAAGATGCTACTCTTGCTGTGACGGTCGGAATTCGTGGACAGGGAATCACTTCAATGCACGATGCTACTGAAAGAGGCATTCAAAATGCAATTACAGAAGTTGCAGAAGTCGCACAAAAAGGAATGTTGATTTATCGTGAAGAAATACCTATTTTAGAATGTACCAAAGTACTAAGCAATACCTACAATTTTGATCCGTATATCGCGAGTAGTGAAGGAACTCTAATTCTTACTTGTAAACCCCAGAAAGTCAAACACTTGCTTTCTGTTTTTCAAGAAAATGGTATCCCGTGTACAGAAATAGGTAAAGTTGTTCCTAAAAAAGAGGGAGTTTTTTGGGTGGATAAAATGGGTATTAGAACACCTATAGAAACTCCATTAGAAGATCCATTTTGGTCCGTGTTTGTAAAGATTCGTAACCGTAGTTAGACATCAGTAAAGTAAAAGACCATTTAAGTTTTTTTATTCAACAATGTAAAAGATTTCACAATCCTGTAGAGGCACTATGAAAGAACCGCTTCTGATTATTAACCCCGGCGCAACTTCCACAAAAATCGCTGTGTTTGATGGAACCAAAGAAATTTGGAAAGAATCGATCCGACACAGCACAGAGGAATTGAAAAAATACCCTCGAGTTTCAGATCAATTAGAGTACCGTTATGAACAAATTGTTAAAAGCATTCCAAGTGAACTTAGAACGAGATGGAAAGCAGTGGTCGGTCGTGGTGGATTGCTTAGGCCTATGGAGGGTGGTGTTTTCAAAGTAGATGAAGCGATGCTTGAAGATCTGAAAGAAGCAAAATATGGTGAACATGCAAGCAATTTAGGTGCATTGATTGCACACCGATTTGCTAAAATGTTAGGGGTACCCGCATATATCGTTGAACCTGTGACCACTGATGAATTTACTTATCTGTCAAGAATTAGTGGTGTTCCGGGAATTGTACGAAAATGCCGTGCCCATTCGTTGAATATCAAAGCCGTTGCAAGACGTGTAGCAAAAGAAATCGGAAAATATTTTTTAGATACAAGGTTTGTAGTGGCCCATTTAGGTGGAGGTATCTCCATTGCAAGCTTACAAGAAGGAAAAATCATTGATGTAAATGATGGTTTGTTAGGAATGGGACCATTTAGTCCTGAAAGAGCAGGAGCACTCCCTCTGATCGGTGTGATGGACTTTGTACGTGATAAAGGATATGAAAGAACCAAAGAAATTTTTAGTCGCGAAAGTGGTTTTGTTGGATATTTTGGGACCTCAAGTTTAGAAGAAGTTGAAAAGTTAATTGATGAAGGCAATGAAACAGCAAGATTAGTTCGAGATGCAATGGTTTATCAGATTGCTAAAGAAATAGGAGCTTATGCTACGGCTTTACAAGGAAGAATTGATGGGATCATCATCACAGGTGGTCTGGCTTATTCAAAGACCTTCTTATCTATACTATTTCCATACATTACCTATTTAGGAAAAATCTTTGTAATGCCCGGTGAAGAAGAGATGTTGGCATTAGCAGAGGGTGCGGTTAGAGTGTTGAACAACGAGGAACAAGCAAAGGTTTATGGAGAAATGCTATGATTGAAATGAACGAAAAAAAAGTATTGCTATTTGGAAACGAAGCCATTGCCCAAGGTGCGAGAGAAGCAGGGGTTTATTTTGCTGCAGCATATCCCGGAACACCAAGCACAGAAATTTTGGAAGTGTTTGCTACGTTTCCAGGGATTTATGCCAAATGGTCACCCAATGAAAAAGTAGCATTAGAAGTCGGAATAGGGGCTTCTTTAAGTGGAACTCGGACACTGGTATGTATGAAACATGTGGGTGTTAATGTGGCTATGGATCCATTAATGACCTTTACTTACACAGGCGTTAATGGAGGATTTGTGTTGGTCAGTGCTGACGATCCAGAATTGCATTCTAGTCAGAACGAGCAAGACAATCGGATTTTAGGGAAATTTGCTAAAATACCAACGTTTGATCCGTCCGATAGTCAAGATTGTCTGGATTTTACAAAACTTGGGTATGATGTTTCTGAAAAATTCAATACACCGGTTCTATTGCGTGAAACCACTAGAATTGCCCACGCAAAAAGTTTGGTAAAAATTGGTGAATGGAAAGAACCTGTCCGTGGACAATTTTTCAAAAGAGATACCTCACGATTTGTCATGATGCCCATTTTTGCGAAAAGCAGACATACTTTTGTGGAAGCAAGAACCTTAGAACTACAAAAGTTTTCCAATGAATGGGAAGGAAATCAATTAGAGTTAAAAGACCCTGAAATTGGAATAATCACCAGCGGAGTTGCTTATCAATACATTAGGGAGTTATTGCCCAATGCAAGTTTTCTCAAAGTGGGATTAGTATGGCCCTTCCCCGATGAGAAAGCTAAAAAACTGGCTGCTTACTGTAAACGCATTTTAGTGGTAGAAGAGTTAGAACCATTCCTTGAAGATGAAGCCAAATTGATTGGAATAAAATGTGAAGGGAAAAAGTATTTTCCACGTGAAGGTGAACTCAATTTAGATAAAGTTGCTTTGGGTCTTTATGAAGCCGGTATAAAAGAAATTAAGCCCACTATCAAACGCGGTACAGAAGTGTTACCACGGCCTCCTGTCTTGTGTCCCGGTTGTCCTCATCGGGGTGTATTTATGGCCTTATCCAAGTTAAATGCAGATGTCTTTGGAGATATTGGTTGCTATACTTTGTCTGCCTTACAACCTCTTGAATCGCTTCATACCTGTTTATGTATGGGTGCTTCTATTGGAAATGCGGTGGGTGTGGCAATTACTTCCACTGAACCGAAACACCCCCCAGTTGCGGTATTGGGTGATTCTACATTTTTACACAGTGGTGTTACTGGTCTGATGGATATGGTGTACACTCAAGCAAATATGACTTTAGTTATATTAGACAACGAAATTACTGCTATGACCGGTGGGCAAGATCATCCAAGCAGTGGAAGAGATTTAATGGGTAACCCTGCACCAAAGATCAATTTAGAGAAATTGGTACGTTCAATGGGGATTGAAAAAGTTGAAATCGTGGATACCTATGATTTTGATGAAGCGTTTAAACAAATTAAGTCAGCCATAGAGTTCCCCGGGCCCTCAGTTGTGATTGCACATCGTCCATGCGCACTGTTCCCGAAAAAAGCGAAAATTAAGCCCTACTATGTGAAAGAAGAACCATGTACAGGTTGTGGTTTGTGCCTTAAAATAGGTTGTCCTGCATTGAGTGCTTCTGGTAAGAAAACCGCTAAAGGGCTTGATATTCCAGTTATTGACGCAACTGTATGCACAGGATGCACCTTGTGTGTTCAAGTGTGTAAGTTTGATGCCATTGACCCTATAACCATTGAAGAGGAGGTTACAGTATGAACGAGAATCCAATTACCAACGTGTTAGTTGTAGGTGTAGGTGGACAAGGGGTTATTTTAGCATCCAATATTTTATGTGAAGTTGCTTTGAGAGCTGGATTTGACACAAAAAAATCAGAAGTACACGGGATGAGTCAACGCGGAGGATCGGTTACAAGTCATGTTCGTTTTGGTGAAAAAGTTTTTAGTCCTCTCATTCCAAGTGGTCAAGCCGATTCACTATTGGCATTTGAAGCTGCTGAAGCACTACGGTATTGTCATGAAGTGAAAGATGGTGGGTATTTAATTGTTTCAACGCAAAAAATTATTCCTCCTATTGCATCTGGCAGAAGAGGATTGAAATATCCTGAAAACCCAATTGAAGAATGTAAAAAAGTATGTGCTGGTCATGTGATCCCTATTGATGCTGAAAAAATTGCACTTGAACTTGGAAACCCGCGTCTTACCAATACTATTCTATTGGGTGCATTATCAAAAAATCTAAAGATAGACGAAACAGTGTGGCGTGATACTATCGCCCAAATGGTACCCAAGAAAACTATAGAAGTAAACTTAGTTGCATTTGAACGCGGAAGAAACAGCGAAATCAAGTGAATCGTTTGAAAATGTGTTCTCTGAGAGTATTCGTTTAGAATTGCTTCTTTTTTGAAAACACTTTGATTTGAGTGATGGGAAGACATAAGGAGACCGTTGTTCCAACACCTACTTCGCTTGCTAAATCCACAAAACCGCCATGTAGTTTAACTATTTCTCGGACATTGTAAAGACCAAGTCCTGTGCCTTTATTTTTAGGTTTAGTTGTAAAGTAAGGGTCAAACGCACGATCTTTCACTTCAGGACTCATTCCAAAACCATTGTCGCTAATTTTCAGAACAGCAAACATAAACGGCGCGACCTGATCTTGTTGCGCGTCCATTATGGGTGTTTGTAATACATTTGCTTCAATATTGATTATCCCGCCGTTAGGCATTGCATCGCGAGCATTTAAAATTACATTGATAATCGCCTGTTCAATCAGATCACGATTCATTTCAATGGGAGGTAAATCTTCGGAAATGTTCAGTTGAATTGTGATTTGTTCACCTACAATGTGTTGCAAAATAAGATGGATATCTTGGAATAAGTTGTAAAGTGTGATAGGAATAAATTCATTATTTTGTTTTCTTCCAAAGTGCAGTAGTTGATAGGTTAATTGCGAAGCACGCATAACAGCACGATTGATGGACTCTACGTGTTCATTGAGATAGGGATTACCACCTATTTTCAATTCCAACAGTTTTGCTTCCCCAATAATAATCGTTAGCATATTATTGATGTCGTGTGCAACACTGCTTGCAATTTGGCCCATCAATTCAAACTTTTCACGACTTGAATCGGGATTCGGAATCATAGATTTAGGTTTCATACGTAGAGCCCACCTTTCGTTGTTCAATATTCATCGGATCTAACTTATGCAGCGTGTCGTTCTACATTCGCTGTTTCATTAATTTGATTTGATGAACGTACAATTTGCATTTCTACTGAATGTTCAGTGTAAACGATAACCGGTGGTAGTGGACAATCAAGCATGAAGAATAAGGTTCTGATTTCACTCGTTGCTCTACTTGTTAGATAGACAGGAACTCCCAAATATTCTACCTGAACCACTTGCATTTCAGAAAGTACATCTAAAATCGTATTCCACTGAAAGCCAGTATTTTTTATAATTTTCTCGCGTATTTCCAAACCAAGATTAGCGAGAACACGAATTTTTTCAAAAGGAATGGTTAACCAGGGGTCACCATCTCGATTACACCAAGCAGAAATTTTTTCTGAATACATCTTTGTTTGGTGATCATGATAACCATTGCAAGAAATGTCAGGTAAATCATTCAGAAGTGCTCTGAGTGACATAGCGTCGTAACGCTCTTTGGGTAAATGGTAAAATTTCCTGTTCAGATATCGTTCGGTGGATTCAGCATGGGTTTCATTAGAGATCATTACGCTTAACCACCATACCAGTTCATCCATTTTAGGAAAACTGTTTGAGATATAGTGGGATAGGAATTGCTGAATCAAAAAGTACAATCCATAGTTTTGACTTCCGACGATAGCATCTCTTTGTTTTTCTACAGATTCTTCCAATAGTATTCGGTGGATAGAATTACTGATATGTTCTAATGCTTTTAATCCTACTTCGTTAAAGTTTATCCGATGCAAGACGTTACTTTCTACCTCACGTCCGTTTCGATCAGAAAAATCCGTGACATGAAACTCTGTGGAAAGATCACCATTGGGTTGTAAACGTGTGGTTTTGATCACTTCCATGGTTGCCTCCATAAATACTTGCAGGGTGGATGCTCCACCCATTTGCAAGTTAATATCTCAATGAACTTTAGTTAACGTGAACGAAACTTGGAATGCTAGTAACAATCCTATTCGTTTTCGACCCAAATCACTTCACGATTCACTAATGGATAAGGCGAAATTGAAAAATCAAGAATTACTGTCCATTTTTGCATTTGCTCATCAAAATAAACATATTTTCCTTTATCCTTTTCATGTTTCATTTCTTCACCGTCATCACCGCCGTCACGAATTATGATTTCGGTTCCATCATTCAATAACCATCTAGCTTGAGAATTTTGTGATGGTATTAAAACTAATCCTAAAACAACTAAAACTACAAAAAGTTTAAGAATGCTTTTCATAAGATTATCCTTTCCTTTTTAGTTTTGACTATTCAAAATAAAAAACCTTTCTACAGAGAAAGAAGCAACTTTCGTGCCAACGGAATTGTGAGAAAGTTGGGCATTGAAAGATGTATTCAAATTTCCATTGATAATCAATTCAATCAGTTTAAGTATAAATGATGGTGTTGAATCTGTAAAAGAAATTTCTAAAAAATTAGAAACATTGTTTATTTGTTATTGAGCAAGCGAGTAAAGAGATTTTACTCAGGAGGATTAAAAGGAATTTTGGAATTTATTTAAATTGTACTGTTTAATCTTTTGTAACAAAGTGGGTCTACTGATACCAAGTATTTTGGAAGTCAATGTACGATTCCAGTTAGTACGGTTTAGGGTCTGTAAAATAAGTTTCCTTTCAAATTCAGAAATGGATTGTTGAAACGAATTTTTTAGTAAAGTGTTTTGATTGTTGAGAAGAATTTCTTTAGGTAAGTGGTCAACTTCAATGTAACCACTGAATTTAAGATGTAAAGTGGCGAATGTAATTGCATTTTTCAATTCCCGTACATTTCCAGGGAAGTCATAATTCATTAATACATCAAGTGCTTGTTTTCGGATGCCTTTGATATAGATTGACTTGTTTTGATTGGTTTCATTCAACTGTTTGATAAAGTGGGTCACAAGTAAAGGGATATCTTCTTTTCTTTCTCTTAAAGAAGGTAATCGGATCTCAATGACGTTGATGCGGTAATAAAAATCTTCACGAAATTGACCATCTTTGATCAAAGTAAGAAGTTCCGGTTTACCTGCACAAATGATCCGCACATCGGTCTTTTTTAATTTTGTAGAACCAACAGGATAGTATTCCCCTTCTTGTAGTACTCTTAACATTTTACCTTGCATAGATAAACTAATTTGATTGATTTCATCTAAAAAGATTGTCCCCGTGTTGGCTAAAGTAAAGAAGCCATCTTTGGGTTGATCGGCGCCTGTAAATGCACCTTTAGTATGTCCAAACAGTTCACTTTCAATTAAATTTTCCGGAATGGAAGCACAGTTTATCGCGTAGTAAGGTCCATTGGCTCTAGTGCTATGGGTATGGATGATTTTGGATACAAGCTCTTTACCTGTACCGCTTTCGCCTAATATAAGAACAGGGTAATCTTTACCCTTTAGTAGTTCTAATAGACCGTACACTTCTTGCATTGCCGCTGATTGTCCGATTAGTCCATAATAAGATTGTGAAACGATAGATTGATTAGAAGGAAGATACATGTTGGTTGGTAACTGATCGCTCAACAGTTCTTGAAATGGCGATTGTTCCATAATTTGCAATAGAACTTCTAAATAGGTTTCTATCCATTCTGTATTGTAGGTTTCATGTTCAAATTGAATAGTTACAACAGCAACAGGTTTATTTTGAGTTAAGATTGGAAACCCTACTGCTGTTAACCGACCTCTGCTTCCATAGTTTTCCACTTGTTTGTGTAAAAGTTGATATTTTTGTGTATGAAATGTCAATTGAGCAAGGTCGTACAATTGAAGGGGTGGTAACTCGCGTCCGTATTTTATTGTAGGTCTTTTATGGAGTGAGTTGGTTTTTTCGTTCAGTGTGAAAACCTGTCCAGTGGTAGCGCCTAATCCTAAAATGATTTCTTTTAGAAATTTTTCTAAAAAACGATCTTTGTTTTCAACCTCGTTAAGAAGGGTTATCATTTGGCGGATAGAAGTCAAACATTGCACTAATAATGGCACTTCATTTTCCTCCTTTTCACTATCAATCGTAACCAACTCGGGAATTAAATTCTCGAAGGAAATGCCTAATTGGGAACAGAGAATTTTTGCTTCATTCCAATGAACTTTACATTCATGGTATTTTTGTATGGAGTGTAAATAGATACCATATTGAATCAAAACCTTGATTTTCAACCAAAACGCATTCAATTTATCAAGATGATGGATAAGCATTCTA
>JAOADG010000027.1 GCA_026417415.1 bacterium
GAAGCAGGTGCGAAACTGGAGCATGTAGGTTACGATACCGCAACGCACAATGATGCCTATCTTCTATTAGAGATTCCACGGGTAGCAAAACTTATTTCAAAAGGAAAACGAAACCCATATCAAAAACAACTGTATTGGGAATGCTCCGATGTGAAATGGGGAAGAATAGATTGGTTACAAATTACAGAGTTGGATACTCTTGCCCCGAAAGCCGATTGGCATAAAGAGTACAATCTCAAATTGAAAGATACTAGAGTAAGTATTGGGTTTATTCCTGTTCAGGATACCTCTCAAATGGGTGTGACCGTAGCTTCAATTGTAGATGATAGCACTTCGGCTGCGGTAACTGCGGGGTTACAGAAAAACGATCGGATTGTACAGTTGGATTCTTTTGAGATAACAGATTATAGTAGTTTTTTAAAAGCAAGAAGTACAAAACAAAGAGGGGATTCAATCACCTTGGGAGTCATCCGAAATAGCAAACGACTCACTTTGCGCGGAAAAATTCCACCCATTCAAGAATATGATGCTTTACCCAGAAGGTTCAAATCGGGTGCTGTAATCGCAAAAATCGTAGAAAACCAAGTGCATTTAGAAACTTCACGTGTGAAAAAGATTACACTTTATCTTAATCAAAATCTGATGGATACCACCAAACCCATTCAAATTTATTGGAATCAAACACTACTCTATCACGATAAATTGCCGCCACTCATCAATACGCGTTTACCAGAACCATTTTCACACACTTGGACAGATGCAGCATATCCAATCTATCACCCCTTGACTTTAGAAATCAAATAAACTATTGTTGACAACACTGTAAATAATAGTATTCTTAGAGGAATATTCCGATACCGTTCACGAATCCGTTGGGTTAGGGAGTTTTTGAAAAGTCCCAAAATAATCCTTTCATTATCGGTTTTCCTTGATAAGGGTATATCAACCGTTTTTTATTCTGATAAAGAGGGTTTTCATATTGATCCTTACCGTTAAGGTCCAAGCACAGCGCTGCGGTTAGCATTTCAGCACGGAGACCACTCTGGGACTGGTTTTGGCAAGCCCCTAATGATGCTCCCTTTGCATAGAAATCATTCCCATCAAAATCTAGAAAGACACAAACACTGCTGTTCAGTGAAGTCCCGACAGCGTTAGCAGAAACTTGGTATCGGTCATTTCCTTTTTTGTCTTCAAAGACGCTGACCGAATAATCGTGAGCTGCACCCACTCCCATAGTCATCACAGATTGATAGGTGTCATCTCCGCTCCCATCGTGTAAATAACTAATTCCAAAATGGGCTGTAGCAGATTGAGAGTACCAAACCCCTCGGTAACTATCATTCCCTTCCACATCATCCAAAATTCCAATTCCATACCAATAACCGACAGCTTGACAAAATACACCACCCCAATACTGGTCATCTCCTTTACCATCTAATAACATTCCGACTCCCCCAGCAAGGGAACGACCATCTAAAAAATCGCGCCTAAAACCAAAACCTGCACCTTGTGCCATTGAACTATTGTGCTCTTTGGTCTGTGAACTTGGAAATACAATGGTGGAATCGTTCGCTAAATAACGGTCGTTTCCGAATTGATCCCATAATAAACCAACCCCTTTTGGAAAACCACATCCTTGCGCTTCAAGAAAACAGTGGTATTCGTCATTGCCATTCAAATCTGCTAAAACGCCACATCCAAAATAACCAAACCCTTGTCCACCACCGACCAGTTCGTAATGATCGTTTCCTTCTGCATCTATTAATGCTCCAAAGCCGCCACAACCTGCACCTTGGGAATAGAAACCTTTGTGGAGGTACCGATCATCCCCTCGGTGGTCATACACCAATCCATACCCTAACATTCCAACGCCAAAAGCGGGTTCGTCTGCAGAAGCGGAGTACACATCATCCCCTTCAAAGTCAAGGATAATGCTTACTGGAAATGAATCTTCAAAACTTGCACCCCCTTGGGGATAGAAACTATTCCCAGAAAAATCCAAATGGAGCAATAGGTGCTCATTTGGATGATCAATGACTGATTGAATCCCTTGATTGATGCTAATCCATCCATATTTGGTTGGGTACGACCAGTGAAGAGTTTTGTAAACGATAGTATTCAATTGTAAAGAATCAATAATTCCATCAAGGGTGCGGTTAAGATCTTCTATTCCAGCATAGAAAGGAAAAAAATTTACTTTTTGAAGTGATGAAATTTGTTGATAAAACAACCGCCATTCTTCTTCTTCGGGTTTTGGTATCGAATCTTGTTGGATGGTTTTTTCAAAAGGTTCACGTAATGTCTGGAGGATTTGACTTTTTTCGTCTGCTGAGAATGAAGAGAGTGCTAATTCACGCTTTTTAAGAAAACTATGAATGGATAACAATAGGAGTGCCAATGGTTTTTTTAAGGAAGGGGGAAGATCGGATGGAAACTCCGTATAGTTCGTTCCATTTAGTAAATTGATAGCTCTTTCAAAGGCAGAATCAAGGGTAGCTTGCTGTTGAAGATGCTCCAACAATGAGGGTTCAATCAATGTTCGTACACTCCCGTAGCCGATGATGGGTGTTAAAAAAGTACCGATGCTGTGAACTTTTTTAGGATTGGATAGAAAGTATTCGCGATAATGTTTTTCCCAAAAGGGGATTCTGGTCGGTTCAAGAAACCAACGGTCAAAAATTGGTAGTCGTTCTATGGTCCCACTACGGTATTGCCAAAACTGGGGATCCACACGAAACGTGGTGGGTTCTAGTCCCAACACGGTCAAACATTGGTTTACCCGATCTTGTGAAAAGCCGTTTTGCCCTGTCAACAATATTATGAACACTAAACCAATAAGATAAAATGGACGTATCATTCAATGTATCCTTCTGTAATTGGAATCGTTTTGAAATCATGAAAGTGAACAATAAACGCAAATCATGTGAGTAATATCAAATGTAAAATAAACAGCGTTCAAAACATAGATACAAATTTGAATTTTTCTTCTTATTTTTCATATTAATTGCAATCACCTAAAAATCAAATTCTTCAGATAACATTTCCGATCATTTTTAGAGGTTTCTATGTTTAAAGATCCTTTATCTACACTTTCTAGTGATTTAGAGCGTTTAGCAGATTTATTATCTCCATCAGCAAAAACAAAAATTGAATTTTTAGAAGGTGAGCGACGTGAAGTTGCAATTCTTTTTATTGATATTCACGGATTTTCTACCCTATCAGAAAAAATTGATCATGAACAACTCCATAAGTTAATGTTTGGAGTGATGAAAACCTTGGCAGGTGTAATTGAGCAGCATGGTGGGTACGTGGATAAATTTGAAGGTGACTTGATTATGGCACTGTTCGGAGCCCAAATGGCTTCTGAAAATGACAGTATTCGTGCGGTCCATTGTGGTATGAAATTGTTTGAAGTGTTAGAAGAAATCAATAAACTCCTAAAATCTAAAATGGATATTCAACTTGGAGCAAGGATTGGCATCAATTTTGGTTGGGTTACTGTAGCACCGGATCCAAGCGGGCATCTAACTGCGATGGGTGATGATGTGAATTTGGCAGCAAGGTTAGAGTCCACCGCAGAAGTCAACACCATTCAAGTATCCGAAAGTGTAGTGAAAGAGTGTGGAGAATACTTTGAATGGAAGGACTTGGGATACATTAAGGTCAAAGGGAAATCTGAAGCGGTTCATGTGTTTCGCCCAATCGGCTTTGGAAACACTTCATTAGAGCGATGGAGAAGATCGCAAGTAGTAGAAACCTTACCATTAACCGGGCGAGATACAGAACTCAATCTACTTATTCAGTATTGGCAAAACGCAATTTCTAAAGAGCGCAGTTCAACAGAAGGGTGGTATCAACCGGAATTCATTGAAATATCTGGGGATGCAGGGATTGGAAAATCGCGCTTGATGCACGAATTAGAAAAATTTGTCACCAATGTAATTCCTGATA
Source organism: bacterium (assembly GCA_026417415.1). Classification (GTDB taxonomy): domain Bacteria; phylum Electryoneota; class JAOADG01; order JAOADG01; family JAOADG01; genus JAOADG01. The sequence goes on from JAOADG010000027.1 coordinate 3,952, forward strand.
CCATTGTCTTAAAAGGAAATACCACCTATATTGCACAACCTCCATTCTGGCTGTGGACTACCTTGCTGAAAAAATTTTTCTTTACCAGTAGCACCGAAACCAATCAGCATCAATTTGAGAGTGGAATAGAAGCATTAACTTCAATCTTGCCTTCTGAACAAAAAGAAATGCTTTACAAAAACATTCCTTATCTCCAAAATTTGGTTTCCTTGCCGATTCAATCCAAAACGTTGCAAGCGTTGGATGATAAAACCTTGCGTGCTGAAACTATCTTCGTGATTCGGAACTTCTTAAAATTTTTAGCATTCCATAAACCACTGTTGGTGTTGTTGGAAGATTTGCATTGGCTTGATAGTGGTTCACATGAAGCCCTTGAGTTTTCGTTGAAGAATCTTCATTCACGTCATCCCATTGTATTTGTGGGTACTTGCCGTAGCGATTATGATGATGGAAGACCGGTTCAACTTTTTGCAGAGTCCAGCGGAATTATTCCCAAGGTAGTGAAAATGAAACCTTTGTTGGATGAGGATGCAGAAGCATTGGCGAAGGTTTTATTGTTCACTTATGATAAGACAGCATATAGAATTGATGATGAAGTGTTGCAGAAATTGGTTCGTTATTCACAAGGAAACCCCTTTTATTTAGAAGAGTTGTCTTTGGATTGGTTAGAATCAGGATTGCTGGAGAACCAAAATGGAATCTTTCGTTTGGTGCGTCCAGTCAGCGATTCAAAAGTTCCGACCAGCATCGCCAGTTTGTTGCGTGCGCGAATGGATCGTCTGAATAAAGAAGAAAGACAAGCATTGCAAGAGTGTTCCGTTTTAGGAATCGAGTTCACTCAATTGTTATTTAAACATGTTCGCGAGAAAATAGAAGAGCATGACACAGGTGACCTGTATCTTAAAGAACTGGAATTGCGAAGTTTTATCAAGAGTTTACTTTCCGTAAAAGACATCTTGTATCGTTTTCGTTTGACCACTACCAGAAATGTTGCCTACGAAACCATTCTTATTCACAATCGTGCGATTTTACATCGCTTGACAGCAGAAGCATTAGAAGAGTTAGCAGGGGATCAAACGGAACTATTGAGTGGTTTAATGTCTTTTCATTTTGAGTTAGGTAACCAGATGGATAAAGCCATCTACTATGGTTTAATGGATTTGAAGCGACAAAAGCGAACCTTTCAAAATAAAGAAGGATACGAGTTGGCAAAGCGTCTCCTTCAACTATTGCAGGACTATAAAGAAGAATGTACGGATTGGGAAGAACGATATTATGCCACGTTACTTCTCTATGAGGCAATTTGTGATACCTTAGGAAAACGGCAAGAACAGCGTTCTGCATTGGATGAACTGGTACAGTTTACCGAGGGCTTAAACAATAGTTACAAATTGGTAGAAGTTTGGTTACGTGATGGAAACTACCATTATATCACAGCGAACTATGATACCGCAAAACAAATCTATCTTAAAGCATTAGAATTGGCTCAACATGAGAAATACCAAGAATGGATTGCAGCCATTTATGGAAATCTTGGTCTGCTCTTTTTGGTGTCCAAAGAGTACGACAAAGCAGAACAAAATTTAGTCAATAGCATTGTATTGTATCATCGGTTAGGGGATAAGAGAAACGAAGCCATATTTTTAATGAACTTGGCAGGGCTATATCATCTACAAAAGCGATTGGATTTAGCAACCGAAAAACTCCAGCTAGCATTAGAAAAGTTTACCCTATTAGGCAATACACGAGCAATTGCCACCACTACAGCCAACTTTGCAGTGTTGCTTGAAAATCAAGGCCAATTGCAAGATGCCATATTGAAAAATGAGAGTGCGATTACGGTATTTAGAGAGATTGGTGATTTCAAAGGTGAAGCCATCGCTACCGCCAATTTGGGCTACTGCCAATGGAAAGTCAATGAGATATGGCAAGCCGAGTTGAATCTGAAAAAAGCAATTCAGATGCTCCAAGAAATCCAAGATTACTCTACACTTTCGCGAACCTATGTGAATTTAGCCGAAGTGTACGAACAAACACAACGGAAAAAAGAGTTGGCAGAAATTGTAAAAGAGGCACAACCCATTTGGGAAAAATTGAAAAAAACAGATGTGCTTACAAAATACAAAACCTTTATGGAATAACCTGCTGATCCACTGGTTTGGGTTAGCCATACTCCTGTTTTTTGTAAGTAACCATGTGGTTGCTAAAACCCATTTTCTTCAAACGGAACATTCGCTGCAACAAATTTTACAGTTTGTCCAACCCAATGATACGATCAGATTATCCAAAGGGGAGTGGAAATTAATCCCTTCTGAATGGGTCGATTCGTTATGTGGTAATTGTTTGGATGCTAAAGTAATGTCCAAGACCACCGTAGGATTAAAAATCACTACGCCGCTTACCATTCTTGGGGTTCATTGGGACTCTACCATCCTTAGAATGAACGCTGGATATGGAATATTCATTCACGCAGGAGGAACAGTCCATTTAGAAAACCTTGGAATCACAGGTGGGGTGCGCTCGGCTGATGGGAATGCAACGGATGCAGCAATTGTGGTAAGGAACTCAGAGGTGGTGATTAAAAATTGTCGTATCTTTAAGAACAATCATCGCATAGATACGCTGGTCGTAGGTGTTGCAGGTGTTGTCGGACGAGAAGGGAGCAAAATCGTGATGGAACAATGCACCATTGAAGAGACCAGTTGGGATGGCATTGCTTTGTACCGTGGTGCATCCTTAATTGCGAAGGATCTACTCATTCAACAGGGACGAGGTGCAGGGATTGGGATAACTTGGGATGCAAATGCTTGGATTGAAAGAGTGACTGTACGTTCATTTTGGAAAGGGATTGGTACCTTTGGAAATTCCGTAGCAACGGTGAAAAATAGCGTAATTCGGGAAAATTTAGGTTGGGGATTAATTGCTACAGGAACGTCCACACTCGTTGCAGAAAACAATGCGATAGTAAAAAACGGAAATTGTGGAGTTGGGGTATGGTCTGATTCTTGTACAATGAAACTATCCAATAACCTCATCGGCGAAAATGGCTGGAAAACCCAATGGGTATGCCCTTGTGTTGGGTTATGGAGAGTAGGTCGTGGAACGGTTCATTTGCGGTACAACCTGTTTTGGTTAAACGACTCAGGAGCCACAAAAGATGTGGATTGGGATATTACCCAAGATGATGCAGTCCCAGATTCTATACCCAATTGGGTTCAAGTGGGTAATCGCATTCTATTGGAAAGTCCACTTGATGAACAAAATAATCCCAAACCCGATCAGTGGGAATGGCTTAAAAATGGTGGAGATCCAATGTTAGTCAATCGTGATGGAACAAGAAGCGGTTACGGCCCTTGGTTCGGTTCGTCAGCACCTACCCCTTGAGTACAGCCATCCTCTTTCAATTGGACTTTTAGTACATCGTTTTCTAACACGATTCGAAGTTTGTATTTGGAAAGGTTTGGGTTTGATTTTTTGACTTGGAGAATTTTAGGTAAGATTTCCTCATCAAACAAATCCTTCCAAATGTTAGGGTGTTTTCCTTTCTTGAGAATCCATTCAATAACAGTTTCATCCCATTCAAGATAGAAATTGCGCAAAGCCATTTTTTGATTGATAGTGGATAGAAAACGATTCTTAATCCATTCTGAAGTTTGCCATTCTTTAGGAACTGAACCGACTACGTGATCCACGCCAAGTTGAGCCAATTCTAAGAGAAAAGGTTGAACAATATAGAACTCTTCTTCTGTAGCAAGGTTTTTGCGAAAACCGTATTGTTTCTTTACTTCTATTTCAATATTGGACATGGTGAGTACCACGATTGCTTCACTGAGAATGATTTTTTGGTTATTTGCTAAAGTAAAATATCCTTCTATGAGTGCATCTGAAATAAGATGAACAATTTTAGGGTGTGCATGATCAATATCTGTAAATTTTATCACACACCAAGGGTTTTGTATGACTTGGTGTAAAGGTAGTGTTGAATCAAACCCAACATAACCGTGTGGTGAACCAATCAATTGAGAAAGGGAATTGGGTTCGGTCAATTGGGACAAATCAATGGTAATCACTCGGTCTCGATTTTCAAACAAAGTTTCTGCTACCACTTCACAAAAGATATCAGCCAAATCTTTGGCTTCGCTATAAAAAATCACTGATAAGTTTGGTTCGTTGGGTTGTAAATCGTATCGTTCAATGGTGGCGGACAAACGATTGATAATCTTATTTAAATCGTCTTCTTTGAGAATCTTGAGTTCATTGAGTTTTTCCCGAAGTTTTTCTACTTGATGAGCCATTTGAACGGGCATTCCAATAAATTCTTTGGATGCCTGAGCTGCAAGATCCACAGTTAGTTTCTTCTGATTGTTTGATAAAGCATAACTTACACTCTCTTCCAGTAAATCAAGTGCTTTGTCTGGGAATGAGCGATCTTGTAAATAAATATCAGCGTAATCGTATAATTTCTCAAAAATGTCGTCTTGAATTTCAATTGCAAAGGGTCCTTCGGAATAGTGTTGTTCGGAAAATCGCTTCATTACTTGGATGGTTCCCGCTTTATCCAAAGAATGAAGTCGCAAAATATGAAACCGTCGCTCAAATGCTTTATCGGGTTGAATGTACCGATTATATTCATCATCCGTTGTTGCACCAATCACTAAAATATCATCATCAGCTAAGGCAGGTTTTAGGATATTAGAGAGGTCAAGATTTCGTTGTGAACCTGCTCCAATCAGCATATGGAGTTCATCAATGAAAAGGATGATGTTGGGCTTTTTTGCTTCGCGAAGTATCGCTTCCATTCTCCCTTCAATTTCACCGAGTAAAGAGGCATTAGATAAAATGGAACTGGTATAGATTTGATAGATCTGATAATTTTTTAATGCAATTGGCGCTTCATCCGTAGTTAAAAAATGGGCAAAACCTCGTACCAATTCAGTTTTTCCTACACCCGCAGGTCCCACGATTAAAGGATTTCGTTTGCGTTGATGAAGTAAAATCCTTGCTAACCGTTTGATTTCTAACTCTCTACCGGTAAAGCGTTGGAATTCACCAGCCAGAGCTTTACTTGTTAAATTTTCACCATAGCGAAGAAGTACGGTATTTAGAGGATGATTAGTGCCAACGGAAGTGGGAGTGGTGGATGCATTGGCTACTTGATTTTCCTTTTTCATTTTGTATTTAGGTTTTTGTGGACTATTTGTGTCGGAACGGGATTGATTAGCATTTTCTGTATCAGTTGGTTGGATCGGATTTTGGCGATAGTAACGGATTAGAATTTTGATGTAATGGCTCTCAAATACGCAATCAGAGCCATTTTCTTTTGCATATTGATAAGCTTCATCAAGTAGTTGTGAAAGATCTACGGTAGCACCAAAGTTCCCTTCAGCTAAGGCCTGTTTGAGTGTTTTAGTGAGTGTAGTCACATCATTAATTTCATTTTTTATTAACCCACCATTCCTTTCTACGGCTGCTAATAGATAGTGGTAGATCCCCACTTGATCGTGACCGTAATGTTTGGCACATTTCTGAGCATTTTGAATGAGTGTTCTCACACCCATCATTACAAAATCTTGATATTCTGTAGGCATAGGCGAATTTCCGTTTTATTCGTTTCCAAATGCGTGCATTCCGCCAAATTCGTGAATAATGAGATCGTCTAAATCATCAGCGGTTTTGGTTAAAGTATGCAATATCTTACTAAATTCATCTTGGGAGCATGTCTCAGCAATTAAACAATGGTTAAGTGTAATCCAATCATCTTTGTCTATCGCTAACGCACCAATCTGAATAACAGAATTGATTCTTAGTAATTTTTTCAGTACTTCATTGGATAATTCTATATCTTTCACAAGCGGGGCTATAAAAAGAATCAGTATCTTTTCATCTATAGTTTCGTCAAGAGGCGTAACGATTACATGTAAAAACGATGAGCCACGTGGAACGATAAAGACAGGATTGTCTTCAGAGGCCAAAAATTGTTTGCCCAATTCTTCTTTTAGATAACGCTGTACGGTTTGATACACGGATTCATGGGTGGGACCTACAAAATGCATGATTACTCCCTAAAAATAGTTGAATACAAAATAAGTTTCATAATATACGATTTATATGTCTAAAATCCACTTTTGTACCCCTTCTTGAAGCGAATGGAGCGGAATGCCTAGTTCTTGTTGAATGATGGTACTTCCAAACATCCAATTTTGATGGGCTGCGCGAAGAAGTGTTGGTGTAAATGAAGCAGAAACACCTAAAAGTGAACAGAGTTTTGCATTCAAAAAAGCAAAAGGGAGTAATATCCATTTTGGAAGGTTAAGATAAGGGGCTTTTCCATTACAGGCATCAGCAATGGTTTGAAAAAACTCTTGGAGGGTACAAACGGTTCCACCTAAGATATATTCACGAACTGGTTTACGTTCAATCATTTGGATAACTGCAGATACAACGTCTTCAATATAGACAAAAGATGCAACCGAATGTAATCCAGTAAACGTATAAAGTTTTTTGTTTGCTATCAATTTAGCAAATCTCGTGATGGAACCATGTGCACGTTTTCCATAAACAATGGATGGATGAAGAATTCCACAGGATTTACCTGCCTGAATCGCTTGTCTTACCAGTAAAGTGGCTTTCCGTTTGGTGATTTCATAAGGTGTTCCTTGTGTGGGTAGAGGGGTGTCAGCCCTTTCCAACAGTACCGATGTAGGACCAAAGGTGGCTACTGACCCAATCAATAAAAAATATTGGTGATTCTGAATTGCATTGATTAAACGTTCTGTTGCCCATACATTGATTTTTGTCATCCATTTTTCATCTTCATTGCCTACCTTAACCATCGCTGCACAATGAACAATGGTATCAACTTGGCTTAATGCAGTACCCACGGAGAAACTTGGATCCAGCAAATCCCCTTGGACAACTTCCAAATGATGCGATGGATAGGAAATTGGACTTACAATCGGCACAAGTTTACGTGGGTCACGAACCAAAACCCGTACTTGTTTGCCTATGCGGAGAAAAGTTTGCAGTAGATGTGAACCAATGAACCCAGTGGCACCGGTCAGAAAAATCATTGGGACCTACAACTTTCGGCTGTCGTAAGCCCATTGTAACAATGCTTGACGCTGCTTCCGTCGGCAATTCCAATCGCCGGGATAACAGTGCTTTTGTAACTGTAAAATGTGTCGTTTCATCGCTTTCCACCGTTTGATTTGCCTGAGGTCGTCTTCATGCCTTCGTCCCATATAATACCGACAGTACCATTGAAACCAACCCCGTGGGTCATCTGGGTGGATCCACCCTTTGGCTCGCCAAACAGACAGTGGTTGACTGGCAAGTACACCAAAAAAATTCAATTTTGGATCTGCGCGTTTAGGACTTAGTTTTGCGTGCTCAAACCAATCCTTCGGAAACTCGTTTTGACAATCGGTCATATATTTTCCCCCGAACACTCCCAGAGCCAACATCTCTTTAGGAGTCAATTCAGGTTCAAAACCGAATTCAAAGTTTTGTCCCATTGGTTCAGTCAGAAGGTAGCGGTAACCTTGCTGCATTTTATCGTAAAC
>JAOADG010000018.1 GCA_026417415.1 bacterium
TCTTTAATTCAACCTTACAGGCATAAGGAGCATAAGGATGTCTTCACCTTCCACTTGCTCGACGGGGCGGATGACGCCAGCGCCGCTCGGCCCGCTGAGTTCAAAACGAACCAAGGTCGAGTCGATTTGGTTTAGAATTCTCTCTAAAAAGGAGTAATTGTAACCGATGGTAAACTGTTCACCGCTGTATTCCACCGGAAGCGGTTCGGTTCCCCGACCTGTACCTTCGGTATCTTCTGCACTAAGGACTATTTCGCCAGATTTCAAATCAATGCGGATGTGTTTGGTAAGCGCACCACTAAAAACGGATACACGTTTTACCGCACTTAAAAATGGTTTCACTTCTGCGATTAAGATGTTGGGATTGTTTTGGGGAATGACTGAGTCGAAGAGTGGGAACTTGCCTTCAATCAGACGTGTGGAAAGGGTCACTTGATCCAATTTAAAATGGAGTTGTTGACTTGCAAGGTAGATTTCAACCGGAGGAATATCTTTGTTGTTGTCTAACATTTTGGATAACACTTCTAATGCACGTTTGGGGATGATCCAATCAAAATCAGGTACTTCATATTTATTTTGGTTATCTACCCATTTGACCAATTTGTGCCCATCTGTGGAGACCACACGCAACATACCATTTTTCATTTGAAAAAGGACTCCACTTAACACAGGTCTAAGTTCATCGGTAGCCACAGCAAACAAGGTTTTTTCAATAATTCGCTTTAATCGCGGATGAGGCAAACGCAAGATTGGTTCCGGTGGTAACATGGGTAGTTGCGGAAAATAGGACGGTTCTTCGGTGCTAATTTTAAACTTTCCTTGACCAGAAGTAATGATTACTGCTGATTCATCCTCACTTTCTAAACGGACAGGAACATCTTTCTGCAAGGTTTTGGCCAAGTCGTACAACCGTTTGGCTGGAATCACCGATACACCATTTTCTGCTACATCGGCAGACGTTTTGATGGTAATCATCAACTCTAAATCGGTTGCTGACACTGCCAATTCACCGTTTTTGCATTCTACATAAACCGTTCGTAAAATCGGCATCGTCGTTTTGCTAGGTACCACCGTAAATGCACGTTCAATCACTGATTCAAAGCGTTCTTGCGTTACAGAAATACGCATTGTATTCCTCCTGATTGGTAAATCGTTTTAAGTGAAAAGTTGGTAAAGAAATGGCAATTGGCCTATCCAAACTAAGATACAAACTCCAAATTTCAAAGATACAAATCGGCTGCTTCGTTGTCAAGTTTTACGATTTCGTTTCGTTTTTTCTTTTTTACCTCCGTCCACATTATGGAACGACCGCTTTTACACGAAAATACTGTCGGTTGGTTGAAACTGGAATGGTGATGGTGGTATCCATCGTCATCGCTTCTGAATTCCAATTAGAGATTGAATACGGATTTATGTTGGATTCAATGCGATATTGAGGTGGTTGGGGCAAGGCATTCCCTAATGTATCCGTGGTTACCGCACTCCATTGTAGGGATAACATACTCCCAACGTAAGTAATTCCCACGTTTTGGGGAGATGACGGGGGAATAGGCGTTTGCAAAGTCAGTTGGATTGGGAGTGTAAGAGGTGAATTGGTAAAATTCCCAGTAAACAGAATATTCCCTTGATACACTTGATCCATGGCTCTACCATTTCCTGAAAAGAGGATCGGAAAAGCAACCGATTCCAAGGCGTTCAAAGAAAGTAGAGCTGCAGAAGGGTAAGCAAACGGTTGGGTTTGTGTAAAGCGTATTGCCCAATTGGAAGTGACTTGTGTGTTGTGCAAGACCTGTGAAGTAAGTTGGCGATCAAAACTTTGAATACCAATGGTGGCTGAATAGGCAGGGTTACTCCCATAGTTTAAGGTAGCATATTGAAAATCAATGGTCCCGTTGGCATAGAGAATTGCTTGAAAAGTGAAATTGGTGGAAGATTGAGCCCATCTCCGTACATTGTTCCATGCTATAACGTACCTCTGGTTGGGTGCATCGTTCAGAATTTGGATGTTCCCGGGGCTTTGAACCAAAAGATCATCCCAAAATACTGCAAGAAGAGTATTAAATTGATTAGATGGGAGTGGCTCGTTGGCATAAGAACTATCCAAGTTATCAAACGATAGCCACCCGTTGGTGCAAACGGTAATCTGGGAAAAACGATGACCTAAAAATGGGAATACAAAGGGGAGTGGATAGGTGCCAATTTGGTCATCACCCGTAGGACCTGCAAATCCACCAGCAGTACTTACCCATTGATAGGTGGGACCACCCGTTTGATTGCTATGAAGGTAACTGACTGCGCGTCCTGCTTGCGGTGTAATTATTGCAGTTAAGGGTACACTCCCAATGTTGGTGACCGTCAGGTTTTGAGTAAGCGTATCAGAAGAAGAATTTCCTCTAAGGGTAACATTTAAGGAAGTTGGATTAAATCCTAAAAATGCGGGTTGAAGGATAGTAAAATTGGCATTGGAAGTATCACCCATAGTGGTATTTGCTGCATTCAAAATACGGATCCGTGCAGTACTTGACGGAACCCCGTTTACCGTCCATGGCTCACTCCCATCATTGGGAGTAGAAGCAAACAGCGTTTCCCATATCCCGTTGGGATAATTGCGATTGAGTTCAATACGAACATTATTCACTTCCGCAAAGGCACTCCATTGGACTGTGTAAGTAGAGCCCACATTCCATACCTCTCCTCCATTGGGAACACTGACAATAATGGGTCTAGTTTGAACAGCCAACACTCCCGCATAAGCATCCACAATCCCTGCTCCCAATAAATTTTGATAGGAGGGGTTATAGGGGTTCAGATTCCCAGCCGTTGAACGAAGTATAGTTTCTAAAACATCATCCGACATAGCAGGTCTGCGTGATAAAATCAGTGCAGCCACACTAGCAGCGGTAGGAGAAGCCATAGAGGTGCCTTGCCATGCCACGTACGGATTGGGATTGTAGGTATTCACCACCATGGTGGACCAGATCCCCACACCCGGTGCACTGATATCCACCCAAGTCCCATAGTTGGAAAAGGATGCTTTAACATTCCCGGTATTGAGTGCAGCCACCGCCATCACGCTATCATAAGCAGCAGGGTAAGTCAAGGTTTGGGCGTTGCTGTTGCCTGCAGCAGCCATCACCAAACAGTTGTTGGCGCGCGCAAAATTGATGGCATTTTGGTAAGGTGGATAAGTGGAACTGCCTCCAAAACTGATGCTAATGATACGCGCCCCGCGATTGACTGCATACTGGATTGCCGGAACAAAATCGTCCGCGTACCCACTTCCTGCCAATCGGTTTTGAGAAGTGTTCCACCACGCAAAACCACTTCGCAAACACAACGTTTTTACATTAAAGGAAACTGCAGGAACACCCACACCATTGTTGGTTCGAGCCGCAATGCTCCCACATACATGTGTCCCGTGCCCGTGTACATCCATCGGTGTATTATCCGGTGGTCCGTAATCTTCACCTGTGGCGACCGAATCGATTTCTGAAGCACTTACAGAAACAAAATCCCAACCGATGACATCATCAATGTATCCATTGTTGTCGTTATCTATCCCATTGTTGTCGGCAGCGTCCCATAGCCCGTTGCCGTTAAGATCTTCAAGAGCATTGATTTTGATGTTTTGGATTAAATCGGGATGGTTAAAATCAACCCCGGTATCAATGGTCACAGCAAGGACGGTAGAGTCACCTTGTTGTAAGTCCCACGCTTGGGGTGCATGCACTGAATCGAACCCCCACATGGAGCGGCCACTTAATCCATAATCATTAGGAATATAAAAAGCATCGTACCTTGGAATGGGTCCTATTTGCTTAATTTCTTTAACTTTAGAAAAATCGTGTAGGACCTGCTGAACAGGGATGTCATTAGCAAAGTAAACGATATAATGCAAATGCAATTGGTTGCTAAAGAACGTTGGATTTTTCAACGATATCGGGTCGTGAGTAAATTGTGGTTTGAGGGTAGCTTGATATTTTTGGAGAAGTGTGTTGAATTCGTTTGAACGTGTGGGAAAAGCGATGCTCTGATCGCGATTTTTAGGGGACTGTTGGTAGAATCTTTCGTCCCATTGGATCCATAGTTTACCACGCGCAAAAGGGGATGGCTCTGAATAGGCAACCGCAGAAAGAATAAACCAAACAATGAAAGTCCAATAAACATTCCCGAAGAGTTTTAAATTTGATTCGTGTTGCACGGCAAAGTACCTCTGTTCTTTGGAAATTATAATCTAATACATAATTTCCAGAATACCAAACCTTGTACTTGATTTTTCTGAAATATTTCATTAAACTTAAGGATAATGGAACGTTTAGACAATTTTATTAAACAACATATCTGGATTCCACAAGCCATTGCGATTGCTTTGCTGGTGATTGCCATTGCTCGGAAAAATCCCTACGATTACTATACACTTTTACGATGGGTGTGCTCGGGGGTCTTTCTCTATTTGGCGTTTATAGGTTTTCGTATCCAAAAATTGGAATGGGTTTGGGTGTTTGGTTTTTTTCTGGTTCTATACAATCCGATCTTCAAAGTGACTTTCAAACGTGAAATTTGGGAATGGATTAACGGCGCTACCATCGGTGCGTTGGTGCTGTCTATGGTAAAGATGAAA
>JAOADG010000007.1 GCA_026417415.1 bacterium
AATACTATCAATCATTAAAACTGGTGCAGAAGCTTCAAAAACATTTGCGTTTTGAGTGGAGAGAAGCTTTTCTTTGACTAACTGAAGAGTTTTTTTAGTGCGTGTATTAATTAGAAAGTAAAAGGGTCGCGTTTGGTTTTGGACTTGCAAAGTACCTTTGATAGGATATTCACTAAAATATTTTCCTTGGAAAATGGATTGAAAACCAATTAATAGGAATTCAGGTGAAATTTTTGATAACTCTTTTAATTGTTTTGTAAAATTGGTGATATCACGATCATTTGACAATACTAAATCACTGACAATAATGGAAATATGTTCTGTCGTACTGTCGTTTTTCACTTGATTGACGATGTGATGGAGGGTTTGATCTAATGGGGTACTAATAGCATTGTAAAGTGAAGGGTCTCTGATAGTGCGCGAAGAAAATTGTTGCTGGCGAAGAGAAGAAATGGTAAAGATGTCATAGCTGGAAATCGTGGTTTCTAAAACACGTTGGATAAAGTTGCCAGTTTCAAGACAATAAGTGCTTTGCGGATTAGTAACAAATCCACGCATCGACTCTGAGTCGTCTAAATAAATGCTTAAATGAATATTTTGAGATTCTGAAACATAGGAAAGTTGCGGAAAACTGTTTAGAATGGTTTTAGAATCAGGTGCTTTGGAACAACTATTGAGAAAGAATAATAAGAATAAAAACAAAAAAAGATTTTTTTGTATTTGCATACTTTCTCCTAATCAAAAGGAATTGAATTAGTTTAATAAAACCTACAATGTATAATCCTTATAAAGAAAAAGCAAGCAAGAGAGGTGAGATTAAATCAAAGGTACTCATATAATACCTTAAAATAATAAGAAATACAATTGCTGTTTTAGAATACTGGTCAATGAAAGTCAATCAATTCACTACCACTCCACGGTAAAGCCGCCGATGGGGAAGAAGCCGATTTGGTGGATGTCCACCGTTTCGCGTTTTTTGCGATTCCAATAGGTGGTGAGGATGTTTTTTCTATTGTACACGTTTTCTATAGAGAACCACGAGACCAAATTCCACCCTTTGAAATAGGTTCGGTTGTCATAACGTAGATCCAAGCGGTGGTATGCTTTTTTACGGATGGTGTTGATGCGCGTGGTATCCAGCAGTGGGTAGTTGTAAGCCCTGGCTGCCGCGTAATCCAAAGGCGTAGCAGGTGATCCCGAGGAATAGGTCCATTTGAAACTAAACTGATACTTAGGATTTGGGACATAGCCACCGATTAAGTTGATCAAAAGGGGAGTATCAAAGTTTGAAGGACGAGCAATCCCATCCTTGGGAGTATAAAAAGTGCGGGACCAAGTGATGCTGGATACGCCGTACAGACCGTGTTTTAACTTCTTTTGCAGCATCCACTCAATCCCATAAGAAGTGCCGCTCCCATCATTATCCAAAGCAGACCAAGTTGCCACGGTGCCATAATTTGCCCCAGAATTCATTAGCGACAACCATTGCTTTTCTTGGCTATAAACAGGGACTTGATGATACTGTTTTCCGTACAATTCCACACTCATGCGCGTGGTGGGAGTAAACAAATGCTCCATTCCCAATACCCAATGGTTGGCATAATAACTTTTCAATGTACGGTTGGAGAGATTTAAGGCCGATATGATCAATGGGGGTGATTGATAAAACGTCCCGTAAGAAGCCGTCCATTTGGTGTTGGCGCTGTAGCGATAAGTCACGCTTGCTCGTGGTGAAAAGGAAAAGTAAGAGAACTCATCAAAATAGTCGTAACGCGCTCCCAATTGAACTTGCCAAAAAGGAGAAAGGGTTTGGATAACGCTTAAATAGCTAGCCAGTTTCATACCGCTTTGAGTTTTATCGGCTTGATGGTGAATAATCGTATCCGGTACAGGAGGAGGCGGCAAGCGAAAGGAAGTGCGTGGTTCATAAGTGTTCATACGATAAGTAAACCCCACTTGTTTTGCTTGGACGCCCACATTCAATTCAGTACGAGGGGATAGCCGCAAGGTCCAATCATTGCGCAATTCAGTTTCCCATTCTACATTGAGTTCTTTATGAAAGAGATGGTAGCGATTGATGGTATCTGACTCCAAGGTATCTACTTTCGTGTCATACTGGGCCCGATTATGGGATACAATCAGTTGCGTATAACCTAGTTTAGGAAAAAGATAAGTCGCACGCACTCCCAAAACCCCATTTTGGTTTTTCATATCTACTTTTTCGTTAAATGCCACGTCTTGATCTTCAAATTTAGGATTGATGAAAATTTTAGATTTTCCATAAATTCCCACAGAAGAAATTTTCAAACGGTTAGAAAGTGGGACCGTCCATTTGTACTGATAATCTTCATACTTCGGTATCCCCTCAAATAATAGCAAGTCAGCCAATAAATCCAAATAACTTTTACGTGCACTAATCCAATAGTTACTCCCTTTGCTGCCAATAGGTCCCTCTATGGTCCCTCCTGCTCCACTAAACCCAAGGTATGCACTCCCATGGAAATTGGGACTCCCTTCGCGATACTGTACATCCACCACCGCACTTGCTTTGTCTCCGTAGCGGGCAGGAAAACCGCCACTAAGAAAATTTACCTCTTGCACCATATCATTGTTTATCACCCCGATTGGACCGCCGGTAGATCCTTGTGTTCCGAAATGATTGGGATTAGGAAATTCAAAACCATCTACCCTAAACAACACTTCCACCGGTGAACCACCACGCACGATAAGGTCATTGCGATCATCGCTCACCATTTGCACTCCCGGCATTATAAGAATGGCCCGAGCCAAATCTTCTCGTGCTCCCGGTGCACGACGGATCTCTTCTTGAGTGAATTTAGCGGCACTGGTTGATATTTCAGGATTTTGTTGAAAAGGGTTGGCAGTGACCACCATTTCTTGGGCTTCAAGTGGGAGCATTTCTAACTGAACGTGGACTTGGGCTGTACGTGCTATGCGTACGTCAATTTCGCTCACTAATTTTTCAGCATACCCAAGTGCACGGATACGAATGGAATACGTTCCTAAAGGTACGTTTTGGATAAAGAACCGTCCTTGTTCGTCGGTAGTACTCCCAATGGCAGTCCCTTCCAGTTGTACGCTGGCACCTATAATCGTCTCTTGAGTTTGGCGATCAATCACGGTCCCTTGAATGGATCCAGTTGCAGTGATTGCGGAAGAAATTTTGCAAAAAAGAAGGATACCAGTAAGGAGGAAGCACTGAAAAAGAAGTTTCATAAGGTCTCCAACGATTTATTTGAGTAGAATTGCTTTTCTGACCAGTGTGGTTTGATTGGCAGTCAGTTGATAAAAATAGATACCGGATGGGAGTGAAGCCGCATTCCACATCACTTGATAGTTTCCAGCAAGTTTTCTTTCATTGAGCAAGGTTTTGATTTGGCGTCCTAAAGCATCATAAATCGTGAGGTTCACCCAAGCAGCATAAGGAACATCAAATTGGATGGTAGTAATGGGGTTAAACGGATTCGGTAAGTTTTGATAGAGATGAAACTCACGCGGGAGCAGCGCAAGTTCATTGCTTCGGTTGGCACTAACATTTGACACCAGTAAAATGGGAATGCTAAAGGGCAGATTAATTGCATTCCCCGTAAAACGCAACCAGCCCCGCGCAGTATCATTCAAAACCATTCCCATGGTGGACCATAGAATGGACATGTTTTGTGATTGATTGGGAGCAAGCGTAAAAGTCGTAGTATTAAGTACTCCCCAGCCCCGCTGAGGTGAGAAGCGGATGGCATGACTAGAGGGAATGGATTGATTGTGATACAATGTGAAATAGTAGTTACGATTGGCAGATTGCAACCCGATGGTCTGTCCAAAAGCAGGAACTTGTAGGGTTTGGTACTGAAAATCAATGGTCCCATTAGAATAGAGAATACACTCAAAAGTTAAATTGGAATTGGGTTGCCCGTTTATCGTTACGTTAAGCCAAGCAAAAACTACCCGCTGATTGATGGTGTCCATGAAAACCCTTGTACCCCCTTCCGGTACAACCAGATCATCCCAATAAGGAGCGATGAATGCAGCTTGTTCCCAATAGGGCAAGGTTTGATTGGTAGGCACTGCACTTTCATTAGGATTGGTTAAGGATAGCCAACCATTGGTACAAATCCAAGCCGAATCGTACGTATTCCCAAAATAGGGAAAAGAGAAGGGGAGTGGAATCGCATCGGAGGTAAAATCATTTTGCCAAACATAACTGTTCCCTGCTTCGGGGTTAATCCAATTATAAACGGGACCATTGGGCTCATTGCTTTGCCTACAAGTCATGCGATTCGGGATCAAGTCAAGCTGCAGTGAACCCTGAATAGATGTACTCCCGATATTTTGTAGAGTGTAATTGGTACGAAGGGTGTCGTTGGGAGGGAGCGATAGATTGATATTGGGTACAGAAAATTGCAACGTACCGGGACCGACGATAACAAAACTTGCTATTGAAACGGTTTGGCTACTTTGGTCTAAGGTAGAAATTCGTAATCGCGCATTGTTGGAGGAAGCACCACTCACAGTCCAACTTTGACTCCCATCGTTGGGAGTAGCGCTAAACAATGTTTCCCAACTGCCAGTGGGATAATTGCGGTTAAGTTCAATACGAACTTGGGAGGCACTAGGCCGACCAGTCCACTGAATAGTAAAGGGCTGATTGTACCGCAATGTATCGTACGGGTTGGGTGAAACAATATGAAGCAAAGTATCCGGGGGAATGGTGGTAAAAAGGATTGCGCTATTGGCGGTAGTACTATTGGGAATTGGGGCACTCCCATTGGAATACACATTGTTAAAACTGTAGGATAAAGCGCGCGTATAAGTACCATCTGCAATACCGATGGTAGCATAGTTAGGTTCTAACGGATCGCTATATTGGTCATTATGAAACCGCTGATACTGAAAGAGGATCGGACTATCCCCTGTAGGGGTGCGATAATAACGTGGATCATACAGGATTAGCTGAAAGCGATTTTCTCGTCCAGCCCCCCACATACAGTACATATACCAAGAGATTACCAAACGATGATTGGTTGCATCATACCAAGAATACACTCCTCCAAAATCATCCCAAGTCACCAATTCAAACCAAAACGGTGCAATTAGATTACGTGGCCCCTCTTGAGAAGGGAGTTGCCAGTTACGAAAATTGTCATAATGTGGTTGTGCTCCCAAAGCCGCCCAGCCGTTGGAGCATACGGTAATCGAATCGAAGAGGTTGCCATAGTATCGTACGCGGAATGGGAGAGGGATTACTGTGGAGCGATCATAAGTATAATTGGTATCGTACAATCCAAGATTGATGCCACTGCCACCCCATGCAGGGTTGATTTCAACCCAATTGAAGGTAGGACGTTGGGAATAGCTCACATCGCTGTTGTCGTAAGCCCAATATCCGTAGGGATCAGGTCCTGTGGGATCGGTAGTAACGCGACTCCCACAAGTAAGTGAAAACGATAAGGTATCGCTCTGATTTTGATAAGACAAAAGGACTGAAAATGGAATCACTGTTCCCCGAATGGTAGCAGGACTTGAAGCAATTTGCCAAGCGCAGGTCCCTTGCGCATCACTCCCCAGTGCCGCAATGATGCGCAAATCATTTTGTACAGAAGCAAACAGAGATTGGGGAATGAGTCGCAAATTCAGTGGTGCACTCATAGCATACCCGCGATTTACCACCCGCAAGGAGCAAGTCACAGTACTCCCGGGCTGCCAAGTTTGCCCGCTGGGTATCCAATGGGCAAGATACTCAATTTGAGGTGCTCTTACCTGTAAAGTACAGGCGCGCTGGGAAACAACCCCAAACACCGAATCTTGCCAGAATAGCAACACTGCGCCGTTTCGTACTTGGTTAGAGATGAAAAGCCGAAAAGTCGCAACTTGATTGGTTTGTGGATCCCAGATGGGAAAAGTAGGATTACCAGATACCACAATCTGGGGATTGGTGGATACCATACGTATCCCCGCATTGGTAAGTTGCATGGTACTAGTGTTGGTCAAGGTTAGCATCAGATCCAACACTTCGCCGGGTTCAGCAAGACCATTGTTGTTCCCAAAACGCCCTTGGGTCTGATCGTCTAATAAAGTGGCATTGCTGAAAGCAATGGGGCTTCCTGCAGTAACACTCAAAGTGTCTATACGAGTTAAGAAATTTCTTTTGCTTTCGCCGTTGGTAACGGTAAGAATAGCATTCCCACTTAACAAGGGAGTAAAGTTTAGGTGTACCGTACCATTGGCATCGGTATAACCACGCGCATAAGATAGGGTTTGACCGCTACTATTGCGTTGTACCAACGTGACCATTACTTTTTCAAGGGGTTGTTGATCTTTGGTCACGCGAATTGCGGCATATGACGTGCCAGATACCAACGTGGGGTAAGACACTTGAACGCTTTTCGGTACACCCGTCCAAAGATTAGCGGTCCCGTCCCCCATTACATTGTTCCAAATGAAAAAGTTGTAAATACCGTTTGGATTTTGAGTCCCTAAATTGATCCACAACCTTAATTTTCCGCCAAAATAGAGCGTTCCGGCGTAGCGCCCTTGCATCACTCCCAAAGTATAATATGTCCCGGTTGCAATACAATTGTTGGGGGAGGGATGGGTTTCATAGGATTGAGAAGCCATAGCGGTAATTGCACCACTGGGAGCAGTGGGAGAACCCAAACGGGTTAATGCTTCGTGCACGCCGGTGGTAGATGAGCCATACCATTCACCGGTCATACAACTCATATTAAAGGCAAAAAAGGGACGAAAGGTATTGGTCAAGTTTTGTACCTCGGTGGGACTGATTTGACTGATAAACGACGGTCGGTGTGCCCAAAAGAGTGCACCGGGGTTCAAACGTGAATTGATAAGCGAGGTAGAGACCACGCCGTTGTGTTCATCGTAATAGATGGTTCGCAGACCCACGGTACGCATCATTTCGTTACAAAAACGAATGGCAGGGCGATTGGAATACACTTCATTTGAGATACCCGCATACCCCCAACCGCGGTTGTACCAATTGGTATCTGCCATATACGGCGTTCGTTCGTATTGCAGGGTGCGGTTAATCATGGTTTGAAATTGGGAGAGGGTGTTTCCGGAAAAGCGGCTGATGGTAATGTCGGCAAGCATATCGTTGCCTGCCAATTGCGTATAAGGGTGATCACTGGGTTCATTGTTGATAAAATAAGTGGGCAAATCGTAGCCACTGGTCCCACCATCGCCTACCAATAAGACAAATTCTAAGCGGGTGTCCGTTTGATTGTAATACTGTGTAATCAAAGATTGGAGGTCCGCGGTGCTGGTCCCTTGATTTAAGGGAGCAGTTAAAATCACATTCCGACCTGTTTGCTCTTTCCACTGGACAAAGCTGGAAAGTAAAGAGTGGAGCGAACTTCGTGCGATAATCAATAACGAGCCGGGGAGCGCTTGTGATGCTTCTTCACACAGTTCATCGCTTCCAAGAATCTGTGCGTACAAGGGTGCGAAAGAAGGGACGGGTTGACGGGGCAAATGCAGTTCATTTTCACCCCTTCCACCTATAGGGACAATCTCTACTTCTGCAGAAGTGTAAATGCGTAAGGTTTTGGTGACGGGGTTATATTGCAGCGGTTGATACAAAAGGGTGGTCACACGGGCATCACGTAATATCGCAGGTGATCCCAAACGTACTAAAGTATTGGGAAAGAAATCGTTGGTGGAAAAGGTTTCAGCATCAAAAACCACTCTTGAAGTATCGCCAATTAAGGGCTGCTGGGGCATAATGTCTAAATTGGATTGCTCGGTAA
This sequence comes from bacterium, assembly GCA_026417415.1. Lineage (GTDB taxonomy): Bacteria > Electryoneota > JAOADG01 > JAOADG01 > JAOADG01 > JAOADG01. The sequence goes on from JAOADG010000007.1 coordinate 7,782, forward strand.
AGGTCGCTTGGTGGATGCGAATCTCCACATTCCCAAAATTGGGAAGACGTATGGCGCGTGCCACTGCCGGCAATGAGGGTTTGCCATCTTCCCAAAGGCGCGTTTCCCCTTCAATGACGTAATGTTGGTATGGTTTTCCTTGAAATTCCACTGTTTGTTGTTTGATGTTAATTTCCCCAAAGGATAGACGCAAATGACCCACATCCAACACTTCAACTTGCAAAGGTACCGTGGAGGGATTGGGTACACCTAAGGTAGCATCTAAATCGCGCGTCCACTGGATCGCCAAAGCAACGGAGTGAAAACCAAGCCAGCCCAACAAGCATATTCGCAAGTAAATCAAGGAACGGAATGGAACCATCTTTACCCTCCTATTCATAAGTGGAATTTACGAAACCAAAATAATGCAACTTACAATGTAAAAAGAAAAATGGAAAAAGAAAAATCAAAACTTGGTTTCGTCCACTTGTACCCACCGAATTTGTTTGATATATTCTTCAGAAAATATCGCTTACAAATCCATTCCGTCCTTTCAGTTGGTTGAGGTACACTATGAGCAAAAGGTATGTTCCAAATGTTTCCTTTGTATTAAGATGGATTTTCCTTTGGTTGTGCTTTGCATCACCCCTTTTTGCGTTACCTACACCCGAATGGCAAGCGATCCAAACACGTGAAATCACCATTATCCCCCTCTCTGAGTCAGCGGTAACACTCCGATGGATGCGGTTTTCGGGTGAATATGGTTGGAAGGTGTACGGTTCCCCGAATCCATATTTACCACTATCGGAGTGGAGCTTATTAACCCGTACGGATCGTTTGGAGATTACCCTTACCGGCTTACCGGGACGCGGATATTTTCGTATTGAAAACGATCCGAATGCACCGCGAACCAATGAAATCTTGTGGATCGGTTTTACAGGCAACCCAACCTTTCTTAGTTACGGCAACGAAGATCAAGAGCCCAATGGATATGCCATTACCAACGATGGTGATGACAACACCAATGCTTTGCGTTTAACAGGGAACACTTGGAAAATGATGGCGATAGACCCACCACGTCCGATCCATCGTGATTTTGCAGTCGGTGCCTCCATCTTTCGGGAACGACGTTCGGAATGGCAAGCCATCGGTTTTTTGGATTCGAGTGGACGCTCTGTGTGGTTCGGTTTTGGTGCAAAAGAGACGCGCTGGTCCGATACGGTTCATTCCACTTGGCAAGAGGTCCCACCTTACAATTTTTGGTCCAGATGGCGAATGGATGTGGGTGAGCAGTTTATTCGCGCATACCGTCGGAACGGTTTGCTGACTCATCTTTTATTTGCTAATGACAACGATACTACTAACCCGCGTGGGATCTGGAAAGTTAGCCGCATCACCGATGCAAGTGGTGATCAATACAACATTCCACGACTCACGGTACGTTATCAACGTCTCTCGGAAAACACCATTCTTTTAGAAGCATTGAACAATGGCCAACGGATAACGCGAGGCACGGTTTATTGGGATGGCGATTATGGTGTAGCATCCACCGGTGCTCAGACGCAACTTACCTTTCCTACCGGGGGTCAAAAGCGGATTTTGTGCCGCTGGAAAGATACCGATCGCTCCGAACGCTGGACGTGGATACCCATCACCATCAACCTTCCGGAACCTGTTCGCACCGCTTTTACCTATTGCGGAGTTGGGGACATAATGATTGCACGTCGTTATGAAACTGAAGGATATATTGCGCAGTATGGTGCTGATGGATTATGGAATGGCGTGCGTAACTATTTAACCAGTTTCAATTTGGTTACAGGCAATACGGAATGTGCTTATGCATTGTCCGGCACGCCTCATCCCAATAAAACCTATCTGTTCAAAGGTCAACCCTCGTATGTAGGTGCGATTGTGCGTGGTGGTATTCAAGTGGCATCACTGGCAAACAACCACACGGGCGATTATGGCGATGATGCTTTGCGAGAGACCTTCTACCATTTTGAAAGCAATGGGTTGCTCTATTGTGGTGCGGGTATGAACGATGAGGAAGCATGGCGTCCTACCATTGTCTATCGCGGTGGACAGCGGATCGGAATTTTGGGATATTGTACATTAACAGGGCGCGAACAAAATCAGCCGCCCTATTTAGAAGCGGGTCCAAACAAAGGCGGTTTCCGCTGGGCAACCCGTGAAAATATTCAGCGTGATTTTGCCATTGTGCGTCCGATGGTGGATATTTTAATCATTCAATTCCACGTTGGGTATATTGAATATACCACCGAACCTGATTTTTTGACCCAACCATCTACCATTGTAGATACGACCGGCTGGGATTCCGAAGAAGTCATTGCGGATACCAATGCGGTCAGTTTGTCCGATTATATGATTGAGAATGGTGCTGATTTGGTGATTTGCCACGGTCCACATGTTCCGCAGGCAGTGGTGAGACGTGCAGAGAATAAATTCATTGCCTATTCTTTAGGCAACTTTTTGTTTGATCAATACCTTCCTGAAACCTTTCCAACCATTACGTTTGAAGCCGATTTCAATCGTTTTAGTCAAGTTCGTGAAGCAAGAATTCGGCCGTTTTTTATAGACAACTATATGCCAGGACCTGCACGGGGCTTGTTAGCCAAGCGGATTCTGAATCATATTGCCAGTTTGTCCTATGAACGTGGCACCATGCTGGTTGAGCCACCTGATACCGGTTTGGTGCGGATTGTATCGCGTGTAGGAGAATACCAACGGATTGGTTTTCCTGCAGAGACGCTTAGCATTCCCTTGCGTACGGTTGGAAACTATCGGATTAGCGCACCTTATGCTTTGGATGCTGGCGTGATGATTGAACAGGTGACCATACTTCCACCTACAGGTGCCACCAGTGTTCAGTATCGGCTTGGCATTGACCAACTTTGGGGGGTTGGAAATATGGAAAATGAAGGGGCTCCGACCACCTTTGAATTTGAAGCAGGCGAATCCTTTGATGATTCCTTAGCGTTCACAGGCAGCCGTTCCATTCGTATTCGGCGTTCTTCTGGTACTGCTACCATGACTGTACCGACTTTTCGTAGGCACGCTATAAATCGCAACCAAAATTACACGTTGGTAGGTTCCATTTTTCCGGGCGCCATTAGTGGAAGTAACATTCAGTTAAATTGTTACAATAGCCGTATAGGGGGCACCAATACTGGCAACGTGACGGTATTTACTGTGAATGCCGGCAATCAATGGGTCACCGATTTTGCAGACATTACTTGGCCTAACAACACGGTTTGCACGCTAATCCGGTTGCGGCTTGCCAGCGGCGGTGCAACCACTTCCTATTTTGATGATGTGGCGCTTGTCTTGTGGGGCACCAATTGGGCAACTGCCACTCAATTCACTTTGCCCAATCCACATCGTTGGACACACATCCAATTGCGTACCTCTCAGATCGAATCGAGCGGTGACGTTAGGTTGGTCGTGCAACGTGCAAAGTATGTTGCACTTACGAGATAGTTAGTCCTCTTTCAACACACCATTTTGGTACCCCACCTCCTTCGGGAGATGGGATTTATCTTCATCAAACCCGCGTCACTATTCTCTTTGAATAACACTCATAATTTCTTAACAATATCTTTGTAAAATTTGTTAAGATGCTTTTTTACGATACCATTTCGTTAGCAAAAGCACGAATTTCAACCATTCTAAATGTAGGAGATTCAATGATTAAAAAATCGTTTGGTTCAAACTGGTGGATAGTATTGATGTTAGGGTGGATGTGGATGAATGTGAGTTGGTCAAGCGAAACCACAGATGAATCATTTACCGAAATGAAGGGGCATATAGATGCCATCAATGAAACCTTAACAGAAGTAAAAAACACGGTAGATAAGTTAAATAAAATCAAAGTTAGCGGTTATGTACAAGCCCAATGGCAAGTGGCAGATGGTGATGGAATCGCTTCCTTTGCTGGTGGCAATTTTCCAATGGGCGTGCATCAAAGATTTGCGATTCGTCGCGGACGCGTAAAATTTGCTTATGAAGAAAAATTCTCTACCTATGTGGTTCAGTTGGATGTTACCCAAGGAGGAGTCAGAATCAAAGATGCTTACTTGCGAGTGAATGATCCCTGGAGATTAGGATTGGCACTAACTGCCGGTGGATTTGATCGTCCCTTCGGATTTGAAATTTCCCATTCTTCTGGTTTACGTGAATCACCGGAACGTTCACGAATTTTCCAAACCTTGTTTCCTGGCGAGCGAGATATTGGTTTTCAGTTCAGTTATGCAAATGAAATGGGTCCTCTTCATTTTCTCAATGCAAAATTCGGTGCATTTAACGGCACAGGGATTGAAGCCAATGAAAATGATAACCACAAAGATATCATCGGGCGGATTGGTGTAGCGTTGCCTATGTATGAACTGAATATGGCTTTGGATGGTGGTGTGTCGTTGTATAGGGGTAAAGTGAGAAACAATTCAAAATACTATTATGAAATGGAAAACAAAACGTTCAAATTGGATTCTTCTGCAAGCAACCAATGGAAATATCATGATAGAACCGTATATGGGGTAGATGTTCAGTATTATGCCGATCTTCCTTACATTGGTGGTTTTCAAGTACGTGCAGAGTACTTGATTGGCAAGCAGCCCTCAACAGAAAAATCAAATGCAATTTACTTAGGAACGGATGCGAATACACCTCTTTACCAACGTGAAATTCAAGGGTACTATTTCAAACTGATTCAAAATGTCGGTACAAAAAATCAATTGGTTGTGAAATACGATACCTTTGATCCAAACACCAAGGTTAGTGGTGCCGATGTGGGTGCCTCTGGAAGTAATTTAACCGCAGCAGATTTATCATACACGACCTTAGGGTTTGGAATCATTCACCATTGGGATGCAAATCTAAAAGTGACGCTTTATTATGACAAGGTGACCAATGAAAAAGCCAATCAGGCGGCAACAGGTTCATTGGCTCCCTATCGGGAAGATTTGATGGACAATGTTTTTACCGTCCGATTGCAATATCGGTTTTAATAATATTTTAACAATTCCAACGTAAGATTAAATTTTCAGAAAGGATTCATTATGAAAAAACTTCTTCTTCTTTTGCTTGTTGGTTTTATCGTGGTGTTGGTGTATGCGCAATCAAAAAACACCATTACCGTCAAGGGCTCTGATACTATGGTCATTTTGGCTCAACGTTGGGCAGAAATATACATGAGCAAGAATCCAACTACCACCATCCAAGTTACAGGCGGTGGTTCAGGAACAGGGATTTCTGCTTTGATTAACGGTACTACCGACATTGCCAACTCTTCTCGTCCACTTAAGCCCAGCGAACGGGAAAAGTTAAAGCAGCGCTTTGGTTCATTGGGCGTAGAGGTTAAAGTGGCAAAAGACGGTTTGTCCATCTACTTACACGAAACTAACCCTGTAAAAGAGCTTACCCTTCAACAAATTCGGGATATCTATACCGGCAAAATTACCAACTGGAAAGAAGTGGGTGGCAATGATGCCAAGATCATTCTTTACGGTCGTGAAAACAATTCCGGTACCTACGTCTATTTCAAAGATGAGGTGCTTAACGGCGCCGATTTCGTTTCTACTATGCAGAGTTTACCGGGTACAGCAGCAGTCGTTAATGCGGTTTCCAAAGATAAAAATGGGATCGGTTTTGGGGGTGCTGCCTATGGAAAAGGGATCAAGTATTGTGCGGTAAAAGTAGACAACCAGTCCCCGGCCTATGAACCGACAGAAGAAAATATCCGTAGTGGAAAATATCCGATTAGTCGCTTTTTGTACATGTACCTTCGCAACAAACCGACCGGTGCGGTGAAAGAGTACATTGATTGGATTCTAAGCGCGGAAGGACAAGAAATTGTAGCCAAAGTAGGTTATTTTCCCGTTAAGTAGTGGCAATCGTTGTCGCTATTCAATTTGCGGTCTCTTGAGGTGTTATGAACCATTCCAACCACTCGTACAATCAGGATAAACCTCCAAACCAGTTTGTTCAATCCATCGGCAAGAAACGACTTCATGTAAGCAATGTTCTTGCTGAAATCATTATCCGCTTGATTGGTTTTTTGAGTATTCTGATTATTCTTTCTATCTTTGTCTTTGTCTTTCGTGAAGCGTTCCCTATCTTTAGTCAAAAATCAAAAGGGACAACCCAAACTTCTGAATTGTTACAATCAGAAACCTATGGGGAAGAGCCAAGCAAAGATACCATCCAAGTATCACCAAAAACCAGTTTAGAGACATCCGGTCACGAAGGGACCGCCGATCTCAAAAATTTACTGGGCAAAGAGTGGCAACCCGTGTCTGAGCATCCGAAATACGGGTTGTTGCCTTTGGTAGCCGGTAGTTTCAAAGTTACCCTGATTGCTTTGTTGATTGCCGGTCCCATTGGTGTCCTTTCGGCATTGTACACTTCTGCCTTTTCACCCAAATGGGCAAAGGAGTTGCTAAAACCGACTATAGAGATCTTGGCAGGGTTTCCTTCGGTGGTTATTGGTTTTTTTGCTTTGGTGGTGTTGGCAACGTTTATGCAAGAGACCTTTGGTTTTCATTATCGGTTAAATGCGTTTGTAGGGGGGATCGCATTGTCCTTAGCGGTTATTCCCATCATTTATACCATTACTGAAGATTCGCTGACTGCAGTACCTTATTCTTTGTGGGAAGCAAGTTTCGCATTGGGTGCTTCCAAATGGCAAACGGTTTTGTTTGTGGTGTTGCCGGCTGCACTGCCGGGGGTATTGGCTTCTTTGATTTTGGGGTTCGGACGTGCATTTGGAGAAACCATGATCGTGTTGATGGCAACCGGCAATGCTGCCCTTTTGTCGTTTAACCCATTGGAACCGGTGCGGACTATGTCTGCGACCATCGGGGCTGAAATGGCAGAAGTGGTCTTCGGAGAGACCCACTATACCGTTCTCTTTCTTATCGGTTCTATATTGTTTCTGTTTACCTTTACACTCAACGCCATTGTGGAATTTTACATACGACAGAAATTGATGCGTAAGTTTTTGGGGAAAGCATGATCTTGAACAAGAAATGGATCGGGTATGGGATTGTTTGGTTTGGTGCGATTAGTGCCTTTGCTATTGTTTTGGTGGTTGCTGCTATTATGCTTCGCATTACCATTGGTGGGTGGAATGTATTATCGTGGGAATTTTTTACCACGGCACCCAAAGTAGGAATGACCGAAGGAGGCATTTTTCCAGCCATTGTGGGAACGTTTCTTTTGGTGCTCATTATGTCCATTGCGGGAGTTCCCATTGGGACCATTACTGCCATCTATTTGGCGGAGTATGCCAACCCACAATCACTCATTTCTAAGTTTGTTCGCTTTTCCGTCAATACCCTTTCTGGAGTTCCAGCGATTGTGTTTGGATTGTTTGGATTGGGCTTTTTTATCCAATTTGTTGGTAGTGGAATGGACCATTACCTCTATGATGGCAAAGTTTTACGATGGGGTCAACCGAATATCCTTTGGGCAAGTTTAACCATGGCACTACTTACCTTACCGGTGGTCATCGTTTCAGTGGAAGAAGCCATCAAAACCGTTCCAAGGGAATACCGTGAAGCTAGTATGGCGTTGGGAGCGACCAAATGGCAGACCATCTATAAAATCGTAATTCCCAATTCAATCGGTGGGGTTTTGACCGGCGGTATTTTGGCAGTCAGTCGCGGTGCTGGGGAAGTGGCGCCCATTCTCTTTACCGGCGCAGCGTACTTTTTGCCCCATTTACCCAAGTCACTTTCTGATCAGTTTATGGAGTTAGGGTACCATATTTATATTATGACCACCCAATCTCCCGATGTAGAAGCCACCAAAGGGTTGCAATTTGCAACTACCTTGGTGCTGCTGTTACTAACCTTCGCATTAAACTTTTCTGCGATCTTCATTCGCTATCGGTTTAGAAAACGATTGAAAAAGTAAGTTCCGCTATTTCAAGTAGGGTTTGAGATTCCGATTTTTCCAAAATTTAGGGAGTGGAAGCAACTCGGCAGGGACTTGCATATCCAACAATTGCTGCCTCTTTATGATAAACGTGGGATTAAAATTGTAATGCGGTTGAAAACGGTATTGATCAATAAGAGCAACGGCAATGCGGTAATAGTCGCCTAATGATTTTGTTTTCGTGGTTACAAGAACATCTTCGCTAGTAAATTGTGGTAGATTGTAGGTTGATAAAGAAAGGATGATAGCATCCAAACCTTCATTTTCCAACATCCACTCGGTTTGATAGAAAAAATCCACGATGGCAAAATCCAACTCTTCGGTATAAAGGATTTCTCTTTCGTGGATGTTTTCAAGTTTTCTGTATAAAGAATGGGCTTCATCCCATTTCTTTTCACCGATAAAATAGAATAAACTTTCGCTATAAATTACTTCTTTATTATCCATTTCATGAGTTTCACAGAATTCAATCCCTTTACGAATATCAAGGTCTGCTTGTTCTAATTGGTCGGTATCGTAATAAAACATACCCCGATGGATATGCAAAATTGCTTGCAGATAAGGAATTTTTACTTGATAAGCCAAATCTATGGCGGTATTCACTTCTTCAAAAGCATCTTGATAATTCTTTTCTAAGAATAAAATTTGACTAATCAACAGATGGATGTATGCTTCCGAACGGGGATCAAGAATTTTTTTAAAAATTTCACACGATTCGACCAATAATGGTTTCACCATAGACAGTTCTTCGTGTGCCCATTTAAAGGTAGCTAAATTGCTAATTGCTATCCCTAACATTCTAAGATTGTTGGCTTTACGGGTGCAATCAATCCCCAACTGAAAGTAATCTGGTGCCTTGTGCCAACGGTCGGTCTTACTTAGTAAAAGTCCTAAGTTGATATAGGCCACCCCTTCCAAATTGATCTCTTGAATGGATTTAGCGAGTTCAACACACTTTTCAAGCAATTTTTCGGCAGCGTGTAGTTTTCCTTGGGACATTAAAATTTTTGAATAATTGATGGATTGATTTACTTCATTGTAAACATCACCGACTTTATTGGATAGTTCAATCGCTTGACAAAGAAATGGCTCTGCATCTTGTTTACGATTGGCTTCAATTAGAATGCATGCAATGTTACCCAGACAGATGGCTTCCAATTTTTGATTACCAATCTCTTGAAAAATGGTTAATGCTTTTTGTGTAAGTTCAAATGCAGAAGGGATATTGCCTTGCGTTCTGCGTAAATCTCCGAGAGTGCTAAGATACTTGCCATACAAAGTGCGATCTGCAAAATGCGCAGTTTTTTCAATTCCTAAGATAAGCAACAAATCGGCTGCATCCCATTCACCCATACGGATATAGACCGATGCCAATTTGAATGATAAATCGGCTTCAAATTCTTGATCTTGTTGTGATTTGGCGTATTGTATTTCGTTGATTAAAAAATCTTCAAGTTCACGTAATTTACCGCTACGATACAAATTTTGAAAATGTTGATTGGTACGATAGATTCGCTCTTGGTGTTCATTTGAAAAAAAAGTAGTACCCTGTTGTGATGAATTTGAATCGGGTGCTTTTGGAGATGGGTTCATAAATTTATGATAATTCTATAACGCCATTTGAAATATAAATTAGTATTTTGTAAAATGCAAGGATTTTTGAAAACATTTGAACTTTTACCATTTGATACCGGATACTCGCCCTTGGTAATGGGTAGGCGGTTTTTGTTGGATATTGACTGCGAAATATCGCAAAGCATCAACCGTATGATCATAGCTTCCTTTGATGGGCTTACCCGTGTGTTCATCGTAGCGATAACTTGACAAGTCGTTGATTAATCGTGAACACTGTGGGCTGATGCGAAGTTGGATTGTTCCATCTGCGCGTGCAAACATCATCCTTAGCCAATCTAAACCATCTTCTAAAAGCGAACGGCGTTGCATCAGTTTGATCCCTGCACCACTCAGAAAGTCAATCATAGGAATTCCACTATCGTTTTGTTGTAAGCCGGCAGGGTCACAGCTACTCCAAGTAAACTGTTGTTCTGTAAGTAACCACTTTCCGTCCATCATTCGTATTGCCAACAACAGATCATCCCGTGTAGCGTTGGAACCAATCCATTCCTCAAAGACCACAAACTGGGAGGGGGTAATTTCTGCAATCCATAAAACCACAGGGGAGCGATAGCCAAAATCAATGCTACGAAAGCGTCTTCGTGCAGTATGGACCATTTCTATGGAAACAGGGTAGGGAAGCACATGCTGTTGTGGTGAGAATGCTTCTATCACCCGTTGACCGTGGACTTCTTCTAAAGACAACTCATATTCGCGGCGCCATTGTGCTTCGGATAACTCCCGTTTTTGAAGGGTTTGCCATTCTTCACCACGATCGGGACGCTCGCTGAAATGAATCCGTTGGAGGGCAAACCCAAACCGCTTCGGATCCGTTACCATCTTACCAAAGAGGTTGTGTTTTCCATTGGGTGTGCTAATTCCGATAAATTGGGCTTGGCGATCCAATGATGGTGAAATTGCAGACCAAATTTCGTCAGCATTTTCGGTAAAAGCCATTTCATCCCATAAAACGATGGTGGGAGCAAAAAAGCGGATCGCTTCAGCCGTTGCAGGAAGTGTTAGAATGCGACTTCCTGAATTGGGGAAGGTCAATTGATTTTTAGTGGCGTGAACCTTAAGGTTAAACCACAACGGCAATCGCCACGCCAAATTTCGGATGCGCTGGAGCAGCTCCATTGCACTCCGATGCTCTTTTGACAATAATAGGATTTCGCTTTTCCAGTGAAAGAGCGATCGGTACAACACCCATGATGCTGCAGCCCAAGTCGCACATACTTGACGTGATTTCAGCACCAAAAGCCGTGGGTGCGTGTCCATTGCCGTTATCAAGCGGTGTAAGTAGGGAAAAGGGGGAAAGCGTAAGACCCCACGGGTCGGGTGATCGGTAAAGCAGTAATTTTGAATAAAGTCCAGTGCTTGATTAGAAAGTGATTGGATTTCGTTACGAATAGCGTGTGGTTTCATAACAAGAGGAAAAATTTTTCTTTTAGAAAGGGAAGAAAAAAAAGGGAGATACCCATTCTAAAATACGCTGCGACTGCGTCAAAATTAGACCAGACACAATCGCAGCGTTACAATCATCTAAGGTCAAGCATTGAAGAGGTTATCGTTTGCTGAGTGGAACAGTCGCTTGGGGAGTAGAAAATAACCACCACAACACACTCCCGATTGCGAGGATAATAAACGCAATTCCGTGAAGTAGTACCGTTTGATTTTGATACCCTACCGCTTCAACAAAGATTTGTAATGCAGTCAAAACAGCCACTCCTACAGCCACAGCCAAATAGTCGTTGCGGATCACATATGTTAGGGTAAGATACACCCCCAGCACCAAAACCCCACGTTGCAAAATAACCATCAGCATCTCACGCGCTTCCACCGCTTGGGAAGGTATGATCAACAATACTGAAATAACTAATAAAATGCGTTGAAGGGGATTTTGAAATGCAATGCGCCATAAAAAGGACGTAAAGGCAATCATCGCCAAGAGTTGAAAAGCGTTACGTACCCAATCCGATAGCATCATCAACATCGGAAAAGGAATGGCCAGCCACTTGGGTAGATCCCAACCGACAAATGCGATCCATTGCGGTTTCCAAGCAGCCAGAGCGGATCGTAAAAATTGGACGATCAACCACACCCCGATGCAAAGAAGTGTGGCCAGCAAAACAGATTTGGCTTTCCTCCGTCGTGCTTTGCCTTGAAAAGCGTCAAGCACATTGGGAAAATACGATAAGACAAAAGCAAGAATCAAAACAAAACTTAAATAGATTACCCCCGAACTTAAAAGCCAAGTGATGAACAGAGTGGTTTGAAATACACCCCATGGGAGCGTAATCTGCTGAAAATACTGCTCTTTCAGCAAATAAAATTGTGAGGTCTGGCCGATTAGCAATAAAATACCGGGAACTAAAGAGAGTTGAAACGCTTTTTTCCAAGGGACTTCACCTGTGCGCGTTTTCAGAATTAACAAAACCGCTGCCCATCCGTAGAATAGGCCTAAGATGACCAATTTCAAATTGTGCATCACCGTACGAAACAGCGTACTTCCTGTGCGATTGCGTTGCCACTGTTCGGGCAATTTGTGGAATGCTTTATCGGGGATAGTTATCCAATTGCCTTGTAAGGTGGCTGAAACTCTATATTTGGCTTCACCTAAGTGGCGCGGGTCCTGAGGGCGTGCTTCGTATTGAAAAGAGTGGTCTATACGATGGGGAAGTTTATTGGTGGTAAATTCTTTTAACTCAAATTCTGATAACTGGATGCCGCGTTTTGCAAGTTCACTTTCTATGAGTGCTCGTGCCGAATCTTTGGATAGGGAATCCCCTACCATTTCTTCATAAACGTAAGGGGTAACCAAGCGTACTTTTCCGTTGCGGGAATCCACAGTTACCGTAAAGCGTAAGCGGTTTTCTGGTTTCCAAAAGCGCACCACCCAACCAGAAACGAAATCATTTTTGGAAAACCAATCATTGACTTTTGGGATAGAGCGCCAGCGTTTTAAGTAATAATGAATGGGATGGTCTTTTGCAGCCCCCCCTTCTAAGAATTGAATGTACACACCATTTTCTAAGGTATCCGTGTTTGCCCATCCTGTTGCTCTTAGAGTATCTTTTGCAATGTTGAGGGCTTGCTCCCTTGAAACGGGAAACTCAATAAAATCGCCTAATTTAGGTATAGGAAGGACAGTTAAGAAAATCCCGATCAGTAGGATTATCAACGTCCAGATCGGTTTAACCGTGGGCTGTGGCGCTTGGGTAGATGGTTCTAATTCTTTTAAGTCATCATTCTCATCTATCTCAATGTCTATGTCTTCAGTTGCTTCTGCTACTTGATCTATTTCACCATTGAGCAAACCGACTTCAGAAGCAAACCCACCTTTAAGAATATAGACCATCAGTGCAACCAGTAAAGGGATTACCATAATTCCGGTAGCCACAGCTGCAGTAAAAATAAAATACCAGTTATCGCTACGAAAGAGGAGCATTGCCGTATAGAGGGCATCCACCGTATAATGCCATACCAACGCTGGGAGTACTCCCCACTTGAGCATTACGTACCCGATAATGATCCCCGCGATCCCAACTTCTAAGCCACGGATATAGAACGGCTGTTGTGGATAGTTGGAGTGCATAAATCCCCAAATCATAGCCGGGAGGGTTACTGCCAGCCACGTAAAGCGGCCACGAAACAGTTTTTGTAAAAAGGGGATGGAAAACACTCTGCTCAAAAACTCTTCGCTTACTGCCGGGAAAAAACCGATGAATAGAACCGCTAACCACGGCATAGCAGTATTAAGTAAATCGGTATAAGGGACCTCCGAAGGACTCCAAGCACCGTACCTTTGGGACACTAAATAAAATGTTACCTGATAGGCCAAGAAAAAAGCGGTTAGCGTGATCCCTAAATAGATCCCTTTGAAAGCGCTTTTGGTTTGCAGACCACGAAGGGTGAAGAGGTTCCGAATGGCAATTTGACCGAACATGCGTTCACGATAGATGGGTTCTGCCCATGCGACTAACAGAAAGATAAACCAACCTTGCATCAAAGCGGTCAGAAAACTGGCAAGGAGGATCTGCATCACTTCACCAGAAAAAGAGGAGCTGGTATCAAAATCATACATGATCAAAGGAAACGTATTCAATTCATTGAATAAAACTAAAATAAAGGCAATGATACCAAAGATTGCGGCTAACTTCCACGGTACGTTCCGTTTGCGGACATTGATAAAGAAAACCACCACCATTGCTGCAATGGTCAACACAAATCCCACCGTGGCAATCATGGTAATCATTTGGTTGTAACTGCGGAGTTTTTCGTAGGACGCCATCCATTGTTGAGGGACAAAGAGATATTCGTGATAGCCGTGGATGCGATTCCCAAACACTTTGACTTGGTAGCGATAACTGGATTCTTGCAACGGTTCAAACCCTTTGAGGCGCCATTCAAAGGTCCAATCTTCGCGATGAGGAAGGCCCTTTTTACGGGCGTACATCAGTTCTAATGGTTCTATGGAGAGATTCATTACGGATTGCAAAAACTGCTCAGCAAGGGCACGGGCAGAATCTTCGGAAAGCATTGCCCCCATTGCGTTTTCGTCTATAGGGTGGTCAAAATAGACGATTTTACCTTCCGGCGAAACGTAAACCTTGAACTCTTCTTTGGTAGCGGGTTTGAACCAACGATGTTGCCAATACCACAGTTGAATAGGGTTACCAAAATACTGACTGGCTTTTTCAAGTCCTAATTCTTTTTCTAAATACAGTTTTGCATGGTTATCGTAATCAAAGCGTGAAGCATGGCGGTACTCCGAGGGGGGAGGGTTACCGATGTTAGATAGAAACTGGGTTGCGATAGTTTGAGCATCAGAACGGGTATAGCGAAATTGAATAGATGCTTCGGGGAATGCTTTGTGAAAGTATTTCCAGCTGAACAGGGTACAGCCCACCAAAATGACTGAACAGATCAGCAAGAAGCGAATGTCTTTGCGTTCAAAGGGTATGCGTTCCATAACCCACTCCTTTGGTAAATGCGATGGCTATAAGCCACTGGGGTAATCCGTAGAGAGATTAACCGATCCGATAAGTTGATTTGTGTCCACAGCAACTTTCGTTTCAGGTGTTCTGATGCCAATAAGAATAAGCATGAAAACTGACGGTAGTTTCTATTGTTTTCTGAAACCAGCTGTGAACTACGGTTATAAGAATAGAGTGAAGTTGATTTCAAAAGGTTGCATGCTTCTTTTGAAATGAGTTCATTCAAAGAACCATTTGTATTGTAATAGAAAAATTTGAAATTTCCAAATCATTGAACAAGGTATTTTAGAAAATGGAACCCTTGGAAAAAATAAACCTTCTTCATCACTGGGGATAGAAAACAGAGAAAAGGTTCACTACTTGGGTGGTTGTCTCCACAATCGTGTGGTGATTGACGGTTGGCTCTTTTTCAAACGGGTTAACTTAAGGGTGAACATTGTATTTCAGTAGGCGATTGGTGTGGATAAAAGTTTGCTCTTTTACCAACAGGTCAACCGAAGAGTAAAAGTTAACGGATTCGCCGATATAGCCCGTGACCTTCTACTAGAAAATAGGATTTGGGTCGTCTTTGGTG
>JAOADG010000034.1 GCA_026417415.1 bacterium
GTGCAGTTTCATAATCCTTAGGATTACCGATATCTAACCAATATTCTACGATGGGAAAACTCACTACGTCTTTTTTCTCTTCAATCAGTATTTTCATTAAATCGGTCATGTCAAACTTCTGACTTTTAGGAATATATTGATGTACAGCAGGTTCTAAGATGTAAATTCCAGCATTCACAAAAAAGGATAATGTAGGTTTTTCTGTGATGGATACAACTTTCATTTCTTTTGTTTCAATTACTCCAAAAGGCACCTGAATATCATATTGCCGAACCCCAACTGTTAAATATGCCTTATGTTCTTGATGAAATCGGTACATCGCACGAAAATCAACCTGAGTAAGTACATCGCCATTCATTACCAACAAAGGTTCTGTTGGTGCTTCCATTAAAGAAAGTGCACCTGCGGTTCCTAAAGGGCTATCCTCTTGTACATAATCCACTTTTACTCCAAAATCAGAACCATCCCGAAAATATGCCATGATTTTTTCTGGAAGATAATGGGTGGTGATATTGACGTGATGAATTCCTGAGTTTTTCAACTGTTCAATGATGTGCTCCATTAACGGTTTATCTCCAACAGGCAACATCGGTTTTGGTGTGGTTTCTGTGTAAGGTCTTAACCGTGTGCCAAATCCTCCAGCCATAATGACAGCGCGTAAGGGAGTTGGAGATACAGGAGCAACTTCACTTAAAGTAACTAAATCTATCACTGTACCATCATCGTCAAGTAAAGGGAGTTGACTGATATGATGTTGATGCATCAACTCGATTTGCTCAGCAATTGGTAAATGGATAGATGCTTTCAAAGGAACCTCATAACGTGTTCCTTTTTTTCTTTCTAAGATGATGGACACAGGATTGGATAAAGGAATCGCATCAAGAATCGCTCTACGAATATCACCATCGGTAACCGTACCGATGAGTTTTCGGTCGGCAGTTGTAACTAACGCAATCCCCTTTCCACTTTGATTAATCCGTTGGATTGCTGTATGGATCGTATCTTCTATACCGATACAAATGATATTCAGTACTTCTTTGGACAAGTTGGATTTCCTTTTAATAAAAATGGATAATACGTTTGAGATTTATGAATTACAAAATATTTTCAAATTCCATTTGTTTAATAGGTTTCGTACCATTATACTCGTTTTTCAATCGTTGATAAAAAATTTACATTTTTTTCTTTGGTTTCACTAAAATCACCACAAACTTTAAGAATTTTGTGAATCACGCACCTACAGAAAACACTCAGAAACCTAAAGATATCTCTGTTGTAGGGAAATTTGCATTGGGTAACCAAATTTCCACTATTCTTCGCTTTATAGGCGGTTTATTACAAGCACGATTCGTTTTTCCTGAAGTGCTCGGCAAATTCAATAGTATTACGATGATCTTAGAGTATGTCAGTATGAGTGAACTTGGAATTATCAGTGCTTTGGGAAGAGAGTACCCCTATCACATCGGTAAAGGTGAAAAAGAAAAAGGACTTGCACTTGCAGCCACTGCTCTTTATTGGTCCTTGTTACTGACTATTGTATCAGGCCTAATCATGCTCATACTGAGTGGGTATTACTTTTGGAGGGGTGATGCAGAGATGGGATGGGGTTTTATTGCAAATGTGTTTACAGCATTTTACTTGTACTACTCCATTTCATTTTTAGCTCAAACCTATAGAACCAGTCACCAGTTTGTCACATTAGCCAAAATCACAGTTACCCAAAATGTACTAACTCTTGTTTTCTTAGTGTTTGTGTATTGGTATGGGTTTTATGGATTGTTGATACGAGCAGTACTTAGTGCAATTAGTTACACAATTATGGTCTATCGGTGGCGTCCAATTCGTGTTTTACCCAAATGGAATTGGGATCATTTGAAGCACCTTTCCAAAGTCGGTTTTCCCATTTTTTTAATGGGACAACTCTATGCACGTTGGACAACCATTAATTCAACAGTGGTTCTTTGGCTTGCAGGTCAACGTTCACTGGGACTTTATGCCATTGTGGTTACATTTACCGGGTCATTAGAGATCTTGCCAAATGCAATAGCACAAGTATTTTATCCTAAACTTTCCGAAGAATACGGAAAAAGTAATGATCCATTAAAATTGTTGTCCATGATGAAAAAACCCATTTTAATTTCCTTCGGACTCATAACCGCCTTGTGTGTGTTGGTTTTCCCCATTTTGCCTTACATCATCCGATTTCTGCTACCTAAATATGTGGACGCAACTTTAGCAGCCCAGTTTGGATTATTGATTGCTATTGTAGATAGCGGAACAACTCCCATGCGTACGATATTCAATGTCATCAGACGACAAGATTTATTTTTCTACAGCATCTTGAGTGGTGTAATTGCTTACTTACTTGCAGTACTTAGCATTTACCCCAATATCTCTGAGTTATATGTATTTGCACTATCTATGGCTTTCGGACGTGGAGTAATGTTACTGACCGCTTATCTTTTTCTACAGCGAATTAAACGAAAAGCATTGCGTTTACGACAATCTCAGTGACTTTGTATCTCTTCAGGTGGTTTGACCTTGCGAAACGAGAAATAAAGTAATAGATCGTAGGTAATTTTTAATCCTGCACCAGCAAATAATGGGCTTAGCATGGAAACGCTTTGCATGGCTAATCCTGCAAACGCGGGACCTATCGCCCATGCACCCAATCGTACCAAATGGGTAACTCCTGATGCTAACGTCCTCTCTTCGGGTTTTACGATTGCCATAACATAAGATTGACGTGTAGGTACATCCATTTCCACCAATGATTCCCGAATTAAAAAGAGTATCGCTGCTATCGTGAATGATGGAGCAAATGCTACGGTAATTAACAAGAAACTTGATGGAATATGAGTAAAAACCATGGTATTGACCAGCCCAAATCGCTTTGCAAGAAATGCTGCAGCAAGATGGGAGAAGGCATTGGCAATTCTTGCTAAAAAATACAATACTCCAATTTGTGCTGGTGTAGCATCAAATTGTTTGAAAAAAAAGTAAGAGAGCAATGCTGAGGTCAAAAATCCACCACCGATACTGTCTAAAGCGAATAAAGATGAGATTTTCATTAAATGTTTTTTGGTTTCTTTAGTCACTGGAACTCGGGATTGCTTTGGTTTTTGTATTTCTACTTTTTCTGAAAGAAAACTATACAAACCTGCAGTAACTAAGAAACAAGAGGCATATAGAAAAAAAAGGAATGTATAGGCAAATTTTTCTTCCCAATTGAACCCAATAACGAATATCGTAGGAAGCCCTGCACATAATGCCCCGATAGCATGTGCAGCATCTTGCAAAACGTTGTACCAAGCAAACCATTTAGTCCTCTTTTGATCTTCTGCCAGTGTGGGTAAAATGGCTTGCTCAATCACCAAAGCAGCACCTCGATCTCTTCCCATCCCGTTAATCATTCCTAAAAAGGAAATGATTCCAAGGAATAGAATTTGATTGTTTAGTGGAAGTAAAATACCACCTATGGCAGAAATGATTGAAAGAAAGATGAGTACTTTTTTTCTTCCCCAACTATCCGCAATCAAAGTGACGATTAAGGTAGCCAAGGCACCACCTGCTAACCCAGCAGTAACTAACGTTCCTATTGAACTGGGGTTAAGACCTTCTTTCGCAAGATAGATTCCAAAGATGAGTCCACTTAAACTGATAGCAAACGCTCGAAACCAAGCAGTGATGAGAATGATTAAAAAATCACGTTTCATTTTTTCCTATGGAAATGTGGTAAAAAGTATTTGTATTTCTGAAAGTGACGATTTAAGTTTAGTGAAATTGTTGAAGCATTTCAAAGGAATAGTATGAACCAAGAATTTCTTACTCCAAAACAACAAGAACTTATCCAAAAAGTTCGTGAATTGAGCAAAACTTACATTCTTCCGAATGCGGCGAAATGGGATCGTGATCAAATTTACCCTTGGGAAATCGTTCAAGCACTTCAAGCAGAAAAACTGATGGGTGTTTGGATACCGGAAAAATACGGGGGGTTAGGTTTGGGTGTATTTGAATTGTGTTTGTTGGTGGAAGAATTGTCGCGTCATTGTGGTGGAGTTGGCGTTGCTTACGCTGTCAATGCTTTAGGCAGTTTTCCGATATTATTGGGTGGCACAGAAGAACAAAAACAAGAATGGCTTCCACCCATCGCGCGTGGTGAAAAATTGATTAGTTTTGGACTATCTGAAAAGATTTCTGGGTCTGATGCAGGTTCAATGATCACCAAAGCGATCAAAGAAGGTGATGAGTATGTTCTTTATGGTGAAAAGAAATGGAATACCAATGGTGGTGCGGCAACAATTTATACAATTTATGCCACCACCGATCCTAACCGCGGACATCGTGGTGTATCTGCATTCCTATTAGAAAAAGGACACCCGAACTTTGAAATTGGCTATATGGAAGATAAAATGGGGATACGAACTGTTTCAGTTCACGAACTCTATTTGAATGGAGCAAGAGTCCCTGCTGATCGTTTACTCGGTGGTAAAGAAGGAA
Organism: bacterium; assembly: GCA_026417415.1. GTDB lineage: Bacteria > Electryoneota > JAOADG01 > JAOADG01 > JAOADG01 > JAOADG01. Next base: position 4,501 of record JAOADG010000034.1, read on the forward strand.
CAGGGTTTGCAAATGCAATGATGACTTTAGATCGCGCTCGACCGGGTGTTGCTGCACAAGCATTGGGTTTGGCTCAAGGTGCTTTAGATTTAACTATTGAGTATTTGACCAAACATAGCGGTGAATTTCCTAAATCTTATACTTATGAAGATGGTCAGTTTTTCCCAGATGAATGGGAAAGTGCACCCAAATCAAGTGAACAAGCCATACAATTTCGTTTAGCAGAGTTAGCCACAAAAATTGAAGCAGCAAGGCATCTGGTATATACTGCAGCCAAATTGATCGATGCGGGAGCGAAAAATATTTCACAAATTAGCGCAATGTGCAAATTGTTTGCTACCGATACTGCAATGGAAGTAACCAGTGAATGTATGAGTTTATGGGGGATAGAAGGTTGTCTTCGCGATCATCCTATAGAGAAATACTATCGTGATGCTAAGATCACACAAATCTACGAAGGTACAAATCAAATTCAACGACTTGTTATTGCTCGCAACTTATTGAGGAGTTTCTCCGCTTAGCATTTTTAAATTTTTTCCACTTTGTGATTTCAAACAACTGTTTTGAAACCATTGACTTCGTACTATCTCAAAATGTGAGATTGCGAAGTTAGAGAACTTTTCATGAATGATATTCTCTTATTGATTGTCATGGTGCTTTCCATTTGGGGTGCACTGCTATTCTTAACCCTAAAGGTAGGGCTTATTACTGCTCGCAATACAATAGAATTAGGGTTACGAAAACGTCGGTTACAACTCTTGCGATATCGTTTTTTGTTGGGCTGCACGATTGGATTGTTGTTGTTGGGATTGACCTTACACTATTTGGTGAATACAGGTTACACAAAAGAAACATTCGTTCTCTACCTTGCTTTTTCTTGTATTTGTTTAAGTGAAATGTACTTCTGGTTACGTTACCTTCAACTCTATAAAAATTTCCGAAAATACTCAACCAAATTTTTTCAGATTGATACCATTAGCCCTTACTTTTCTTTAAGTGGAACCATTCTCTCTATTCTTTCCATCTTAACCAGATAATTTTTAAGGGTAGATCTCGAAGGGTAAACCGGTATAATCTGCTACCGCTTTTCTGGTGGCTTTGCCTTTGTAAATAGTCACACCTCTTCTCAACTCTTCGTTCTTAGAAAGAGCTAACTCAAGACCTTGTTCTGCGATTTCAAGAACTGTATCACCTAATAGATTGGTCAATAAATGGGAAGCCATTCTACCTACTGCAGAAGGTAAATTCGGAACACAAATGTGTGTTACCCCTTCTTTGATATAAACTGGATTTTGAAGGGTTGTAGGTCTAGATGTTTCTGAGGAACCGCCTTGATCAATGGCTAAGTCAATAAATACGCTTCCTGGTTTCATAGATTGAATTTGTTGGACAGTTAAGACGTGCGGCGCTCGTGCATCTTCTAAATGCACTGCACTAATCAAAACATCTGCAAATGCGACCACGCGAGTAATGTTATCGGGAATAGCCACCATTGTTTCTAACTCAGAATGAAATTCATCAGGTAAATTTCTTAAACGAGAAGGATATCGATCTAAAAGAATTACTCGTGCTCCAGCACGAATTGCAGCACGTGCGGCAGATACACCCGCAGCTCCAGCACCAAGAATGGTAACTTGCGCTCCCGGTACGGTAGGCAATGAATTCAGTAACAAACCGCGTCCACCATGAATGTTCAATAAGTACATTGCAGCAAAATGGATTGCTAAATGTCCAGCAATTTCACTCATCCCTTGTCGAAAAGGATATTCATTGTTGTCTGTAGAAATTGATTCAAGTGCAATAGCAGTAATTTTCTTTTCATTTAAGATACTAGCAATCTCTTTTGGCATTGCTGCTGCCAATAGAAAGGAAACCAAGGTTTGTCCTGTTTCAAACAATGATGCTTCTTCTTTTGATGGTGGTAATACTTTCAATATGAGTTCACTACGGCTGATGGTTTCTTCTTTGGAATACGTGATAATCGCCCCTTTTTTCATATACTCAGTATCTTGCCATCCAGCATTTGCACCTGCTGAATTTTCTACATAAACTCGGTGACCTTTTTCTGTAAGCGCAGCAACACCTGCGGGGTTAAGTATGACTCTCGATTCGTTCGCATAAGTTTCTTTTAGTATTCCGATATCCATAGATGTTCCTTTTCCTTGAGGTTTTCTATTGGCAGAGGTTCGAATCGCTACGATTCTAATATAATTTGAAATTCCTCGTATCTCCAATGTATGTGATTTTTACAAAGATATTCTTACTTTATGAATCAATTAAAAAATCGTTTTGTATGAACCCGTTTATCAATGAGAGAAGACCATGGGAGAAAGTAGAGAAAAACAGTTGTTTGAAGTACGCCTTCAAAAATTAGAAAAAATCCGCCAAGCAAACATTAACCCTTATCCACCTGTATATCATCGCAGTCATACGATTCAAGAGGTTTTGTCTCACTTTGAAACCTACTTGGAGATGAAAAAAGAAGTGGTGATTGCAGGACGCATCAAAGCCATTCGTGAAATGGGAAAAGTTAGTTTTGCATACCTTGAAGATGAACTTGCTGGAATACAACTGTATATCAAACGCGATAACGTAGGAGAAACTTTGTATGAGTTGTGGAAAGAGATTGATCTTGGTGATGTAATTGGTGCTAAAGGGACTTTAATGATTACGCGAACTGGTGAAAAAACGTTGAATGTGATGGAATGGACGTTGTTAGCAAAATGTTTACGAACATTACCGATTGCAAAAGAAGTTCGTGATGAAGAAGGAAACGTCATTCAAGCGTACAATGAATTCACATCGCAAGAAGCCCGTTATCGCAGACGCTATGTGGACTTAGCAGTACATATGAATGTTCGTGAAGTATTTTTGAAACGTGCAAAAATTATCTCCTCTATACGAAAATTTTTAGATCACCGCGGCTTTGTTGAAGTAGAAACTCCTATTTTGCAACCATTATACGGAGGTGCTCTAGCCAGACCATTTACTACCTATCATAATGAATTAAAGCAAAAATTGTATTTAAGGATTGCCGACGAATTGTACTTAAAACGATTGATCGTTGGCGGTCTATCAAAAGTTTATGAAATTGGAAAAGATTTTCGTAACGAAGGGGTTGACCGATTTCACTCTCCAGAGTTTACTATGCTTGAATTTTATTGGGCTTATGCCGATTATCTTGATGCTGCCAATTTAATAGAAGAATTGTTAGAATTTGTTGCTTTAGAAGTATTAGGACAAACCAAAGTGAAGTATGGAGAGGAAGAAATTGATTTTAAAGGTCCCTACCGCAGAGCAAAATTTTTTGATTTATTACAGGATGCAACTGGACAAGATTTGGCGAATGCTTCGGAAAGTGAACTTCTTAATCTATTTCAGGAGAAAAACTTAGAGGTTCCTGATAATGCCTCTTTGGCGAAATTGTATGATGAATTGTTTAGTGAGTTGGTAGAACCCAATTTGATACAACCAACCATTGTGATGGATTATCCTGTTGTCCTTTCACCGCTTGCAAAAAGACATCGCGAACATCCCAATTTAGTGGAACGTTTTGAATTGATTATCGGCGGAAAAGAGCTTGCCAATTCTTTTAGTGAATTAAATGACCCATTTGATCAACGGGAACGATTTGAACTACAACGTCAATTTCGTGAATTGGGTGATTTAGAGACGCAACCTATGGATGAAGATTATCTTTATGCATTAGAATGTGGGATGCCACCTACAGCGGGGTTGGGACTTGGGATTGATCGGCTATGTATGTGGTTGCTCAACCAACCGACTTTGCGTGATGTTGTACTTTTTCCCGCTTTACGTCCAGAAGAAAATGAACCCATGTTGCGGCAACTCAAAGTGGATTATGCAATTCGAGTTGGTGAAGCGGTGCGTGAAGAATTGATTGAAATTGAGTATGATGTAAAAGATGCCAATGACCAACTTTTTAGCCGTCTTCAGGTCGGAAAAAAGTTGAATCAACGGAGTTGGTCAGTATTGGATACACCACCATTCGGATTGACTGCAGATGCCATTCAACGAATGTTTCAACATTTAGAAGTGGGAACGAAAGTGGTATTGCTTTTGTGGAATCGTAATCCAACCATAGAGGAAACAAAAGAAATACGGTACTTAGAATTTAAACAAGTGATGGATGAAGATTACCTTTTTGAACAAATTCCTTTGACCGATGAACAACAAGAGCGGCTAATTGAAGAATTGGAACGTAGAGATTTAAAAATTTGCCATCATATTGGTTATGGAGAAAGATAACTTATAGGAGCACCGTTGAACGATTTTCCTTGGTTAAGTCATCATTATTTGACTGCAGAACATACTCTTGAAAATGCACAAATTGCATTGATAGGTGCACCTTACGATTCGACAACCAGTTTTCGCCCTGGTGCAAGGTTTGGTCCTTCTGCTATTCGTACTGCAAGTTATGGGATTGAAAGTTACTCACCCTATGTCCATCGCGATTTAACTGAATTGCGAATATGTGATTTAGGTGATTTAGAACTGCCATTCGGTAGTCCAGAACGTGCTTTTTCTACTTTATCTGAAGGGATTCGCTTTGTACTCAATCAATCGGTTGTGCCAATTCTATTAGGTGGGGAGCATTCGTTAACGTATGCATCGGTTCGTGTGTTTCAAGAATTTTATCCCAATCTTCATCTTATTGTTTTTGATGCGCATTGTGATTTACGCGAAGAATACTTAGAAGAACCCTACTCTCATGCAAGTGTTGTACGCCGTTGTTGTGATTTGTTAGGAACCAATCGTATTCATCAGTTTGGAATTCGTAGTGGAATGAAAGAAGAATTTTTCTATGCTCGCCAACACGGTTTACAACATTTTTATAATCCACAGTCCCTTTTAGACGTTTTACAACGGATAGGGAATGAACCGATTTATCTTTCCATTGATTTGGATGTACATGATCCCTCCGTTTTTCCCGGCACGGGAACACCTGAGCCGGGTGGAGTGACTTTTTTGGATACTTTAGATATGTTCAATGCTTTGGAAAATTTTCGTATTGTTGGAGCCGATTTAATGGAACTTTCTCCGCATTACGATTCAACTGGATGTAGTAGTGTTCTTGCCGCTAAAGTATTGAGAGAATTGTTGGTACGAATAGTTTAACTGCGATGAAAAAGGATCGAGCGTTTTCGCTGATAAGTCATTGCGATCGGTGGTAAAGGAACGTTGTTTTGTGCTAAAATTTGTTGAATGGTGTCTTTACATAAAAATTCATCGTTGTTGTTTTCCGAACGATGGGCTAAAAAGACGTATTCTAAACTCGGGTGAACCAATTCGGCAATTAGTTTAGCAGTATCTTCATTAGATAAGTGTCCTAATCTTGAAGCGATACGTTGTTTTAAATCCCAAGGGTAAGGACCATTCATCAACATTTGATAATCGTAATTTGCCTCGATCACTAAAACATTTACATGTGTTAGTTGCTCGCGCACCAAATTGGTAACAGAACCAATATCGGTAACAACCCCTACGGATTCTTGATGATTTTGGAACGTAAATGCAATCGGATTTGCAGCATCGTGGTTGACGGAAAATGGTTGGACAATAACATCTCCCATTTGAAATGGATCGCTTGTCAGTTCATACCATTGATGGAATGGAACTTGAATTGGTAATCTTTGTAAAGTTTCTCGATTGGAAAATAACCGAAGTTGATATTTTTCTAATAAATTAGGAACACCTTTTACGTGGTCAGAATGTTCGTGAGATAGAAATACGCCTTCAATTTCATCAATATCTTCACCAATCTCGTTAAGTGTGTGCACAATTCTTTTAGCAGAAATTCCAGCATCCACAAGTATTTTCATTCCGCTAAGTTCAATAAAGGTACAGTTTCCACTTGATCCACTAGCTAAGACACAAACTTTCAAATTTGCTCTCCTTATCACTCGTTAGAACAATTAGTTCGTCAAGTTTCTTGAACCGGGTTTTATTGGAGGGATAGATTTCAAGAACTCAGGTAATTCATCTTCTTTCCAAGCATTGATGTCTAATGTACATACAGCATAGGTCTCAAATGGAAACTTTGCTTTTCCTTGACTTCTATCGCAGATCAACCCTATCCCAATGATGGTAGATGGTTGTGATTTCAGAGTTTCAATGACTTCAAGCAAAGAACCACCCGTAGTGACGATATCTTCTACCAATAGTACTCGATCGGTATTTTGGAATTGAAATCCTCTTCGAAAAGTAAATTTTCCATCCACACGTTCTGGAAATGCCATTTTTGTCCCTAAGTGACGTGCGACTTCGTATGCTAATAGAATTCCACCCATCGCAGGACCAACCACAATAGTTGGATTTTGGTTTCTAAAGTATTCAGCAATATCCTTAGCAAAAAGTTCACAATAATAGGGTTGCTCCAAGAGCCGAAATTTTTCTACATATTGGTCGCTATGTAGCCCACTGGTCAAAATAAAATGGCCTTTTAGCAACGCACCCGATTCTTTAAGCAAATGGATTGCTTTTTCTTGATCCATTTTGATCTTCCTTTTGACTTTACTCTATTTTTCAAGATAGGATTGAATTTCATCGTACCATTGTTTGGCTGCTTTTGCAGCGGCTGTTAAATAATCCGTTTCCACAGAAGCGTATAAAATACCACGAGCAACGTTGATTAATCCAGCTACTTTTCCTCCTTGTAATCCATCCCGAACCGCATGCTCTAACGATCCTCCTTGAGCACCAATCCCCGGTATAAGAAATGGTTTTTCATCGGCTAACGCTCTTGCGATTTTCAATTCTTCGGTTTTTGTTGCTCCAATAACGTATCCCAAATTGGAGTGCCCCCAATTTTTGCTTTGAAGGATAACCTGTTGCCATAATGGCGGATTCCCGTGAAATTGAAAATCATAAGCACCCTGATTGGATGTTAATGCCAAAAGAAAGACCCCTTTTTCTGAATGATTTAGAAATGGTTCTACGGAATCTTTTCCCAGATAAGGATTTACCGTAACAGCATCCGCTTGCAAGATATTAAATAGGGCTTTCGCATAACGTTCCGAGGTGTTCCCAATATCCCCACGTTTTGCATCCAATATCCAAAGGGTATTTTCTGGAATGTGTGCCTTTATCCTTTCCAACATGAAAATACCATCGGCACCAAATTGTTCAAAATATGCAAGGTTAGCTTTTATAGCGCATATATAAGGTGCACTGGCTTGGATCATTTCTATACAAAAAGTTTCCACGCCTTTAATCCCACGATAGTGTGTAGGCATAAGTTCTTGCACTGGATCCAAACCTAAGCACAAATACCCTTTCGTGTGGTTTAAACGAGATAGTTTTTCAATGAACATGTTTTTTCCTTTTCTATTGTAAAGTTAAAATTTTGGATTTTGTGATTGCAATAGAACAATTATGGGTTACCATTGCCCTAACAAGTTCTTAAACACCTCTTGGGTTTAAATTTAATTCTTTTTTAATGATTAAAAAACACGAATTGTTTGAATGACGCACAGTTTGAATAAGTTTATATTCTAAAATATTTTTACATAGTTGGTTTACTTGACAATTGAAAAATGGCTTTTTATTTTGATGTCCAGATTGGTGAAATTTGTTTTTATGTGAAATCTTTCTCATAAAACTGCCTTTCCTAAGTAACGACCAATTCCACCCTTTCTATACATACTTGATTGATTAGGCACGTTGTAATGGATCTTTGGAATATTGATTGTGAATAGTATCACATAACTTAAAGGAATTGTTATGCAACAAGAAACTCCGAAACAAATCCGCTTTGTTGGGAAACTTGATCCAGATTTTGTCCAAAAAATGTGGCGCGGCTGGAAAAAAGTAAAATTTGAAGAAGAAATGGATCCCCAATTCGCAGAAAAGGTCGCATCTTACCCGGGTTGCAACACGTTATTTGATTGCATCCAATGCGGGACCTGTAGCGGCATTTGTCCAATGGGTTCCTTTATGGAGTATGCGCCGCGTAAAATAGTTGGGATGATTCGTGCGGGTTTCAAAGGTGAAGTGCTAACCAGTTATACCACATGGCTATGTGCCTCTTGTTATGCTTGTACTGTAGAATGTCCTAAAAATATAAAGATTACTGATATAATGTATGCTCTTAAACAACTTGCAATCAAAGAGCATATGCACCCACGACGTTTACCTATCCCAGTGTTGGCACGTCAATTTTTCGAAATTGTGAAAAAATTTGGACGCAACAATGAAGGTAAAGTTGTGATCAATATGTATTTTCGCACCAATCCACTTTTGCCCTTACGGAATTTGATCATGGGAATCAAATTGTATTTACGTGGTCGAATCGCATTTACTCAAGATAAAATTCAGAATATTCCTCAATTAACGAAAATTCTAAACACCGTAAAGATGTAGTTGTAAGGAGCCAGTTATGAGTTACCTGTATTATCCGGGTTGTTGCTGCTCAATGAAAGCCAGTGGGAAAGCGTATGAAGAATCTCTGATGGCAGTTTTGAAAAAGTTGGGAGTCACCTTAGAAGAACTTAAAGATTGGAATTGTTGTGGTGCTACGATGTATATGGCAATTGATCAAATGCAAGCATTTGGTATGGCATCACGAAATTTAGCATTAGCCGAACAACAATGTCCTAACAAAACACCAGAATTGATGGCTCCTTGCAGTGCTTGTTATGTCGTAATGAATAAAACCAAACACTTTATAGAAGATTATAAAGAACAAGTCGGTACACCTATTCGAAATGCATTAAAAGAAGCAGGATTTACTTATACTGGGAAAACCAAAGTTCGTCATCCTTTGGATATTTTAGTGAATGATATTGGATTAGATAAAATACGCCAACATGTAAAAAAACCGCTAAAAGGTTTGAAAGTTGCTAGTTATTATGGATGCCTTTTAGTACGTCCGTATTCAGAATTTGATGATGTTCATTATCCTCGGAGCATGGACAACTTGATGGAAGCCCTTGGTGCCAGCAGTTTAGAATGGCCTCTTAAAACCCGCTGTTGTGGTGGTTCCATGACCGGCACCGTAGAAGACGCAGGTCTGCGATTAAGCTATATTATCTTAAATGAGGCGGAACGACGAGGTGCGGATGTCGTGGTTACAGCGTGTCCATTCTGCCAAACCAATTTAGAATGCTTCCAACAACGAATACAACGTAAATCCAAAGGTGGTATTTCCGATTTGCCCATTCTGTTTTTTACACAATTGGTTGGTTATGCAATGGGCATTCCTGAAAGAGAATTGGGCTTTCACCGTTTGTTTGTTCCTTTTCATTTTTCACCGAAACAAGTGGTGACGGAGGGAGTAGAATGAAAGATCAGCATGTCCACCATTTTGAACACACGGATGTAAAAGTTGGTGTTTATGTTTGCCATTGTGGGATCAACATCGCTTCCAAAGTCAATGTACATGAAGTTGTAGAATTTGCAAAAAACTTACCTAATGTGACGGTTGCGACAGAATACAAATTCATGTGCAGCGATGCTGGGCAAGATATCATCGTTCAAGATATCCGTAGTGGTAAAGTGAATCGTGTTATTGTTGCCAGTTGTTCACCGTTGATGCATGAAATCACTTTCCGCAATGCTACCCAACATGGTGGGATTAATCCATATTTCTTCCAAATGGCAAACATTCGTGAACACGTAAGTTGGGTTACAGCTGAAAAAGAAGATGCCACCGTTAAAGCCAAAGCATTGGTAGCGGCTGCGGTTCACCGTGTATCAAAACATACTTCTTTAGAGAAGAAGTATTTTCCAGTCAATCCAAATGTATTGGTGGTTGGAGGCGGAATTGCCGGTATTCAAGCAGCATTAACCATAGCCAATGCTGGAAAAAAAGTTTACTTGGTTGAACGGGAACCGACCATCGGTGGCCATATGGCGAAATTTGATAAGACATTCCCAACCTTAGATTGTGCTGCATGTATCTTAACTCCCAAAATGTCACAAGTCCGTTCCCATCCGAACATTACCCTTTGGACCTACGCTGAGGTAGAAAACGTGAGTGGTTATGTAGGGAATTTTACTGTACAAGTAAAACATAAAAAACGATACATCAATGCAGACACTTGTATCGGTTGTAAAGCATGTGTAGATGCTTGTATCGGACCGGAGAATATTCCAGATGAATTTAACGAAGGTTTAAGTTATAGAAAACCGGTGTATATGCCATTTCCACAAGCAACACCATCTGTAGTAATTATTGATGAAAACAGCTGTTATCATTTTACAAAGGGTGGTTGTCCTCCAGATTTTTCTTCTAAAAATGGGCATTTAAGTCCACAACTTCAATCTCTACTTAGGCGAGCAAATGAGTGTTTTGAATTAAGGGATTTTCAAGAAACATTGAAGTTGACGAAAGAAATTTTAAAATCTTCTCCTGAACATCAAGAAACACTTTTTCTCCATGCACAAACTTTATATCAATTAGGGATGATCAATGAAGCAACGGAAGTAATGCGGAATGTAATGGTCAAAGAACGCTGTGTCGCCGCTTGTCCAAAAGGATCTGTAGATTTGTATCAAACGGAAGCAATTAGTGAAATTCAAGTCGGTGCGATTATTATTGCAACTGGATTTAAGACCTTCCAAGGGGAAAGAACCACACAGTATGGATACAAAAGGTATCCCAATGTGTTTACCTCGTTAGAAATTGAACGATTGGTGAATGCTTCCGGCCCCACGGGAGGTGAAATTGTTTTACGCGATGGAAAAACTAAACCGAAATCTGTGGCCATTCTTCATTGTGTTGGTAGCCGCGACTTGCATTCAAATCGTTACTGTTCACGTGTCTGTTGTATGTATTCACTAAAACTTGCACATTTAATTAAAGAACGAACGGGAGCAGAGGTTTACAATTTCTATATTGATATGCGTACGCCCGGAAAAGGGTATGAAGAATTTTATGAAAAATTGTGTCACGAAAATGTTCACTTTATCCGCGGACGTGCGGCTGAGGTCACAGATTGGGTGTTGTCAAAAGCAGAACTCGGGAAATTGGTGGTTCGTGCTGAAGATACACTGTTGGGAATGGTTCGTCGCGTCCCCGTAGATATGGTGGTTTTATCTGTGGGATTAGAACCTCAAACGGATGCTGAAGAAGTACGACGGAAATTCAACATTAGTTGCAGTAAAGAAGGGTGGTTCCTTGAACGTCACCCCAAGTTAGCCCCAGTAAATACTTTTACCGATGGGATTTTTCTTGCCGGCGCTTGCCAAGGACCGAAAGACATTCCTGATACAGTAGCCCAAGCTGGAGCTGCTGCGGCAGAGGCATTGGCTCTGATTGATATCGGTTATGTAGAAATGGAACCCAATACTGCTTTTATTACAGAAGAAAATTGCAGTGGTTGCCGCATTTGCGTGGCGCTGTGTCCCTATACTGCTATTACTACGGATCCTGTAAAATTGATTTCTGTGGTGAACCCTGCACTTTGTAAAGGTTGCGGGACCTGCGTTGCAGCATGTCCAAGTGGTGCCGCTCAACAAAATCTATTTACTGATGAACAAATCTTTGAAGAAATTGAAGGAGTTTTGGAATATGTCTAACTCCCAATCTAAACCATCTGATTTTACCCCAAGGATTGTTGCCTTTTTTTGTAATTGGTGTACTTATACTGCATCGGATTTAGCGGGCACAGCCCGAATGACGTATGCGCCAAATGCACGTATCATTCGCGTGATGTGCTCGGGACGAATTGATCCTCAATTCGTGATGGCAGCTTATCGCAATGGTGCAGACGGTGTCCTCATTGGCGGATGCCATCCGGGTGATTGTCACTATCAAGAGGGCAACTATAAATGTTTGCGTAGAATTACTTTGCTGAAAAGGATGCTCAGTCAACTTGGGATTGAATCGGAACGACTTCGTTTAGAATGGATTTCAGCCAGCGAAGGGGATCGGGTTCAGCGTGTAGTCAATGAAATGACAATGCAAATCAAAGCACTTGGTCCGTTAAAATTGAATATTCCACAACCTGAGCATTCCCATGCGGTCCCTACGCAATCCCATACCCCTAAAAGTAAGGAGGTGGTTTCATGAGTAAGCCAAAAATTGGATTTTATTGGTGTGCATCCTGCGGTGGTTGTGAAGAAGCCATTGTTGATTTAAATGAAGCCGTGTTGGATGTAGTCGCTGCTGTAGATATTGTGTTTTGGCCTTGTGCAATGGATTTTAAGAAGAGCGACGTGGAAGCGATGGCGGATAAAGAAATTACTGCTATCTTTATTAACGGGGCGATTCGTTCCAGTGAACAATTTGAGATGGCTGAATTGCTAAGAAAAAAATCGCAATTCGTAATTTCATTTGGGAGTTGTTCCCATGAAGGGGGTATTCCGGGATTAGCCAACTTGTATAAAAAAGAGGATTTGTTATCAACAGTTTATAGCACAGCTTTTTCAACCATTAACCCAAACTATACACTTCCACAAACTCAAACCAAAGTCCCTGAAGGCATTGCAACACTCCCAGAACTTTGGGAGACAGTGAAATCTTTAGATCAAGTGATTGACGTGGATTACTTTTTACCGGGATGTCCACCACCCGTGAAATTAGTTGTTGATGCTGTGACTGCACTATTGAGTGGCAATTTACCTCCCAAAGGTGCTGTGTTAGCTCCGGATAAAGCATTGTGTGATGATTGTACACGTAAAGCCACAAAACCGGAGAAACTTCAACATAAACGGTTTTACCGTCCTTCAGAAATCCTTATTGATCCGGAAAAATGTTTATTGGCACAAGGGTTATTGTGTTTGGGACCGGTTACACGAATGGGCTGTGATTGGGCTTGTATCAATGGGAATATGCCTTGTACAGGTTGCATGGGACCAACTTCAAGGGTAAGAGATTACGGTGCAAAAGCACTCTCAGCGATGGCAAGCGTCATTGACTTAAATGATGAAGAAGAAATTCAAAAAAGTATGGATAGTATTGTAGATCCAGTAGGTACATTCTATCGTTATAGTTTAGCTACTTCACAATTGCATAGTGCAATCCACACCAATGGGGGCAAGTAATATGGGCAAGACGGTGACTATAGATCCCATCACACGACTGGAAGGTCATGGTAAAATTGAGATTTTTCTTGATGATTCTGGAAATGTAGAGCGTGCATACATGCAAGTTCCGGAATTACGAGGGTTTGAACAGTTTGCTGTGGGTCGGCCAGCAGAAGATATGCCACAAATTACATCCCGAATTTGTGGAGTTTGTCCTACTGCTCATCATATGGCAGCGACCAAATGTGTAGATCACTTGTATCGTGTTGATCCACCTAGCACTGCAAAAAAAATTCGTGAACTGATCTATTCCACTTTTTTTGTAGAAGATCATGCTTTGCATTTCTATTTTCTTGGTGGACCTGATTTTGTAGTGGGACCCACTGCGAGTAAAGCCGAAAGGAATATCTTGGGGGTGATTGGAAAAGTTGGTGTTGAAGTCGGAAAGCATGTTATTGCAGTACGTAAACAGTTGCGAGAACTCATTTCTTTAAGCGGTGGCAAGGTCGTTCACCCCGTATTTGGATTGCCCGGTGGAGTGGCTAAACCTTTGACGAAAGAAGACCAAAAGAAGTTTCAAGATGCTGCGAAAGTTGCAATTGAATTTGGTTTATTTACCTTACAAGTTTTTCGTGATATTGTGTTAAAAAATTCCGCTTATGTTGATGCAATCTTATCTGATGGGTTTACCCATAAAACTTATTACATGGGTATGGTAGATGCCAATAAAAAAGTAAACTTTTATGATGGTTACCTGCGTGTAGTGGATCCCAATGGGAACGAATTTGCTTACTTCCCTAATCAAGATTATTTAGACCATATTGCTGAACACGTAGAACCTTGGAGTTATATGAAGTTCACCTATCTGAAAAAGAATGGTTGGACAGGTTTTACAGAAGGCAATCTATCAGGAGTTTATGCAGTTGCCCCACTGGCTCGTTTAAATGCTTCGTTAGGAATGGCGACACCAAAAGCGCAAGAGGCACATGACGAGATGTATTCAACCCTTAAAGGTAAACCGGTACATCACACACTTGCAAACCATTGGGCAAGGTTAATTGAATTGCTTTATGCTGCAGAGCGTATGGATGAATTGGCAAATGATGATGAAATCGTTGGTTCCAATTATCGCACCATCCCTACCAATATTCCCAAAGAAGGTGTTGGTGTTGTGGAAGCACCGCGGGGCACATTGATTCACCATTACAAATCCGATGAACGTGGAATTTTAACTGGCGCTAGTTTGATTGTTGCTACCCAAAACAATGCAGCCAGAATTGCAATGTCCGTGGATAAAGCGGCAAAAACTTTAATAAAAAATGGTGTTGTTAATGATGGACTTCTTAATCAAGTAGAAATGGCGTTTCGAGCTTATGACCCTTGCTACGGTTGTGCAACCCACACCTTAAATGGTGAAATTCCCATCGTGATCACCATTCGTAACCAGAAAGGAGAAATTGTTCAACAGATTAACCGAACCTAAAATTGATCACCTCCGACGAACGAAACCTTTTTTAATTCTTGGTTTAGGAAACGAACTACTTGCTGATGATGCTGCCGGTATTTTGGTAGTAAAAGAATTGGCGAGTAGTTTCTTTTTTCAGCCATTTGAACCTTTTTTTGAAACTGTTCTTTGCAGCGAGTCCGGAGTGACATTATTGGATTACTTCAGCGGATATCAGAAAGCAATTGTGGTGGATTCGATTCATTCACCCAATTATCCTGTTGGGGAAAGTATTGAAATCCCTATTGACAATTTACAAGTTACCTATGCACCTTCACCCCATTACAGTGGCCTTACTGAGTTACAACAACTTGCAAAAGAAATGGACATTCCATTTCCCAACGAAATACGAATTGTCGCCATTCCAGTTGAAGACCCTTACACCATTGGAAAGCCACTATCCGAATCCACATACTTAGGGATTCAATCTGCTAAAAACAAATGTTTAGCCATTGCAGAAAGTTGGATAAAATCCTATTGTTAAATGATTAAGGTTTTGTAAAGATGCATGATATTGTTCATCAAAAAAAAATTATTTACTTTTAATGTTTACAAATTGGGGTTCTATTGTTTCAAAGAATACTTATTGCCTTACTACTTATTTTTCTTGTTTCTGTTTCCTACTCACGCGACTTAGGGTTGATAGCTCGCGATGTTCCTAATGATGCTGGTTTTGCTATTCGCTTAAATTGGCAGCCCATTCCTATACCACCGAATATCCACATTCATCGGTTTTATTTAGAGCGAGGGGTACAACCTGAAGGTCCATTTCAAAAAGTGACTGACTTGAAAAGCGATGATACAAGTTATGTGGATGATGGTAGCAACCGCAATCCAAACTCACTGAAACCGAACACCAACGTTTGGTACCGATTGAAAATTGAATACGCAATGGCATTTCGCCAAGGCGATTCGTTGCTTGTTGATACTTTAAATCGAGTAATCGTAAGTTCAGAAACAGTCGGACCCGTTCAAGCCAAACCTTCTTGGGTGAACCCAAAAAGATTAATCGTCATTTTTCTGATCACAATTTATTTTTTACTGATTCTATTCTTTACCAGACGAGCTAGAAAAGGTTTATCCCTTTTCGTTCGTAAAATTGCTGGATTATCTGCATTAGACGAAGCAATTGGTCGAGCTACCGAAATGGGAAAACCCGTTTTATACTGTCCCGGTTCACAAGGGGTAGATAATATCCAAACTATTGCTTCTATGATCATTTTAACAGAAGTTTCGCGAAGAACTGCAGAATATGATGTTCCGATTATTGTGCCACTAATGTCGGCTTTTGTGGTCCCGGTAGCAGAAGAAGCTGTACGTTCTGGTGCGCTGAATGCAGGTCGCCCTGATGCATTTCAGCCGGATAACATCCGATTTTTATCTGAAGAGCAATTCGCATATACTGCCGGTGTAAGTGGGATTATGCTGCGCGAAAGGCCTGCTGCAAATTTGTTTATGGGCGCTTTTTTTGCTGAATCACTCATTTTAAGTGAGGTCGGTTTTTCGACAGGCGCTATACAAATTGCAGGTACATCAAATGTACATCAATTGCCGTTTTTTGTTGTTGCTTGTGATTACACTTTAATTGGAGAAGAGTATTTTGCTGCCAGTAGTTATATTTCAAAGGATCCGGGACTATTGGGAACCCTTAAAGGTACAGATTGGATAAAGATATTCACAATTGCAGTGATTGTGATTGGAGCAATTTTAGAAACATTCGGTCTAACTGGATTTACTAAACTTTTTGAGATTCAATAATTTATATGAAGCGTGAGATCCCACTTGCCATCTTACTGATTACCGGTCTTTTTATGATCTTTCAGTATTTTGTGCCCCATTATGCCATAAGTGATATTGCCAGTAAAATTCAACAATGGGCGATTATTATTACTTCGGGAGCGGCCCTATTGGGTATTGCGAATTTGCTACGGGTATCTTTGGATCAAGCAATCGCTAGAAAACAAGATTGGATGTACAAATGGGTGGTTATCGTTTCATTGGTAGTCACGGGAGTAAGTGGGATCGTTGGTGGAATTGAGCCCGGTACCTTTTTTAATGATATGATTTATTTTCATATGTACACACCCATGGCCTCTACGATGTATGCAACGTTGGCATTTTTTATCGCATCTGCTGCCTTTCGTGCTTTTCGTGTACGTAGTTGGCAAGCATGGCTGTTAGCATGTACCGCTTTATTGGTCATGTTAGGCAGAATTCCCTTTGGAAAAATGATTTGGGGGGATTTTCCGCAATTTGTGGATTGGATTATGAATGTTCCCAATACTGTGGCGCAACGTGCGATCCTGATTGGTGCTGCATTGGGTGCAGTGGCTACTGGTTTGAAAATGATTTTTGGGATTGAACGAAGTTGGTTAGGGGGTGGAGATTAGTGAGCTCTGTCTGGACGAAAATTAATCATTTGGATAAGCGATGGATCTATCTGTTTGTGCTATTAGCAGTCGCACTTCCTTTAATCCTTCCCATCAATCTCCCACTTTCCCCTTCAGGTCCCGTAATGAGTTTTTACAAAGCCATTGAATCAATCCCCAAAGGTTCTATCGTTCTTATTAGCAATGATTACGATCCGGGTTCCAAAGCAGAACTCTACCCTATGACAGAAGCGGTGCTGTATCATCTTTTCAAAAGAAATTGCCGTGTGGTAATGCTGAGTTTGTTTCCAGCAGGTCCACCAATGTCTGAACGAGCGGTCGCACGTGTCACGGAAGATTTACCAAACCTCCAGTACGGCACTGATTTTGTGAACTTGGGGTATAAAGATGGACGTGAAGCGGTCTTGGTTGAAATGGGACGTTCCATCCGTAGTGCATTCCCCAAAGATTATCGTGGGATCCCCTATGATAGCATTGCGTTACTGAAAGAGGTTGAGAATTATAGCAGTTTTGCGTTGGTGATTTCAATTTCTGTGGGTTATCCGGGAACAAAAGAGTATGTTCAATATGCACAAGGTCGGTTCAATTTGAAATTGTTGGCAGGTGCTGCAGCGGTTTCAGTTCCAGAATATTCTGCCTACTATAACTCAGGTCAGTTGTCGGGAATGTTGACAGGGATCTCGGGAGCAGCAGAATACGAAGAATTAATTGGCCGCCGTGCCTTAGCAGCAAAAGCAATTGATGCTCAAGCCATTGGGCATATGGTTATTATTTTGCTTATTGTATTAGGGAATGTGGCATGGTTTGTAACGAAAGGTAAAAAGAACCATGAGTGAACTGATTGGACTTTGGATCGCAGCACTTCTAACAGTTTTTATTCTTTCGTTCCTATATAAAGACAATCCATTCTACAAATTTGCTGAACACCTGTTCGTGGGGGTGGCTGCTGGTTATGTATTAGCCCTATCTTGGCACAATACCATCAAACCCAATTTGGTTGAACCCCTCTTCTACCAAGGAGAATGGATTTTAATTGTTCCCATGGCATTCGGTTTACTTCTTTTTACACGATTTATCCCCAAAATGAGTTGGTTATCCCGCTGGTCGTTGGCTGCTATTGTGGGGATCTATTCTGGATTGGCAGTCGTTGCGATAGCAGAAGCCGATTTTGTTACACAAATTCGTGCTACTTTGATTCCCATTTGGGATCAAACAAAATGGACACAATTTTCAAACCAACCTTCAATCGTTCACTTTATCCATCTGTTCACTAATTTTATTACCATCTTTGGACTTCTTACCATCCTCTTTTACTTCTTCTTTTCAGTAGAGCATAGCGGCACTTGGGGTCTTATCGCTAAAATCGGTACAGGCCTATTAATGGTGGGTTTTGGCGCAGGTTACGGTTATACCGTAATGACGCGTATCGCACTTCTCATTGACCGTGTTGTGTTTTTGCTGGGCGATGTGATTGGATTATTGTAAATCGACTAAAATATTTCAAAACGCTAGAATTTTATTATTTTATCCTATATAGTTTTATTATTGTTTTATTTATCTATTAAGATTTATATTAAAAAAAATGCCCCACCTTTCGGTGAGGCCTTTGGGTTACGTCCGGTAGGACGATATCCTGCAAATGTTACATTTTGTTATGATAAGCAGGAGCAGTCAACGGTTAGTTATACTGTGATATAAATCTAAAAAAGAAAAAGTCAAAAGTCAAGAGGTGGCTATGTCTAAAACAATTTTAGGACTGGATATTGGTACCAATTCTATCGGCTGGGCGCTTTTAGGGTGCGATGACGATGGGGAACCAAACTCGATTATCAAAACAGGTGTCCGTGTTTTTCAAGAAGCAGTAGACGCTGAATCACATGAACCAAAAAATCTTAAAAGACGAATGAAACGTTTGTCCAGAAGGACTTTACGCAGAAGAGTAAAAAGAAAAAAACGAGTTGCTGAATTGTTACTTATCCATCATTTCTTTAAAGA
>JAOADG010000008.1 GCA_026417415.1 bacterium
GAAAAATTTGCGCCCGGGGCTTTGCTTCCTAAAGAGTATATTCCACTGTCAGTTCCTGAAATTCGTGGAAACGAATGGAAGTATGTGAAAGAATGTTTAGATAGCGGTTGGGTCTCTTCTGTTGGATCGTATGTGAATCAATTTGAAGAGGCAGTTGCCAAAGTTGCCAACACGAAATATGCTGTAGCTACAGTGAACGGCACATCTGCTTTACATATCGCTTTAATTCTGGCTGGTGTAGAAGCCAATGATGAAGTGATTGTTTCCGACATGACCTTTATCGCACCAGTATTTACAATTCGATACACAGGGGCTTACCCAGTGTTTATAGATGCTGAACCAAACTATTATCAAATGGATGGAAACAAACTTCAGCATTTTTTAGAAAAAGAGTGTGTTTGGAAAAATGGATTTCTAATTAACAAAACCACTAAACGGAAAGTGAAAGCCATTATACCAGTCCATATCCTTGGACATCCTGTAGAAATTCAACCGATTGTTGAGCTTTCTAAAAAGTACAATCTGTTTGTCATTGAAGATGCTACTGAAAGTATTGGTGCGAAATACAAGAACCAACCTACGGGCTCATTTGGTGATATAGGATGTTTTAGTTTTAATGGGAACAAACTCATCACTACCGGTGGTGGAGGTATGTTGGTAACGAACGAGAAACCGTTAGCAGATCGCGCACGCTACTTAACAACTCAAGCCAAAGATGATCCGCTTGAATACATCCATGGTGCGGTTGGATACAATTACCGATTGACCAACGTATTAAGTGCCATCGGTTTAGCACAGGTTGAATTGTTAGAGGAGTTTATTCAAAAGAAAATCCAAATTGCTCAACGATATGAAATCGGTTTAGGTAATGTAAATGGAATTACTACCATGAAATCGGCGGATTGGGCGTTTAGTACCTATTGGTTGTACACCATACTAATTGATGAGAAAAAATTTGGAAGAAGTTCAAGAGAATTGTTACACATTCTGGAAAACCATAAAATTCAAGCCAGACCGTTGTGGCAACCTATGCACAAAAGTCCAGTGTTTCAAAACTTAACTCATCAAGTATGCCCGGTATCTGCTTACTTAAACCAAGTAGCACTCAGCATTCCTTGTTCAGTAGGTTTAACTGAAGAGAATCAACAAATTGTGATAGATACCATTCGAAATGCAGCAAAGTGCTAATCTAATAGCTCATAAAAAACAAACGCCGACAGAAAGTCGGCGTTTTCTTATTCCGAAAGATAAAAGATTAAAGTACACCGCGTCTTCTTTGGTCTTGCTCAATTGAGTCGAACAACGCTTGAAAATTTCCTTCACCAAATCCGTCATGCTTTTCACGTTGAATAAATTCATAAAACAAAGGACCTACCATATACTTGGTAAACAATTGCAACAAATACCCTTCTTCATCGCCATCAACCAAGATATGAAGTCGTTGAATTTCATCTAAAGGTTGTTTCACATTCGGTACCCGTTTCGGAATGGCTTCGTAATAAGTTTCTGGTGGCGGATCTAAAAATACAATTCCACGATCTTTCAATGTTGCAATGGTTTCAAGGATGTTTCCAACACGGAAAGCGATATGTTGAACGCCGTGACCTTTATGCATTTCTAAAAATTCTTCAATTTGACCCTTTTTATTGGTCATCTTTTGAGGTTCATTGATTGGAATAATCACATTTTTATCAGGACTGGCTACGACTTTACTATACAACCCTGTTTCAATTCCTTTAATATCAAAATCGCGAACAACTTCAAAACCAAAAATTCGTTTGTAAAATTCTACCCAAATTTCCATCTCACCTTCTGGTACATTATTGGTCAAATGATCAATACGTTCAATGCCATGTTTGATGGGTTGTGGAGGCACTGGTTTTTGAAAATGGACATAGTTAGGAAGGAAAACAGGTCCACCATCAAGAGGACGTTCTACAAATAGATTTTTCACGCTGCCAAAACCACGTATTGCGCTGGTACGATATCGAGCACCATTGATATGTTTCTCAGAAACCGGTTCCAACATGACTGCACCACGATGGACCGCTTCATGCAAAGCATGTTCAGCATCTTTGACCAAAAAAGCGATGGTACAAACACCATCACCATGGTCATGTAAATATTGACCTTCAAACGTATGAGTAGGGGCATTTTCAGTTACTACAAGTTTCACCTTACCTTGAGTAAACAAATCGTTAGTATGTGTGGAAAGTTCGCAACGAGCTGAATGAGCAAATCCCATTGTAAAAAAAGAATCACGAATGGCTTTTGAATCTTTCACGGTAAAGTGAATGTGATCAATATCCAAAACTCCTAAAGGATTGTGTACACCCATAAGCACTCCTATTGAAAACAATGCTAATCAAAAATGAATAAGAACCTAAGAATATCCAAACAATACGATACAGTTTGGTGAAATACAAGTTTGATTCTGATTTGAAAATTTGAATGAATTGAAATAAATTGGTTGTGCATAAAGTGTTACGGGAATCCTGTGTAAATCGGGAACAGCCCCCGCTACGGTAAGCATTGAAATCACGCAAAAACCACTGATTGGATGTAAAATCCAATTGGGAAGGTGCGTGGTCAGTGAATCTACTGATATGCAAGTCCGGAGACCGACTTTATGCCAGCATTCGTTAACGCTTGCGGGGCGCGAGCGAGGCGGATTTTAGAATGAATTTTCTAATCAATCTCTCCTCCTCTCGTTCTGCCTTCATTGAAATTATAGAAGGGAGAACACACATGAAACAAATTTCACTTAATCTCGTTTTAATCATTGCTATACTTTTTGTAAATGTTGCTCTTGCTGAATTTCCTCAAACAAGCGGGTTCTTTGTCATCAGTGGATACACCAATTCTAGGTTGTTGTGGAAACCGATCAATCAGGAACCACAAGTGGATTTAGGGTCTTTAGGAGTGGTAGCCAATCGGGTAATTTGGAATGGTCAATACTTAGTAGTAGTCAATTCCGGAAACTTTGCGGGATTTTCTTCAGAGTTGTGGTATGTCAACAATACACAAGTTACTCAAGCCATCAACCAGCAAATCCCTTTACAATGGTCAGTGATTTCATTTCCACAATTTTCTAACCTTTATGATGCAGTCATTTTTGGAAACCATGCTTTTGTTTCTGCATTAGGTACTAGCCAAATTTTTGAAGTGGATTTTACTACCAACACCATTGTTCGTGTTCATTCTACTGTAGCCAACCCTCAAGATCTACTGTTAACCAATGATTATTTATATGTAGCAGGTTCTGGATTCGGAACGGGAAATACTGTAGCAAGGCATAACCGAGTAACTTTCTACTATGACTCTGTTCAAGTGGGCTATAATCCGCAAGGTCTAAAGAGTTTATCCGATGGATCTATCTTGGTTGCTTGTGCGGGCGCTAGTTGGTCAAACCCTCCTTATCCGGGAAGCGTTGCGGTCATACTACCAACACAACAAGTTTTGCATTCTACACCTTCTTACTCCTTTTCACCAACGAACATTGCTCTTACTACTGATCAAAGAATTTTGGCAGGAGGTGAATACGGTACACCCAATGTTGCACAGATTACCATTTCCAATCAATCCATTCAATACTCTCCAATTAGTCATGTCTCTGGAGGTTGGCAAATTATTCCTGATACTCAAGGTTCGGTATGGATCACTTCAACCACTACCAATACCATAACAAAGTATGACCACAACTGGAATGCTTTACAAACCATTACCTTCAACCAAGTACCTGCTTATGTCGCTTTTCATCATCCTGCCTTGTTATCAGTTGAACGAGAAACAACCATTCAACCCAACACCATTCAATTGTCTAACTGCTATCCCAATCCATTTAATCAAACCTTAAAAATTCCCTTTGTACTCTCAAAAGAGAGCAATATTACAGTAAAGGTATTCAATATCCTCGGAGAGCAAGTAGATATGTTCAAAACAATCCGACTCAACGTTGGAAATCATCAAATCCAATGGTCACCACAAAGGTTGTCTAGTGGAAAATACATCCTTCAAATTGAAACGGCTGAGCATATCCAACGTACCAGTGTGCAATACTTAAAATGAAACGACCTCCAATCCTTTTCATTTGGGTAAGTGGATGTATCTTAGGATATGGTTGTCATCCATCAAATCCTTCTTCGCCGTTGCCGTCAAATGCTCCCGATCCATTTCCCGATAAAGTAATTTCTGTTCAATTTGGAGATGGCGCTGGATTTGGTCAAAACTTTTTTCCGGATAACATTTTTGGTCCACCAGATTCATCGGCTCGTGCTTCTGTGCCATCTGCAGATGAACGAGAGATCCTCACATTAGGGAGTGGTGGCGAAATTATTCTACAGTTTTTGGATGGAGGCATAGAGAACGGTAATGGACCTGATTTTACTATTTTTGAAAATGTATTTCAGTATGCTCAGAATCAATATTACCGCGAGACAGCATTTGTATCTGTAAGTGTTAATGGGACCGATTGGTACCCGTTCCCTTATGATACAACTACATTCCAAGGGCTTGCTGGTGTTCATCCAACAAATGGAAACGAAAACTACCTCGATCCAAACCGAAGTGGAGGAGATTCTTTTGACCTATCCGATGTAGGTCTAATGAAAGCATATTATATAAAAATTACAGATACCAATGGAATGGTGCGTGATAGTGGTCCTTCTTTTGATTTGGATGCTGTTGTAGCGATCTACGGTGAAAACGGTAACTAAAAAAAGCCAAAGCATTTTGCTTTGGCTTTTCAGATTCTAATTCCTTGCTACTATTTTTTAGCAACTCCGGGTTCTGTCATTGCACGGATAGCTTCAGGTGATAATATTTTATCAACTTCTTCTGCAGTTAAAAACCCTTTTTCAATCACAATATCCCGAATAGACCGACCGGTTTTACCCCATTCTTTTACCACTTCAGCAGCATTCAAATAACCGATCACTGGGTTAAGTGCCGTAGCAATTTGAGCATTCTTAAGCAAGTATTCGCGACATTTCGCTTCATCCGCAGTAATCCCTCTTACACATTTGACTGCAAGATGTTCGCATGCGGTACGTAAAATGGTCAACTCCCAAAAGAGATTATGTGCGATAACGGGCATCATTACATTGAGTTGGAATTGACCTGCACCAGATGCAAGGGCTACAGTGGTATCCATACCCATAACTTGATAACATACCATATTGACCATTTCAGGAATGACTGGATTGACTTTTCCGGGCATAATAGAAGAGCCGGGTTGCAATTCGGGCAGTCGTATCTCTGCAATCCCGGTGGTAGGTCCTGAGGATAACAAACGTAAGTCATTGGCAATTCTACCCAACTCAATGGCTAATTCTCGGCATGCACCAGAGATTTCAACTGCTGGACCTAAAGAGGACATCGCTTCAAAGAAATCCGCCGCTGGTACCAGTGGGAATCCTGTTAGTTCTGCGAGGTGTTTAGCAACCAGTTTACGATAGTCAGGATGTGTATTAAGTCCGGTTCCTGCAGCAGAACCTCCTAAACCAATTTCATAGAGCGCAGTCATTGCATGATCAATACGATATCTACATTTTTGTATCGATCGTGCCATTCCACCAAATTCTTGGCCTAATCGAATAGGAACAGCATCTTGTAAGTGGGTACGTCCACTCTTTACAATATGATCAAATTCTTTTGCCTTCTGGTACAATTCATTTTCTAACAGTTCAATTGCGGGCAAAAGTTCTTTGGCACCACGTAAACCTCCAATGCGAATAGCAGTTGGAATAACATCATTGGTGGATTGTCCAAAGTTTACATGGTTGTTTGGAGATATTTTTTTATCATCCCCTTTTGGATAGCCCAAAATTTCCAAAGCACGGTTTGCCAATACTTCATTCATATTCATATGATGGGAAGTACCAGCGCCTGCTTGATAGGGATCAACCACAAATTGATCGTGCAGCTTTCCATTCATAACCTCTTCGGCGGCTTGCATGATTGCATCTGCAATTTCAGCAGGGATCATACCCAATTCACGATTTGCTTGAGCTGCACCCCGTTTAATTACAGCAAGAGACCAAATGAAAAGTGGATGCGGTTTTAGACCGGATATCTGAAAATTTTGAGTTGCACGATATGTTTGAGCTCCATAGTAAACTTGATCAGGAAGTTCAATAGGACCAAAACTGTCTCGTTCAATTCGGTATCCCGGACGTGAAGATAATTCTGTCATAATGCCCTCAAAAAGTTAAAGATGTGGGAGGTCAAAGCAAGATAAATGTTGCATTCAAGATTAACAAATATACAAATATTAAATACTTTTCTTGGGAAATTCAATTTGGTACCCTTCACGAAACCAAGAAAGTATTCCACCCCGTAGTGAGAATACATTCGTATAACCCATTTCAAGAATTTCACGTGCACTTATTTGCGAGCGATGACCTGAACGACAATAGACCACGATTTCTTGATTTTTATCGTGAACTAAGGTAGGGAAAACAGATTTGATTTGTCGCATCGGAATCATCTTTGCACCAAGAATAATCCCATCTGCATGCTCTTCTGGTTCACGGACATCCACCAAAATCAAACGTGCTTCTGCTTTCAGTTTACCATTCAAAGTGATAACATCCATTTCAGGTATGGGTGTTTTGTTTCGGCGGAAGAACATCTACATATTACTCCTATACAAATACAATGATACGAAATCGTGAATGAATACAAAAAGTTCAATCTCCCTGCCTATTAATTTTCCCCAAGCTTTGTTTCTTTATGCGCTCGCACTGAGATTGATTTGGCTTATTGCTTTTTCAAAAACGCCTTTTTACCAATTTCTGTTAGTAGATGCAAGAACGTACGATGAAGCTGCAAGATGGATTTTGCAAAATGGATGGATTCCGAATACTGTTTTTGAAAGAGCACCTCTTTATACCTATTTCGTTGCGATCATCTATACCCTTTTCTCGGCAGATCCATTGTGGGTTCGGATGGTCCAAATTGGAATTGGTGCTACAAATGCGGTACTAATGTACTATTGGATTAGAAATGGATTTTATGAAAACACTGCTCGAATAGCCGCAATGATCACAGCATCCTACGGAATTTTAATTTATCATGACACTGATCTTTTAAATCCAACTGTAGGTCTTTTTTTCTTATTGCTTTATTTATTCTTAAGCACAACAAATCCATCTTACCAGTTTAAAATTCGTTTTTTAGAAACCAATCGGCTTTACTTTGCAGCAATTTCGTTAAGTTTTGCTGTCCTTACTATTCCAACACTAATTTTCGCTTTACCTTATATGGTCTTTCGCCAAAAGTGGAAATCAGCAAAAGAATTCATTTCAAGTTATTGGAAATTGATTGGCTTAACTTTGAGTTTGCCTATCCTTGTAATTGTTTTTCAATGGATCAAGTTTGGTGAACCAATTTTATCTTTACAAGGAGGTGTTAATCTCTATATCGGAAATAATCCTTATGCAGATGGTTATACTGCTGAAGTACCCGGTTTTGGGGCGGGATGGACGTTTCCAGAATTAAAACACCGTTTAGAAGTTGAAAAAAAACAACCGATAAAATGGCATCAATTAGATAAACATTATAGAAATTTATCCATTCAATTTTGGTTAGAACAACCTCTTAAAGCCATTCAACTGTTTTTAAAAAAAGTGGGATACCTCCTTTTTTACCAAGAAATTTCCAACACCTTTGATATTCATCAGTTTATCCGTGAATTTCGTTGGAGCAGACCATTATTATTTGTTGGCTGGTGGTGTATTGCACCATTGGCTATAAGTGGTTTCATCTTCACCATTCTTAAAAAAGCACATCACACAGAACACTATTTAAAACCCCTTTACTGGACGATTCTAAGTTTATCGTTGGGTATCTTGCTCTTTTTTGTAAATACAAGATACCGTCTTCCTTTGGTACCACTTTTCATTCCAATGGCTGCATGGATGATAGAGTACTTTTACAAAAATCGTAAATCGTTCAAAGAATTGGTGGGTCCATCAATTCTTTTAATAATTGCTTGCTTTGTAGTGTGGTACAACTGGAATGACTATTCAGATGATCAAGGTTCTTTTGGAAAAATGCAATTGGCTTTGGCTTACAAAGAACAAGGCGACTGGGCTCGTGCAGAAGAAAAATTTTTGCAGGCCTATGAAGCACAAAACAATTTACCCGGCGTGCAGTACGAATTAGCAAATATTGCTTTAATAAAAGGCGATACTGCAGCAGCAAGAAAATGGATTATGGGAGAATTAAAATCTGCAAACGATCCAAGAAATGAGATCAATATCGCATTTGTATTGGTTCACCTCAATGAGTTAGAATTAGCAAAAATTTTACTAGAACGGGCATTAAACAAAAATCCTTATTTGGAACAAGGTTGGAGAAATTTGTGGCGTGTTGAACTTGTACTTGCAGAAAAAGCGCTTCTCGAAAAAGATACTTTAGAAGCCGTTGCGATCTACAAGAAAATCGCACAAGTACCCGATCCAATTTTTAGACAATTTGCTCAGATGAAGTTGGATAGTTTAAGTAAGTGAAAAAGCTCAGATTCCGTATAGACGCTTTCAGAAACTATTTTGCGGCCTCACCCCAAAATCTGGATAAACTACGAACGCCATAAATAAAATGTTTCAAACTTAACCATTCGTTAGGACTATGTGCGTTCTCGTTTGGCTGGGAAAATCCAAGTAACACCGAATCCAAGTTCAAAACATCTTTAAATGCAGCTACAATAGGAATAGAACCACCTGCTCGTACAAATACAGGTTCTTTCTGAAATGCATCACGCAAAGCACGTTTACCCGCTTGAATAAAGCGATTATTTCTATCCACAAGTACAGGTTTACCACCATGATGCAATTTAATTTCAATCCGACAGCCGGGAGGGCAGAGTTCTTGGACAAATCGTACAAACTTGCGTTCAATATCTTTTGGTTCTTGATCAGGTACCAATCTACAACTAATCTTGCAATGGGCTTTAGCAGGTAATACTGTCTTTGCACCCGATTCTACAAAACCAGAAAGCAATCCATTCACTTCCAAAGTTGGACGTGCCCACAAACGTTCCAAAGTTGTAAAACCAGATTCACCTGAGGTAGAATGTACCCCCAATTCCATACAATATTTATCTTCATCAAAAGGTAAAGTTGCCCATAATGCTTTTACATCTTCTGGAACACCTCGAACATGATCATAAAAACCGGGGATGGTGATTACTCCTTTATCGGTCTTTAATCTTGAAATTAAACGTGCCAATTCAAAAGCAGGATTATCAATTGAACCACCATAAGTACCACTATGTAAATCGCGATTGGGACCATATAAATCAACTTCAAAATAAACCAAACCACGTAAACCATCACAAATGGTTGGCAGTTCATCTGCGAAGAGTCCTGTATCTGAAATTACAAACACATCACCCGACAATTCTTGCTTGTGTTCTTTAATAAAGGGAATCAAGTGGACGCTACCAATTTCTTCTTCACCTTCAATGAGTAATTTGATATTGACGGGCAAACTACCATAAACTGCCAGATACGTTTCAATCGAGCAAAAATGCATCCATACTTGTCCTTTGTCATCTGCAGCGCCTCGAGCGATTATGCGATCTCCATCTAAAAACGGTTCAAATGGATCTTTTCTCCAAAGATGAAGAGGATCAACTGGTTGAACATCATAATGACCATAAACGAGGATAGTTGGTGCAGATGGGTTAGGTGAACGTAATTCACCCGTAAGAATTGGATGACCTTTTGTTTGGTGAACTTGAACCTTTTCAAAACTTAAGGAGCGTGCATGGTTGGCAAGCCATTCGCAGCAATCAATCAAATCTTTTTGATGGGATACTGAGGTAGAAATGGTCGGAAAACGTAAGAATGTAAATAAACCTTCTAAAAACTTTTCTTGGTGGTCCGAAATGTAGGAATCAACTGACATAAATACTCCTAAGTAGCAGTGCGATGTAAGTGGGGTATTAGTAAATCACAATATAATCATTGTGCGGGTAATCACAAAATTGCGTATTTCTTGAAAAATTAAACATATTAAGGGAAAGGATGCTCACGATAAAACAAATCCCAACCAATACGAAAACTGCCTGTGCCATCTGAATGTAGGGTTGCACGGACAAATTCATATCCATCTAAAAACAAATTGATTGACCAATCGCCATTGCTTGATCGATTCGAACTGCCAGTTACGTTCCAGCGATATGGAACACCATCGTTTTCCCAAGAAACGGCAATACCTGTCCACTGAAAACTGGTTTGATCCAAAGGCGGGGGTGTACCGCCAGCCAAAGAAAAGGTACCTCTTAAATAATATGAGTAATTGTACCAATATCCATCCGATGCAATGGTATAAAAGCGATAATAAAAGGTTGCCGTTCCTCGTAAACCACATAACGAATCTGGAGGGATAATCCGTTTTGTAATCAGTGAATACCAATAGGTGCCTGATCTTAAAGTATCGGTTGGAGAATAATACCATTCATAAAAAATTGAATCATGGATTTGATTAGGAAATCGCCAAATATCGGGTATAAAACGTACTCGTTCTACAATGGTATCATTGATTTGCCGAGTGTACCAAATTGAATCGCTACGATGAAAAAGAGTTGAATCATAGTATGGTGTAGGTAATGCAAATCCACGTTGTAAAGTGTCTGTCATTTGGGTCAATTCAAATGAACGAGAAAGTAAGGTACGTGCTAAGTTTTTTTGTGATGTCTCTGAAATCAAAATGATAGGTGACAAACCGTATTCTTCTCGGCTTGGATTGCAACTTAACTGGAAGAAAATCAGAAATAATAACGGAACAAGAAGGTGTTTAATGTTCATTTGCTATTTCAAAATATGCTTCATTTGTTCTTCATAAAGTGAACTGTGGGTACTATCCAATTTGATTAAAAGCTCCAAATAATCTTTTTTCCCCAATCCAACCGCTAATTTGGCAAGAGAGATCGCATTGGCATTGAGAAACATTTTTCGGTCTTCAGAAGGAAGTGAAGGTAATAGTAGAAATGCTGAATCTGCAAAAGGTCTTGCTTCACGAGGGTTGTATTGGATCAAATAATCGCCGGTACAAGCATAATACAAAAAGGTACGATACATACGACGGTTGCGTGCGGTTAGGGATTGAACTAAATCGCTTCGTTCATGCCAACCGGAGATAAACCTTGCATCAAACTTTCCTTGATCAGCAATGGTTCTTGCTTGAATATAATAGCTTTCACCACCAAACAAATCCCATTTATCAAACTCATTGGCTAAAATTAAATTGGCATAAAATTCAATCACCGATAACATTGGATGATAACGGCCATCACGATGGAGATTACGCCATTCAGGAAGCGGATAAATCCAACGTTTGTCTGTAAAGTATGCTTCAGCGCCATTGGTTGCTACGAGATAACTTTTGTATGTTCGCTCGGGAGGTTTTTCAATTACTTGTTCAATGTAAATGGAGATTTGAAAAGGAACTTCATAATCGTAAGGGTTTTCGTGCCATTTGGGTGTGGTTAAAAAGTAACGTAAACTCTTTTCAGCATCTTGCCATAAAGGTTTCAAATCATCAGGAACTTTATCCAAATTGATTTGAATAGTAGGAACAAGCAACTGCCCAAAACATCCGAAAGGGAGTCCAAGAAAAAACAGTACAATGATGAACGATACAATGTTCATTGATGAAATCAATTGATAATTCTTTTTTCGTTTTACTAACTTACATTATTTCTTATGCATCTTCAAGTAAAGTTCATCTTAACCATTCTAATCCCATTATGCTATCTGCAATCTATCTTCGCTGCTTATGAATGGCAAACAGGATTTCCTTTAGAACGTGTACTAAACTGTAGTGAATCCATGAAATATTCTGAAATAATGGATACCACAGGTTGGAAATGTGGTGTGATGGTGTCTAACCCATATGGAATCAAAGAAATTACCTATACAGAATTGATTGTAGCAAAATGGAAAGTTCCTTATGCTGTAAAAATCCATTTTACTCAGTTAGGATTAGACGGATATCGTGAAAGTCGTTTGGGAGTTTTTGGAAGTTATGAATTGAAGCGTTTTTGGTATGCATTTGGAGGATATTTCGGATGGATTGATGTGCCTCCGTTATCTAAAAAATATGGAACTTCAATTTATTCAGAATTAGGATGGGGAACTCACACAATCCATTCCTATCTCGTTTGTAACCAGGCAATGAAAAGTAGAAACCAATCGTTTGTATTACCTGAAAAACAAATGATGGTGATTCAATATCAACCACTTCAAACATGGATACTAAGTGGTTCAGCACAATATCTATATCAAGAAATTCAATATGCAGTGGGTGGAATTTGGAAACCTTTTGAAGAAGTTTCGGTATATATGGGTACCAATTTTACCAGAGGATGGGGAGCAGGAATATCTATTTCATTTCAAGGTTTTTCAATTGCTTTCAGTTCAGTTTTCAACGAATCACTTGGGTGGTCATCATTTTGGTCGTCACAAGTGGCTTCTGTCAAAACCAAACAAGTGGGATACAAGCATCCACCTACGATCCCTTAATTGAACAAAACGATGAACGTTGGTTTTGGCCTCTTGAAACAGAAAAGATGAACTGGTATAATCTGACTACGCTAAAAAATCAATCTGGGTTTAAATCTCAAGTCAGTTTTTCACCGCACCGAACTGAAGAGAGGTCTGATGGTTGGTGGATTGGAAAATACTATTCTTACGAAAAAGAATTGGCATTGATGATCCAAACCAAACCTTACCGTGATAAGACAATTCATAAACAAGGTTATGCGAAATGGCAAAACTACAAGTCAACACTTTACCTTGGAAACCTCGCTTTGCGTTTTGCAAATGGATTACAACTACAAAACTATTCAACCTATCATCCCTACCGTTTTACAGAAACGTCTGTCCAAGGAAAACTCCATCCATCGCAAAATGATCTTTACGGTATATCTTATCAAGTTAAATCTAACAATTTGGAAACTTCTATAGGATTAGCAGAACACACATCCAAAACAGACCGAAGAATTCATTGGTGGCAATTAAAATTTTTTCTAAATGACCATCATAACTTAGAAACGACAGCTCTAATGGCGTCAAGGAATCGGCAATTGAAAAAAAGTTTATTTCATTCTTTAAGTATAACCTATCAAACCAAACAAGAAAATCTCTTTACCTATTGTATTCCAGTTTTTACACCAAGTGGAAGTATTTTACGATTGGGTACAAGCATTCTCGCGTATGGAAAACTTCATTTAGATTGGTTTGGTCAAATCAAAAGTCCTAAACTTGAATTTGCAGCATCAAAATATCAAAAATCTAAGTATGGTTTTTTAGCAAACTACCAAATTCAATTTGAAAATGAATACCATTTCTTTTTTCAACACACTGCCAACACGCTTCAACAAAAGGAACTGTTTACAAGTTTCACCTGTATTCAAAATGAATTCGGAAATCAAACCATTTGGAAAGGATTGTACGCTAAGGAAGTCAATCAATGGCGTGTTGCTTGTTCTTATCGTGCTGAAAACCAAATCAACCAATTCAAGCATTACAGAGGAATATGGATCCAGCAATATGAGGAATTTCAGAAACGTTCTATCCATACCATTTTAACCTATGGTATCTATTCCAAGATTAAGGAATCTTGGAATATCTTCGGTTGGAATGCGATGGTCTTAGGAAACCGATCCGATCTTGTTCCATCACAAATTGTAGCGGTACCACTATTACAATCCAACAGAAATCCTTATCTTACTGAAACTGGTGGTTATCTTGGTATTGAAATAACTTACCGTTTTCTTGGTTGGTGCATCACAGTGCAAGGTTTTGGTAATGTAGTTAAGAGCCAACAAGAGAGTAGTAGTATCATTCTTACCACGATGTGGGAGCCTTAAAATTTAAAGGAATTGAGTATGAAAAAATTTGATGTAGTTGGAATAGGTGTTCCCGTTACCGATATCTTTCTAGTAAATCCTGAAATTGTTCAATTTTCCATTGAAAGCGGAAGTATTAAAAAAACGTTTATCGGGTTAGAAACAGGATCAAAATCGCCATCCCATATAGAAAATTTTACGGGAGGTAGTTCAGCAAATTCGCTTGCAGCATTGGCAAAATTAGGAAATCTCTCTTTGGCTTATGTTTGTGTAGTAGGTACAGATCAATATTCAAACATTTTGATTGAAGATCTTGAAACACGGGGTATTGATGTTACCGGTGTAATTCGTAAACATGGTTTCTCACCAGGTGTATCCGTAATCATTACTGGAACTGGAGGGGTAAGAGACAGAGCCATTTCCGTGGATCATGGCACAGGTGAGCACTTGACAGAAAGAGATTTACTTTGGGCAAGTGATGTAATCCGTTCAGCAAAATGGTTAGATATAACCTCTTTACCGTCCAAATCAATTGTACCAGTTAGAACCTTTGTGCGAAGTTTAAAAAAGGAGAATGATTCCCCAAAAGTGTTTTTAGCGCCATCTGCGTCAATGTTACACAGAGACTTAGAACAGGTGCAACAATGGATTTGTGAAGCGGATGCTTTGGCGTTGAATGATGAAGAATTGTTATTACTTACGGGTTCTAAGACCTTACAAGATGCATTCAAATGGCTGATTGATAAAAAGGTACCCAAAACTTTTGTTACCAGAGGAAGTCAAGGAGTAATGTACATCACTGCAGAACAAGTCATCACCATTCCTGCAGTGAAATTGAAGAGTGAAGAGATTTTTAACACCACTGGAGCAGGTGATATTTCAGCTGCAATGTTTCTTTTAGGTCTTTTACAAAACGATGATCCACTCATTACCATACAAAGAGCAGCAGTGGCTGGTGCAATAAAAATTACCTCTAAAATGTTAGGTGCAAAATCAGGGCTTCCTACCAAAGAACAATTGGAACACGAATTTAAAAAACATAAAAAAGAGTTAGTACCCAGAATTTTTCATCCATTACACAATCCAGAGGAGAATAAAACAAGGTGAAAAGTAAGGTATTGATTTTATCCATTGTTTTGTATTGGGCACAGTTTCTTTTTTCTGCAGAATTAACCGTCATTCGTGATCAAGATACACTAAGGGTACCCTTGAAAAGGACTTCTAATAAACGTGATCTAATTGATATGGTATCCTTTTCAAAAGCATTAGAGTATGCAACACAAGTCGATTCAAATGGAAACTGGTTAACAGTAAAGACAAACCCACAATTAATGTTCAAAGTGAATAATCCATTTGTTCGTTATGGAACAAAAATCATTCAGTTAAAAACTGCAGTTCAAAAAGATTTTGATGTTTACTGGGTGCCTTTAGATTGGACTATCTCCTTTTTTCAATCCATTAGTATTGAAAAAATGGAATATGATTCAAGACAATCCCTCCTTACTGTTCAACCAACCAAAGCCGTGTGGAGTGGCGTAACATTAAGTAAAATCAGTGAGACGGAAGCGCAAATCGTTTTACATGTACCAAGAGGTCCTACTGTAAAGTACACAGTCAAAGATTCACTTGTAATGTTTGAAGTTTTTGGTGCTACTACACAATCAAAGAATTTCAAAATTAAAGCGTCACCGGGTTTCATAGCCAACAATAAACTCATCTTAGATAAACAACCCCATCTATTGCATCTAAAATTTCAATCCAAAATTGAAAAAATAGAATCCATTGATGCACGTACTTTCAAGGTAATTCTCACTCCTAAAACATTGGGTCAAGATTCCAAAACAATGATAACACCTGAATTAGCAACTCCTTCTCCACCAACAGATAAAGGAGCAACAAAAGAAGGTTTGCAATCCCTATCAGTAAAAGATGCACAAAAAAAATGGTTGATAGATTGTATTGTGATTGATGCCGGACATGGTGGGCATGATCCGGGCGCAATTGGAAATAAACTTCGTGAAAAAGACATTACATTAGATATTGCATTAAGATTGAAAAAAATTTTAAGCAAAGAAAAAACCTTAAAAATTGTGATGACACGCGAAACAGATATCTTTATTCCACTTCAAGATCGAACCAAAATAGCCAATCGAGAAAATGGAAAATTATTTTTATCTATACATGTCAATTCAGCAAAGAACAAAAAAGCACGAGGAATAGAAACTTATTTTCTATCTCCTGCACGAACTGAAAAAGCATTGGAAGTGGCTGAATTTGAAAATCAGGTGATACGTTTAGAGCAAGACACATCTGCTTATCAAAAACTTACGGATGAAAATTTTATCCTATTAACAATGGCGCAATCCCAATTTATCCGCGAATCCCAAGATTTAGCTTTTTTAGTTCAAAGAACAGCAGTGAAAAGGTTAGGTTTAGAAGATCGAGGAGTAGATCAAGCAGGTTTTTATGTTTTGGTTGGTGCCAGCATGCCAGCGATATTATTTGAAACGGCATTTATTTCAAATTCTCAGGACGCAAAAGTTTTACGTTCAGAAGCAGGAAGACAGGCATACGCAGAGGCGTTAGCAAAAGCCATTCTTGAATTCTGTAATCGAGTCAATTCGAAAGGGTAATGAATGAAAATTCTTTTAACCAATGATGATGGTATCCATGCATTGGGAATTCATACATTGTACCATGTTGCAAAGCAATATGGAGAAGTTGAGGTAGTTGCACCTAGTCGTGAGATGTCTGCGATAGGACATGCAATCACCATTAGCGATTCATTAAGGATAGAACCTTATCAACAAAATGGTTTAACTGGATGGGCAGTGCGTGGAACACCTGCAGATTGTGTAAAAATGGCAGTGAAAACCATACTTAAACAACAACCAGATATTGTAATTTCAGGTGTCAATCAAGGAAGCAATACCGGTTTAAATGTGATTTATTCCGGAACTGTTTCAGGTGCTTCTGAAGCAGCAATTTTAGGGTATCCAGCCATAGCCGTTTCTTTGGATAGTTACTATTCAAAAGATTTTACCTTAGCTGCAGAAGTAGCCCTAAAAGCTGCAGAAAAATTGTTACAAAACCCATTACCGAAATACAGTTTGTTGAACATTAACGTACCTTCATTACCTCGAGAACAAATCAAAGGGATCCGCGTTGGAAAACAAGGTCGCTATCGGTACGATGAAGTGTTTGACCGAAGAGAAGATCCAAGAGGAAGAGTTTATTATTGGATGGGAGCAGAACGCTTAAATCTGATAGAAGCAGATGATATTGATGAAACCTTACTGCGGAATGGTTACATTGTATTTACACCTTTACAACTGGATCTCACTGATTTCAATTCACTGAATCAAATCGAAAAACTCGCACAAAGTTTGGGAGACATTTCTTGAAATCCTATTTTGGACACATTTCTAATGCACCCTCTAAACGTGTATTGGTGCTTGATTTTGGATCACAATATACACAACTGATTGCACGACGAATTCGTGAACTGGGTGTATTTTCTGAGATTGTAAGACACGATCAAACACGTGAGGATTACGAAAAACATCATCCAATTGGATTAATTTTATCTGGTGGTCCCTCATCTGTATATGAAGAAAACGCTCCTAAACTTCATCCATCGGTACTTGAATGGGATATTCCCATGCTGGGAATTTGTTATGGTTTACAAGTCCTTGCGTATCAAACTGGTGGAAGTGTAGTGAAAGGGAGTTTGCATGAATATGGACGTGCAATAGCAACCCAGATTCAATCATCACCATTACTGAATGGAATTGATTCAGCTTTTGAAGTATGGATGAGTCACGGAGACCAAGTGGTACAATTGCCTGCGGGATATACTTGCGTGGCGACTTCACCATCTACAAAAAATTGTGTGATTGCAAATGAAACTCTAAAGAGATACGGTGTACAATTTCATCCTGAAGTCACGCATACTCCGCAAGGAAAAGTGATTTTATCTAACTTCTTATTCCAAATTTGCAATGCAGTAAAAAATTGGTCCACTGAAACATTTATTGAAACCGCTCTTCTAAACATTCAAGAGTTTACACAAGGTAGAAAAGTACTATTAGCATTATCCGGTGGAGTAGATTCTTCTGTATTAGCCGCCTTATTAGGTAAGGCAATAGGTGATCGTTTAATTCCAATTTTTGTGGACAATGGATTGCTGAGAAAAAATGAAGCAATCCAAGTCGTCAATACATTTCAATCCATTGGTATTCATGTCATTCCAGTGAACGCACAACAACAATTTTTATCTGCCTTACAAAACGTTGAAGATCCTGAGGAAAAAAGAAAAATCATAGGAAAAACTTTTATTGAAGTTTTTACGAAAGAAGCACAAAAGTTTGATGATATCGGTTACTTTGCCCAAGGGACGCTTTATCCGGATGTGATTGAAAGTTCACCTGTACGTGGCCCTTCAGCGACTATTAAATCGCATCATAATGTGGGTGGGTTACCTGAAGAATTGCCTTTTCCTTTGTTAGAACCTTTGCGAGAATTGTTTAAGGATGAAGTCAGAGCAGTTGGAAAAATGTTGAGATTACCCGATGAAATTGTAATGCGTCATCCTTTTCCGGGACCCGGCTTAGCAGTTCGGCATCTTGGTGCAATTACTCCACAAGGGTTAGAAATCCTTAGAGATAGTGATGACATTTTTATATCAGAATTACGCAAAGAGAATCTGTATTCAAAAGTATCTCAAGCATTTACCGTTTTGCTCCCTGTAAAATCGGTTGGCGTACAAGGAGATTTTCGCACCTACGAAAGAACGGTAGTTATCCGCGCGGTCAATACGGATGATTTTATGACAGCAGATTTTACACGTTTTGATTGGAATTTTTTAGCAAAAGTGTCCAATCGAATCACCAATGAAGTTCGTGGTGTCAATCGTGTAGTTTATGATATCACTTCAAAACCTCCTGCGACAGTTGAATGGGAATGAAAAAGAAAAACAACCTTTGGATGTTTGTTTTCATGATTTTATTTGTAGCTCCATTGTATGCTGCAGTTCAATCCAATAAACCCAATGGATTCAACTATTGGCATGCAATTTTGTTAGGGATGATTGAAGGGCTAACGGAGTTCTTACCAATTTCATCTACGGGGCATTTAATTTTAGCTAGCCGTGCATTTGGATTAGAGAAGGGTGCGATAGATGCATTTAATATCGTTATTCAAGGTGCAGCTCTCTTTGCAATTCTTGGATTATATTGGGAAAGAGCCAAGTCAATGATGTGGGGCTTGGTTGGGAAAAACGAACAGGGAAAGTCCTTATTCTTGTATTTACTGATCAGTTTTTTACCTGCTGCAATCATCGGTGTATTGTTTGATGAAATGATTGAAGAACGGTTATTCCATAGCATTCCGATTGCTTTGGCACTGATTGTTGGTGGTTTGTTGATGATCGGTTTTGAAATGATAAACAAACGAAGAAAAGTCGTCGGTGTTCCAATTGAATCAATGACTTGGAAAATGGCTTTAGTGATTGGAATTGCACAAATTTTTTCAATGTGGCCCGGAACATCCCGATCTATGGCTACAATACTTGGAGCTCTCATCGCTGGAATGTCTTTACCGGCGGCAGCAGAATATTCTTTTTTACTTGCATTGCCTACTTTAGGTGCTGCATCCCTATACAAACTTATTACTGCTGGAAGAGAAATTTTCCAATTAGCACATTGGAGTGTTATTCTTTTAGGAATGATTGTAAGTGCTTTTACAGCAGCCGTTGCGGTAAAAGGATTTGTAGCATTTCTTTCGCGTGGTGGTTTAACACCATTTGGGTATTATCGCATCATTTTAGGAATAGTAGTACTGTGGTGGATAGGTCACTAATATTCTTTTGCTTCATCTTCTTTTTGTCCACTGGAACGATGGCACAAAATTATTATTATGGCGATTCGTTTCACTATTTTCGTGTTGATGGATTGAATGGAACAACCGATACTCAAAGATTAATTTTACTGAATGGAGTTTGGCAACAAATTGAACCTTCTGAAAAAACCATTCGTGTTCCGTTTTGTTACGATGGTACCGAAACCATCAAATTGCAAAGAACATTTCGTTTACCAGATACTTTAAGAGCCGATCAATTCCGATTGGTATGTTATGGAATCGGTCAAGCCGCAATTATACGATTAAACCAAGAATTTTTAACCATTATCAACGGAACCAATAAACTTGAAATTGATATTCCCAAGAATCAAATCTACACGGATCGAGAAAATACCATTGAAATCGTATTAAGACCTGAAGTACAAAATCCTCTGGATTTTCCTTTGGCGGCGTCATTTTATTCTCCAAAGCGGTATTCAGGAATTTATCGTGACATTTATCTACTGGCACTTCCTGAAAAGAGAATTGAGGAGTTTTCAATCAATGCATCGTGGGAAGATAAAGTAGGGAAATTCTTATTAAAATTTTTAATACGTGATACAAAAGTTAGTACAGCAATCACTTCGCAAGCTACTACAAACGATATTCGTTTACACATTCAGATTACTTCACCTAAATCCGAGACCTTGTTTTCTACGTACATACCCGTGTCGTTTTCTAACAATTCAATCCAAACTGGTGTTTTGGAACAATCCATTGGAAACGTTCAAGAGTGGACTCCCAATCAACCTCATTTATATCATCTAAAATTAACTTTGTTCAACAGAGATTCAGTGTGTCACCAAACTGAAGCTATCTTTGGATTCAAAAAATTTCAATTGTTACCAAATGGGATTTCAACGTCAAATGAGTTGTATCAAATTCGTGCAGCCAATTATGTAGAAGAATTTCCAGAAACAGGATGGGCAGTTACACCTTACCAAATTGAAAAGGATCTTGCGAATGCAAAGTTGTTAGGATTAAACACTTTACGAATCATTGGAAAACCGCCTCATCCATATCTCTACTCATTAGCGGACAAATATGGATTGTGGATTTTAATAGAACCTCCCATTTTTTTACCTCCTATTACTGTTTTAAAAGAAAGTGGATTTAGACAACATATCATTACCACAATAAAAGATCTGTTAACCGATGCAGAACATCATCCATGTTTACTTGCTGTTGGAACCGGTTTTGGAATTCCTATAGAAGACAATGAGAATGAGGTAGTTGAATTGTATCGTCAATTCAAAATGGAAACCCATGTTCCTATTTATCTTTCATCTCCCAAACTAATTGAAAATCTTCCCTGTGATCTGTATTTACTTGAGCGTCTCCCACATCATACCTTTCAATATCATTTTCATCCGCCACACACAATCCCAATGGTGTATAGTTCAATTGGTATGTTGGTGGATCCGATTACCTTACAAGGTCCATCACCTGAAGCAGAGATGAAACAAACCCAGTTAACGATACAATTCTTACAATTACCACAAATCATGAAAAGCTCTGGTTTTGTTTTAGCTGCGTTAAATGATTATCAAACCATGTATCCATTGTTATTAAGAACACCTTCACCACAACCTTATTTAGTGACTACTGGAATTTGGAATTTCCAGAGAAATCCAAGACCCATTTTTACACCACTGAGAGATTTTTTAACTGGTATAAACGTCAGAACGGTTCCTATCCAATCACAAAAATCAGAACCACCACCACATTTCTTAATTGGATTATTATTAATACTATTAATTGCTGCAATTCTATTTGGAAGAAATAAGATCTTAAGAATTCACTTTTATAAAACCTTTATGAATACCTCCCGATTTTGGGAAGAAATTCGTGAAGGTCGGTATTTTCAGTATGGTGAATCGATAGCAATGTTGCTGTTAATTGCTGCAGTGAATTCAATATTAGCAGCAGCAATTCTTCATGGATTAAAATTTAATCCTGCTTTTGATTTGATACTAACTTCATTGTTGCAAGGCAATCCGATCGTAAAAGTGTATGCCAACCGATTAATTTGGAATCCTATACTACTTATTCTATTTCTTTTTGTAGTGCTTATCCTAATAAGTTTCGTTTTGTCTGGATTTGCATCTTTGTTTTCATTGTTCACAAAACAGAGAATGTCTTTTCAAAAAGCAATATCCTACTTTTCGTGGAGTTTTGTGAATCATCTTTTCTTATTACCCATTTTCATCTTTTTAATGAACTCTATAACTGTAAAAGGAATTTCCATTGGTTGGGTGTTGTTGGGATTATTTATGTTTTGTTGGAGTGTGTACCGTCTTACAACTGCAATTATCATCGCTTATCGCAATACTGCGATAACCGCAATGGTCATTTTTTCTTTGTTTAACATCACTGTGCTAACTTTATTGTATTATTGGATTTGGATCCAAAAAAATATTGGAATATACTGGTCATCTTTCCGTGCTGCAGGATGGTAAGGAGTTTGTTATGTCCATCTTTACAGAAAAAATTGTCGGTGAATCGCTAACCTTTGATGACGTTTTATTAGTACCTGCAAAATCTGAAGTATTACCTCGTGATGTTGATGTATCTACTCGGTTGACTAAGAACATCCGTTTAAACATTCCACTTGTGTCTGCGGCTATGGACACCGTAACCACCTCTAAATTGGCCATTGCTTTGGCAAGAGAAGGAGGAATTGGAATCATTCACAAAAACATGTCCATACAAGATCAAGTAAATGAAGTGGATAAAGTGAAACGTTCTGAATCTGCAATTGTCACCAAACCGATCACAATACCACCAGATATCACAGTTGCTGAAGCGAAAGAGAAGATGAGAATTTCTGGGTATTCAGGTTTTCCTGTGGTCAAAGAGAAGAAATTAGTCGGAATGTTGACCAATAGAGATGTACGATTTGAAACCCGATTGGATGTTAAAGTAGAAGAAATTATGACTAAAAAACTCATTACTGGTCGACCGGGAATGTCATTGGATGATGCAGTAGAGATTTTACAACAACATCGTGTTGAAAAGTTACCATTAGTGGATGAGAATGGCTTTTTAGTTGGTTTGATTACAGTCAAAGACATTTTGAAGCGTCGCCAATTTCCGAATGCATGTAAAGATGCTGAAGGTCGTTTAAGAGTAGGTGCAGCTGTGGGAGTAGGAGATGAAGCCCTTGAGCGTGTAAAAATGCTAATCCAAGTAGGATGTGATGTGATTGTGTTGGACAGTGCACATGGGCATAGCAAAGGGGTGTTAAACACCATAGAGAAGATAAAATTGAATTTTCCAGAAATTGAGTTAATCGCTGGAAATGTGGTCACAAAAGAAGCCACCTATGATTTGATTCAATCTGGTGTATCTGCGGTGAAAGTTGGTGTAGGACCCGGCTCAATTTGTACTACTCGAGTGGTTACCGGTGTTGGTTATGCTCAAATTTCTGCTATTTTACAGTGTGCGGAAGAAGCATCAAAATACAATATTCCAATTATAGCAGATGGAGGAATTAAATATTCTGGTGATATCGCAAAAGCTATTGCTGCAGGTGCAGAAACCGTGATGATTGGAAGTTTGTTTGCAGGAACTGAAGAATCTCCCGGTGAAAGAGTATTGTATGAAGGAAGAACATTCAAAGTGTATCATGGAATGGGATCATTAGCAGCCATGAAAAGAGGTAGTTCAGACCGATATTTTCAAAAGGATGAAGAACCTGAAAAACTTGTTCCAGAAGGAATTGAAGGGAGAGTTCCTTATCGAGGAATGCTTAGCGATACGGTTCATCAATTGGTTGGAGGTTTGCGATCTGCTATGGGTTATTGTGGATCCGAAAACATAAGTAAGTTTATCCAACAGACCAAGTTTGTGAAAATTACCAATGCTGGGTTGCGTGAATCCCATCCACACGATGTACAGATCACTAGAGAAGCACCAAATTATTCAATTTCGGATGACAATAAAATTCTATGAGTTTGATGATTCAGTATTGGTTATTGAAAACAGAACCAACTGTATTTTCTATGGATGATTTGATGAATGCTCCAATGGCTACTACCACTTGGGATGGTATAAGGAATTATCAAGCGAGAAACTATCTTCTTCAAATGCGAATAAACGATTATGCTCTTATTTATCATTCAAAGAAAAAACCCCAGCACGTGGCTGGGGTTGCAAAAATTGTGAAAGAAGCAGAAATAGATCCAACTCAATTGATAAAAAATCATCCATTTTACGATAAAAGAGCAACAATCAAAAATCCGATTTGGTATCAAGTGAAAGTACAAGGAATTAAGAAAGCAAAAGAAATGGTGACACTTGATCAATTGAAAAGAACAGAAGAACTTAGCGAATTGGTTCTGTTAAGAAATCATCGCCTTTCTGTACAACCACTCAAAGAATTTGAATTTTTCTTCATCCTAAACTTGATGGGTATAACCATTTAGTCAAAAATATGAATGGCAAGTATTGTATTTTCATCCACAGTTTTGTTGAATTCTTCCACAGCTTTTTCCGATTGTAACACTTCCAATTTAATACCTCTTGATTCAATAGCTGCACGCACATTAGGAAAAACACTTAAATAGCGATACATACCATTACCAATAATCACACGTTTGGGATTACTCTTAAGTAAATCATCCAAGTCCGCTAATGAAAGACGACTTCCTTCTTTACGCCACCAATTGCGTACTGTGCCATCGCCATGCACAATGACATCTTTATCGTATTTTTTTCCATTGATTTCAATTTGGCCAAATCGAATTGAATTGATCATAACCACTCCTAAGTTCTCTCTTTAAGACCTGTGAATAGACGATGCTCTTCCTCCAAAGTTTTGATATAATCTCGTATCGTCCAATCATAAACCGTTTCTTGGATAATTGCAAAAATCGGGCGGTGCTTTTCTACACGTAATATTAAATCAATATAAAAAGAAACTTCTTTTTCAGAAAAGCCCTCAAATAAAATTTTTGGACTTGATGAGTAGATAGAGACATCTTTTTCATTTAAAGGAACAAATTCCGGCGTTTCATTCATTTCAATCTCTTGTGGGTATTAAACGAAACGGAAATGTAAAATCTCTTAAAGGATAATCCAAACCGTTATTTAGGTTTCCAAGGAATTGGGTCAAAATGTTCGGTGAAGTAGGTTGGTGCCATATTTTTTCCTAACACAAAGTGCCATTTATCTTTAATTTCACCGTCTTGATCTTCAAAAAGATCTACATATGAAACGATTTTAATTAGAAAGTATCGCTTCATAGCATCCCGACGATAGAAACGATAGAAATCGGGTTGTAGTTCATAACATTCCGAATTTGAACAATAAAAATTTTCCTTTTCTTCCACGAAACCTTTTTTAGATAACCAGTTTTTCATTTGTCGTTGGGTAACCAAAACAACCTCCTTTTTACTATATATCCAATGAACAGGGAAGTATTTTGAAGTGTTGTCTCTCAATAGTAGTATAAAAAAGTGAGCAATTCAATCATAACCAATTTGAAAAGGAAATTCAATGGAAAACATTCCGATATCTCAATCTGGTTGGCATAAAGTGAAGCTTCAAAAAAGAGAAATTTTAGTGGCCATCACTGGACACGGATTTGGCCATGCTTCACGTGTCTTACAAATTGTGAATAGGATATACGAGCGAGATCCTATGATTCATTTTACAATCGTAACTCCAGTGGTTGAATGGTTTATACGTTCTACATGTCATGCTTCATTTGAAATCATTCCATTACAGCTCGATGTGGGTGCAGTTCAAAAGGATGCATTGGAGTTGGATCCAGAAGCTACACTTAAAAAATACGCTGAGTTTATTCTGCATCGGGATATAATTTTCAAAACCTTAGAAGAAAGTTTAAAAGATAAAACCATTGAAGCTGTTCTTTATGATATTCCACCTTTAGGAGGGGAAATTGGTGCATGGTTGGGTGTTCCAACCTTTGGAGTAACCAATTTTTCGTGGGACTGGATTTATCAGGAGTACATTGAAATCTATCCCGAATACTTTTGGATCTTAGAGGAAATGAAAGAACAATATCAACGAACAACAGTGCTATATGAATTACCTTACAGTGGTGATTTATCTTCATTTCCAGTGCGAGAAAGCATTTCTTGGATTTGTAGAAGAGCAAAAACAGACCCGAAGGATGTAAGAAAAAAACTAAACCTTGATCCTCAAAAACCAGTTGCATTGATTACTTTTGGAGGAATTGGAACTACAGTAAAATTGCCCACTGGTGTATGGACAAAAGATATTCATTTTTTAGTTACCGCACCTGTGCTTCAAG
Source organism: bacterium (assembly GCA_026417415.1). Lineage (GTDB taxonomy): Bacteria > Electryoneota > JAOADG01 > JAOADG01 > JAOADG01 > JAOADG01. The sequence continues at coordinate 26,037 of JAOADG010000008.1, forward strand.
TGATTGGTGAGGGTGAAATTTTAGAAAATGATTATTTACATCAACTTGAAATTACTTTCCCTGATTTAATCCAAATGGCAAGTTTTGTGGTCTCAAAACCAGGATATGGCATTGTGTCTGAATGCATTGCTCATCAAACACCATTGTTGTTTATCGAACGAAAGAAGTTTCGAGAATATCACAAACTTTTAGAGGCAATGCAGCAACATCTGAAACATCAACAGTTAACCACTGAGGCGTTAGAAAGTGGGGATTGGCAAGGTGTGTTGGAAAAATTATTTGCGAAAAGGACTTTACCTAGAGATCCTGATCCAACAATGGAAGGAGACCTTGAAGTTGCTGATTCAATTTTAAACTTTATTACTCTTAGAGGTTAGTGCAACTTTTTTAAAATTGTGACAACCAATTGAATAAGAAATAGGCAATGTACTTATAACTATAGAAAATATCTAAACTAATATAAAACTTGACAAATCGTATCCAAATTTAGTATATTGGTACAAAGAAACAAAAACAGATACCTAAGCGTATTAAAACCAGAAGGGAGTTAAAATGAAAAAATCTACATTAACCAATCAAGAAATTCATGTTGTACCTATTGAGAGTGAAGCGAGTAAAAAACCGATCGCATCTGCAAAAAAATGGAGTGAAATGAAGGAAGCAGATGATAAAGAATTAATTGCTTTAGCGATTAAAAATGACCCTCTGGCATTTCATACCTTGGTTGAAAGATATCGCACACGTGTTGCTTCTATAGCATATCAAGTCATTGGAAACTACGAAGATGCAAGAGATGTTTCACAAGAAGTGTTTGTGAAACTGTTTAGAAGTTTAGACACTTTTGATGCAGAAAAGAAATTCTTTACATGGCTTTATCGCATGACAGTCAACGCAAGCATTGATTTTTTGAGATCAAGAAAAAAGAGAAATCTCGAAAATAGCATTGAAGAGCAACCGGAATACTATCAAGACAATATTGCTCATCCAGATGGCGATGGATTTGATCAATTTGAAAACACGGAATTGAATGCAATCTTTCACGAAATTGCCAAAAGTTTAAACCCAAATCAACGAACTGCGTTTATCTTATGTGATTTACAAGGGTTTAGCCCTGCTGAAGCAGCGACCATTATGAAATGTCCGAAGGTTACATTGAGATGGTATTTACACGAAGCAAGAAAAAGAGTGCGTGCCGAAATGTTAAAACGCTATCCGGAATACGCAAGATAATTTAATTTCTTCTTCAAAAAAGAACGGGGTATATTTGTACCCCGTTTCTTTTTTGTTCTTTCGGAAAGTTGCTTCGTATCACATCAAGAGAATTTAATAAGGAAAGATATGTGAATTGTGAAGAAGCAAGAACTCTGATTAAAAAACTAAACTGCATCAACCTTACCAGAAAACAAACTCAATTCCTTCAACAGCATTTAGACAGTTGTGTGGAATGTAGAAAATTCCAAATGCATCAGCATGTTCTAAAATCAAAAACTGTTTTTGATGATGAAGCGTATTGGGGAGAATTTTATAAAAAAATTGCTGAGGAAATTCATAAGAAAGAGACCTTTCAAGAAAGAATGAAACGAAAGCTTCTGATACATATGCCTTGTCCATTTACAGCATTTGGAATTGATAAAATGGTAAAACTTGGTGTACTTATTTTACTAATAATTTCAATATCCGCATTATTACAATCCGGTATGAGACAATCCCAAAACACTTCACAAACAGTAGATTTTACAACCGTTCAGGACACATCAGGATTAAAAATTTACCAGCTGAAAGCCCCGTGATGAAACGGTCAATTCAGAAATTATTCTACCTCCCTTGGTTGTTCACTTTTCTTTTGTTCATCAGTGCTTGTAAAAGAGACACCAATGTTTTGCAACAATTTGATCAAGAACTTCGTGTATTAACACAATCCTTATCTTCTTCTGTAGCAGAACTATTGGCTGTTCCTGATAGTGGTGAAATTGAAAAAGTGATCGGTTCTGCATTAATCATTTCAAAAGATGGTTTAATGATTTCCACAGCTTCTATTCTAAAAGAAGGCAAACCTATGGTGGCAAAACTAAACTATTTGCCATACATTCCTGTAACTTTGATTGGAACGGACTGGGAAACCAATGTTGCTTTGTTAAAACTGGATACTACCTTACAGTTTCAATCTGTTCCATTAATTGGTAAAAACGATATTGAAGTTGGGCAATTGGGTTTCTTAGTGGGTTCTACACCGTTCTTAAAAGAAACCATTACCATGTTCGGAATGTTAACACACTCTATAATAGGCGGTGAAGATGCTTATGATGTACCGATGTATGCACTTTCCACGTTCAGTGTACTGGCAAGACCCGGTGCGCCTGTTTTTGATGCCGATGCACAAATTATTGGAATTGTAGATGGGAAATTGCACACCGCACAAATGGGAATGTGGACCGTGATCCCACTAAAAACTATACGCAACGTGTTGCCTATGTTGGAAAAAGAAAGTGGTGTACAGCGCGGATATTTAGGAATCATACCTGCGGATCATTCAATCAAAAACAAAAACTCAGAAGGAGTAGTCGTCAAAGCGGTACTCCCCAATACGCCAGCTTATCATGTCGGTTTGAAAGATGGAGACAACATCCTTGAAATAGACGGTATCCGTATTAAAAAGGTAAGCGTTTTAAGAAAACAGATTACCAAAAACCCAAACAAAAAAGTTACTCTAACGATTGAAAGAAATCAGAAAAATCATACCGTTGAAGTTTTTTTACAAAGCCGCATCATTTCTTCAGAAGAAGAAAATCGCAATCCATTTCGTAAGTTGTAACCTTATCTATTTATACAATAGGTAGAAAGAAAATGCAAGAAAATCCGAACATTAAATTTCGTATTGATCCAAAACCACAAACTGCCAGCGCAGGAAATAGCGAAGAAGAGCATAAAGAAAAGAGACACACTTTTCTTACGAACTTCTCCGTTACTCCATTGGAGTTAGAAGCATATTTGAATCAATATGTTATTGGTCAAGAGCAAGCGGTTTCTATTTTAGCCACGAAAATTGCTACTCATTACAACCGCATGAAAATGGAAATGCTGCATCCAGATTTAAAACCAATAGTAGGAAATATCAAACCGAATATCATTTTAATTGGACCTACCGGTGTTGGTAAAACCTATATTATAAAACTCATTGCCGATTACATTAATGTTCCTTTCGTTAAAGGAGATGCAACCAAGTTTAGTGAAACAGGATATGTGGGTGGCGATGTAGAAGATTTGGTTCGTGATTTGGTGTACCAAGCAGGTGGCGATATTCATGCAGCAGAAAGAGGAATTATCTACATTGATGAAATTGATAAAATTGCTTCTGCACAAAATGTAATTGGATTAGATGTATCAAGATCAGGAGTGCAAAGAAATCTGTTAAAGATTATGGAAGAAACCGAAGTTGATATGAAAGTTCCTCACGATATTGCATCGCAAATGGAAGCCGTGATGGAGATCCAAAGAACAGGAAAAGCAGAAAGGAAAAAAGTCAATACCAGAAACATATTATTTGTTGTAAGCGGTGCTTTTTCTGGATTAGAGGATATTGTGAGAAAACGTGTAAGAGGAAGTAGCATTGGTTTTGGTGCGCTAACGGAGGAACAGATTCAATTAGAACAAAACTGGCAAAATTTAATATCTGCACAAGATTTAATTAAATATGGATTTGAAACCGAATTTGTCGGTAGATTACCAGTCCACGTTAAACTAAGACCATTGAACGAAGAGGATTTTTACAAAATTTTACGATCGCCTACGAGTGCGGTTATTCTTGGAAAAAAAAGGGACTTCCTTGCATACAACATCCAATTGAGTTTTACGGATGGTGCACTCAGAAAAATTGCACAACTTGCTGTAAAAGAAGGAACCGGTGCAAGAGGAATTTTATCTGTGGTAGAGAAAATTCTTTTACCATTTGAAAAACACCTTCCTCATCGTGTTTCAGAGTTCACAGTTACACAGCAAGTTGTAGAAAATCCAGAAACAGAGTTGAAAAATATGTTGGCGCAATTGGATATCAATGATTATACCAGAAAAATCATGTTAGATCATTCCATCTTTTTCAAACTACCTCCCGAATCTGTTGAGCGTTTAATTGAAGTTGCAAATATGCAAAATCAAACAGTAAAACAGTGGTTAGAAACCAATTTGAAGAATTATCCATATGGTCTTAGATTATTAGGTGTATCAGAGTTCGTGATAACACCGGATATCATTGAAAATCCACAAGATTATCTTGATAAAAAGATCAAAGAGAGTTATGCAAGACAAAATAGAAATAGGGATATGAATCATGAAAACAATTAAATTAGAAGTACGTGGGATGACCTGTGCGCATTGTGAGGAATCTGTAATCAAAGCACTTAAAAAAATAAATGGCATTACCGAAATTGAAGTGAACCGATTTGAAAATTATGCACAATTTCGTTTAGATGAAACGAAAGCAAATCAAGAACAAGTAAAACAGGCAATTGAAGCGATTGGATTCCAAGTTGTATGAGTGGTTTCCTTACTTTATTGAAGAACAGAGGATTGTTAGCATCTCAAACTCATGAACATTTGGATGAGTTAGTCCCAATCTTTGAACAAGTTGCACCACCCGAACACATGAAAACAGCATATGTTGGATTTGATCCAACTGCTGATTCGCTTACTATTGGAAATTTTATCCAAGTTTTAGGATTAAAAAGATGGCAAATGGCAGGTCATCGTCCCATTGCACTTGTAGGCGGGGGAACAGGTTTAATAGGTGATCCTTCCGGAAAAACTCAGGAACGTCAACTGCTAACCAAAGAAACGGTTGAAAAAAACGTTGAAGGAATTCGTGAATTGCTTGGAAGGTTATTGGATTTTGATGAAAAACGACCCAATCGTGCCTATTTGTTAAACAATGCAGATTGGCTTACAAAGATTACATTTGTGGATTTTTTACGTGATGTTGGAAAATACTTTACTGTACCTTACATGCTAGCTAAAGAATCAGTCAAATCAAGATTAGAAACTGGAATTTCTTTCACTGAGTTTAGTTACATGTTGTTGCAAGCGTACGACTTTAAATATTTGTTTGAAAATTACAATTGTGAATTTCAATTCGGTGCAACCGATCAGTTCGGAAACATCACTGCAGGAATTGAGTTTATCCGAAAGACATTAGAAAAGCAAGCGTATGGTTTTGCCCAACCGTTGATATTGGATGCAAATGGTGTAAAGATAGGAAAGTCACAAAGTATTACCATTTGGCTTTCTGAACATAAAACCACTGTGTACAAGTTTTACCAATATTGGATCAATACACAGGATGCAGATGTAGAGCGATTTCTTTTTTATTTTACATTCCTTTCAGAAAATGAAATCAAAGAAATCATAGCAAAACATCAGCAAAATCCGGAACAACGTTATGGTCAAAAAATTTTAGCAGAAGAAGTTACCGATATGGTGCATGGGAAGTCAAAACGTACATTGGCTGAAAATGCTTCGCACATTTTGTTCGGCGGTGATCCGACTCAAGCAAAAGTAGAAACGTTTCAAACATTAGCGAGTGAAATTCCATTCGTTCAAATGGATAAACAATTACTTCACGAAGGTCTAAAAGTTTCAGATATATGTGTATCTTTAGGAATTACAACCTCCAAAGGCGAAGCACAACGCGCGATTGAACAAGGTAGCATCTATTTGAAAAATCAACGTGTGATAGACAAGTTTATGAAAGTTACTGCAAATGATCTGTTAGAGGGCGGTTATTTGTTATTCCGAAAAGGAACTAAACAGTACTATTTGGCACAATTTATTTAATGAAAAATCCAATTGATTATTGTTAATACCCACCGAAGAGGACCACATCATGAAAATTACACATTTTGAAAAATTTATGAAACGAGAACCTTTAATCACTTTTGAATGGCATGATGATGAAACCGATGCAGTAGGTTGGACTGTGATTAATTCTTTAAGAAATGGTGCAGCTGGTGGCGGTACACGAATGAGACCTGAAGTTACAAAAGAAGAGGTTCGTGGATTGGCTAAAGTGATGGAATTGAAATTCACAGTAAGTGGACCAAAAATTGGCGGTGCAAAAAGTGGTATTCGCTTCGATCCGAATTCTCCTTATAAGAGACAGGTTATTGAAAGATGGTATAAAGCTGTTTTACCATTATTGAAAACCAGATATGGAACTGGTGGTGATATGAACATCGGATTGAATGATACTGTATTGCCAATTTTATGGTCGTATGGATTAGGACACCCACAGGAAGGTATCGTACGTGGTCATTATCGTAAAAACGAGTTGATCACGGCGGAGTTACTTAATCGTTTAAGACATGGCATTACCATGCACGTTCACAGTTTTCAAGATTTAGCTCAAATCAAAGGATACACACCTACGATAGGGGGTATTGTTACTGGGTACGGTGTTGCATTTGCAACCAAATGGTTTTATGAAAATTGCAGTAACGGAATTGAAGGAAAAAAGGTTGCCATTGAAGGTTTTGGTGAAGTTGGTGCAATCGCTGCTTATTTCCTTCATCGTTATGGAGCCAAAATTGTTGCTGTTCACGATATTCATCGTTGGATAGCCAATGATAAGGGTTTACCAGTATTAGAGTTAATTGCCAATCGTGAAGATGGAAGACATTTATCTAAAGAAAACACCCACGAAAGAAAAAACGAAACAGTTCCACCCTATTTCAAAGAGGTTGAATTTGATGTGTATATACCTGCAGCAATTGGTGAGTCCATAACCCAGGAGATAGTCCATTCATTACCCGCAAAACTGATTGTAAGTGGAGCAAACGATCCATTTTTAGGGGATCCTTATGGAAACACTACTATCAGAAATGAAGCCGATAAAAAGATGACCGTGATTGCTGATTTCATTGCGAATTGTGGAACCGCACGTCTGTTTGGAATTTTAATGGACCCAAGTAAACCCATGATGCCAACAGAACAAGAAATCTTAAAAGATTTGGAGAATACAATCGCACTTCCTTTACAACAATTAAAAGACAAATATCCTCATCTAACCGGTTGGGCTGAAGCCGCATTTGAACATGCTGCTGAAGAATTAGAGGTAGCACGAGAAAATGGCGAGTACCACTATCCCTATTGACATTAAATCAAAAGGGCGGTAAAATACCGCCCTTTTTAATCGTTCAAACACTGTTCCAAATTCTTTATCGTAATAATACTACTTTTTGCTGAGTTGCAATGCCATTTCTACTTGCTCTTAACATATACACACCCGATGACAAAGTAGTACCATCTATCGTGAATTCTACTTCTTCAGAATCCAAGTGACCAGAGTAAATGTTCTTTACTAATTGACCTTGAAGGTTATATAGGGCAACTGTTGTGAAGCTCGGTTCACCGACCAATACTTTTACTTTCGTGGTTGAGTTAAATGGATTGGGATATACTTCTAACAATCCAAATGCTGTGGGTAATGTTTTCTCGTGATAGTGTACTTGTACACTTCGTAAGAGACGCTGCGAACCATCAATATCTACTTCATACAGGTGATATTCATAAATCGTTCCTGATACCAGATTTTCGCGATCCAAAAAATGATAAGTTAACTCTGTTGTACTATTTCCGCTTTCTGCTAAACTTGGTACAAAATAGGTGTGGAAATTGGCTGTATTTCCAACTTCTTGTCTTAAAATAGAAAAACCAAGATTGTGAATTTCTGAAACCGTTGTCCACTGAAGTGAAACCCCACGATAAACTGAATTTGCAATAAAGTTGGTTAATTCAACAGGTAATATAGGACCATTTCCCATTGCCCAATAAGAAAACTCAGTCACATTTGGTATAGTCACTTCCCAAGCATTTCCATTCTGTACAGCAGTTAAATTGGTGTCATACATAACCCACGTTAAACCACCATCTGTAGATCGTGCTATGTTTAAAGGGGTAAAACGATTATTGTAAGGATCTTGAGTGGGTGTAAAGCGTAAAACAAGATTCGTGGTCCAATTTGTGCCTCCATATTGAACAATATTCCAAATTCTTTTTACACCGTAAGGAAATGGATTAAGATAAGGTATTGGAGCAATTGAGGCGTAAGAAACTCGAGCACTATCAGGGGTATCACTCCCTGTAAAAGTCATATCAGCTGGACGCTTATTATCAGTGTTTGGATCAAGCGGGAATGAAGGTGTCCAGGTCCCTGAGCCACTTCTCGTGACACCAGTAGAGTAACTTTCTCCGATTCCTGTCAAGTTGATGGTGAAAGTACTGGAAGTGGTATCTAAACTGGTAAACGATAACGAAGCAGTACGAAGACCAGTTGCTGATGGCGTAAAGCGTACTGTAAATGTAACAGAAGCTGTATTGACTCCATCAAAACCATCTATGACCGTGGGAGTTGTACCAATATAAGTAAAGTTACTTGCATGGGGTCCTGTAATAGAATTGAAAGTTAAGGGTGAATTCCCTGGTGAAGTATTTGTGATTGTAAACGTAATGTTGGTGTAAGAACCTACCAATTGGGTACCAAAGTTCTTTGTACCGCCGTTTGGAATGGTCCCTCCTGATGTTACTTGCAAAGAAGTTGCAAAATCTACTGAAGTAAGAACACGTATCGTATTGTTCCCGCCATTTGGGCTACGCAAATTCGCACCACCAGGCCATAATCCATCTGCATCCTTAAAGTAACGAATAATTGAACCGTTAGTAAAAGAACGAACTTCTACTCGTCGTATGGTGTCAAAATTGGGTACACAAGTTCCAAATGCCCGATTTACACCTTGAACAAAATTGGTGTAAAAAGTAGGGGGACTATTTCCATTCGCATATCCTTCGCTTTCAATGTATGTTCCCACTAATGGACGCCCAGTCCCACTGACATTATTATAGAAAAAGATAAAATCTCTTGCTGAACCGGACCCTGTAGGAGGTAGTACTCCTCTTAAACCGGTTCCATTGTAGTTAGAAGGGACCGTACTAGTTCCAAAAATCAGATTACGGATGGAATCAGTGCCACCAATTGTAGTTAAACGGGTTGCTACAGATGTTCCTCCTGCTCCGTTATTAAGCATAACCCGATGTGCAATTCCACGTCCTGCATTATATCGTTGATTAGTGTTGGTTTCTAATGCCATCCAAATCGTTGCAGACCCACTGGCATTGGTCGTGAAACTATCATAGGTACCACTGGTGGATAAACTGGGAGTGGTAGTAGAAAAGAATCCACTCGCATTACAAAAAATGGGATTACCTATACCGTTACTGGTTGCACCATCGTTTACTGCATTGACACTACGATTGTAGAAACGGTAGGTAGCATTTGCATTTAAACCGTTTAGTGTTACACGAAACACACTTGGAACACGCAAATTCCCACGTGTTTGATACAAAGGAACGATAACAGGAGTAATTGACGGTTGTGAATAGGATGGAAGAAAAAGTAAAATCAAAACGAAGAAAACAAGAACAAATTTCATAGCGCTCACTCTATAAAAAAATTATGTAAATATAATAAATAATTATAGTGAAAGTCAAAATAAAACGGGGCGGCAAGGCCGCCCCGTAATTGAATCTTCAAACAAATTTAACGATTATTTCAATAACAACATCTTTCTGTTTTTTACCACTCCCTCTGTCCGTAATTGATAAACATAAATTCCAGCGGGAAGATGTGAAGCGTCAAAGGTTACTGAATACCGACCTGCAACTTGTTTTACGTTCACCAATTGAGCAACTTCTCTACCACTTACATCAAACACAGTTAATGTTACCACTCCCTCTTCTTGAATAGAGTAATCAATGGTGGTAGTTGGATTGAAGGGGTTCGGATAATTTTGTTGCAAATCATATTCATAAGGAACAGTGACGGGTGTTAAGGGGGTCGCTGTTACGATTTGTGGGTGTAAGGTAGTGGAACCATCAAAACTTACATCCATCAAACGGTAGTAGTAGGTTACTCCCCCTTGAACATTACGATCTACATAACGATACTGGTGCGCAGTGATAGAATTTCCTTGACCTGAAACAATTGCGATGAGTTCACCCAACTCGTTATGAGTAAGGGAACGGTAGATGCGAAACTCTTTGTTGTTTACTTCTGATTCCGTTTGCCAATATAGATTCACGTAATCAATTCCGGCAACTGCATGAAAAGAAGACAATTCCACGGGTAATTCACCACCATTCCCAAGTCCCCAATCAGAAAAATGGCTCAAACCAGTTATAGTAGCACTATAATAACTTCCATTATTCACAATATTGGTTAGTGGTAATTGATGCCAAGTCGCACCGTTATTGGTGGTATAACCTGCCATAATGGGTGGATTGGCAGTGACGGGATCAGGGATACCAGAAGGCAAGTCACTGGCAGTAAAGTTGAGAGTCAAGGTTGCATTTTGGAAATTGCCACCAGTTGCCTCAATCGACCAAAAACGCTGGATGGTATTGGATGTAGGTAAGTCCAATTCGGATGTTAATGGTGGACGAGTGTTGGAATAACTTACAGTGACACTTGTCGGATTTGAATTGCTGCCGCTTTGTGCAGGGAAACTAATCACTACAGGGGGTTGATTGGCAGTAAACGGATCATTTGGAAAACTTGGATTCCAAGAAGATTGCGGTGGGTTAGGATTATTGGATGTTTGGGTGCTGGTATAAAATTGAGTTGAATTTAACCCTCCAGGTGTTCCACCACTCACTGCCGATACTTTCCAATTTGCACCTAAAGAATTGTCGCTATTTGGGCTGATTAATTCAATGGAAGTGCCACTGGGTGAATTGGGCCAAGGTGAAGTATTCGTATAAGTGAGTCCATCAACCAAATTCCCATTCACATCAAATAAACGAATCTGATCGGTATCAAAATTTAAACCGAAAGGCATATTGACATTATAAAGCGTACCAGTAAAGTTCGGATAGGTAGAATTAAATGTTGAGATAAATTGTGTGAATACCAGATACCCGTTTGCGGGTAAAATGGTGCCAGGATTAATGTCATAAGAGCGTGTTTGGTTGTCCCATAATTTCCAATAGCTTAAGTCAATAGGACTATTGGTCTTGTTGTAAATTTCTACCCAATCAGGATCCGAACTATAACGAAATTCATTAATAATGATGGATGCATCGGTAAGAATTGTACCATAGATGCGGACATAATGTTCACCACTTGATGGAAAGCGCGAAGTAGGCGATCCCAAATTGTTTGCTTCTACGTGATAAGCAATCAAAGCACCATTTGCCTGACCGGGGATATATCCTTGATAAGTGTTGCCAGAAACCAAACTCATTGGAACATTTTGGAAAGATCCACCATTCACCGAATAATAAACAAATGCGGTCATTCCCGGTTGCACACCGGTGATTTCTGCTTGGATTGCAAAGTTGGTATTTGGTGATGGATTTTGTACAGGTCTTGAGATTGAAGTGATGGTAGGTGGTGTATTCTCACCTCGTAAAATGGAAATCCACTGGCTGTTGACACCACCATTTCCTGAACCTGGTGTAGCACTTGCAGCTGCCACGCGGGTCCAGTTGCTGGCTGTTGCTACACCAGCTGCTGTATTGGATGTATAATTGACCGATTGGTTCGCTGCTGGTCTTAAAGTTCCTGCTGTAAATGCACTGTTGTCATTTTGATCCCAATCGTGTATCACCACATTGGATGCATTACGAAGAGTGGGATTATCTGTTGCAGTTGCGTTTGCAAATGCAATCCAAGCAGAAGAAGTTAGATTTCCAGAGGAATTATGGGGCATTATGACACGTTTATCCGTTCCAAAGGTTAAATCATCTGCTGGAATGTTAGGATCTTTTTCTGTTGCGTTGTAAATCACGATAATGGCACCTGCTGGAATATTTTGCCATATCGTACCCGAAAAAGTTATTAAGCCACTATTGTTTCCATCGCGCAAAGTCCAATTTTGCATATTTAAGCCATCTTGGATCACTAAAATCTCTACCCATTCTTGATTACCTGCTGGACCTTGCGACCATTCATTGATAATCGCAGCTTGAGAAAAGGCAGTAGAATGTATCGTAATCATCAATCCACAAATCAAGAATAGAAACAAACGGTTCATAGAATTCTCCTTTTCTAATTAGACAAAAAATAGTACAAAAAAAATACGTACATTACAAAGATGCAATCTTTAACCAAATAGAGAATACGATTTTAATACTTCATTTAAGAAACGAAAAAGAACAATACATCCAAGAAATGAAGAATTGATGAGTGTTTCCTCAAAGAGTTTACCGAGTTTCCATGAAAAAAGGGTCTCTTTGAGACCCTTTTGAAAAATTGTAAGACAACTACAACCTTGCAAAGCGATAAGTTACATATCCCCAAACATTTCTATTATCGTAATAATCGTCAAAGGAAATTTTCCATACGGGTCCACTACTTTGTTGCTTCAGGAGCAACGTTTTATTCCAAGGTGTCAAACGATGATTGGATGTCGGTCCCGTATCGTAGTAGAACAGCCATCCTGTTGCTAAGGTATCACTGTCAGTAATCCAATTAACATTAGATGGAACTGAAGTAACTTGATCGTAAGTTTGATTAACCCATGCGCAGAACATTCCATCTTTTTTATTTAAACGTCCATAGGGGTACTTTACTGCTCCATGTAATGCAGGGGTAGGATACCAAACCGTAGTCATTGCAAAATGCCATTGGGATTGACTGACTTGCCCAATTCCAAAGCGATATCCATAAGGAACATTCGGAACTGCATGTTGGATACTATCTACAACGGTTGTACCCCAATAGATAGTGCGCGTAGTCCAGTTAATGCTGTCGCTGAATGCATAACGGAAAACGACTGCACTATCTAAACTTTTTGCTAAAGTGGGTTGAAATTTTACCCAACGATAAGCGTCACATCGTAAAATAAAGGTAACCGTATCTCTACCAATAAAATTGTGTGTGGTTACGTCGTACCTAGCCCAAGTACCCCGACCACCGATCGCTAAAACGGTATCATTGATATCTTGTTCCCATAAAGAAGTATCCGGTACACTATTCGTTTCTTCATACCTTGTAGCAACCTGTGCACTCCACCAACCTTTTGATCCGCTGTATCCACCATTGAGTAAAAATTTTGGATACTGTCCCACAACCCCTTGAACAAATGCTACGTCCCAAACGGAAACCGTATCACCAGTTTCTAAATTCAAGTAAACAGCAGCATGTTCTATATTGTTGGTAAAGCGCGAACCTTGTGTAGGTGCGGTTGGGCTATCTTCATCTTTATCACATCCTAAAACCAATAAAGCAAAAAATGAGATAAGTACGAATACAATAGTCAATTTTTTAAGAATCATTTTTTTCTCCTTTATGATTGATATACGTTTAATCTGAAGAATTCACTTTCCATCCCAGTGATACAAACCATCTTCTTCCAGTAAAAGGACCATAGATTGAATTGGTGTAGTTCAATAAATTTGTACTACCTACATTGATAAAGAGATCTTTAAGAAAATAGTTTTCAGGAAAGAAAGTTTTCCCACGAACCGTGATCGTCGCATCCACCATTGGTCGCGGTGTAAACCTATTCAATTCATTGGTGTAATTTCCTAAGAATAGATCATAACGACGTTCAAACCGTTGCCAGATGCGGCTTCTAAGAGAGAGTGAAATCCCATCATCACGAAGTTTAGTATCAACCTTCAAATTTGCAGTATGACGATTGTGTGGTAATTCAATTTGAGCATCACGATCATAAACTTTCAACCATTGATAACCGGAAGAGAGCGTAAGATGTTGTGACATATACCATTTCAATGTCACTTCATAACCTGCACTGTAACTATTTCCAACATTTTTATAGGATAGCAAATTCGGAGAAATTGCATAATCTTCAATTTTGTTATGAAATTCATTAAGAAAACAATTGCTTGTCCAAAGCAAACGGTTCTGATATAGGTACTCAAAACCCAAATTGTAACCGATTGAGGTCTCTTGTTTCAGATTGGGATTACCGTAAGCCGTATATCCTACAGCAGGATGGGGAAAAGTTAAGTACAATTCTGTCCAACTCGGTGCACGGTACCCTTTCCCGATGCTTGCTCGAACTTTCCAAAGATCGTTGGGACGCCACATCACTGCTATTTTGGGTGCAAATGCATGACCAAAATTGTTATTTTTATCGTACCGAGCACCGATGCTAATGACCCAAATATCGTTTATTCGTCTTTCAGATTGTGAAAAAATAGACCACTGGATAGATTGAATTTTTTTACCCCAACTAACACGATTGGCTTGAAATTGGCTGTATTGGTAGGAAATACCAAAACTGGCTTCATAAGAATCGGTAAATTGACGCCAGTAATTCAGTTCACCGGAGTAAATTCTTTCATGGGTTAAATTGGATTGATCAACATCATGATATCCACTTTTTCTCACGTAAACGTCGTAATCGCGTTGATAATTAGCAATTCTTGATTTGAATTGGTAACTGGCCCAGGGGCGATAACGGACTTTAAGTGAAGGACGTACATCCAACCGTCGTATGGCAGTAACGTAACGAATGGCAATATCTTTTGAAGTTTCAGTATGTGAAGAATAAGTCGTATTCAAGTCCAATTTTGAATCATCACTTTCGTGAAACAATTTGGAAACTTTGAGTGAGTTTTCGTAACTGCGAATTTTTGAAAGCGTGATATAATCTCTTTGAGGAGCTTGTCCCTGTAAATAAACATTGGTGTGATACAGCATCTTCCAAGCATTTGATCGTGTACTGATTTGAAAATTACTGGTCAGAAGGTCATGACTACCCGTTTTTAATTCAGAAGAAATTTCTAAAGGTTGAGTGGCTTCTTTGGTAATGATGTTGATTACTCCACTCATGGCCTGACTACCATACATCGCACTTCCGGGTCCTTTGACGATTTCAATGCGTTCAATTCGGCTAGTAGATAATGCACTTAGTTCTACTCGATTGTCAAAATGGCCGATAACAGGTTCACCGTCAATCAATACCAATGTGTATTTTGGATCAGTGCCTTGAATCTCTGCGGACAAGCCACCGCTACGCCCAAATCGCAAATCTAATCCTAAGCGATCTGAGATCAATCCGGCAACATTACTCGCACCACTTTCTTCAATTTCACGTTTGCTCAAGACCATAGTCGGAACAGGTGTCTCTTGATAAATTCGTTCTGTGCGTGTTGCAGTGACTACAATTTGATTCAATTCTAAATAGTTTCTTTGTAAATAGATCTTCAAATGCTGTAAATCTGAATGGGTTACATCAATCCCTATTTCTTTAGAGGAATAACCTATTTGGGAAATGCGGAGTTTGTAACGACCTGCAAGAAGTCCTTTGAGTTGAAATTTTCCGTGTTGGTCAGTAACTGCACCGATTTTGGTGCCTAATACCATCACCGATACATAGGGAAGTGCCTCATATTCTCCATTGTCTGCTTCACCATAAACGACACCTTCTACAACACGGGTTGTAGCAAAAACAGAGGAATAGAGTATCAATAGACCAATAATGAAAACGAGTGATTGAAACTTTCTCATTCTGCCTGAAAATTTTTCTAAATTCATCATCAAATAAAATCATAAAAAATAGATAGAAATGTATTATGAGAAAAATCTTTTTTCAAATAGGGCAATAAAAATTTTTATTGTAAATCAAATAATTGTTAAATTGGATGATTTCATACGATTCGTTATTATAAAAAAATTTGGAATGACTATGATTACTTTAACAACAGCCATCTTTCTAGGTTTTTTTCACACCCTCATAGGACCAGATCACTATCTACCATTTATGGTAATCGGAAGAGCAAGAAGATGGTCCTACTACCAAACAATGATGTTAACAACCATTTGTGGAATAGGTCATGTGCTTTCCAGTGTGCTACTTGGTTACATTGGTGCAGTCGCAGGGCTATCATTGGAAAAAGTGATGCATTGGGAAACTTCCCGTGGTGATTGGGCTGGATGGTCACTGTTTCTTTTTGGTATTGGGTACCTCATTTGGGGAATTTGGAAAATTAGAACCAACCCTCATACCCATTACCATCTCCATTCCGATGGTTCCATCCATAGACATGAACATACACACGAATCTGTTTTAGCAACAAAGCTTCATTCACATTCTCATTCAGACCATCAGCAAGAAAAAAGTTGGAAAGAGTTAACGCCATGGTTACTTATCATCATTTTTGTTTTAGGACCTTGTGAACCGCTTATCCCTTTGTTTTTTACCGAAGCAGTACTTGGAAATTGGTCGCATTTAATAGCAGTTTCTTTGGGATATGGACTTGCGACAATCCTCACGATGAATCTTATTGTTACTATAGGTTGGTTCGGGCTCTTTCAGATCAATTTTGGAAAATTTGAAAAGTACACGCATGCATTAGCAGGTTCTATGTTGTCTATTGCAGGTGCAGGAATAGTGTTTCTTGGATGGTAATAAAAAAGGCGCTTATGGGCGCCTTTTGAATTATAGTTCATATCTAAATCTAACTCAACAGTTGTTCCATTTTGCGTGCATGTTCTTGTTCATCCATAATGATATGCACAACCGTGTGGTATAACCCTTCATGATCCACATCAGACAATGCATTTTCGCGGACACCTTGATTGATTAAGTCAAGAATCTCGCGATACTTTGCGATCCCACCAAGTTCCATTTGGATTCCGAGTTTTAGCATTTCATTCGCGTCTTCTAATGGTTTCACATTTACTTTGAAGTTGCCATTGACGTGACCACCAAAATTAATAATCCATTCAGAAAATACCTGTAAATCTTCCACTTCATCTTTGGCTAAATCTTTGAACAAATCGTACACTTTTTCAGCTTGGAAAGATACCAATTTCACATTTAAAAAATTGGATTGGTACTGCATAATCGCACCAATTTCCATTTCCAATGCCTCGTGTAGTTTCTTTACGATTTCATTTTTATAATTGACTGATGACATATTGTTTCTCCTTTTTCGTGATTAAATAAAATATACGTAAGAAAGAATAATTGTAAAACAATTCACCTGAATGGAGTTGACTTAATCATTTCCATTGATGTATTTTCGTTCAATGGCGCATTCGTCTAGTGGTTAGGACGCTGGTCTCTCACGCCGGTAACAGGGGTTCGAATCCCCTATGCGCTACAAAAAAAGGGTTATCACAAGATAACCCTTTTATTCTATTCTACCTTTGAATTAAGAGCTTCCCCAAAGGTGATTTGTATTCACAGGCCGACCCATCATTTTTAAGTAGTAGAACAATTGACCTTTGTGTTGTTGTAAATGTAAAATCATCTCAAGTAAACGTTTTCCTAAAACAGGTTTCATCTGATCCCACATTGCTGGGGCAGGTTCCGTTTCTAATCGCTCATCGCTGCAACTGGCTAAGGTGGAAAGTGCTATCTCTTTATCCGAAGCTAACAACTGCAATGCTTCAGATACACTGGAAACACTTTTCATACTCTCTGCCGGTGGAAGCATATCTTCTTCTTTCATTTGGCTCGGATCAAAATCTGCAGGAAAACCCCATTCACCCGTTACGAAACCCTTAAAACATAAACCACAAGATTCTGTAATATGATACAACAATTGACCTACAGTCATCCAATTGTCACCTAATGGTGGTTTCCAGTTCAATTCAGAATCATCTACCATTTTAATTAAATTTTCTGCAACTCGGTAGTTGGTTTCAATTCCGTCAAGCAATAATTCACGCCATTTCATTTATTTCTCCTTGATTTGTAACTAATAATTGTTTACAGTGATTTAGAATACAGGAAAAAATCCAATTTTCAAAATTGATTAAACCGTTTAAGCGCTTAACGGTCTTAATAAAACAAATAGTCGTATCACTTTTGTCAATTTGGTGTAATTTATGAAAAAGAAATTAATTTGGATTATCCCAATAATTCTACTTGGGCTCTTATCCTTTTGGTTTTTTACAGGTACAAGTAAAAAAAGTAAAAATATTGAATTTCGTACAGCCGTAGTTACTAAAGGCGATATTGTAAGATTGGTAAATGCTACTGGAACTTTGGAAGCAGTGACCACAGTCCAAGTAGGTAGTCAGGTTAGTGGAACTATTGCTGCATTGTATGCTGATTTTAATGATCGTGTACAAAAAGGACAATTGCTTGCACAATTGGATACCAGTTTTCTTGCAGCACAAGTGGCTGAAGCACAAGCCAATTTAGCTAAAGCCAATGCTGCGCTCAATGAATCGAAGCGTGCATTAGCAAGGGCAGAGACCTTGTATTCTGCAAATTTAATTTCGTCTGCTGAATACGATAAAGCACTAGCAAATTATGAGACCTCACTTGCTGGAGTGGAAGGCGCCAAAGCGGCAGTCACGCGTGCCAAAACCAACTTGGCTTATGCCAAAATCGTTAGCCCAATTAGTGGTACAGTAATTTCAAGAAATGTAGATGTAGGACAAACCGTAGCAGCAAGTTTGAATGCACCTACTTTATTTATAATTGCTCAAGATCTTTCAAAAATGAGATTATTGGCTTCAGTGGATGAAGCGGATATTGGTCAAATTGCTGTGGGAAATCAAGTTACATTCTCGGTAGATGCATTTCCAGAACGCGTATTCAAAGGGGAAGTGGAACAAATTCGATTAGCACCGGTTACAGTGCAAAATGTAGTGACCTACACTGTGGTCATTGGCGTAGATAACTCTTCTGGAAAACTAATGCCCGGAATGACTGCAACAGTCACCATTGAAACTGCAAGATCCAACGATGTGCTGAAAACATCATCTGCTGCTATTCGTGTTCGTTTGCCCGGTGAAGAGAATAAAGCAACTACAAGCGGAAGGCGGTTGGTTGATCCTGCCAAACAAGCGCTGATACCCGTTGGTGATCAAAAAGTAAAAGCAAGTGTCTATGTTGTCAATTCAAAGAAACAACCTGAAAAGAGGGAAATTGAAATTGGTTTAATTACTCCCTCTGAAATCGAAATTAAAAGTGGCTTAACCTTAGGTGATAGTGTAATAGTAGGTATAGTGCAAGATCAATCCACCAAACCAAACCAAACCAATCCTTTCAATCCGATGTCTAGACCGGGCGGTGGCGGATTTGGCGGAAGACGAGGAATATGAACATTCTACAAATCGTTTATGAGGCATTTCGGGCATTGGATAGAAATCGTATTCGTGCTTTCTTAACTGCTTTAGGCATTATCATTGGTGTCGGTGCAGTTGTAGCAATGGGTGCAGTGGGTGCAGGAGCAAAAAAGCAAGTTGAGGATCAAGTACGTTCTTTAGGAACTGCGGTACTTATGGTTTTTCCCGGCTCAGGGTCTCCAAGAGGTGTGTCCGGTGGTGCAGGTTCTGGAATGTATTTACTTTCAGAAAGTGATGCAGAAGCCATTGAAAAAGAGATCCCACACGTGAGAGCGACCAGTCCTTTGCTTAGAACCAATGCACAAGTCATTGCTGGGGCTCAAAACTGGGCGACGACCATTCAAGGCGGTGATCATGATTTTCTTACCATACGTGCATGGCAAGTGGTGATGGGTGAGAATTTCACTTCATCCGATGTCAGAAACCAAGCCAAAGTTGCATTGATTGGTGAGACGGTAAGAAAACAGTTATTTCCAGATTCTGACCCACTGGGAGCGACCATCCGCATTCGAAAAATCCCCTTTCGGGTGATCGGGGTTTTAGAACCCAAGGGGCAAAATTATATGGGTCAAGACCAAGATGATGTGGTTTTAATTCCTTATACTACTTTACAGAGAAGAATCTTAGGACAAGATCGAATTTGGGGAATTTTAGTAGGTGCGGAAAGTGATCGTCATTTACCTCAAGTTACACAAGATATTGAGATGTTACTCAATCAAAGAAACAAAGTCCCAGTAGGAGAAAATGCATATTCCATTCGAAGCCAAACAGAGATTCTAAGTTTTGCCTCAGCAACAGGAAAAGTTCTGAATATCCTTTTGGGATCAATCGCTGGAGTATCTTTAATCGTGGGTGGTATTGGCATCATGAACATTATGTTGGTAAGTGTGGCTGAAAGAACGCGCGAAATTGGCTTGAGAATGGCTATTGGAGCAAGAAGAAGTGATATTCGTTGGCAATTTTTATTGGAAGCAAGTGTACTATCGTTAGGAGGTGGTTTTCTCGGCGTGTTTTTAGGAACGGCTGCTGCCAATATCATTTCTAAATTCGCTGGCTGGCCAGTATTGGTCACTCCACAAAGTATCACCATTGCAGTCATCTTTGCTGCAGCGGTGGGAATTTTCTTTGGGTTTTATCCTGCACAAAAAGCTGCAGCATCCAATCCGATTGATGCACTTCGTTATGAATAATTAGAGGAAGGAATAGGGAGGTCCTTGAAAACCAAACTCTAAGAGAATTTGGTGAATACTTCCTCGTAAAAAAGATTCTTCCAACAAAAAGTTCCAAAACACAGTATGCCCAGTATATTGAATTTCCGGATAGTGTGGAAGTTCAAATAGATTATCCCATCCTCCTGAAGGACCCAATCCACACAAGGTAAACAAGGATCCTTGATTCTCTTCAAAAGTTGCTTTGATATCTTGAAGAGAAGAAAAACCTTCTAAAGGATACAAAGATGGTTCTTTTTCTAATGTTTGACGTAACCAATAATCTTCATTTTTGAAAATAGTGTTCCACAGATCAAGAATAGAAGGAGCAATTGTAGTTGGATTCAAAAGAACGGTAAAATGGTTTTGTTTTGTGACAATGGAAGACGGAAGGGTTTCACAAAATTCCAACAATTGAAAGCGACGAAGAACGTTGGTGGTGTACCATTCCGAATAAGTTGCCATTATTAGAACGCTGTAACTTCAATCCGTAACGAGTGTCTGGTTACTGGCCAAGTTCCTTTTAAGACATTTGTTCCATCCGATTGAAATCCAATATAGGAGTATTTTCCATAATGTGGTGCTTTTCGTTTTAAGTAATGAATGTCTTCAATCGTTGGAGCACTTACAAAACCAAGCAATTGTCCTGTGTCTGATAAATAGGAAACAACTGAACCACCTAAAAATTCAACTTGATTGAGAACAGTTTTTCCATTGCTGAAAAATTGTGAAAACTTTTTTTGAAAAATTTGTTCTGGTTTACCAAAAAACACAACAGTGGAATAACTTTCTAATGGTTTATCTACCCAAACGATCGAGTCAAACAAAATGGTTGCAAGTTCCTGCATCCCTTTTTGATAGACAGTATCAATACCTTCTGCTAAAATACCATGAACCAAAGTAGAACCGTACAGATCCGATAACGTGGGTGGCAATTCACCTATTGCAGGCATTCGCCAACAATCAAATCGCGGATCAATCGCAAAGGACTTAAGCATCCTGGTCAACGGTAGTTTCACAGTAAATGAACCTTCTTTCACTGCAACATAAGTAACCGTAGTATCTTTTTCCGTGAAACAATAGATTGGCAAACGTTCAATCTTTGGAGTACCAATAACTTCTAAGGTAAGGATCAAATTCTTTTTAGATAGTTTATAACGATGAAGTTTTACAGTTGGCGCACCAGTTGTGTTTAACCAATGTTCAAAAAAATTACCTAATGACTGGCCAGAGGTTTCCTCAAAACACAATCGTAAATCATTCCAGTTTGCGTATTGAAATTTATGGTTTGAATAAAATCGTTGCAGTCCCCTTTGAAATGCTTCTTTTCCAATTTTCTGTTTGAGGGTATGGAAAAAGAATGCGGATTTATTGTAACCTACAGCCCGAGTAGCACCACTTGAGCGTGAGGTAAATTCTTTGAGTGGAAAATCATTTCCTTGATGTACGTAAGATGCGTAACTTTTGATACTATTGGCACGATATTCTACGCCCTGTAAAACCCCTTGATCTTCTTTGTAAGCCCAATCGGCACCATAAGTGGTTAACCCTTCGCACCAATTTCCATCTTCCCAACGAACAAATACACCATTACCCCACCAATTGTGGAGCACTTCGTGGCCTAAGGAACTCTCTACAATAAACGGCAATGCGATAACTTCCGAGCCAAGAAAGGTAAAACCGGGCATTCCAAATCCCGCTCCAAAAAATGCTTCTACCATAGAAAAACAGGGATAAGGATATACACCAATCTCTTTTTGATATCGTGCGATATATTTTTTAGCCCATTCTAAATACGTTTTAGAGAGAGATTTTCTCTTTTCACTAAAACACGTTTCAATTACAATCCCTAACGTATCGCTACGTTCTACTTGATATTGACCTGCAGCAATGGTAATTCCATCTAACAAATAAGGACCACCAAAAGACCATTGAATCATACCATCCGATTCAATGCGAATTTTTTCTCGAAGACCAGTAGTAATTGGAATCCAATTGCTTGGCATACTTATGGATACTACGTATTGGTGAATCGTTTGCTCTGAAGTTGGATAGAAAAGAGCCGAAGGAGGTAGATAAACCCCTTGCAAGCCAATTACTCCACCGGGAGCATCGGCTACTTGTTCACGACCATTGGTTACTTGGTTGACAGTATCATTGAACATCCCACTCCAATGAACAACATAAACATCATTTCCTATAAGATTGAACTGACTTGCATCCTTTAACCATTCTTTGTCAGAAACAAAAGGAAGTATTTCAACAGAACGACCGTCTTTTAGTGAAGTAACCGAAATTTCACATTTCTTGTGCAAAAAAAATTGAATTGGTCCTTGATTGACAGTAATGGTATCAATCCCGTAAAGCATATGACTATCGGGATGCAGGTACAATAACATTTTATGAGAAGCGTCAACTGTGATTGGAGTAGCAGAAAAAGTGTAATGTGAACAAAACAAGAGGAAAAGAATAATTTTACCTATTTTCATTGGACATTCCTTTTTGCGCGAAGATATTCAATGATTGCCGGCAAGATAGAAAGAAAGATGATAAGTAAAATCACCAAAGAAAAATTCTTTTTTATGAATGGAAGGTTCCCAAAAAAGTAACCCGCTGAAACCAATAGACCAACCCATAAAATTCCACCAGTAACATTAAAAGTTAAAAACTTCGAATAGGTCATTTTCCCAACACCTGCTACGAACGGTGCAAAGGTTCGTACAATAGGAACAAAGCGAGCAATCACAATCGTTTTACCACCATACTTTTCATAAAATTCATGGGTTTTATCTAAGTACTCTTTCTTGAATATTTTACTTGGTTTAGAATAAACTTTATCCCCAATTCTTAAACCGATAGAATAGTTGACGCTATCTCCGATGATAGCCGCTAATGTGAGTAAAATAAATAGCAATATCGGATCTAAAATGGTGATGGCAGCTAAAGTTCCGGCAGCAAACAGAAGTGAATCACCCGGCAAAAAAGGAGTGATTACCAAACCAGTTTCACAAAAAATGATGAGAAATAAAATCAAATAGGTAAAGTAGTGGTATTGGCGAATAATGTTTTCAAGATGTTTGTCTAAATGAATGATTAAATCAATCAAATGGGCGATGTATTCCAAAGAATCTCCTTTACATTATAGTGCTGTTTTTAGTTCAGTAAACAAGGCCGGTTGATCAATTCCTACCCTTGGGTTAAACCCCACATCAAAACGTAAAATGTTAACATAGGGTAAAGTAAAAATGAGCGAAATTCCATATCCAGAAAGCAGTTTTTCAGAATCTAAGCTCTTACCTTTTTTCCAACTTTGGCCCATTTCATAAAATAAACTGGTACTCAGCCCGAATTTCAAATTACGAAAATGTTTCGCAACTGATGAAGGAACATTAGTGAATGTATAATAGCGTCTTTGAATGGTTTGATACCTTAAATCAAACACTCCTTTTACAAGAAATACCCCCGGACGATCTAAGTTGCGATATCCACGTAGATAATGCGTGTGTCCCAAGCGTAATTGCAAATATGTAGGATCTTCACCACTAACACTAGACGACAGCAACTGACAAGATAGAGTCCATTTCTGATGAAGTGGAAGGTACTGACGATAATCAAAAGTACCAACAAAGCGATTTTTCCATACTTTGTGAATTCTAATCCACTCGAAGGATTGTGAAAAATAGTCACCTGTATGTGGTAATTCAATTAAATCTCTATGATCACGTTCGTATTCCACGCGAAAGGAGTGAAGATAATCTTGTTTTTCTTTTGACACAGTTTTCGTTGTGTCTAAATCCCACTTTTGAAATGAGAAACCGAATTTTAACAAATGATTATATCCAAAACGCTTGGAAAGTCCTAAATATGCGGTTTGTTGCAAATGTTTTTCTTCTTGAATCTCTAAAGGGGGTTTCTCGTACCAATGTTCATTTCTAAGTAAAAAAAGAAAACCGATACCTGGACTGTGGATGATCCAAGGATCATGAAATAGAAACATTTGACCGTTACGTTTGCCATGATAATAGTTGCCAATTAAAGTCCGATTCAACCCTTGAAAATTCATTTGTAAGTATCTAAATCCATATTCAAAATCGTTAGGTTCAGGTCCAACCCAATGAAAATAGGGCAATGGAAAAATGTACCATTTTTCTGTTACAGCAATCACTAAATAAATACTATCCATTCGTACCAAAGGAAACACTTCTACACGGTGAAACAAATTCAAGTTGGTTAACCGATTTTCAATGTCTATTAAATCGGAAGAATCAAGCCATTGCTTCTGTTTAAAGTAAATCTCACGTAATAAAATTTCTGAGTGTGTTTTATCATTGCCGATGATTTGAATACCATCCACTCGAATGGGAGGACTTCCGTTACAAGTACTATTCAAGATCAGAGATACAAGCAAAACAACCGATATAAAAACGCCAAAATAAGTTACCATAGTTTAGAAAGTGTAAATTCCCAAGTAGGTTGTGTCTCTTTTTTTCTATGCATCTGTTTAATAAACAGGATGGAAGTCCGATTATAAACTCGCCACTGATTGGTAAACTGATGTTGAAATTCTACAATCGGACCAATTCCTTGAACAGTTTGGACATTTTGATTATATCGCCCCTTAGCACGAAAGATTGAATAGTACAAAGGTTTTCTGCTATAACCATGAATTCCAAAAGAGAAGGGTACTCTCTGAATATGTGTTTCAAAATGAAATGATCCAGTAAGTGTATGAAACGCTTCTGCAAGAGCAACTTCGTGATTAGTACGAAAATAAGTACCTCTATCTTCAATATCATTTCGCAAATGAACTATGATTGTACCACGAGAAATGGGTACAGACAGCCAATCATACAAACTAAAACGCCTTGACGCCAAGTCGCGACTCTCGTTCGTTTGCATTGGAAAATCATATAAAATGTAAGAAGAAAACATTTCTATGGTTACTTGATGAGTAAATCGATTGGAAAAAAATTGTTTCAACGTGGTTCCAAAGTTGTAACTACGTATTGAACGGTTGGACGATGAGGTGTATCTAGACAAATAAATTGGGTGCTGAAACACGTATCCCAATTGACTTTCCACAAGAAAGTGTTGCGAGAAATGTTGAACACCTCGTAGATAACCATTCCATTGTACTTCATCACGATCATTATATTCAGTGGTATCAGGAGTGGTGATACGAGTGACTGCACCTTCAATGGATAGAGCAAGAGAATCGATGGGGATTTTCGTTAGACCTGTGTGCAAGTGAACACGCTCAGATACATGCTGCTGAAGGTGTTCACCCAATCGTGTTACTTGATAACCAGTACCATAAAAGGAAAGTAAAAATGGATTGCTTTTTTCGCGTCTTATCCCGACTGTATGGTAGTGTTTTAATTGAGAGGAGGATGGATACAAACTCCCCTGACGAATTCTAAACCCATCAACCTGACTTTCTAAACTAAAATGTGTTTTTCCAATAATAGGAGTCAAAATTTTTAAAGACGTATTTCCATTCCATTCTGATCGCCTATAAGGAATCACTGTTGGGATATCTTTTTCATAATGCTCTACATTCATTTGAATGTTTGCAGAACTTATTCGTATTGAATCATTCCATAACAAATCTAAATGAAAAAGTATCTTTTTCGATTCTCTTGGGCGAAGCCAGTGTTGTTCAAAATTCAACTGATAGTTTGTTCGCCATTCATTACTAATTGTGGGATTGGCATAAATTTGGGTTTGGATGGTATAACCACGACCAACATCCTTTCCATCTTGATCATAACTCAATCCTGTTCCTGTTAATAGATGATGATCAGACCAGTTTGTTTCCAAACCCAAAAGTGCATAACCTCTATGTTGTGAAAAGTAGGTTGGTGAAGATGAGTGATAAGATTCATCATAACGGTAATGTTCAACCATAGAAGTAAATGAACCCAATTGAGGTCTAAGCACTTCAGCACGATTGCGATAGGAATTCGTAAACAATGTAGAAAAAAAACGAAGGTTTAGTTGAATATCTTTTGAGTAAAAGAACTCCAAAATCTCGTTATCCTTAAAATGAGGACTATATCCACTCAAAGTTCGTGTAAACAATGAGCCATAGAGTTTCAATGAAAAGCTATCTTGTTTTGTAGAAAAAGTGCGAACAGTACGAAATATACCTATGCGTTCACCAAGTTTTTCTGTATAACCAAAACCGATGCTATCAATAGGTAAAGTATTTGATGGATACTCTGACGTATTTCCAGGATTGAAGAGTAAGGAAATAGAAAAAAAAAGAGGAGAATTCTATAGCCGTACATCATTTACGGTCGGTATCTTTCACAATTCCGAAACTAAACAGAATCTTCAACGCTTGCTCAACGGACAGATTCGCAGGATACAAATCACTTTTTTTAACATACAATAGTATGCCAGTAGTGGGTGGTGCGAAAGGGAGATAAACCGCAATTTCAGGTTCCGTGGGAAGTTGTTTCACACTTTCTGGTGCATCTCCAATTACAAAACCAATGGTATAACCATTTTCATAAGGTATCCATACCACTTCACGAAAAAAGTCATTTTGTCCACCAAAGATGGCTCTTGATAACGGTTGTACAGTAGAGAAAATGGTGTTGATGATAGGCAACTTTTCAAACCATTGATTCGCTATTTCAAAAAAACGATGACCGATATAAAGACGTGTCAATCCACCAACCAAGAGAAGTATCAGCAGAAGTGCCAGTAATCCCGGTCCATAAATTCGCTGTTCAGGGGATATGGAAATACCAATTTGTTGCAACAACCACCGACTTGGTTCTGATAGAATCCCATCCAAAAATAGAAATAGTTTAATTAGCAACCAGATGGTAATCGCAACAGGCGTAACCACCAAAAGACCACTCATAATGGTCTTTTTGAATAGTCCAAAGATCCCTTCGTTCTTTTGTTGAATCGTTTTTTGCATGTTTATTTCAACAGAATCAGTTTTTTATACTGACGATCCTTAGCTGAAACGAAAGTAAGCCAATAAATTCCTGATGGTAAATCTACAACTTGGATCTTAAGAGTATGGTATCCTGCCTCAAGACGTCCGAAGGAATATCGTCGGACTTCACGTCCATGGATATCATACAATAAACCTTCCACCATTTTTGGATGGAAAAGAGTTATGTTTACTGTTGTGCTTTGGTTAAACGGGTTAGGATAAACCGAAGAGATAGAAAAATCTTGTAAACTTTGAACGGTAGTATTCACTACATTGTAAGGCATTAATTGAAATGTATCTGATTCAACATAACTTAGCGGAAAAGACGACATTGCTTGAACCCACCAAAAAATTGATTCATTGGGCTGAAGCGGAGGAATTGTATCTAAAAGAATAGTCATAGTAGAATCAATTCCTACATCATAGATATAAGTATAATTCCTAAAAGAAAAGTGAATAGAATAACGGATCGTATCTTGAGGATCAGGATCAAAAGCATGAAACCAACCAAACGTCATTGGCATATGTATCCATTGACTATTATTCTCAGGGAATGATAACAAAGGACGTATAGTAATAGGTGAATACATTTGAATGGTAAAGTGAAACATTTGATTTGACCAGACGCTTTGAAGACGTTGGTTGTAAGCACGCACTTTCCAATAGTAAGTTGTATTGTTGATTAAGTTAGATACAATTCTCGATGAAATTGTACCCGTATTGAAACTATCAGCAGCATGAAACAAACTGTCGGTAGAGAGATAACACACATAGTAAATCGTATCATTCGCACCCCCACCATTCGATTCCCAACTCAAAGTGACTTGATTGTTTCGTAAAACAGTTCCATTGGATGGACTTGTTAAATTGAATGGATTAGGAGGTAGATTGGTTTGATATTCGTTTACAGGAACAGAGATCACATAAGTATAATCACCACTTGAGTTGCTGTTGTTATTTGCTGCTAATCCTGCTGCATAAAACGTTACGGTACCTGTACCAGCTGCTGGTGCTGTCCATTGAAAGTTCCAATTTACGGGTCCATTCATGGTGTTGCGATAATTCCCTTGTGAGGTCTGATTTAAAAATTGCAATCCATTCCCAGCAAGTGAGGATAAACGTGTAGTGGTAGAATTGGTAACTATGATAGTACCACCACGTTCTGTAACTAAACTATTTTTTGCTACTGTAAGTTGAAATCCCCAACGACTTTGGCCCGGATCCTGCAATTGAAGCGTTAAATTATAAGTTTGACCCGGTGTATAAGTGGTAGGAAGATTCAAAATACTCATACTCCCATTTCCCGAGTTCACTGTACCTGAATGGCAATTCACACATGAATTATTCGCAGGTGGATTGCCGGCATAATTGTTTCCTAAGTTGGATGAGTATCCTCTTGCGAATGAGTAGAAAAACATACTTAACAAGAAAATTCCGACTATATTTTTCATATTCATCCCAATACTTTTAATCATGTTGAATACCTCGCAGGCAATTTGTCTTCTACTTTTTGATAACGAAATGCTTGTAAACCAACCTCTAAAATATCTCGTTGCAATTGCTCTTCTTCTTTGTTTTGAGACCGTATAGCTTCCTGAATTCGTTCTAATTGGGTTCGGACAAACTGGGCTTCAGCGGAAATTCCTTTGGCAAGTTCTTCATAATCCCAATCGGGGGTAAGTTGGATAATGTTTTCAAGATGATAACAACGGTCTTTGTAATGATCCGGATTAGGAATTCTAAACCGATCTTTACTCAATCGTCCTTGATAAATTACACGCACATAATCGGTCAATTGAATGTTAAGTTCACGCCATTTATTTTCCAATGCTTGAATAGGTTCACCATCACCGGGAAAAGAAAGAGTAATTTCATGAATTCTTAGTTTGTCCCAATTTTCCGCACGAATATTGTGAATGAAAACACCCTTTGGTTCAACATCTAAAATCAAAAATCCTAAATCTCCAACATCTGATTTGCGTTGTGCTAAAAAGGCTCCCGAATATCCTGCTACAACCCGATCATTTTTCAAAAAGAATTTACGACGATGGTAATGACCAATGGCTGCATAATCATAATTCATTCCAAGAAGTTCATCCGGAGAAATTGTAGCCATGGGTTCTTGTTCAGGCGGTACTTCACCAACACTGCCATGAAAACATAAAATTTCTACTGGATCTAAACCGCGTGGTGGAATTTTTTGCAAAGCACCCATTTCGCGTAGTGAGAGGAATGATCTTGCTGTGACGGCAAAACCTTGAAATTGGAAACGTTGCCATTCTTTTCCTGCAAGGTACACATGGTTACCTAACACAGATGCTTCTTGCTTTTTAAAATTGAACCGTTTGACTAAAGAAAGAAAACTATCATAATAATCGTGATTACCGGTACTAATGATAACAGGGATAGGGGCAAATGCATTTAAGATCCCGAAAAAACGTTCAATCAACTGTGATGGAATACTGTCTGCATTGAATAAATCGCCTGGGAGTAAAACGATATCTACATTTTGATTTTTTGCAAATTCAGGAAGTTGTTCAAGCAACTGCAACAAAAAATCTTGACGTTGGATACCCCGATCTGTGCGAAGTTGAAAGGGCAAACGTCCAATATGCCAATCAGAGGTTTGTAAGACGCGTATCGGTTTCATGGATTTACCTTAAATTGACCAATTCAATTTTTTCTTTCACTCCGGATGTGTATCTAGCCAGTGTTGATGTCGCTGTTCGGGGCATGTAAACAGCAAAATCTGGCGATTTTTTGATTCGTCCAATAATAGATGCATTCCTCGATCAAAACGTACATCATCACATTGAGCAAAGGGCTCATCCAATATTACAGGTAATGGATCATTTTTAGGAGACAGATACTCCACCAAAGCAAGACGTACCGCTAAATACAGTTGATCACGGGCACCAGCACTAAATGCGATGAGTTCTTGATCCCGAAGGGTTTTTGTATTGGGAATTTCAACGGTTAGTTCCAACTGATCAGAAAAAGTTACGAAGCGAGGTTCACCAAATTGTGCTAACCGTTGCGATGTTCCGCTATTTAACGCTTTAGACCAGTTTTTATGCAAATCCTTAGAAATGTTATCAATTTCTTCAATGGCTTTCACTACAGCATTCTTAAAACGAAGTGCTTCACGTTTTGCGAATTCAACTTCTTGTAATCGCTCCTCAAGGGATTGTTTATGTTGCCACTCGCGTTGAAATGTATCCAATCGTATCTCTAAGTTACGGCTCTCTTCAAGCAATTCTTTTCTACGCTGATTGATGCTTACTAAACCATCATTATCATTCATTGCATTGTAAGGTGATGGAATTTCAACATCCGTTAATTCACCAACTGCATTTTTTAATTGTTCATAACGATGTTGCCACTCTTGATATTGTTGAGCAGGTACAAGCCGTTCGGACAATCGTTGCTTTTCTTGTGAATACTGATCATATTCACGACGTTTTTGTATGGTGTTATAAAACCATTGAACAGCATCGGTTTCTGAAAGACCATGGGGGATACTCGCATGACGAAGAATCTCCCAGAGTTCCTTTTCAAGTTTATTGACTTCTTCAAGTGCGTTCTCTTTTTGTTTGGTAGCATCAACAATTTTACGTTCACCTTCTTCAATTTCTCTTTGAAGTAGCAAAGATTGATTGATGCTATCAATACTTTCTGACATAAACTGAAGTGATATTTCAGTTGGCTTGGTAGGAACACCGGCTTCCGTTAAAATTCTGGCAGCTTCTTCTTGAATATCGTTTAAGATCTTTGCATTACGATGATATTCATTGTAAGATCGTTTCCATTCTTCAATTTCTCGTCGCAATTCGCGTCGTAACCGCCACTCTGAATAAAGTTCTTTATAACCATTCATATTGAGCGAGTTCAATAAGTTTCGCAATTTTTCATGGACAGCAAGATACTCTTCTTCAGCAATGCGGAAGTTTTCGCTGGCTTTGGTCAATAAACTCTGTAATGGGATTTTTTGTTGTTCTGCTTCATTAGGCAATTGTGAAATTCGCATACTGGAAAAAATCGCCAGAAAAATACCCAGCAAAAGAATTGAAATACTTATAGCCAATAAAATTGATTGAGAACCGATTATCCCACCAATTCCAACCAAACCTAAGAAAATTCCAACCAAACGAACTATTTTTGCTTGTTTGATTTTCGTCCGATACAATACATCTATATCCAACAATTTATCTTCAATAGATTTCAATTCATCTTGAGCTTCACGCTTTCTAAGGGCAATGGTGGTTCCGATTTGACCTTTTTCCAATTGAGCGATTAACAATTCTTCTTCTGGTGAAAGCGAGTTCCATTTTTCTTCATCTTCTATAAAAGTAACCGGTTCGGCTATCCCTTTCTGTTGTAAAGCCGAATGAGCATTGCGAAAACTGGTTTCAGCTTGTCTGGCATTAATAAAAGCGCTTTCACCGCTATATTTCATTGCACTTAAATGATCTCGTTGGTGGATGGTAGCGCGACTAAATTTGTGTTGGTTTAATTGTGAGCGCTTGGTTTCAATTTGATCGCGAAGCAATTCAATATGTAGGTTCAGTTTATCAATATCCCGACGTTTGCTAGCAAGCAAGGTATGGACCCGTTTGAAGGGTTCTTCTAAAGACAAATCAATTCGCGAATAGTACTCAAGCTCACGTATCCGATTTTCTATCAGTGTAAGTTCGGAATAAAGTTTTTGATATTCTTCTATCCGAAGCATTAATTCGTTTTTTTCACGAATTAAACTACGTTGTTGAAGCAACTTTTCCGTTTGTTTTAAAAATTCCAATTCAGATAAAATTTCCTCTGTGCGTTGAATATCTGCATGATATGCAGCATATACTTTCTCCAAATTGGATAGTTCTTTTTGACAGCGGGCGATTTCATCATCCAACTTTTGGATCTCGTAATCTATTGAGGCATTTTTAGAGATGATGGTAAACGGATAATTGTTTAGCGATTTCTGTAAGGCATTTAGGGCTTGAACCACATTTGAATCACCGGCATTTGAATCAACGATTCTTTGTATAAGAATCGCAAGTGAGTTTAAACTCCCATTTTCTAACACAATTTGAGATTGTTGGACAAACAGAGTTTTGAATGCATCCATCAAACTCATTTTGAAAAGCATATTCCCAAGATCATCTTTTTTTCCGGGGAAAAATTCGGTGGTAACATCTTGATTGGTATCTAAATCCAATACTTGGACAAACCGTGTCGTGAAATTGCGTTTAATGCGAAGGCGTTGGTTTGAGGTTGTAAAATCTAATGCAATTTCAAACGGATGCTCGGACCATGGTTTTAGTAATTGCAAGCGTTGAAATAGTTCTCGTGAACTACCTCGACTATCTGGTAATCCATAGATACCAAACAAAAGTGCATTGGCTAATGTGGATTTTCCCGCTTCGTTTTTCTCCATCACAAGAATCAATTTATCATGGGGAAAACGGTAGCTATTTGATAATCTTCCAAAACCGACTATTTGAATTGATTCGTAACGCATAGGGATGTTTACTTATAAATTGGTAAATATTCAGGTTTTGCACTGGTTGTGTAACTTATCCAATGTGAGAAATGATTGGATTCACCTTGAAAACGACGAACAGAATAAGAAAGTACCAATCCTTCTTTTGCTGTGGAATAAGCAATACCATAAGTTTCTACAAATTTTCCAAGCACCATACTTCTACCTACTCGGAAATACCCTGTTTCAAGGATTCGTATTTCACATCCATATCCCCAATTGGTAGCAATTTCATTACGAAATGTACGCATAGAATTGGTGAGAGACGAGACACCAGTAGAAAGAGTCACAAATTTTTTGTGAAATGAAGCACCCACTTCGTAACGTTTTGCCTCGCTGAGACACTTCATACCCAAAAGATTTTTTGCACTCAGCCCGAATCGAAAATTTGAAATTGGGATTAAAGTCCCTAAATCGCAGGTAAAACCGGTACGGAATCGATCTTTTGTATCCCACTTTTCCCATAAAAGTTTTCCGGTACAACCTACCGTTATTCCCCATTGATCATCACTAAAACAAAATCCCAATTGATTGGATTGCAATCCAATAGAATCCTTAAGGTTCCAAAAATGATAAAAGAAGATTGCTGCAGCATTGGTTTCACTATCTTTGGGCTTGCGTGCAGTAATGCCCCAACTATTGGGTAAGGAAAAGGATGAATCTGTTGCAAAGAATTCAATTTGAAGTTGACCATCCATTGCTGCATTCGCAGGATTATGATACACAGACGATACATCCATAGAAAGAGCACTGGTGAAACCACCCATCGCCGCGTCTCTGGCACCAGCAATAGGTAAAAAACCAAACGATTTTGATCCGTATAGGACCAAGAAGAAAATAGAAAAAAGTACAGCGAAAAAGTTCATACATCCCTATCAGGTGGCAAAACCATCACTTTACGTTCCGACATTTCTTCCATTGCATATTTTACCCCTTCTCGTCCCAATCCTGAGCGTTTTACACCACCATAAGGATAAGTGTCTGAACGAAAAGTAGGTACGTCGTTACAAACAAGACCACCAACTTCCAAATGGTTAAATGCATAAAAAAGTCGCTCGAGGTGACTTGAAAAGTACCCCGCTTGTAATCCGTATTTAGAATCATTGATCTCAATTAGTCCTTGTTTCCAATTCGGAACTTTTTCTATGATAGCAATGGGTGCAAAAACCTCTTCACGATAAAGTTTACAATGTTTAGGAACTTGAGTAATCAGTGTAGGTTGAAAACGGTTTTTTTCCCGATATCCACCAAATAAAATTTTGGCACCGGCTTGAACTGCTTCAGAAAGCCAATTCTCTGCACGGATAGCCGCTTGTTCATGGATCATGCAAGACAATTTGGTCTCCAAGAGAAGTGGATCATTGACGATATAGGTAGGAATCTCTTTAATAAACATCTCTACAAAATCTTGATAAATGGATTCTACCACATAAATGCGTTGCACAGAAATGCAAATTTGTCCTGCATAAGAATAACTTCCGATCAAACAACGTTGGACTGCATAGTTTAAATTTGTATAGGTTTCATCAATCAAAACAGCACCATTCCCTCCCAATTCTAATGCCAGCGGATTTTGAACTTGTCTACGCAGTAACCACCCAACTTGTTCACTACCCGTAAAACTTACTAACCCAAATCGTTCATCATTGACAAATGGTTGGATTACATTTCCTTCACAAACGATAACTTGAAGCACATTTTCTGGCAATCCACACTCTTTACATAGTTCTGCCAACATAAGGGCAGTCATAGGGGTTTGTGGTGCTGGTTTCAAAACGATGGGACAACCACAAGCAATCGCAGGCGCTACTTTATGCGCCACTAAATTCAACGGGAAGTTAAAAGGAGTAATTCCTAAAACTACTCCTCGTGGAAAGCGCTTCACCAAAGCACTACGACCTTTACTCATTACGGTCTGATCTAAAGAAATCCACTCACCATGTGCAAACCGTGTAGCTTCTTCACTTGCAAGTTGAAAGGTAAAAACGGCACGGTTAACTTCATTTCTGGCATCTTGAATTGGCTTGGCGGCTTCTTTTGCAATTGTAGTTGCAAAGCGTTCAAGATTATCACGTAGTCCATTCGTTATACGAATTAATACATCTCTTCGTAAGTAAGCAGGCATTTTTGAAAACTGTGAGAAAGTCATGTGTGCTAATTGAATTGCCTGTTCAATTTGTTCTGGTGAACAATGTTGAAATTCAAGCAAAGGGGTGTTATCCCAAGGTGCGAATAATGTTGAAGGCGTTCCTTTTCCTTCTTGATACTGATTGCTAATCCAAACACCGTTCATAAGAATTGCTTTCTAAGATACCAAAAGGTTAGTAACAGCGATATGCATATTGGTTTCTAATTGCTGGATGCGTTCTCTTGCTTGACTAATTTCTGTTTGAAGACGGCGAATAGCTTCTTTGAACTCTTTCGGTTCTTTGAATTTTTTAAACCATTTTTTAGGTTCAACCAGCATTGTAAAACCTAATGCAAAAAATGCAAGAAAAATGGGAGTTCCTTGTAACCCTTTTTGAAAATACCAAGTATCAATAACGAAAAACCATAAAACAATAGATACACAAGTATAAAGAACCTGTCTCAACCAAAAAAGTTTTACCTGCTTCAAAAGTTTTTGATACTGTTTGATTTCAAACTTCGAATTGAGTACCAAATCAT
Source organism: bacterium (assembly GCA_026417415.1). Classification (GTDB taxonomy): domain Bacteria; phylum Electryoneota; class JAOADG01; order JAOADG01; family JAOADG01; genus JAOADG01. The sequence continues at coordinate 61,499 of JAOADG010000008.1, forward strand.
TTAGGGGTTGTATTTCGGTTGAGTAAGCGGTTACGCTATGGTTCAATTCTTGAAAGGTATGTAAATAATTGGTGAGGTCTTTGTGGTATTGTAAAAGATCTTCAAATGTTTCTGTGGTGCGTTGGATGAGTTCAAAAGTAGTATCAAGCACAATTTTAGGAAAGTTTAGATAATGCAATTGTCGTAAAAGGTTGGCAAATGGTGTTATATGCTCGTTAAGCATTTTGTTAATTTCTGTTTGGATGCGTTCAATTTCAAAAGATTTTGTGGATTCAATGGTATGGTGAAAATCTGTACAGATCTGATTTTGTATTAGTAAAAACAATGCATCAACGGATGGATAGTTTGCAGAGGCGAATTGTTGTACCATTGCCAAAGATTTTGGGATCATGCTTACATTGTTTCTATACAAATTCAAGGTTTCATTTAGTTTGGATTGTAAATCCTCAAAATTCAATTGTGTCTGTTTAGAAAGGATTTGAAAACAAGTTTCTTTATCTAAAAGGGTTACTAAGAGAGGATCACAAACCATACAGAGCAATGTAAACCAATAAAGATAAGAAGTTTGATGGTTTAAGAAATTGATAAAGTACGTTGCAACTTGGTTGTAGGATGGATTCGGTGAGGAAAGTAAAGCAAATTTGCAATGATCCATCACCGCCGTCAGCTCGTTGGGATGTTTTTGAAAATTTATTTGAGAAAGCGAAAATGCTTCTTCTACATTTTGATTGTAATAACAAGCAATCGCTGACCATTCCAAAAATTCTGTATCAAAATGTGTGATGTTTTCTTTTCTTAATGTTATCTGGTAAGATTGTTTAAACGCTTCATAAGCCCGACTTACATTGGAAAAAGAATCACGTCGTATCAGCCAAAACCATCCTTCCAAATTTAAAAAACTGCTGTTTTTGGGGGATAATTCACGTGCCATTCGGATGGTTTCAGTAGCAGCAGTCCATTGTGCATTCTGATAAAATTTTACGGCTACTTCTGCTTTGGTGTACGCAGCGATGTCATCTTTTGAAGCACCATCCTGCAGAATCCCAAGAAAATAACTTGGGTTGAACTTTTTATGAATGACGTGTGTAACCACCGAACGATAACTAAAAGAAAGGACTCGTAAAACTCCATGCAGTAAAAGAGGATGGTTTTCAAATAGTTGTGAAAGCAATTCAATCCTTTTTTCTTTTTGAATAGAATAAGGAGTGAGTTGAAGGAGAGTTTTAATGATATCAATCTTTAGAGTTTCAACTTCGAATTCATTTAAAAATTTGAAACTGTAATTAAACTCTTGAATTTTGGACAAAAGTCCTATTTTTTCCCAATAATGAAGTTCATCCTTCCAAGTAGAGGCGTTTGAGAGTGTTTCTAAAAAAGAAATTGGTTGCATTGTAGTGATTGAACGATACATTCAAATGTAATCAATCTACCTATTCAATGGTACATTTCAAATAAAATAAGTTGAAAATCTTTCAATAAAGAAATTGTTAATAAAATTCACTGGTTTGTTAAAATACAAGAATTCCTCTTCAGTGAAATCATGAGTCATCAACTACGCTAATTAAATCTGCTCTATTTACCATGAAATAAATTTCAAACGTATAAACTATTTATTCATCTTAGGATTTACAGTCATTTTGATTTATTAGTGTTTTATCGTTTATATTCGGTACTAAATTCGAGTGAAACTTTGGAACTACTAACTTTAACTCAACCTTTAGAAGCAGAAAAATCAATTTGGGAATGGGTCATTTTCCATTTCATTATCTTTACCCTATTAGGTTTAGATCTGGGGGTTGGTCAAAGAAAAGCCCATGTACCATCTTTTAAAGAAGCCATCTCTTGGGTCTCTCTGTATATCACTTGTGCAATCCTGTATGGTGTCTATATAGGATGGAAATGGGGAACAGAGAAAGCGATTTTATTTTATACCGGTTATTTAGTCGAATATTCCCTTTCAGTGGACAACCTTTTTGTCTTTTTGGTTCTATTCTCCTTTTTTGCAGTTCCCCCTAAATCGCGACATCGGGTTTTATTTTGGGGCATCTTAGGTGCACTTTTTTTCCGTGCAATATTTATTGCATTAGGTGCAATCATCATCAGTCGTTTTGATTGGGTTCTTTATCTTTTTGGTGCATTTCTAATATACACAGCATGGAAATTGTTACACTCCGGAGAACAAGAAATTCATCCTGATGAAAATCCGGTAATAAACTGGGTTAAAAAACATTTCCCAGTCACAAATTTCTATGTTGAATCAAAGTTTACTACAAAGGTTGATGGAAAAACTTACCTAACTCCATTGGCTTTAGTACTGATTTCTGTGGAAACGACGGACATTATCTTTGCTGTAGATTCAATTCCTGCAATTTTTTCTATTACCTCTGATCCATTTATTGTCTATACCTCAAATGTATTTGCCATTCTTGGACTAAGAAGTTTGTTCTTTGTTTTGGATAAATTGTTACCTTTATTCCGTTTCCTAAAACCTGCTTTAGCAGTCATTTTAGGATTCATTGGAATCAAAATGCTAATCCATTCTTTTATAAAAATTCCCCCCATGGTGAGTTTATCTTTTGTGGTAGGGATTTTATCCATCGCAATCCTACTTTCGGTAATTCTTAAGAAAAAGTAGTTACATTGGATTACGAAACCATTTTTGAAATGGAAATTGGATAATCACATTGGCAGCAAGTACCAGCAAACCACCAATGAAAACACTCATACTGATCATTTCATTAAAAAACAATACAGCGAAAAACGCTGCATACACCGGTTCAAGAGTGTAAATTAATGAGGCAGTAACAGCATCAGTATAAGGTTGAAACCGATTCATTACATACAAAGCAACAATAGACCCGAAGAACACTGTATATCCCAATCCCCAGAACAATTCTTGGCCCATTTGGATTTTTTCCACATGCGATAGTTGAATAGGAAGTAGTAGAAAAGCAAACAACCCAGTAAAAAATGCAGGAACCAAAAGCATGACCAAGGGATGGACCTCTTTTCCAATACGGCTGGTCCAAACGATTTGAAAAGCAAATGCCACTGCACAACCAATTGTCAGAAAATCACCGATATTCCAATCCCCACCCAATTTGGGTGACATCATAAACCCTGTTCCCAAAACTGCTAAGGGAATTGCTAACAAACTAATGAGTTTAGGTTTTTCTCGAGCAATTCTTTCAGATAAAAAAGGGACGAAAATTACATACAAAGAAGTAAGAAAACCTGATTTCGATGCAGTCGTATATTCTAAACCAAATGTTTGAAGTAGAAAACCTGCAGAAAAAGATAAAATTAATCCGATACCGTGTTTATGAAACGGGTAGTAAATAGGAATTTTCAATAACTTTAATACAACCCAAAGAATTAAAGCGGTGAAACTCATCCGCAAACCTAAAAACAATCCTGCGGGAACTAAAGCCAAAGAAGATTTAATTACTGGAAAAGTTAGCCCCCAGATAGCAGTAGTTAGGAACAACCAAAGATTCGCTTTAGTAGGGCTAATGTTCGTAGAGTAGAGTTTCAAGGATGTACAATAGGATCTTCTGAATTAGGTGGTTCAGTTGCACAAATATCTAATATGGAATTATCAGGGGCACAAATTACAATTTTTGCTTGAATAGGCGTTTTCGACCAAGTGAAAGACATAATGATAATTTCTTCACCTTTTTTGAACAGATGTGCTGCAGCCCCATTTAAACACACTTCACCACTACCTTCTTCGCCATAAAGCACATAGGTTTCAAGTCGGTTACCTGTGGTTACATCTGCAACCAAAACCTGTTCATGTTCCCATAAATCTGCTGCTCGGGCTAGTACAGGATCAAGGGTTATTGAACCTACATAATCAAGGTTTGCTTCTGTAACTACTGCACGATGGATTTTAGATTTTAATAACAAACGGTAATACTGTTCCATAAAAATTCCTCATGAAAATTCATAATAATAAACATCACGCCAGCCCCCTACTGCACCAAAATTTTCTTTGAAACGGATTAATCCATAACCTGGTACACCAACAACTGTAGAAATTCCAAAATCTAACCAACGAGCGCCACGCTCCCGCGCTTTTACGATAGAAAAATGGTTTAATGGAAGAACCGCTTTGGTATCTTGTTTGTTTCGATCGTGAGTGATGTAAAAGGTCATGGTCACTTGTGGGCTAATATCAAATATCAAAGATGCAGCAACGACCTGCTGATGTCTATCATAAGCAAAATAGAGTTTCATCATTTCGGGAACCAATCGAGAAAGTGCACTTAAATCCCTTCTTGAATGAGCAGGGAGAACACCATATTTTTTTCGGTTGTCAATTAACATCGGATAAAAGATATCCCAATTTTCTTCACTAAGTTCTACTTCTTTAACCACCACCCCTTGCTTTTCTGCAAATCTTAAACCACCTAAGGTTTTGTTATCGTAAAACAACGTTGGATCTTCAAACCACAAAGGAACAATTTGAGTATAATCACGTTTGCGATATTGGAACCCCAACATCATCATTACAAAACTCCAAACATCACTCGGTATTCGGTGATAACAAATAGGAGGAGGGGTAATTTCCAATCCCTGAAAACCTAAATTTTTTACGTGTTCTATCAGTGAGCGTAAAATTTCTTCCGCTTCATCAAATGCTACGATTTTTTTAGTCATGATGCCGCCATAACTAGCACCCGGATGAGAAACGAACCATTTTGATGAAGTATTCTCCGAATTTTGGCGATACCTGACTGCAGCAGGAAGTACACCCCAAAGATTCCCTTTCTTTTTCAGAACCAGCGAGCAATCTTCAAATTTTCCTTCTTCGTGGTAACTCAAAAAGCGTCGTGTTTGAAAATAGGTTCCATCATTCGCTAACTGGACTAAGCGATCCCATTCTTCGGCAAAATTCGTTGTATAAGGTTCCCATTGATAAACGCTCATTTATCTTCGCTCCGAAAGTGGTCCTAAGGCGCGGCGCGCGCGATACCAAGTTACATAGGATTGAATGCCGTTCTCTAATGATACTGTAGGTTTCCAACCAAGCAGTTGTTGTGCACGTTCAATGTTTAAAGCGATCCGTAAAACTTCACCAGGTCGAAAATCTGCGTACTGTTTTTCTACGGGTGAACCAGTCGCTTGTTTAACTGCTTCAAAAATCTCATCATCAGTGACTTCAATACCTCGACCGATGTTAATCCATTGATTGTCGCCTTTTTCAAGCGCTAATACAAATGCTTGTACAACATCACCCACATAAACATAATCTCTTGTTTTTTTGCCATCACCAAAAATGTGAGGTTGTTTGCCACTTTCCATTTGTTCTGTAAAAATAGCAACCACACCGGCTTCTCCCCATGGATTTTGCCGTGGCCCAAATACGTTGCCTAATCGTAAAGAAACGAATTGAATCGGAAATGATTGACTAAAAGCATACAAATACATATCAAATGACATTTTTGCAGCACCATAGGGTGATTCAGGTTTTGGTGCATAAGTTTCAGATACAGGGAGATAGTGTGGATCTACTGATCCATATCCTGCACCTCCAGAAGAAGCAAATAGAAACCGCTTGACCTCACTGCGGATCGCTTGATGGAGCAATCGTACACTTGAGTCCATGTTCACATGAAAATCAAAAATAGGTTCGTTAACCGATTTACGTACATCCATTTGTGCTGCCAGGTGATAGACAACATCAACTTTGTACTGGCTGAAAACAGATAACCAATCTATTGTGTAAATATCTTCTTCAATTAAGATTGCTTGTGGGTGAACATTTTCTCGAAATCCTGTTGAAAAGTTATCTACCACAATTACTTGATATCCAAGTGCAATCAATGCATCCACTAAATTGGAACCAATAAATCCAGCTCCCCCTGTGACAAGTATTGTTTGGTGATGGTTTCTAAGTTCCATTTAAAATCCTCTAGAAAAAAAGATCACTCAATATACCAATGAAAGAAATAAAGAAAAAAAAAGCGCACTCAAACTGAGTGCGCTTAAGAAATAATCTCTTCTCAACCGTTAAAATAAATATCCAAACATTACTTGAATACCACTGGATTTAACCGTAAGACCAGATGTAGTAGTAAGATTGGTTAGTCCCATAGAGTAACGAACATCTGGTATCAAATGCCCGGGTCCAACCGGAATTGCTAACCCAGCACCGATATTTAAAGCAACTTCTGAACTATTCCAATTAGTCAGATTGTTTCCGTTTTTATCCTTTGCTTGCATCTTAATCCCTATCTCAGGACCTGCTTGGAAAAAGAACTTAGCATCATGGCCTGGGTTAATTTTGCAATCCCATTGCGCCAATGTATAGGTATAGAACGGAGCAACAACGAGATTATCAACTTTCCATTCATTACTTACACTACCTGCTTCTACTTTGGTGCCTTTCATTAAATACAGAATTTCTGTACGAACATCCATCTTTTCGTTGATGCTGTAGTTCACAATACCACCAAAACCAAAACCTGTGCGAGTTTTATAGTCAATACCGCTAGGTGCAGGATCAACGGATACATTTGCAAGGTTTACACCAAGTTTCACACCATATCTTAAATCTGCTGCATAGGTCAATTGACTAACCATAAGAAGCGCCATTACTAAAAGAATTGCTGTTCGTTTCATAGATTTTCCTTTCTTTTGTTGTTGGGTTGAAAATATACCATAATGCATATAGCAATATATACGTAAGAAAATTAGAAAAAGTTTGCTAAAAATAATTTTTAAGAAAACATTGCCATTATGACATACCATATGTCATAAAGACAAACGGTAAAGGACAAAATGGCAATCAGAAAAGGTGATTGCTAATTAGGTAAACTTGATATGAATAAATTCTTTCGTATATTGTTTAAGTTTTGGCAAACTGGCACGCAAATTGCTAATGTCTTTGGTGGAACGCTTCAGGTAGGTAAGCCGAACCACCCAAGCATTCCAAAAGGGTCTTCACCTTCTACATGCGAAGGTCCTTGTTGAAGAAAACATTCGGCAAAGTGGACTTAACAGAAAGGAGGGTAAAACTATGACATTAGTACGTTGGTTTCCAAGACGTGATCTTTTAACCATTCAAAATGAGATGAATCGCTTGTTCGAAAATTTCTTTGGCAGTTCAAAATTTGATGAAGCCGAACCCATGTGGTCGCCAAGAATGGATGTAATTGAAAGCAAGGACGATTATATCGTCAAAGCGGACATCCCTGGTGTTCGTAAAGAGGATGTGAAAATTACCTTAAACGAAAATGTTCTTACCGTTCAAGGTGAACGTGCCGAAGAAGTCAAAAAGGACAGCGATACCTATCATCTCATTGAACGTCGGGTTGGCAAGTTCAGCCGTAGTTTAACGCTACCGACCAATGTGGTGGTGGAAAAAATCAAAGCCAAATTCAATGATGGCGTTTTAACCATCACATTGCCCAAAGCTGAAGAAGCTAAGCCACGGGAGATTTCGATTGAAAGCAACTAATTAACCAACGAAACGTTGTGGGGTGCCTTTTCTAAGGTACCCCTTTGGACTGTTTAAAAAACGATCTGGAGAAAAATAGGTATGCCAACCTACGAATATCAGTGTGAAGTATCGGCAGAGCATCGCTATGAAAAAATGCAAAAATTTAGCGATCCAATGGATACCCATTGTCCATTTTGCGGACAACCGGTTAGACGCATCATTTCTGGTGGTGTTGGATTGATTTTTAGCGGAAATGGGTTTTATCAAACCGATTATAAAAATAACCATTCCAAAAATGGAAAATCTGCAACGAAAAAAGAAGAAAAATCAGAAACCAAAACTGAAAACAATTTGAATAATGGGAATTGTGGCAGCAATTGTAGTTGCCACTAATTTTAGTTTATTAACATAAACAAGAGAAGGAGAGAAAAATGAAGATCCCGTTAAAACCGATGGATGAACGAATTCTCGTTAAACCCATGGTTGAAGAAGAGAAGAAAATAGGAAGCATCATCATTCCCGACACTGCAAAAGAAAAACCGACGATTGCAGAAGTTATTGCACTCGGTGCCGACATTGAACGTGAGAACGAAAAGAAGCCCAAATTAAGTGAAGTTCTCAAAGTGGGAGATAAAGTTCTCCATTCCAAGTATGGTGGTACCGAAATCGAATGGGAAGGTGAAAAATACCTTATTCTGTCAAGGTCGGACATTTTAGCGATTATCACTAAGTAATTCATGAAAGGAGAGAAAAATTATGTCAGCGAAAATAATCGCCTATAATACGGATGCGCGTGCTGCGCTTAAACGGGGTGTAGATGCTTTAGCAGACGCAGTCAAAGCGACCCTCGGACCTCGTGGTCGAAATGTAGTCATAGAGAAAAAGTTCGGTGCACCCACGGTGACAAAAGATGGTGTAACCGTAGCCAAAGAGATTGAACTTGAAGATCCTTATGAAAACATGGGTGCTCAAATGGTGCGTGAGGTGGCTTCAAAAACCAGTGATGTCGCCGGTGATGGAACCACAACCGCTACTGTTTTAGCACAAAAAATTTATTCGGAAGGTCTCAAAGCAGTCACCTCGGGTATGAATCCGGTGGATCTCAAGCGTGGGATCGACGAAGCCGTTCGTGATGTAGTGGCTGAACTAAAGAAAATGTCTAAACCCATTGGTGGTAAAAAAGAAATTGCACAAGTGGCAGCCATCTCTGCAAACAACGACGAAGAAATTGGTGATTTAATTGCCGATGCGATGGACAAAGTAGGAAAAGATGGTGTCATTACTGTAGAAGAAGCCAAAGGAATTGACACTACCTTAGATGTAGTGGAGGGTATGCAATTCGACCGTGGTTACATTTCTCCTTACTTTGTTACCCATCCAGATGAAATGGAAGCTGTGCTTGAAGATGCACTGATTTTAATTCACGATAAAAAAATTAGTGCAATGAAAGATTTGCTTCCGATTTTGGAAAAGGTGGTTCAGCAAGGACGATCATTGTTAATCATTGCTGAAGATGTAGAAGGGGAAGCATTGGCAACATTGGTGGTTAACAAATTACGTGGAACACTCAAAGTTGCTGCAGTAAAAGCTCCCGGTTTTGGTGATCGCCGAAAAGCCATGCTTGAAGACATTGCGATTTTAACCGGTGGTCGAGTGATTTCTGAAGAAGCCGGTTTTAAACTCGAAAATGCGTTGATGTCTGATCTTGGCAAAGCGAAGAGAATCGTCATTGATAAAGATAACACCACCATTGTTGAAGGCGCTGGCAAGAGTGAAGATATCAAAGCAAGAATTGAGAACATCCGAAAGCAAATTGAAAAATCCACCAGTGACTACGACAAAGAAAAACTTCAAGAACGTGTTGCCAAATTGTCAGGCGGCGTGGCAGTGCTCAAGATAGGTGCTGCAACTGAAGTTGAGATGAAAGAAAAGAAAGCACGTGTTGAAGATGCGCTACACGCAACTCGGGCAGCAGTAGAAGAAGGTATTGTACCCGGTGGTGGAGTAGCATTGCTTCGTGCTTCTTTAGCAATCAATGTTAAGCACGCGAATAACGACATTGAGCAGGGCAAGATGATTTTAAGACGTGCTTGTGAAGAACCTATTCGTATGATTGTGGAAAATGCGGGTCTTGAAGGTTCGGTGGTTGTCAACAAGGTTCGTGAAGGTAAGGGTGCTTATGGGTTTAATGCGCGTACCTTGCAATATGAAGATTTGGTCGAAGCAGGGGTCATTGATCCGACAAAAGTTGCACGAGTGGCATTAGAAAATGCTGCATCGGTTGCGGGTCTCATGCTAATGACCGAAGCTTTGATTGCCGAAAAGAAAGAAAAGAATCCTCCAGCACCACAAATGCCCGGCGGTGGTATGGGCGGTATGGACTACTAAAAGGTACGCATCTCAGATGCTTAAAAGGGTGCCATTGGCACCCTTTATTCTTTTAATATTTTTAATCTCTACTTTAACCAGATTAAAAATTGTATAACCCATAACAATTTGTCAGAAAAGGTCGTAATTGTGCTAAAATAATCTTTGTAAAGTATTTTTTAATTACTTTAACAATAAAACTTTTTGTGAAACTTTTGCATTGTTTCCAGTTAAAAGTAATAAATACACACCACTCCCTTGATTGGACACATCCAATTTGAAAGAATGTTTCCCGGGTGGTTGCCACTGGAAGTGTATACATTGTACTTCTCGTCCGTTGATTTCGTAAAGGGCTAATTTTATGGGTTGTGGGTATTGTAAGAAATATTCTACGGTCAGTTTGCTGTTGAACGGGTTGGGATATACCGCATCAATTCGTATTGATGTTGGTAAGTATCTATTGTTGCCCATTTCCGATTCATTCACCTCTAACTCCGGAAACACTGGTGTAGTCCTAAACGGAATATAGGGTATCTGATCAGGCAGCGAATCCCCTTGCCCACCTGGATTACTCGCCGTTCTCGGTCCCGTCGGGTGCCCCCAGTAGTTATTAACCATCGTCGCTGTAAAAGATAATCCTAAAATAGAAGAACCTTGGTTCTGAATGAAATCATTGTTTGTGGCATTTAAATGGGATGTATTAAAACGAAGCAAGGATTCTCCTTGATTTGAACTAAAAAAATTACTATCTAAGTATGCAGTAACTCCGTTTCTAATACTTATGGCTGAACCGTATCTTGCTATATTTTCAATGAATAGATTCCGTTTGATATTAACTATTCCAGATTGAATGACCAATCCACCACCATTTAAACTACTGGTATTTATATATCCATTATTGAAAAATAGATTATCTGTAATTTCCCATCTTAAGTTATTCCATCCTACAAGGGTAACCCCGCCACTTTCAGTCACTATGTTTGGAGTAACTCTGTTATTCATAATAATATTGTTCTTGAAAAACCAAGTAGTTGAAGTATCTTGACTCGTTTGTAAATATAAAGCAACTGATCCACCAGCTATATTATTATAAAAACTGTTATTAGTTATTTTCATGAATCCGCCTCTGACACCACGAGATAGCAACGTAGCACCACCTCCATTTCCAGTCGGACATGAGTTATTTATAAATAAACAATTACTTAATTCACCATTAAAATCGGTTGAAAACATACCACCACCCATAAACGATGCTTGGTTGTTGCTAAATATACTATTGATAACTTTTATTGTATCTGAACCTATTGAGTACAATCCACCGCCATCACGATTAGTATGAGTATTCGCTATGCAAGAGTCAATGCGACAGTTGCTAATCTCTACTGTGGAATAGAATGTTCCAATTCCACCTCCATTCGCATAACAACGTTTAAATTTACACCATTCAATTTTGACAATAGATGAATCAGCACAAATTCCACCCCCCATTATTCTAAATATGTTTGGATTTGTATTTATGAGTATTGGCCTTCCATATCCATTCTTAAAAGTTAATCCGTGTATTTTAACGTTTGAATGTCTTATATATAAAATAGATCGGTACAATGTCCCTCCATTAACTACTGAATCAGGTAATAGAACGACCGTGCTATCTATATGCACACTATCATTAGAGAAAAGATGTATTCCTGATAAAGTAACTTGTTTGTTGATTATGGAAAGTTGTTCATAGTAATTCAATGGCTGAATTAGTATTGTATCATAATTAACCGCAGCATCAATTGCTTGTTGTATGGTAGGAAACTCACTCGGTACATTTAGAATATGAGTTAAACCAAAGGAATAATAACATAGTGCTACAATGATAACCAAAGACGTTTTTATCATGGAATACATCCTATTTCTCCTTTCTACAGAACGATTAAGGAATTCTTTCAACCAAAGTATATTTTGACCAAGCAGTACCCTGTTCCGAACCATCAAAGGGAACCAATTTGAATTTTAACAATTCCTCACTAAAAAAGGGAACATGAAATATTTCTGTTGGTTCCTCTGGTACATCAATGACACGGTAATGATGAATATCGTAATCAGTTGGTCCATAACAATATGATCTTGCCCTACATCCATTTGAACCACCCTTGTTAGATAAAACAGAAGCACCAGGGTTTTGTATCCAATCAAAGTCAATCGTTCCACCAGTGAATACTTGTAAATAGGCCTCTTGACAGAAAGAAGTTGAGGTAAGTAGAACTACTACGATGAAAAAACAAGTGTTCTCATTGTTTCACACCTTACAGATTAAACTAATTTGATATTTGACATTGTGCAAGTAAAAACTCAAAGAACAGAAAAATAAACAAAGCAACAAAACTTGCACCCAACTTAGATTGTGAAAAAAAACACGATGTCAAGTGCTTTGACCCTTTTTTGAAAAATTTTACACCTTTGCCTCTCAATTTCTTATCATATTTTAAACATTTTCATGTTGCTTTATTTATAAATACTGAAAATTTCTATTTCCAATGCGATAGGAAAACTTAACTATTTGTGTTGCTAATATATTGCAATCGTAATACTATAATCTTAACTTAACCTTTGTATTCTATTCCTTTGAACAGAAATGGATGTTACTTTAATTTATCATTTTACCAAGTTTTGATATTAAATTGTAAAAAAATCGTTGTTTTACGAAGAAAGGAAATCTATGGTCCACTACAACCATCCCTTAACCCAACAATCATTTGAAAATCTAATGAAGGGGAATCAACGGTTTCTGAGTAATCAGTTAATGTATCCAAATCAAACCATTGAATACCGGAATCAATTGGTAAATGGTGCAAAACCTTTTGCCACCATTCTAACATGTTCCGATTCACGTGTCCCACCCGAATTAATTTTTGACTGCGGGTTTGGTGATCTATTTGTAATTCGGAATGCAGGAAACGTGTTGGACGATCATGCAATTGGTAGCATTGAATTCGGTGTAGATACCTTTAGGATACCCTTACTTGTAGTGATGGGTCATACGGGGTGTGCGGCGGTTCGTGCTGCAATAGAGGGTCTCCATTTTCCTGATCACAGAAACCATATTATGCATACTTTATCCGCCGTGGCTTTAGAATATCACAACTTGCAAATCAATCACTTTGACACTGCGCTGGAATTAAACGTACGAAAAACCGTTCAATTGTTGAAACAGTGTAAACCCACTATCCAATCAGTATTTGAGAAGGGTTCATTGGGCATCTTGGGGGCAATTTACGAAATCGAAACTGGTCGAGTTCGTTTCCTTGCAGATTAACTCATCAAGTTTACGTTACAATTCTTTGTAATACTCTAACTTTATCGTATCCCGAGCAGCTTGAACATGTTCCAATTGTTGGGAAGGTGAAAGGTTGGTCAACTTAAGAATCTTTGCCAACATCGCAATACCTGCTTCCACTTCTTCTACGATCACTAACTTTGCACCCAATTTTTTCAAATAAGGGACCTGGACCAACCGTCTAGACCGAACATAAATGGGTACTTCCGGTGCTAAACGATGAGCGGTCACAATGGCACGTTCAACGGCACGTTGATCATTGATCATTAACACCAACGCTTTGGAAGAATGCACGTGTGCCATTTCAATCGCTTCTTCTGATGCAATATCTCCATAATAAGCAGGCATCCCTTCACGTCTTGCCTCTTTAACCAGATCGGCATTCATTTCAATAATCAAAAAGGGAAGATTTTCTTGTTTGAGTGCTTTAGCTAAAACTTTACCGCCGACACCATACCCAACAAGGATGATGTGATCTTTAATTTTCTTGTGTGTTGGTGCGGGTTCGTCAATCCCTCTTGCACCGATAATACGTTCCAACTTCTTAAGTTTACTGGCACCGATGGCAAGATGCGGGGAAAATCGTATCAGTATTGGTGTAATTAACATGGTGATAATACCGGATGCGAGCAAGATTTGCATCTCATTTTCAGAAATAAGCCCAACGTTATTTCCCGCTTTGGCTAACACAAAACCGAACTCGCTAAACTGAGCCAATCCAAAGCCGGCTAGTACTGCAACAACTGGCGGAAAACGCATAGCAAATCCTGCAAGAATCGTAATCCAAGCTTTCCCAAAGATGATTGCAATGACAATAATCGCAATCAAGCCCCACTGTTCCAGCACGACTTCAAAATTAAACAACATACCAAGAGAAATAAAGAAAAAACTGGTAAAAATATCTCGAATTGGCAAAATATCGGAGGTAGCCCGTTGTGCGTAATCCGTTTCAGCAATCACCATTCCTGCTAAAAAGGCACCTAATGCCAACGAAGAACCGATTAGTGAAGTAACCCAAGCAGTTCCTATGCAGACCAACAAAACGGACAAAAGAAAAATCTCTCTGCTTTGTGTCCGATCTACTTGTTTTAGAAACATTGGAATGATCCATTTGGATACGATAAGGGTAAAACCGATCACTAAAATTGCTTTTGATAATGCCCAAACAACTGGAATTACACTAAACGTTTCGCTGGTCTGTACGAATACAGGGATTAATAACATCATTGGGATCACACAAAGATCTTGAAAAATTAATATCCCAACGATAAATTTTCCATGAGGTGTATCTATTTCTGAACGCTCGTCTAAAGCGCTTAAAACAATTGCAGTAGAAGAAAGTGCTACAATAAAACCCCATAAAAGTCCTTGACTGATGGGATAATTGGAACCGTACACCGTCACTAATAAAGTGATCAAAATTGTAAGCCCAACCTGTAAAAATCCTCCTAAAGTGACTAATTTCCCAATCCGTAATAATTTTTTAATAGAAAATTCTAACCCAATACTAAATAAAAGTAGAATGACACCAACTTCTGCAAAACCTTCAATTAACTTTTTATCATGAACCAAAGATAACCCATAAGGTCCCGTGATGGCACCGGTAATTAGCAATATGGTGATTACTGGAAGATGCAATCTTCTGAGAATAATTGCAGCAACTACACCAATTCCAGCAATAAGGAGAAGTTCTTGAAAAATTCGGAGGGTATTTTCTTCCATATTCCAATATAAAAGTTCAGGATTAGAATTTCATTATTCAAATCCACTGGATTTAAAAATCCGAAAATAACTTGTATATTTCAATATGAACAAACCAACGACAATCGTAATTGATGGAAAACCGTTTGATGTTCCAAATCAAGAGCGCATTACTGTTAAGGAAGCGATTAAAGAAATTCGTAAACAAATTGAAAACAAACGAAAAAAAGTGTTTCAAGTGGTTTTGGATGGTGAACTGTTAACTTATGAAAATTCCAGTAAAATATTTCCTTTACCGTTGAACAGTTTTCACAACATTCAAATTTCTACTATTGATCCTTATCCCATAGCATTGGATAGCATTTCCTATCTTTCTGAAAAGACACATCAAGTCGAAATACAACTTCAGAAGTTAAAAACGAATTTAGAAAACAACTCAACGATAGATGAGCCCGATATTCTGTTGTCCATTGGAAAAACGATGGTAACCATCCACAATGAATTAGAGGACATTCGTAGTTTAATTGGTTGGGATTTTGGGTTAATGGTGATCCACTTAGAACCCATTTTGGATCATTGTCAAAAATGGCAGGAAATCGCTGAAATCTTTATGCTTTCAGAGCCGAGTGAACTTCTTCAGTATCGCGAGTTTATCACCGAAACTGTACTTCCACAGTTAGCAGTATGGAACGATATCTTTAGTTCTCTGGAACATTTGATTTTTGATACCTTACAAAAACATACATAATCTATGAATATCGTTTGGAAGAGTATACTCAAATACCTCGGTGCGTATTGGAGTGTATTAGGGATTGGAATGCTAATCTCTTGTGTTTGGGATTTTGTGTATGATGATGGAGGAACAGTACCACTATTACTAATTGGCACATTTCTTACCTGTTTCGGTATTTTCTTTTACGTTTTATGCATTCGTTTTTGGCAAGTTCGATTAAGAGAAGTTTACATTTTACTGACGACAGCAATCATTACTTCAGTAGTTTTTTGTAGTTTACCCTTTCAATTGTATGGGAGACATTTAGTTGGGGTTGACGCATGGTTTGAAGTGCTTTCTGCCATAACCTTAAATGGTCTATCCGTACTTCAAAACCCAGACATTTTACCCCATTCCTTACAATTTTGGAGGTTACTGCTTCAGTGGTTAGGGGGGTTAGGGGTTTTAACCTTAGGCATCGCAATCTTGCCACAATTGGGTGGAACTGGTTTCCAACTATTGAAAGTAGAAGCCACAAGTGGGACAGAGGATTTAGCATCACTGCGAGCAAGACACGATGTAGGATGGGCTTTTCTTACATTAACCATTTTAACCGCTTCTGGAATAATTCTATTCGCTTTACAAGGTTTGCCAGTTTTTGACGCTATCGGGTTAACCATTAGCACCATTACTTCAGGCGGTTTACACTTGCATCCTGAAGGGATTGCCATCTACCAAGGAGTATTGTTTAAGGAAACGCTTATCGTTTATATGTTGTTATCGGCAATTTCCTCTGGATTGTTATTACAAGCATTAAAAGGGGATTTTGTTGCACCATTCCGATCTTCAATTTTCCGATATTTTGTAGGTTATATCATTTTTTTTCATATTCTATTTTTTCTTGCTTTACCAGTCCAATGGTCTGAAATGAATTGGAGTTCCATACTATCCTATTCTATTCAACTGGTATCTGCTATTACAACCAATGGAATCCATTCCTTAGAGCCATTGGAAAAATATTCTAACTTAATTCTACTATATTTCATTATAGCCATGTGGATTGGTGGCATGGCAGGTGCGATGTCCGGTGGAATAAAATTCCATCGCATTGTTTTATTGATGAAGCAGATTCGTGCGACTTTTCACCGAAGTGTACACCCAAACGTCGTTTTGAAAGTGGAAATGGATGGGAGATTCATTACCAGTTCAACAATTTCGGATGTACTATCTTTCCTTTCTGTCGCTACCTTTTTTACCATTTTGTTGATTGTCGTATTGGTGTGGAGTGGGTTAGATTGGATTACATCCATTTCAGCAAGTGTAGCAGCATTATCTGGCGG
This sequence comes from bacterium, assembly GCA_026417415.1. Lineage (GTDB taxonomy): Bacteria > Electryoneota > JAOADG01 > JAOADG01 > JAOADG01 > JAOADG01. Next base: position 78,391 of record JAOADG010000008.1, read on the forward strand.
AGGGCTGGCATTTGGGGGACTTTCTGAAAGTGGAAGTTGTGTCAATTTGCCGCTCCATGTAAAGGTTTTATTGATGATGGGAATGGCTTTAGGAAGAGTAGAATTTTTTGCGTTTATTGCGCTGTTTTCAAGAACATTTTGGAGAAGTTAGCAACCTGTTGTTAGCACATTTTTGGTTTTCTTAACCCAATTTTCATTGATTATATGCCTGAACTCCCAGAAGTTGAATCGACGCGAAGAAAATTATTCCCTTTCATCGTCAATGTTAAAATAAAGAATGTAAAAGTTTTACATTCAACTATCTTAGACAACATTTCAAATCATCAACTTAAAAACAAAATATGTTCTAAAAAGATAATAAATATAAAAAGAATAGGAAAAAACCTATTTTTCCAACTGGAACCAAATGGTGTTATCCATGTTCATTTGGGTATGACTGGACGTTTAATTGTAGATAAACAAAAACCCCTACATTCAAGGTTAGAAATTTCTCTAAACAATGGGGAAAAACTTTGGTTTTCAGATGTACGTACTTTTGGAAAAGTTGCCTACTTCAATGAAATTCCATTCAAATATAGAAAGTTCGTTGATGCGCTGGACGGCGAATACTCAACTCAATGGCTTTTTCAACATTTCCAAAAAAGAAAAGTCCCAATTAAAGTCGCATTAATGGATCAACAAGGAATTGCAGGAATAGGAAACATTTATGCAAATGAAATATTGTTTTATGCAAAAGTATCGCCCTTTCAAAAAACTCATCAATTAACATACAAACAGGTTGCCAAAATTCGCCAAGGAATCAAAGTCATATTAACCAAAGCAATTGAAGCAGAAGGTACAACTTTTTCTGACTATTACAATCCCAATGGTTTACCCGGAAATTTTCAATTTCAATTAGCAGTGTACCAACGTGAAAAATTGCCTTGCTTTCGTTGTAAGACCCCAATCCAAAAAACCAATTTTTATCAAAGAGGAACTTATTTTTGTCCCCAATGCCAAACTCAAAAGCAAGTTTAAATTTATCAATCCATTGGAAAAATTTTATTCAAAATGATCCGATTCAAGTTGGTTTTTCCAGTATTTCTGATGGATGCATGTCCTTTTATAGAGGAAAAAAGGAACAAGTTATCCAAAATCGGGAAAGCTACTTTTCAAAATTCTACATCCAACTAAAAGATACTTGTTGGGCAAGTTTAGTTCACGGCGATCAAGTTGCTTTCGTTCAGGAAACAGATCGATCCAAAGGGGCATTAAGCAATCCAACAGCAATTTCAAAAACCGATGGAATGTGGACCACTACTAAAAATCTCACACTCTGTACAACACATGCGGATTGTATTCCGATGTATTGCTATTCATCAGAAAATAGTGCAGTAGGGATTGCCCATTGTGGTTGGCGAAGCATCGTAAAAAAGTTACCCGAAAAGATGATACTTAAAGCAATTGAACACTTCCACTGTACCTTACCATCATTTCGTATTCTCTTAGGGGTAGGAATTTGTTCAAACTGTTTTGAAGTATCAAAAGAGATTGTTCATCTTTTTCCAGAAAATACAATTACGATTATAGACGAAAAGTATTTTGTGGATTTAAACTTGTGTATAACTCAACAACTACAGAATGTGGGGTTAGATAATTCGCAAATCATTGTCACCAATCTTTGTTCCCGTTGCTCTTCCGAATATCCATCCTACAGACGAGACCGTGAAAAGGTTCAACCCGCAGTTGCGTGGATACGTACCTACTAATCAAGAATTAGTGAAATGGGATGTTCAAGGAATTTTCTAACGATCCCCAAAAATTCTGCTCCCATAGCACCGTCTATGGCACGATGATCGGCACTTAAAGTAACGTACATCCGTTGTTCAATAGCAATTTCGCCACCACGAACCACTACTGCTTCGCGTACCCTACCAATGGCTAATATTCCCGCTTCGGGTGGATTAACAATAGCGGTAAAATGCTCAATGTCCATTTTACCTAAATTCGAAATTGTAAAGGTACTTCCAGAAAACTCTTCTATTTGTAGTTTTTTGGCAAATGCTTTATCGATTAGTTGCTTAGATTCTTCTGCAATTTGAGAAAGTGATTTTTTATCTGCATGAAAAATGACGGGAGTAATTAAACCTTCAGGAAGTGCAACTGCGAACGCCACGTGAACATCATGATACTGTACGATAGAATTTTCACGAAACGATACATTCATTTGTGGATACTGATGTAAAGCTCGTGATACCGCACAAAGAACAAAATCGTTAATGGTTGGAACCACTGATTTTCCCAATTCTTTCCATTGTTCACGGATTTGCTCCACAGCATCCATCCGAATGTCCATCGTTAAAGTGAACATAGGGGTTTGCCACCCTTCGGCCATTCTGCGAGCAATTGCTGATCGCATTTGAGTAAGCTCTAAAATAGTCCCCTCACTACTTGTCGGTTGTTTTGGAGATTGAATTTTGGGGGGAGTAGGGGATGGAACAGAAATTGGATGTGGGGTTTGTTCTTTCATTTTAGCATAACGTTCTATATCTTCACGAATGATGCGTCCGTCTGGACCACTCCCTTTGACTTGTGTGAGATCTACCCCTAATTCTGCTGCCAAGCGCAATGCTAAGGGCGATGCCAGAATCCGTGATGATGGTTCACGAACGACAGTTTCTTTTTTATCTTTTAGAGTTAAGGGGGATATCTTTTGGACATCTTTGGGTGGTACATCAACTCCTTCTACTTTTTTGATTTCTTCGGTTTTTTTCTGTAGGTCTTTATTTTCGGTTTCAATTGATTTAGATTCTTGACGAAAAGAAGTGGGTTGAGATTCTAAGGGAACCGTTCCAACTTCTCCTAATATAGCAAGGACTTCGCCTACGGGTGCAGTACCACCGGATGGGACAAGGATTTCAAGTAAAATCCCCTCTTCAAAAGCTTCAAATTCCATTGTGGCTTTATCAGATTCGATTTCTGCCAATACATCACCGGGTTCTACCTTATCTCCGACCTTCTTTTTCCATTCAATAATTTTACCTGTGGTCATAGTGTCGGAAAGCCGAGGCATCGTCAATTTGGTAGGCATAAATTTTCTCCAAAGTTAAATGAGATACAAACTTCTTTTTACCGATTGAATTACATCAGCAACTTGAGGTAGTGCTAGATGTTCTAAATGTTTGTTGTAAGGCATAGGAACATCTTTTCCGTTCACCTTCTCAATAGGTGCATCTAAATAATCAAAGACATTTTTTTGAATTCTATAGGAAATTTCTGAACCTACAGAAGAAAAGGGTAACGCTTCTTCAACAATCACAGCACGATTTGTTTTTTTAACAGATTCGAAAATTAAGTTTTCATCTAATGGACGTAATGTTCTTGGGTCAACGATTTCAATTGAAATTCCTTCTTTTTCCAATTCTTTAGCTGCTGCTAAAGCAGTATGAATGGCTTTTCCCCATGCAATAACGGTACAATCCGTTCCTTCACGTTTGATATCGCCCACACCAATGGGAATCGTAAACTCACCATCGGGTACTTCACCTTTGTAACTATAAAGAACCTCTGATTCCATAAAGATGACCGTGTTATCATCGCGAATAGCACTTTTTAATAATCCTTTGAAATCTTTAGGAATTGATGGAGCGATTACTTTTAATCCGGGAAAGTGCGTAAACAAAACCTCTAACGATTGACTGTGTTGAGCTGCAAGTTGATGAGCCGCACCATTGACACCCCGAATGGTTAAAGGCATATCAAATTGACCACCCGACATATATCGCATTTTCGCAGCATTATTAATGATTTGATCCAACGCTAAAATAGAAAAGTTAAAAGTCATCATTTCAATAATCGGTCGTAAACCCACCATTGCAGCACCCACTCCCACTCCTGTGAAACCCAATTCAGTAATCGGTGTATCAATCACGCGCATCGGACCAAAGCGGTCTAATAAACCTTGGCTTACTTTATACGCCCCATTGTAAAATCCGACCTCTTCGCCCATTAAAAAAACATTCGGGTCCCGCTCCATTTCTTCAGCCATTGCTTGGTTGAGTGCTTCTCTAACCGTGAGTTCTGCCATAGTATTCTCCAGTGTAAATATCAGTAAACAACTCAGAATCGTCAGGTTCGGGTGATGAATCCGAAAACTGAAGCGCATCAGTTACAATATTTTTCACTTCATCTTCAATTTTTTGATAATCCGATTCATCCCAAAGATGATTTTGAATAAGATAATTTTTTAAATTCAATATCGGATCGTGCTTTTTCTGTTCTTCTACATCTTCTTTGGTTCTATAATGGCCATGAATGGGATCCGACATGGAATGGCCACGATAGCGGTAAGTGCGTGCTTCAATCAATGTGGGTAAACTCCGACCACGCGCACGTGCTACCGCTTCATTGACAGTATTGTAAACTTCAATAACATCCATTCCATCTACATGGGAACGAGCCATATCATAAGCGTATGCTTTTTGGGATAAGTCATAAATGGAAGAAGCCCGCTCAACGGGAGTACCCATTCCGAAACGATTGTTCTCACAAATGTAGATCACAGGCAAACGCCAGATAGATGCTAAGTTCAACGATTCGTGAAATGCACCTTGGTTGATAGCCCCCTCACCAAAAAAGCAAAGAACCACATCATCACGTTTACGATATTTAATAGCCCAACCAACTCCAGTTGCTATCGGGATTTGAGCCCCTACAATCCCATTGCCACCCAAAAACTTCTTTTCTTTTGAAAATAAATGCATTGAGCCACCTTTCCCTTTAGAACATCCGGTAACTTTACCGAATAGTTCTGCCATTACTTCTCGGGCGCTCATTCCTTTTGCCAAAGCATGGCCATGATCACGATAAGCGGAAAGCACATAATCCGAATCTCTTAATGCATTAATCGCACCTACAGCCACTGCTTCTTGGCCAATATACAAATGGCAAAAACCGCCGATTTTTCCTTGTTGATAAGCTTGTGCAGTTCTTTCTTCAAAACGGCGCAATAGAACCATTTCTCTTAAAAATTTGTAAGCGAGTTCACGCTCGATCATAGAATTCCTCTTCAAGAATCAGAAGTGATACGAATTTAGGACCGTGGACACCTGTCACCAACACTTTTTCAATATCTGCTGTACGTGATGGACCACCAATCATGACCCATCCGCTAATCCCTTTTAACCGTAATGCGTTGAATGCATCATCCATCGTTTCATATATATTTTTACTATTCAAAAGATAAATTACGTGTTCAGGTAACACAGCAATACTTCTGGATTGGGTAGAATCCCAATGGACCAGGATGGTTCCATTTTCCACAATTCCAGCAGTTGCAATACAAATTGAACAGTTCACTTGATCAATCAAACCATTTTCAATAAAAAAACGTTTATGCGGAAATCTTTGTTTTAAAATCGTTTCAAAGGGTTTAAGTGCTGATGAGATGGCAATAGTTTCACCTATTGGGTAAGTTCCAAAATGAGAAGACAGCGTGAAAAACAAATCATCAAAATTTTTCAAAGGGTCATAACAATAACCACCATTACGCTCCCATTCAATTTTCATTTTGAAGAGAATCGAACCATCAGAAAACGGAACATTTTGTCTAAAAACTTCAACAAAATCAGTTTTTGAAATATGTGCTAAAGAACTTTCTATGGATGCAAGGATTCTTTCTTTATCAGCGCTCATGGTAAGTTCTCTTTTTCCATTGTTGTCTAAAAGTCAATGGTGCGCGTCGTAAAGGTGCGCGATAGGTTGACCACGGTTTGAACAATTTCATCATTCCAAATTTAGATGCAAACCCTAACAAATACGTCAACAATACATAGAAAGCATTGTTGGAGAACATCCATTTCCAGATTTTGAAACCTACTTTTTCTAACCAAGGTCTTAAAGATGCTTGTTCTGCAATTCGTTGACGTAAAGTAAGCAATTGTTGAGGCAAAGGAACTTTTACAGGGCAAACATCACCGCAAGCAGTACATAAAGTTGAAGCGTAAGGTAAAAGATGAGCATTTTGAAGTCCTATTAGTTGAGGTGTGATAACAGCTCCGATAGGCCCCATATACGAATAACCATAAGCGTGGCCACCTGCTCTCCGATAGATGGGGCATACATTCAGGCAAGCACCACAGCGGATACACAAAAGCGATTCGCGAAGTTCAATATCTTTCAGCATTTTACTTCTATTGTTATCAAGTAAAATCACATGAATTTCTTTAGGTCCATCCAATTCATTCGGTTGCCTTGGTCGTGAAAGAAAGTTGGTATAGACATTAATTCGTTGTCCAGTTGCGCTTCTGGCTAACATTCGTAAAAATAGCGGTAAGTACTGCTCTTTGGCTAAGATTTTTTCAATTCCACAAAGAGCGATATGAATGTTTGGTAATGAAGTCGTCAATCTAACGTTTCCTTCGTTTTCAATAATGACAATCTTACCGCTATCAGCACAAGCAAAATTGACCCCGGATATTCCTGCATCAGCAGTTAAAAACCGCTGACGTAAAATGGTTCTTGCCTGCTTAGTAAGTTCTTCTGGATCTTCGGTATAAGGCAATTGCAGTTTCTGGTGAAAGAGGTCTGCGATTTGTTTTCTATTTAAGTGAATGGCTGGTCCAGTAATATGAGAAGGGGGTTCATTGCGTAATTGAACAATGTATTCGCCTAAATCTGTTTCTACAACTTCGTACCCATTACTTTCTAAAAAATGATTCAAATGAATTTCTTCTGTGGTCATGGACTTGGATTTTACAATCCGTTTCGCACTTTTGGAGGAAAGTATCAAATGGATGGTCTGACAAGCAGATTGGGCATCCCAAGCATAATGAACTTGAACACCATTTCTTACACAGTTTTCTTCAAATTGAAGAAGTAACTCATCTAAATGATCAAGGGTGTATTTTCGAATTCTATACGCAGCGTTGCGCATCTCTTCCCAATCCGAAAAATCTTGAACGGCTTGATTTCGCACCATTTGGGAATGGTGCATTGCTTTGGTAAGTGCGTTTTGCAAATCGGCATTGTCTAATGCTTCTTTGGCTACTTTAGAAAAACGATTGGGGTAAAAGTTAGCGTTCATTGATAAATTAAAAGTTCAGGAGCATACCAAAATTTTAACGGCAAAAAGCGCTTTTGCGACCTTGCTTGCAAATGCATCAAACAGGACATATCCAATGATGCGATCCCATCAACCTTGTGTTGCATTGCATAATCCAGTTTGGAATCTGCCATAGATATAGAAATTTCTGGAAATTTTACCGCAAATGTTCCGCCAAAACCACAACAAGCATCAAAATCATTTGTATAAACCAGTTCAAGGTTAGGGATTTGTTGCAATAGTGTCTCCGCAGCAGATACAATTTTTAACTCCCTTAAAGCATGACAAGAGCGGTGAAATAAAACTCTCAAAGGGGATTTGAAAGAATTCGGTAGGGTCGGATTCTGAAGAACATTTACCCAAAAGTCACAAAACTCGAATACTCGATTTTTCCATTTTACCCATTGTTGTTCTAACTCTGGTGGAAGATGAAGTTCATGGTAATGGATTTTTATCATTGAACAGCAAGACCCTGATAAAACCACAATCGGTTCATTGGTCATCGTTAAAAGATCAATCAACGGTTTTGCCACTTCGTAAGCATCTTTTCTGTATCCAGAGTTAAATGCAGGTTGTCCACAACAAAGTGCTTTTTCTTCAAATACTACATCACAGTTGGCTTGTTTTAACAATTGAACTGCTTTCCAAACTGAATCTGGAAAGAACTGGTCCATAAAACAGGGGACAAATAACCGTACTTTCACTCTATTTACCTATAACTGAAATACTTCCTGGATATTGTAAAAGTCAACGTTTGGAATAGAATGAAAAGATAAAGAGATACCTTCAATAAATGAAAAGAACTTAACCTGCTTTCCTTGTTGACTTAACCATTTTGCTAACATTGAATAATCTCCATCACCATATAAGAATACCAACGTCTCAATTTGAGGATGAATGGATAAAATTTTACCAATTTCAAGATACAATTTCAAATCTGAACTTGTAGTGGATGCGCAACTTGGGATAAGAGTAGAATAACCTAAGGATTGATAGGGGCGTATATGAAATACATACGGTTCAACATCCCAAGTGGCTAAACTGATCGGCTGACAAACCTGTGTAAATTGGGGTTCTACCCATTCTATCAGTCGTTCTGCGATCTTAAGAAATGTTGAAGGATCTTTATCATCCCAATGAAGCCCTGACTGAGTAGATCGGTCTTTAAGTTTCGTAAATAAGTTTTCATGATCGATAACAATTACTGAGGGAGATTTTTTTTCATTGGTTAGGAACGTTGATTTTTTTAGCGATTGGATTGATTGAGGAAGGTATAGGGGAGTTATGATTTGCAATTTTTGATCACGTGTTTCAACAATTCCGATATCTTTAAGATAAATTACATCAGGGGAATTCTCATCTTCATATAACCCATTGGATAAGCGATCAAGTAATTCAAAAGCATAACGATGGGATGGTAATAAAAGCATACCCCATTTAGAAAATAAAGTAGTATTTGCTGCAAATTGATTCCCATGTATAATCACATGAGATGCTACCATTCGTGTTTGAAAAGTTTCATGGAACTCAGTGAAAATAGATTTCAATATCTCTATTACAATCTGATAAACACCACCCGATAATTCAAAAAGAAGTTCCTTGGCGCGTTGTGAAATAGCATAAATATCGCTTGTAATTTCTTCAATAATTGTGTTTACTTGTTCTTGATTTAGAGATGGTAAATGAACAATTTGTAGTGAACGCCAAAATGGATGGGCAAACTTTCTGCGAATTTCGTATAAATCTTCAGTAGCAATAAACCAAGCAAATTCTGCACACTCTGTCAATTTTAAACAAATATCCAAAAAATGACCAATGGGTTCTGCTTGTTGCTCAGTATCCCATCCTTGTGCAAAACTTGTCAATAATACCACAATCCGTTTTTTGTGACTGAAATTGTGTTTTACCCATTTTTTAATGGTTTCAACCTTTTGATAAAGTAAATCGTAATTTTCAATTGGTTCAAAATCTTCTATCCCTAATTGGTGGCTAAATTCACGAAGCCAAGAAATGATGTTTATTAAATCCAAAGTTCCTGTTGGAGATGATAAGAATACATAGGGATGGGAAAGCGTTTTGGCTTCAGTTTGCAAATTATTTAAACATACGTCAGCACCAAATCCAGCGGGTGCTTCAAAGACCAAAACGTCTCCGGGAATGCCAGATGTGATGTGTCGTCGCGCTTTCATCAAAACTTCTGGAAATAGATCAAGCAAAGAAATATTATTGACTGTAGGATAGGATGTTTCACGGTTTGCTGTTCGGTAGAGTTTCATGATGAAATCATAGCGTCCATCCGTAGAAAACAAGCGAATACCCAGTGGGATGGAACCATCGTCACTTTCCCATTCCACTGCAATTTCTTTTCGTAAAGGATCTTGATGGTTAGTGGCGACTAAATTGAGTTTACCAGTCCAATTAGGAATAGGAGAAACTTGCCATTCCAATTGCGGGGCTACGGGTTGTGGCAACTCAAATGCAAGGATTCCTCTTTCAGCAGAACTTTCAATAAACGCTTCTGTATCAACTTCACCTTTAGAAAGTTTTTCTAAATAAACCTGATTGACTGAAAATTGTACACTTTGGTTTCTTAAGTGGAGTATGCGAAGATACTTGTTCAATTTTTGGTTAGGAACACCTTCCATTTTTGCATATTCTAACCCTTGTTCAATATCATCAAAAAGCGAGTACTTGATGCAAAAGTCAAGGTAACTACACCAATTTTCTTGTTTAGATTTTTTTGATGCTTTGCTTTGGGCTGTAGTTAATGCACGTTTAAAAAAGGCCTCTTTAGCCAATTGAATATCCCCAGCAATCTCTGCTAAGTTTCCTAAATGATGCCAATTTGCCCAAAACCAATGATATTTTTCTGCACGCTCTTTGAAATGTTGGATCCCTTCTTGAATTAATCCTTCTTCTTGAAAGTAAGCAAAATCTTTATCCAATTGTGCAGGGGATACCAACGGATCATTAATATCTGAAAGTTCTGATCCTTTTTTACCTACTACTACTGAGGCCTCATTAATAAAACGTTGAAGCAAGCGTTCAGTGATATCAGGGAGATTGTTTTGAATGGATAAATACAGTCCTACAGGTAGCCACTCGACTGATTCAAGCATTTCAATACGCGAAGGAACTTCATGTTCTACTTGATTTCGTAACATCAAACCCAAAACCGCAGCAACATAAGAGCGCCGATGAGTATTCCTTTCGTAAAGTTCCATTGGACAAAGTAAATCATATGCCGCTTCCAATTGATCGGTGCGCACATAAATGCTGGCAAGGTTAATGATGGTAGCAAAATCTTGGCGTTTAGAGGCGATCACTTGTTGAAGTAAACGCTCAGGAACCGAATAATCTTTTTCAGATAGGTTTTCTTGAGATAAAATTAAAGCATAAGCGTACCATTCTTTAACACCAAGATCATCCGGGGCAAGCTCAAATGCTGAACGAAACTTTTCTACGGCATCTCCTAAATCTGTTTCTTCAAACAGAATTTGTTGTCCTTCACGAAACAATTCAAAAGCATCTTTATCTGTTTCACGAATAGTTTTAAGTGGGCGCCACCATTCCAACCATCGTTCAAAACTATTGGATAAAAGTTGTATTCTTCTTTCTGCAATATCCTGAATCGTTTGGATAATTTCATTGTAATCTGAAGAAAGATCCCAATCCGCAATCCTTTTTGACTCTTCATAGGAGAATAAATCTATCCATTCCGCTTCAATTTCCCCGATTGCTATTCTACTTGCGATATCTCCCGCTAAATAATTCCTAGAAATCTCACGAAAATGATGTTTCAAGGGGTTGTTCGGAACAGTAAAAGTATAGTTCCAGCCAAAGCGCAGATTTTTTCTTAATAAATTTCTTCGCACATCATCATCTGGTGTACTGTTCCACATTTTTTCCCACGATTTCCAAACCACATCATCAGTTAAACGATTTAGATCGATTCCATTGGGAAGACGGTCCACATTACCTTTGAGAGAAAGCAATTTGCGCATACGCTGTTTTACTCTACTTTTTAGGCGATCCAAATCATCCCATTTAGGACTGGAAACGCTGGATAGGAGTGCTTGTTTTAATGCCCCTAATGAACGTTCGCGCCAATCTGATGAATCTGCAAGTTGGTAAGAGGTAAATGCTAATTTTTCACTCAATTCAAAAAAATTTGCATTAAAAAGTTCTATTGAAAGCCGATAAGCAATATTGGTACAATCGCTAACTGCAATTTCACGATATTGAAATGGATTCTTTTGATATTCTTCTACAGAGAGTTTTGTAGTACTAAGCTGTTCGTAGAAATTGGTTTTATCTTGGAGGGTTAATATTTCTATTGCTTCGGAAGATAATTGAATGATTTTTTCCATGAATTCTAAAAGAATAGATTTTGCTTGTTCGTTAGACATTTTTATCCTCATGATGTTCTAAGTGATAACCGTTATGTTGAAGGACAAGTTTTGTAGCTTTAGGAAAAGGAAAGTTTGATAATTGGTGGATTGGAATAAATTTTAATTTTTCAGCACTGTTCGCTTTGAGTTTCCCGTTTAGACGTTTAACCTGAAATGGGTACATCAGAATCTTAAAATGAGTAAATGCATGTTTAACTGGAGCGAACGATTTGATTACTTCCACTTGCAATCCTGTTTCTTCAAAAAATTCGCGTACGATTGCTTCTTCAGGTCGTTCGTTTTCATTTACTTTTCCACCAGGAAGCTCCCATAATCCACCTAAAAAATCGCTTTGTTTTCGTAATCCGAATAAAACTTTTTGATTTTTTTCCAGAATACCTACAGCGACTTTCACGGTGGGAATTTTTTGCTTTTTTAGGGTGGGTGGATATTGTACTTGTGACTGATGTTGAAATGCTCGACAGGTTAGAGATACAGGGCATTCACAACAACGTGGTTTTTTGGGAATACAAACTGTTGCTCCTAATTCCATTACACTCTCTATCACCGTACACAATTGTTTCTGAAGTTCATCTTGTTGAAAAAGTGAAATTTCTTCGGCTTTATTTTTCCAAATCAGGATCACCTGTTGAAAAATATCCCTTAAAAGTTTTTGATCTCGTGAATTTGAGAAGCGAAGATTCAATAGAAACCAGCGTGAAATCACTCTGCTGATATTTCCGTCTAAAATGGGATAAGGAATTCCAAAAGCAAAGACGGCTAAAGCGTGGGCAGTGTATAGACCAATTCCTGGTAACCGTATCAACTCGTGAATTTGGAAGGGAAATTGTTCATCCGTGTGAACTATTTTTGCACATTCATATAGCATTCTTGCACGACGATAATACCCTAAACCTTCCCAAGCTTTATAAACCGTCTGGATATCTGCATCAGCCAATGTTTTTAAGGTTGGAAATTGAGACATCCACTTCAAATAAAATGGAATAACAGTGGTCACTCTTGTTTGTTGCAACATTATCTCGCTAACCAAAACTCGATAGGGAGTACGATTCATTCTCCAAGGTAAGTTCCGTTTATGGCTATCAAACCATTGATACAAAATTTCCATCTTTGGAATAAAAGGAATGAGTGAATCAAACTCAGGACGATTTGTGTGGTCGTTTTCTTTGGTTAATTGTTTGTTCGTTTTTTGGATCTGTGTATTTTTTGTTGTTGGTTTTCTATACATAATGACTGCTTTAGTAAAAAATTCAATCACATTATTAGATGGTGCACTTGGAACCGAATTAGAACGTAGAGGTTGTTCTCTTCCTATACCTCTCTGGTCGGCATATGCTCTTATGGAACATACGGATCTGGTTGTAAAAATCCATCAAGATTATGTTCAAGCAGGTTGTGATGTTTTAACAGCAGCAACCTTTCGTACCGCACCCTATACCTTCAAAAAAGTAGGTTTATCATTGCATAAGGCAGAATATTATACCAATCTTGCTATTCAATTGGCACGTACTGCCACGAAATTAACTCAAAGAACCGTGAAAGTTGCTGGTTCGGTAGCACCGCTTGAAGATTGTTATCAACCCGAACGAACACCTTCAAACCACACGCTGTTTATTGAACACCAGCATCACATTGAAAATTTGGTGAAAAGCGGTTGCGATGTCATTCTTATTGAAACTATGCCAACTGTACGTGAGGCAATTATTGCCACGCGGATTGCATTACAATACAATTTGCCAGTGTGGGTTTCTTTGCAAACGAATAAAGATGGTACTGCTTTTTATGATCAATGTTCACCGAATGAATTGTTACAGTTATGTATATTGCCAATTCAACCTGAAGTTATCTCACTGAATTGTTCATCTATTGTTGCACAATTTCAAATGTTATTAAAGTTATCGCAACTCCCTTTCAAATCTTTTTTTGGTTGTTATCCGAATGTAGGAAAATTTGATTCAAATTCTCAATGGTCATTTCAATATCAATTCAATATTTACGATTTTATTGATCAATTTGCTAAAACAGTCGCTTTAATTCCAAAATTGAAAATGATAGGAGGTTGTTGTGGTACAACCCCTGAGCATATATCCTATTTGAGAGATGCAATTGATCGAAAAGAAATTCGCGAAATTATTGTTGAGTAATTTCAATCATTTTTTGTAAAGCCAGTTTTGCATTTTTTTTCACGTCATCTTTCACAAGAATACGATTTTCTACTTTTCCATCAACCAATTTCTCAAGAATAACTGCTAAATCCAATGGGTCAATACGTGTCATAGTGGCACAATTACAAGTAGTAAATGCCAAGTTTGAGATTTTTAATACATTTTGGAAACGTTTTTGTAATCTTCCAACCAAATGATGCTCAGTTCCGATTGCCCATTTGGAATTGGGTTCTTCGCGTGCTGCTCGTTCAATCCGTTTGATAATGTAATCCGTTGATCCAAATTCGTCTGATTTTTGAACTACTTCAAAAGAACATTCTGGGTGAACTAAAATGCGCACATCAGGATACTTCTTCCTGAAAAAATCCACATGTGTAGGTAAAAATCGTTGGTGAACAGAACAATATCCATTCCATAAGACAATTTTACTATTTAGCAGTTGGGATTTTGTCAACCCACCATTGGGTTGAAAAGGATCCCAAACGGCCATTTCATTAAGCGGAACTCCTAATGCAAATGCGATATTTCTACCTAAATGTTGATCAGGAAGAAACAATATGCGATGATTTTGTTCCCATCCCCATTGCAAAGCCAGCTTAGCATTGGAGGATGTACAAACAGTACCACCATGTTCACCGCAAAATGCTTTAATTTCTGCAGAAGAGTTCATATAAGTGATTGGGACGGGTGCTTCACCTGTAATCTCACTGATTAGGCGAAAAGCGCGTTTCACTTGCGAAAAAGTAGCCATATCAGCCATACTACAACCCGCTGATAAGTCAGGTAAGATCACAATTTGTGAGTCATTGGTTAAAATATCAGCGGTTTCAGCCATAAAATGTACACCACAAAACACAATAAATTCTGCAGTTGTTTCTTCTGCTGCATACACTGATAGTCCATAACTATCGCCAGTTTTATCTGCAAATTGGATTACTTCATCGCGTTGATAGTGGTGTCCAAGAATTCTGAGAGAAGTTCCAAGTTTGTCTTTAGCAATACGAATGCGTTCAAGAAGCTCCTCATTCGTTTCTTCTAAGCTGATTGGCTTCCAGAGTTCTTCTTCATATCGGGCTGTAATTTCCATAGAAATCAACTTCATTAAGTTTTACATAATACGACAATAACAAATTTCTTTTTTACATCCAACAAATTCTGACTAAATTCGTATATACCTACTTGTAGTCAAAACAAAGGAAAGGAGAAAAAATGCCTTACGAATTACCGCCGCTTCCATATCCTTACAACGCATTGGAACCACATATTGATGAACAAACCATGCGATTGCACCATGATTTGCATCATAAAGCTTATGTGGATGGATTGAATAACGCTGAAGGTAAATTACAAGAAGCTAGAGAAAAAGGCGATTACGCTTTGGTGAAACACTGGTCGCGAGAATTGGCATTTCATGGTTCAGGGCACTTTATGCACTGTATTTTTTGGGAAAACATGAAGCCAAATGGTGGTGGAGAACCAAATGGTGCGATCGCAGAGCAAATTCAAAAAGATTTTGGGAATTTTGATACGTTTAAAAAACATTTTTCTGCTGCTGCAATTCAAGTAGAAGGAAGTGGTTGGGCTGTTTTAGCATGGGAACCACAAGCACAGAAATTAACTATTTTACAATCTGAAAAACACCAGAACCTTACTCAGTGGGGAGTTACTCCATTATTGGTGATAGATGTTTGGGAACATGCTTACTATTTAAAATACCAAAACAAACGTGCTGCATACGTTGAAGCTTGGTGGAATGTTGTCAATTGGGATGATGTTAACAAAAGATTTACTAAAAAGTAGTTAGTGTAGCATGGTAGTTATTAAGGGTGCTGTAAAAGCACCCTTTTTTTTATTTTGGGCAATAATTTGTTGGAAGTTTTTCATTCATTGATTAAAATACTAGTGATAAAGGTCATCTTTGATTCGTGATAATGCACATTGCTATCTCAAAACGATACTGGTACCTTATAAAAAAAATAGGGAGGACGTATGAAATTCACTGTGAAGTCAAACGTTATTGTGTTTTTGTTTCTAATGATCGGATTGTTGTCCAGCAACGCTTCTGCAAACGTTACTATTAATCTTATGAATTTTTTTGATAACAATCCCGATATTATTTACGTTGCTGATTTAGATTTACTGCAATCAGGGAATGCCCCATTGCTGTTCCGCATCTCAATTATCCCAGATGCTCCAATTGTTCAACCACGGTTAAGAATTTCACTTTTTGACGGTTCACAAACTTTGGTTGCCCGTGGCTTCTTAAATTATCCTGGAACGTTGAATGCAGGACAATCTTGGACAATTACAAACTTGGATATTTCCACACGGAATTACTCTGCAAATTGGGATGTAATGGACAATGTGAATCGTTTTCAATCCCAAATCTTACGAACTGGAATGATACCTATAGATGTTTACACATTTGTTTTTGAGGTTGGCACTGGACCGAATGAAAATTTCCAAGTCATTCCTACATCCGCACAACGAACTATCCGTGTCCGTGGAATGGGGTATGTTCAACTTCGGTATCCCCCGAATGATCCAAGTGGAGCAAATCCTCTCCCTACAAACGTACCATTTTTTGTTTGGCAATCCAGTTTAGATAGTTGCAGATTACAAATAGCAGAACTTCATCCCAATGAATCCCCTTCAAGTGCTATTGAAGGAAGAAGATTAATAGACCAAACAGTTCATGGAAATAGTTTCCAATATCCATCTTTCGGGAATATTTCGCTATTACCTGGAAGAACCTATGTTTGGCGTGTAATAGGAGTTGTTAACACTTCAAGAGGTTATGTTTTAGTACCATCCGAAGTCAATGTATTCAGAATAGCTAACCAAATTTCACCATCAGTGAATCAATTGATGATTGCACTAAGTCAACTGCTGAGTGGTGGCAATTGGACTTCCATTTTACAAATGGTTCAAGCTGGACAATTGGATGGGTATGCATTGATGAATAATCAACCCATCACTGCTCAAACCATTTTTGATCTCATTGGGCAAATCAATGCTGGCGAAGCAAGTATTCGTAGCGTTCGTGTAGAATAAGGGAAGGAGAACATATTATGAAAAAATTGGCTATCGTTTTATTACTACTATACCTAATTTTTGTGACTACCGTATTTGGAGCCAACAATATCGCAATTACTTACAAAGTAAAAGGCAATGTAGAATTGTATCGTGCTGGTTCAAAAACACCAGAAGTACTTGCTCCTTCCGTTCATTTAAATGATGGTGATAGAATAAAAACCTCAGCGGATGGTTATGCCTTCATTATTTTTATTCATGATAAATCTCAAGTGAAAATCCGCGAAAATAGCGATTTAACATTATCGGTTCAAAAAGAAGGTGCAAGTGTAAAACAACAAATCAATCTGGATATTGGAAAAGTTTGGACTCAAGTGAGCAAAAGCGGTGGTAATGTTAGAATTGCTACTCCTACGTCTGTAGCTTCTGTTAAAGGAACCACTTGGTGGACCATTCTTGATGAAAAAGGAGATACGTATGTGATTGGAATTGAAGGTTTGGTGGAATTATACAATAGGATTACTGGTCAATCGGTTACTGTAGGCAGTGGACAAACAGGTAGATCGAACCAATCCGGAGTCACTGTATCACAGACGACAGGAAGCATCCCAAATTCAGAAGGAACAGGACAGATCAATCGTATCGTGGTTCCGTTCCGTGATTCAGAAGGAAACGAAAGAAATCTGATTATAGAAGTTGAAGAGTAAAAATTTACAGGTAAACCAATGATTACGGTTATACCCAAATTACAAGATGTGAGCTTTCTCGCATTCAGTCAAAGAGGTAGAGTATGAAAAGAGAATTTATTTTATTTCTAATAATAATGGTAGCAACATCTTCCAGTTTGTCGCAGGTGGGTCCTGCTATCGAACATACTCCTATCGCGGTAACAACTGCAGGTCAACCTTTAAGAATTACTATGCAAACCATGTACTCTTCAAGCGATGTATCCAGAGCGGTTGTTGCTTATCGAGTGATTGGGGAAGCAAGTTATCATGAAATTGAACTGGTAGGTTCAGGAAATACTTTTGTTGGTGAAATTCCTGCTTCCGCAATAAAGGATGCAGGTTTAGAGTACTTTCTGTTTATTGTAAAAAAGGATGGAACGAAAGATGTTTTTCCACCTTCGCTTAGAGATATCCCAGAAAATCCATTTAGAGTTACAGTTCGTGCTGCTGGCGGTGCAAGTGGTGTGTATTTTGAACTGGTTGCACCTGACGCGATGGACGTGTTAGATGTTAATGAAATCAATGTGATTTCCATTGCAGTAATTGGAGGAGAATTAGACGTTGCGACGGCTAGGTTGGTGTTGAATGGTTCTTCAGTGACAAGGTTCGCAAATGTTACACCGGAATTGGTGTCATTTATTGCGAAAGGACTTAAAGTTGGAAACAATACAATTTCTTTGAGTGGAAAAACCAAAAAGGGTGCAGATATCACGCCCCTCCAAGTAACGATTAAAGCAGCCAGAACGGAAATATCTGGGAAAGAATTAAAACGATTCAATTTTCAAGCAGATGCTTGGACGGAAACGCGGTTAGAACAACTGGATAACAGCAACTTTGGTGGGAAAAAAGAGACAGAATGGTATCAAAGAGAAAATGTACAATTTCGCGGACGTTATGGATCTATGGATTTTGGTGGCAGATTTTATGTAACTAATGAAGAAAAACGATATGAACAACCACGTAATCGTTACCAAATATGGTTAAGAACCAAATGGTTAAAGTTAGGTTTTGGTGACAATTCCCCGTATTATACGCCCCTAACTTTATCTGGAAAAAGAGTTCGTGGTCTTGAACTTGGTTTACATGGTTCGGGAGCCCATTTAGAAATTGTTACAGGATATACCGACCGTGCGATTGAGTATTATTCTAACCCACCTCGTATGGCTTTTGCGAAAGAGTTAACCGCAATTCGAAACTGGTACGGTTCAGAATTTGGAACTCGAGGTGGATTTACTCTAATGAAAGTTCGTGACAATCGTTTTAGTATCAACAAAGATACCGCAAAAACATTTGGGATTACACCTATTGAAAATTTGGTGTTAAGTAACGATTGGCAATTCAGTTTTGATAATCAGAGAATATTATTGAATGCTGAAGTAGCGTGGTCACTTTACAATCGTGACATTGGTCCAGGTTCTGTGGATAAAGATTCATTAAAGAAACTACCCGGTGCGCCGGATGCACCGATTGATCCGAAGGACTATGAAAAATATATCGTCATCAATGATAATTTAGTGCCGCTTGATCCAAGTAAAAGCACAAATCTTGCTTATTTCACTGAGTTACGTTTGAATTATTTTAACAATCTTTTTCAATTCAAATATCGCTACACAGGACCAGCATTCACTTCATTGGGTAGCCCGTTTGTGATTTCAGATGATAAGGGATTTACAATTAGCGATCGTATTCGATTGTTAGACAACCGACTATATTTGACTTTAGGGTATGAGACAGCTCAAAACAATTTGGACGACAATAGTGCTACTGGAACTGTAAAAACAGGTTCATTCAATTTTGATCTCGGTTACTATCCAACGAATGTTTCTATGCCCGACATAACGATTTCATATCGAGGTGGCGAGAGAAAGAATGATATTACGGATACAACTGCTGGTTTGGATAATCGTGTGAAGGAAAGCATGACTTCTACCTCAGTTTATCTCGGAAAAAATTTTGAATGGGCGGGTTACAGTCATAGCACTACTTTTTTAATGAATTCGTTTAGTAAAAAAGACAAATATTCTCGTGTAAATGGCAGTCCTTATGGTGCTAAATCTTCTTTAATGAGTTTATCTTTTCAAACTGCTTGGGATCAAACTTTGAAAACCACATTGTCCTATAGCAATCTTAAATCTGAAACACCTTCAAGACCACCTTCAACCGCTACATTTGTCAATAAATCAACAACTTATAGTACGGTAGGACTTCGGGGTGATAAATCTTTTGCAATGAACAAATTGCAAACCTTTTTAGGTCTTGCTTACCAGAGCGCGAGTGGTTTACAGAAGTTTAGTAAGACGACAATAACGATGGGGAGTGCTTACTATTTCCCAGCAAATTTTGTAGTGCGGCTTCAAGCGGATGTGGCGAATAGTTCAGTAGATGTTCAAGGACAGAATAAATCTACTAGTGAAACATTTGCATTCTTTAGATTGGAAAAGAAATTTTAAAGAAAAGCATACAATCTGTTAGTAGGAAGGGGTTTCTTTTTGAAACCCCTTTTTATATTTTGAATGTATGGCGAAAAAAAGACGCTCCAAATTTTTTGGTTTGTTAACGGTTTTGGTAACCTTTTTCATAGCACTTATCGTTTCAAACATTAGTGCGATTATACCGGCATTTCATTTATTGGATGTTCTGGAGAAAAAATCTTATGATTTTCGATTTAAATGGCGTGGAAAAGTAAAAACCGAAGATATTCCTATCGTTATTGTAGCCGCTGATGATCATAGTGAAATTGCACTCAACAAACGGTTTCCCTATTCAAGAGATTTATGGGCTAAAGTGATTGACCATCTCAACGCTGCTGGTGCTAAATGGATAGTATTTGATATTCAGTTTGCTACTCCAGGAGATAGCTTAGAAGATACAGAATTGGCCAATGCGATTAAGCGTGCAAAAAATGTGTTACTCGCGGGCGAATTAATCTATGAGAATCAAACCGTATTTCAAGAAACTACAATTTTGGAAGCACCCCCGGAGCAAAGATTTTTAGAAACAGGAGCACCCTGGTCAATTGTCAATTTACAAGAAGATATGGATAAAGTCGTGCGTGCTTACCCGGCTTATGTACCAGCGGCTAATGGAAAAATTTACTTACCACTTGCAGTACGTGCTGCTACATTGTATAAAAAGATAGAGGCGACACCTGATCAGATTTTTATTAAAAATGAAAAATTTCAAATTGGAAATTTTGAAATTTATACTAAAAATGATAATCAATTTTTTATTAACTACTTTGGACCGACACGATCGT
The DNA here is from genome assembly GCA_026417415.1 of bacterium. Lineage (GTDB taxonomy): Bacteria > Electryoneota > JAOADG01 > JAOADG01 > JAOADG01 > JAOADG01. The sequence continues at coordinate 99,066 of JAOADG010000008.1, forward strand.
TTCCCATTTACAGTGTAGCACAAGTATTGGATGTTGCAGAGTTTGATTTAGTTGAAGGTGAAGATTCGGACTGGATGGAATTATTTCTCACACCACCAGAAACACTGGACTCTTCGCTATCCGCACTTGTAAAAGAAAATCCATTTCGGGATAAAATCGTTTTAATCGGAAACACGATGCCCGCCTTTCACGATATAAAGGCAACACCCTTTGATGGTTATGAAGAAAATTTGCCTTTAATGTCAGGAGTGGAAGTCCATGCACATGCGTTAGGAACTTTGCTAAAAGGAGAATATTTACGATATCCAGTTTGGTGGATTGAGTTAGTCGCTTGGTTTATGTTGGCATTATTGGTATGGTGGTTCACCGAAAATTACCATATCTGGATTTCATCACTTGTTTTGTTCGTTACGGGTTTAGTGATTGTAGCTGCAACAACAATGCTATTTGTACAATTTAGATATGTTTTTTCAATGATCACACCAATGGTAGTTGTTGGAAGCAGTTTTACATCTTCAACCGTATTAAGAATACTTCGTGAACAAAAAGAAAAAGCTGAAATTAAAAGTATGTTTGGTCGCTATGTTCCTAAAAAGGTCGTCGGTGAGCTTATAGCAAATCCTCAACTGTTGAGATTAGGCGGAGAAAAATGCAATCTTACCATTCTTTTTTCTGATATTGCCGGATTTACAAGCATCAGTGAAAAATTGTCACCTGAAGAATTGGTTAGTTTGCTGAATGAATATTTAACTGCGATGACCCGAATTATTTTAGAAGAGGATGGTATTATTGATAAATATGAAGGTGATCTGATCATGGCAGAGTTTGGTGCGCCGGTCCATTACAAAGATCACGCCATTCGTGCATGTCGTGCTGCAATTAAAATGCAAGAAAAACTTGCAACGATGAGAAAAGAATGGGCAACCACAAACAAACCCATTTTATATTCAAGAGTTGGAATTAACACAGGTGATGTCATTGTTGGAAATATGGGTTCTGAAGATGTGTTTGATTATACGGTTATGGGAGATGCAGTCAATCTTGCATCTCGACTGGAAAGTGTGAATAAACTTTACAAAACCAACATTCTATGTAGCGGTCAAACAGTTCAGCAGTTAGACACACAATTTCATCTAAGATTTTTAGATCGGGTACGTGTTGTAGGAAAAACACAATACGTCGAGATTTATGAAGTCATTGGTCTCTCAAATGTACCATTGCCTGAAAGCAAAAAGAAAGCAATTGAATTTTTTGCAAAAGGACGAATCCATTATGAAAAGTTTGAATATGATGCTGCAAGAATGATGTTTATGCAAGCATTGGCATCCGACCCAGAAGATGGACCTTCAAAAGTTTTTCTTAAACGTTGCCAAGAATATCTCTTAACACCTCCACCAAAAGATTGGGATGGTGTGTATGTGATTACTGAAAAATGATTCGATTGTTGCGTCAAAAAGTAGAGTATTTGATTATTCGTATTTTGGAATGGTTGCTTCGTATAGTTCCACTTTCTTTCGCAAGATTAATCGGTTCTGGATTAGGTAGCACACTTAACGTATTTAGAATTCGAAAACAAGTGATGTTAGAAAACCTAAGAAATGCTTATCCAGAGCTTTCTGAACGTGAAATTGAAAAGATAGCAAATGGAGTTTACAGATCATTTGGAATGACGTTTGCTGAATTTGCAAGATTACCTCTTTTTACAAAAGAAAATTTGGATCAATATGTAACTTTTCATCATTGGGAAGTAATGGAACAAGCCATTGCTGAAGGTAAAGGAGTGGTCGCAATTGCTGGTCATTTAGGAAATTGGGAATGGATGGGTGCGGCTACTGCATTGCGCGGTGCGCCGATGGCTTACATTGTAACAACACAAAACAATCCATACATTGAAAAGCGGATGGATGAACTCCGCGAAAGTTGTGGTGTGGAAATCATCAAACGAAAAGACGCTGCGAAAGGGGTTCTACGAGCATTAAGAAACGGTAAAGTTGTAGCAATATTAATTGATCAAGATGCACATCAAGAGGGGGTATTTGTTCCGTTTTTTAATCGTTTGGCATCAGCACCTAAAGGAGCAATGGTGTTTGCGTTACGTACCGGTTCACCTGTAATCTATGCTGAGGGTGTGAGAAAAGGAAATCATTTTTCAATTACATTTGAACGTATATCTTTGGACGGGCTGCCAACCGAATTAGATGATGCAATCAAAGAAGGAATGGAACGTTGTACCAAACGGTTAGAAGAATCCATTCGTTTATATCCAGAACAATGGTTGTGGTTACATCGGAGATGGAAAACCAAACCTCCAAAATTAATTGAGGAAAATGGAAGAGTTAACCATAGAAATTAGAGAACATATTTTATCAATTAGTGCTCGAATTGAAGAGTTGAATCAATTGTTGGTTCAACCAGAAATCCTTTCTGATTCAAAAAAACTTAAAGAATATTCAAAAGAAAGGGTCCGACTACAGCCCATCGTAGAAAAATATTTTCAAATCGTTGAACTTGAAAAACAGTTGAATGATGCAATCCAACTTTTTACTGAAGAAAATGACCCAGAGTTAAAGGATTTAGCATTGCAAGAACAAGAAAGGATTAGGAATGAATTAAAACGTCTTTGGGATGAATTAAAACCCTTGTTAGCACCACCGGATATGGATGATGATAGAGATGCCATTTTAGAAATACGTGCTGGTACTGGTGGTGAAGAAGCTGCACTCTTTGCTGCAGATTTGCTTAGAATGTATCAGAGATACTGTGAAAGAAAAAGATTCAAATGGGAACCATTATCCATTTCAGAAAGTGGAGTAGGCGGAATAAAAGAAGCGATTGTTGCTATTTCAGGTGAATCAGTATATGGTACACTAAAATACGAATCAGGTGTTCATCGTGTTCAACGTGTTCCCATAACAGAGGCCTCTGGTCGGATTCATACTTCTGCTGCTAGTGTAGCGGTACTTCCTCAAGCTGAAGAAATTGATATTGTAATAGACGAAAAAGATTTAAGAATTGATACCTATCGATCAAGTGGTGCAGGTGGTCAACATGTGAATATGACCGATTCGGCAGTGCGAATTACACACATTCCTACAGACATTGTTGTTACTTGTAGTGATGAACGTTCACAAATCAAGAATCGTGCAAGGGCGATGCAGATATTGAGAACCAAACTGTATGATCGTGCCTTACAAGAAAAACATGCCAAAACAGCCGCTGCTAGAAAAGAAATGGTCTCTACAGGTGATCGTTCAGCCAAAATCCGTACCTATAATTTTCCTCAAAATCGAATTACTGATCATCGTATAAATCTTACAGTTTACAACCTAAGTGACTTTTTGGATGGTGACTTGGATGAAATGATTGCTGCTTTGTCCCTTGCAGATCGTTCTGAACGGTTAGCTCAAGTTGTAAAAGCCACAAATTCGTGAAAACAGTTAAAGAATTCTTAGAAGTTTCCACCGATTACCTTGCTAAAAAATTGGAGATACCCAAAACATCTGCCAGAAAAGAAATTGAACTATTGCTGGCAGCAATTCTTCAATGCAATCGGCTACAGGTCTATTTGAGATTTGATCAACCACTTAAAAGGGATGAAATCGAACAATTCCGAACAATGTTACAACGTAGGGCTTCACATGAACCAATACAATGGATTATTGGGTCTATAGAATTTTGTGGAAACCGATTTAACATTCCAAGAAATGTTTTTATTCCTCGTCCAGAAACTGAAGAGTGGGTGGATTGGTTAATTCAATTACCTATCCAATTATTCCCTAATCAAATTCCACCTAAAAGAATTTTAGAGATTGGAGTTGGGTCAGGAGTGATTATATGTTCTTTACTGAGAAAATGGAAAGAAGCATTTGGAATTGGAATTGATATATCTGAAGTTGCTATTCAAACTACTTTAGAAAATGCAACAGAATTGAATGTAGGCGACAGAATTCAATTGTTTCAGATTAAAGCAGGAAGTTTTCAAAGAGCAAACACAGAAAAGCCATTTGACTTAGTTGTTTCAAACCCTCCCTACATCCGATTGAATGAATTCAATTCATTATCCAAAGAGGTTTTATTCGAACCTAAAGAAGCACTATTGGGTGGTGAGGATGGTTTAGATGCCTATCGTACCTTTCAGAAACGGTTGCCTCAATGGGCCGCTAAGGGTAGTGTATATGTATTTGAGATTGGAATCCATCAACAAGAAGGCATTCAAAAAATTTTAGAACCCATTTCCTCACAAATCTTTTTTAGAAAAGATTTATCTGGAATTCCTCGTGTAGTTTACGGAACAGTCCAATGAAACTATATCAACAAATAGTGGAACTATTAGAAAACAACCCACAAGTTCCTTTTAACATTTCTGATCTTATTGAAGAATTGCAACTAAGTGAAAATCAAGCATCAAAACTTGATGAAGTGATCGAACTGCTAATTGAAAACAGAAAAGCAATTCGGATTGCTGATCATTACCTCATGAGTTACGATACTCGAAAATGGGTTATCGGTAGGTTAAAGATAAAAGATGCGAATTACGGATTTTTGATTCCCGCTGCGAATGAAGTTGAAGATTTTTATGTCCCTTCCTATGCTTTTCACAATGCACATCATGATGATCGTGTTTTAGCACTTATTCATCAATACAGTTTTGGAAGGATGGAAGCTGAAATCGTTCGTGTGTTGGAAAAATCCAAACGTGCGGTTACAGGGATGTTTATTGGAAGTTCATCCAGCGGTTTTGTGGTACCAGATAAATTACCGGGTGTTAAAAGAATTCTAATCGCATCAGGTCATACTTTTGATGCAAAAGATAAACAAATGGTGGAAGTAGAACTTTTTCCCAATCAACAGTTAATGGAAACCATGCGTGGAAAAATTGTTGGTGTATTAGGATATCCCGGAAATTTAGCAACAGAAAGAGCCACTCTACTTCGTATGCATGGTTTTCCAATACGTTTTTCAAATTCTGTTGAGCAGTATGTGAATGCGATTAATCCAGAACTTCAAGAAGCAGATGATTTGTATCGTAAAGATTACACACATTTGACTACGTGTACCATAGACCCTGTAGATGCAAAAGATTTTGATGATGCGCTTTCTTTAGAACCGGTAGAAGATGGTTGGTTGGCTGCAGTGCATATTGCGGACGTGAGTCATTATGTACCTGTGGGTACTACATTAGATGAAGAAGCACGTGAACGCGCAACATCGGTCTATTTGCCGCAAGGGGTTTTACCAATGTTACCTGAAAGATTATCAGGGGATTTGTGTAGTTTAAGACCAAATGAAAAAAGGCGTGCATTATCCGTTTTTTTTCAGTTTGATCAAAACGGAAAGTTGATTCAAAAGTGGATTGAAAGAACGTGGATATGTTCAAAATTTCGATTTCATTATGAACAAGTTCAAGCAATCTATGATCTGTACGATGAAAACAATGATGAGGATACTTATTGGAAGGAAAACATTCAAGCATATGTGGTAGGTTCATGGGAATACCGTTTGGTTGGGTTAAGATGGTTTGCCAGATTATTTCGTAAAGAGAGATTGTCCAAAGGGGGTATAGAATTTGAATCAACAGAAGTGGAAATTGATTTAGATAAGGAAGGTAAACCGAAATCAATCAAACCAAAAGAGCATTTTGAAAGTCATCATGTCATTGAAGAATGGATGCTATTAGCAAATCGTACCGTGACGGAAAGTTTTCATTCAATAACCAAACGGAAGTACCCTTTTATCTATCGTGTACATGAAGAACCAGATGAAGAAAAATTAGAAGAGTTCTTACTTATCGCATCCGATTTAGGGTATCCTTGGACGGGCGGAAATCCTAAAAATTCTCGCGATTTTCAACGATATATCCAAAAGTTAAAAACAGTTCCAGAAGCACCGATCTTGATGGATTTAGCAATTCGGAGTATGATGCGAGCACATTATTCTACGGTAAATGTTGGACATTTTGGTTTAGGATTTGATCATTATACGCATTTTACAAGTCCAATTAGGCGGTATCCTGATTTAATCGTACACCGTTTAGTGATTCAACACATTCTTGAGAAAAAGAAAATCACAAATCGAAAAGCTTGGACTGATACTTTAAGAAACTTAGCAAAGCATTGTTCAGAAAGAGAAGAAGCTGCAACCCAAGCAGAAAGAGATGGAATTCGTTGGAAACAAGTAGAGTATTACAGTACTAGGATAGGAAAAGAATTTGATGCGATCATTGTTGCAATCCAACCAAGAGGTATGTTTATTGAATTGATTGATACGCTAACAAGTACCTTTTTACCTTGTTCCGATTTATCTTCAGAAGAATTTGCGTTTGATCCAAAAAAGCACGTCTTAAAAGGTAGAAAAAGTGGAACAATCTATAAACTCGGTGATCGTATCCGTGTGATGATCCTTAAAGCGGACGAAAAAACGCATAAATTGACGGTCACATTGACCGCTAAACTCACACCAATAAAAAATCAGAAAGAAGCTGCTACTCGCACTAAAAAGAAGAAAGAAACTCAATCACTAAAGTTAAAGTCAAAAGTACGTTCAAAAACTAAGAAAATTACAAGAAAGCGAGATCGTAGAAAACGAAAATAATCAAGGTACAATCATTTGGAAAAACCAACATTTGAATTTATAGTTAAAAATCAAATTGGCCCTCGTGTAGGAAAAATTCGTACAGCCCACGGAACCATTCAAACACCTTGCTTTTGGCCTGTTGGAACGGTGGGGGCAGTAAAGCTATTAAAACCATCCGATTTAATACAAACCAAAGCACAAGGAATGTTAGCCAACACCTACCATTTGATGGTCGGTGTAGGTGAAGAAATCGTTCAACAGAATCGTGGCTTACACAATTGGAGTGGTTGGAAAAAACCATTATTGACAGACAGTGGTGGTTACCAAGTCATGTCACTGGCACAACAACGAACTCTTTCTGAAGAAGGTGTAGTATTTCGATCGCATAGAAATGGTGAAAAGTTCATGCTAAGACCTGAGGATTCGATAAGAATTCAACGAAGTATAGGTGCAGATCTATGTTTTATGTTGGATGTATGTCCATCTTTTGGTGAACCATTAGAAACCGTGAAAGATGCTATGGAAAGAACATCACGTTGGGCAAAACGAAATTATCAAGCGTTTCAAAGTATAGAGCCAAAATACGGATTTGAACAATCTCTATGGCCGGTTATTCAGGGTGGAACGGATGTTCAATTGAGAAAACAATCCACACAAGAACTATTCCAATGGACTACTTTGGGATTTGCGATAGGTGGACTTGCCGTGGGTGAACCAAAAGAACTGATGTGGGAAGCAGTGGTAGCAGTGAATGAAACTTTACCAATGGAGGTACCGAAACATTTGTTAGGTGTGGGAACACCAGATGATTTACTAACTGCCATTGGATTAGGGGTAGATTCATTTGATTGTGTTCTTCCTACAAGGAATGCGCGGCATGGAGTTGCTTTTACAAGTCATGGCATCGTTCGAGTAAAGAATGAAAGATACAAAGAGGACCATGAACCTTTAGATCCTAATTGTAATTGTGAATGCTGTCGTACAATTTCAAAATCATTTCTAAGACATTTATATTTTGCATCAGAGCCTACAGCTGCTCATTGGTTAACAATTCATAACGTATATTATTATTCAAATTTACTTGAACAGTGTCGGTTTCATATTCAAAGTGGTACATTCGTAAAGTTTTGTGAAACTACTCGTGAACAATGGAACCAACAACAAGAATTAACAGATAGGAGTGAACAATGAACTACTTATGGTTATTCTTACAAACACAGGGGAATGGGACGCAACCACCACCAAGTGGACCGCTAAATTTATTAATCAGTTTCTTTCCCATTATTGCAATTTTTCTCATCATGTACCTTTTTTTAATACGTCCACAATCTAAACGTGCTAAAGAGCACCAAAAACTTCTTGAATCGATTACCCCTGGAATGGAAGTTGTTACCAGCAGTGGAATACACGGAAGGGTGAAAGGTGTTAAAGGTAGCAACAATGAGATTTTAATTCTTGAAATTGCTGATGGGGTGAAAATTGATGTAGATCGTGCTGCGATAAGTCGTGTGAAAACTATGGAAGGAAGGACTTCGTGATTTTAAGAGTATTCAAGTATGGTTCTGAAGTACTAAGAAAAAAAGCAGAACCAGTAATTCAATTTGATGATGAGTTAAGAAAGTTCATCAAAGACATGAAAGAAACCATGATCCAGTACAATGGTGCAGGCCTTGCTGCGCCTCAAGTAGGTGTTCTTAAACAGTTGTTTGTGGCAGGAATACCAGAAAATTATGAAGATGAAAATAGCCCAATTCAATGGTATGTATTTATAAATCCAAAGATTACTTATTATTCTAAAGAAGTTGAAACCATCAATGAAGGTTGTCTTTCTTTTCCCGATTTATTTTTTCCTGTTACTCGTTCTTCCCGAGTAACCGTTGAATTCCAAGATGAATTTGGTGTAAAAAATGTGATGGATGCGGAAGGGTTTTTAGCGCGAGTGATTCAGCACGAAACCGATCATTTGAATGGTATCCTTTACATTGATAGAATTAGTCCTTTAAAACGTTCACTACTTAAAAATAAATTAAAGCGATTTCAATCAGTTTAAATTCGTTTGTGAACAATTCTACATTTTCTCCTATACGTGTTATATACTTTGGCACACCAAAGTTTGCAAGTAGTATCCTTCTCCATTTAAACAATTCACCGTTTATTCAAATCGTTGGGGTTGTTACCGGTATTCCAAAGACGCGTGGGCGGAATGCTTCTGTACCCACTGATGTTGCAAAAGTAGCAAAACGATTAGGGTTGGATGTTTTTGAATGCGATTCGCCAAAATCTGATGTGCTGTACCATTACCTTCAAAATGCATCGGCTGATGTTGGAGTAGTTGTTGCGTGGAAAATCTTACCAGAAAGAATCTTTACTGCTCCGAAGTTTGGAACCATTAATCTGCATGCTTCTTTACTTCCCAAGTATCGAGGCGCTGCTCCGATTCAACGAGCAATTTGGAATGGTGAAAAAGAAAGCGGTTTAACCGTATTTCTATTAAATTCAGGTATTGATTCAGGAAAAATTCTTCTACAAAAAAAATGCCCTTTATACGATACGGATACTACTGGAGATGTTCTTGAAAGGTTTATACCTATTGGTGCTGAAATGCTTGAAGAAGCAATTGTTGCACTCTACCAGAATACCATCAATCCTATTGAACAACAAGACGATCTTGTTACTCTTGCACCAAAAATTAAACCAGAAGAGCGCCGTATTAATTGGAACCAACCTGCAATTCAAATACTAAGACAAATTCATGCTCTGTCACCAGAACCTTGTGCATATACGGAGGTAGATCAAATACGTATTTTATTCTATCGTGTTTCTATAGCCCCTAAAGAAGAGAATTACCCTTGTGGGACTATTCTGGTGGAAAAAGGGCAAATCAAGTTCGTAACAAGTGATGGTACTTTAGTTGCGGAAAGTTTGTGTCTTGAAGGAAAGAAAAAAATGACAGGTAAAGAATTTTATAATGGATATCGTCATTTCCACTTAAAACGTTGTCATATCTTCGTATAACTTACATAAAAGAATAGAACAAAGTTTTGTAAAAATTTAGGAGTAAAAAATGTTTTTTGATCCTTATTATATCATTGTTTTACCTGCTGTAATTTTGGCATTTTGGGCACAACATAAAGTTCGTAAATCATTTCAATTAATGTCTGAAGTACGTAATATGGCTGGATTGACAGGCGCGCAAGTCGCGAGAAGAATTTTAGATGCCAATGGTTTGCATGATGTTGAAATTGTTCCAGAACCTGGACATTTAACGGATCATTACGATCCGAGAACACGAACCGTTCATCTATCCGAAGTGGTTTATGGACAAAGATCATTGGCTGCTTTGGGGGTTGCCGCACATGAGTGTGGACACGCAATTCAACACAGTACAGCTTATTCTTTTTTACAATTTCGACACGCTCTTTTAGGTCCAGCGCAGTTTGGAAGCAATTTGGCAATTCCATTATTTTTCATTGGTTTGATTTTTTCTAGTTTACATTTTCTTACCACGATTGGTATCATATTCTTTTCATTTGCTGTACTGTTTCATATTGTAACTTTACCGGTAGAGTATGATGCTTCACGGCGTGCAATGGCAATATTAGGAAATGGTGGTTATTTGTCACCTGATGAAGTAGATGGTGCTAAAAAGGTATTGGATGCTGCTGCATGGACTTATGTTGCCGGTGCGTTAATGGCTGTATTACAACTCATTCATCTATTAATTTTAAGAGAAAGAAGTGATTGATAAACTTTGTACAACTGAGGGGGGCAATGAAAGAGCAAGAAATGACCAAAAACAAATCTGTTAAGAAAACAGGGACAACCAAAAAAACAGAACCACCCAAACGTGCAAAAGCAAGATATGCTGTATTAGAAGTTTTATCGCGAATAGAAAAGAATGGTCCTCCCTTACCAGTGCGATTGAATCGAGTATTTGAGGACTTGCAACTCAATGAACAAGACCGTGCGTTAGCAACCGAATGGTGTAATGGTGTTTTAAGACAGCGGTCGGCATTGGAAGCTTGGTTAGGTTCACTTTATCAAGGTCCGATTACAAGATTAAGACCAGAGTTTCGGTGGCATTTACTTATGGGGTTGTATGGGCTTAAATATCTTGAAAGAGTCCCTGCATATGCGGTCGTTTTTGAAGCAGTAGAAATGGCAAGAACAAAATTTGGGGAAGGGGCTGCAAGGTTAACTAATGCACTACTGAGAAGTGCACAACAATCTGAACCGCCGATTTTATCTTCAGAATCGATTGCTGACAATTTAGCTGTTGAATTTTCACATCCTGTATGGCTAGTCAAGAGATGGTTAACAACGTTCGGTGAAGAAAAAACAAGAGAATTATTACAATGGAACCAAGCACCTTCACCATTGTGGATACGTGTCAATCGGTTGAAAATTGAACCCAACCAATTGGCGAAGTTGTTGACTGACGAGGGGATTGAAATCCAACAATCGGATCTATTAGAAGAGTTTATTCAATTGGTCGGGCGTGTCAAGTTACGTGGGTGGAAATATCTTCTTGAAGGGTATTGTACGGTACAGGACTTAGGAAGTGGATTACCAGTGGTGATCTTAGATCCAAAGCCGGGTGAGAGAGTATTGGATTTATGTGCTGCTCCTGGTGGTAAAACCACACAAATTGCAGAAAGGATGCAGAATCAAGGAAAAATCATTGCGATTGATGTATCTGAAAAACGATTGGAATTGGTTCGTGAAGGCATCTCAAGGTTGGGTTTGGATTGTATAGAACCATTGCTTCAAGATGGAAGAACCTACACCAGCGAAGAACTTTTTGATGCTATTTTAACTGATGTACCTTGTAGTGGAACCGGAGTAATGGCATCAAGAGCTGATTTACGATGGAGAAGACAAGAAAGCGATATGGAGGAGTTAATCCAACTCCAAAAGGAACTCTTAGATAATGCTGCACTATTGTTAAAACCCAATGGACGTTTAGTATATTCTACTTGTTCTTTGGAACCTGATGAAAATGAGCAACAAATTAAGAATTTTTTAAATCGACATCCCGAGTTTTATTTAGAAACAGGAACAGAGAAATTATCAAATTTGAGAATAGATGAAGGAATGTGGAAAAGTTGGCCACCGATGAATCATTTTGGTGGTACTTTCATTGCAAGATTAATTAAACGTCAGTGAAACCCTTCAAGAATTTTATCGGTAAATGGGCAGCCCGTGTGATGATTATTTTTTTCACTTGGGCTGTTTTATTTTTAATCCTTGATAAAATTGTTTTACCCATTTATACACGAAAGTACCAAGAAGAAGTAATACCAAATTTTATTGGCACACCTTTTTATCAAGCACAACTGGTTGCCAAACAAACTGGTTATCAAATTGTTGAAGAGCGTAAAAGACCAGTCGTTGGCGTTCTTCCACAAACGATTGTAGATCAACGTCCACACCCAGGAACCAGGACCAAAACGGGAAGATTGATATACGTGACCGTTTCTACTCAAGCCAAACAGACAATAGTACCTAATTTATTTGAAAAGACCCCCAGAGAAGCAGAGTTGGTATTAGAGGATGTCGGTTTAGAATTATCTACCAACTATGAGTTTGAATATTCGGAAATGACTACAGCTGGATGTATAATAAAACAAAATCCTATGGCTTTAAGTCGCGTTTTACCGGGTACGAAAGTGTCGGTTGTAATTTCGCTTGGGCCTGAAATGGGAAAAACGACTGTTCCAGATTTAATTGGCTTAACCTATGAAGAAGCAATTTTACTACTTAAGAGAAAAAATCTCAATTCAAGTGATCCATACTATAAACGTAGCATTTCCGTCGGAGAAGGTCGAGTGATAAGTCAAAAACCGAACGCCAATGAAGTTGTCAATGTAGGCACTACAGTGGAGTTAACATTATCAACAGGTGAACAATGACACCACTTCTAGCACCATCCTTACTATCTGCAGATTTTACTAAACTTGAAGATCAGATAAAACAATGTGAACAAGGTGGAGCTGACTGGATTCATTTGGATGTAATGGATGGCTGTTTTGTCCCACCGATTACTTTTGGTCCGATAATTTGTCAAGCAGTAAAGAAAGTTACTACTCTACCGATAGATGTCCATTTGATGATTATTGAACCAGAAAGACAAATTGAACCATTTGTACAAGCAGGAGCAGATAGCGTAACCGTTCATGTGGAATCCTGCAATCATTTGCACAGAGTCATACAAACCATTCATTCTAAAAAAATCAAAGCAGGCGTCGCTCTAAACCCTGCGACACCGCTCGCTATGATTGAACCAATTCTTTCTGAAGTGGATTTGGTGTTGGTGATGTCAGTTAATCCCGGTTGGGGTGGACAACAATATCTTTCCGTGGCTTCTGAAAAAATCAGAACATTGGCACAATGGAAAAAGGAGAAAAACTTAAAACTCTTGATTGAAGTGGACGGTGGAATTCATCAAAACAATATTCAAGAGATTGTTGGAATAGGTGCGGAAGTGATTGTGGTAGGGAATGCGGTATTTCATCATGGAAACATTCAGGAAAATTTGAATGAGCTTAGAAAACAATTCAATAAATGATAAAATCCTAACGAACGATCTACTTGAGGTGGATTACCGAGAAGTAGGTCCTTTCGCAGTCAACTGTTATCTTGTGGTTGAAAAGAGTTCCAGAAATGCTTGGATGATTGATCCCGGTGCGGAAAGTGATGTTTTAATCCAGTGGATTAATTCCTCCAATGTACATTTAAATGCGATCATTCTTACCCACGGTCACGGTGATCATATTGGTGCAGTACGAGAAATCAAAGAAAAGTTCCGATGTGAATTGTGGTGTGGTGAACACGAAGTGGAAATGTTGCTAAACCCTCTATTCAATCTTTCATCCCAATTTGGTGTTCCGATAACTACTCAACAACCCGATAGAACACTCAAACATCAAGAAATCGTAACGTTGGGAAATGTTGCATTTCAAGTACTACACGCACCGGGACATACCATAGGTGAAATTTTACTTTACACTGAAGGTCTGCTTTTTTGTGGAGACGTTCTATTTGCGGGTAGCGTAGGGAGAACGGATTTACCCGGTGGGAATTCTCAGCAACTTTGGGAATCCATTAGAGATTGTATATTGCCTCTTAACCCTTCCACCTGGATTTTTCCCGGTCACGGGCCATTTACAACCCTTGAAGAAGAGTTACAGTCCAATCCATTCTTGAAAAACAATGGAAAAATCTTACTTGAATGGTAAATGATCAATCAAAAGGAATTGTAACTGAATTTTTCATGAATCTCCAATTCGATGGTGCCAGTGAATTGACCATCGAGAGTTATCGCAACGATTTACAGCAATGGGAAACTGCATTTCAGGCCACTAACCACACCTTTTTCACTGTGGACACGTTAACCATTGAAAGCATCATGCAAAAATGGGTAACTCCTACTGAAACCAATCCTCCAATTTCTCGAAGCACGATACAACGAAGATTGTCAGCACTTAGAAGTTTTTACAATTGGATGTTAAGAATGGGAAAATTTGATGCTAACCCCGCTGAACCTGCCACAGCCCCTCAAAGTCAAAGAAAATTACCTAAAGTGTTGTCCATTGAAGAAGTTGGGGCAATTTTAGAACTTCCAGATACTTCTACGTTGGTGGGCATTCGAGATCGTGCAATGTTAGAGTTGTTGTACGGAACAGGTGCAAGGGTTAGCGATCTTGTCGGATTAGAAATCAATTGTGTTTTTGAAGATGAAGGGTATTTGTTGTATTATGGAAAAGGGGCTAAAGAGCGTGTTGTTCCGTTGGTTGGAAGTGCTGCAGAATGGTTACACAACTGGCTGGTCAACGGTAGAAATGAATTCGTCAATCGTTGGAAATCTAAAAGAATTGGAAGACCACCGGACTTAACCGTATTCTTAAATCAAAACGGAAATCCTTTAACCAGAGATGGCATTACAAAGATTGTAATGGCTTATATTCTCAAGGTTTTACCGAAAGGTAGGGCATCTTTGCATACTTTTCGACATTCCTTTGCTACACATTTAATCCAAGCAGGTGTAGATTTACGTGCTGTACAACTATTGTTAGGTCACGTTTCTATTGAAACTACCGTCATTTATACTCATTTTTCAAGGGATAAGTTAAGAGAAGTTGTAAACACTTATCATCCAAGAAGCAAACAGAATCGTCCTTTAGAATAGGAGCCGAAACTATGGTTCAGTTTGTCAAGAACATAGGAAGTATGATTGTCATTTCAACCATCCTTTTCTTACTCATCGGTTCAGGAAAACCTCGTTACAAAACACCAGTAGAAGTTACACAAGAACAACAAAAGCGTGATACCTTACAAGTTGTAAATCAGCAAAACATTCCAGATCAACAAAAAACACAATCATTACAACCTCTTCCTGAAATTACTGAACAAAATTTGACAGAATCTCAAATTGAGATAGATACGATTGCAGAAGATTCCATTGATGTTGATACCATCCCAATTCCTTTGGATTTGTTATCACGCGCAGAATCATTATCACAAAGATTAGATGAATGGATCAGCAAACCATTGGTTAGTAAAGCAACTTGGGGTATTCGCGTAGTGCGGCTGAAAGATGGAAAAGTGCTGTACGATAGAAACGGAAAATTAACTTTGAAACCCGCTTCTAATGTTAAATTATTTACTGTCGCAGCTGCATATGAACTTTTAGGTGAAAATTATCGGTACCAAACCCTGTTTATTGCAAGTACACCTTTGGATGAAAATGGAATTTTAAATGGGAATCTTATGGTTGTAGGTACAGGTGATCCTACACAATCTACCATTTATCATGGCGAAGAAGCCAAGCAATTGTTTTATAAAATAGCAGATTCTTTAGTTGCGAAAGGGCTTAGAAGAATCAATGGACAGATTGTAATCCAAAAACAAACTTGGGCTGAAAGTGGTCCACCGCCGGGATGGATGTGGGAAGATGTAGTAGAAAGTTATGGATCTGCACCTGAATTGTTAATGTATGACGACAATTGCTATGAGATTGCAATTTCGCCAAGCACAAGATTAGGGGATTATGCAACCATTTCTATGATTGATGAAGATGAGTCATATTTAAGTGATTTTGTTGTGGAAGCGGTTACAGTTCCGTCGCAAGTTGATCAAGGTTTATCGGTATTGCCTTCGTTGCAAACAGGTGAAAGAAGAATTGTTGGAACAGTTGCCTATGCTGCGAGACAAAAACGTAAAAGGGTAGTGCGAAGAGATCCGTACACATATTGGAAAACAAGTTTAGAAAATGCTCTCAAAGCGCGTGGAGTGATCATTACTACTGGAAGTTCCAATCCTCCAAAAAGAACAAGAACCAGATCAACGAACCCAAATCCAAAACCAAGTTCATCTGTTCAAGGATATGATACACTATTTGTACTTTATTCTCTCCCATTAAAAAAGATTTCAGATAGTATTATGAAGTTGTCCCATAATCCTTCTTCAGAAGCAGTGCTACGCACGATAGGATATGTGAAAAATTCCAAATGGAGTACAGCAGCAGGCAATGAAGTGGAAATGAAATTGTTTCAATCATGGGGGTTGGATTTAGATTACTTTGATTTGAAAGATGGAAGCGGTATATCCCATGCGAACTACGTTTCTGCATCCGTGGTGACGGATCTATTACAAAAAGTAACAACAAAACAATGGTTTCCAGAATATTATGCCAATTTGCCTTATATTGGAGAACCTAAATCTACTTTATCAGGAAGGCGATTAATCCTTCCTGATAGCGTTGAGATACGAGCAAAGACAGGGACAATTAGAAATGTATTAACGCTTTCTGGTTACATAACTTCACCCAATGATACTCTTATCTTTTCTATTTTGTGCAATAATTATCCTAAACGTTCTAAAAGGCAAAGTGGAAAAAATTTAGTGAAACTATCACAAAATGGAATTTTAACCGAACTTGCTTGGTTCTTAGCACCACAAGGACCCAGAAGAAATCTTTCAACACCTGAACCATTTCCAAATATCAAATGAACATAGGAGATTTTTATGCGAGCAATTGTTGAATGCGTACCCAATTACTCTGAAGGAAAAAATTCTGAAACAATACAAGCCATAAGTGATGCAATTTCATCGGTTCCTAATGTCGCTTTGTTGAATGTGGAACCTGATGCAGATTACAATCGTGTTGTGGTCACCTTTGCTGGTGAACCATTTGCTGTAGTAGAAGCTGCAATCCGTGGCCATCGCGTTGCTGCCGAACGAATTGATATGACCACCCATAAAGGCAATCACCCTAGAATGGGCGCTGCAGATGTTGTTCCATTTATTCCGATCCGAGGAATTACAATGGAAGAATGTGTCAAACTTTCTGAACTGTATGCAGAAAGAGTATGGGCTGAATTAGGGATTCCTTGCTATTTGTACGAATATGCAGCCAGAACACCAGAAAGAAAAAACCTAGCCAAGATTCGTTCAGGCGAATACGAAGGTTTACCAGAGAAATTAAAAGACCCTAACTGGTTACCAGACGTTGGAGATCCCATTTTTGTGCCAAAAAGTGGTGCTACAGTGACTGGTGCAAGATTTTTCCTAATTGCTTACAATGTGAATATCAACCATACAGACGTTTCACACGCGACGGATATCGCTTATACCATACGTTCTTTAGGTAAACCTGTACTGGATGCAGAGGGAAAACAGGTAGTAGATGAAAAAGGGAAAAAGAAATTTATTCCCGGACGTTTGAAAGAAATTAAAGCAATGGGCGTTCCGTTAGAAAGAAATGGAAGAAAGTTGACACAAGTATCCGTTAATGTGATTAATTATCGGGTTACTCCAGTGCATGTGGTTTACGATGAAGTGGTCAAAGAAGCATCAGCAAAAGGGTTAGATGTTACTGGCAGTGAAATCGTGGGTTTAATTCCACAAGAAGCATTAGTAGAAGCCGGAAAGCATTATGCAAAACAGAAAAATTTAGAGATACAGAATGAAGATGATTTCTTGGAATTAGGTGCGACCTATTTAGGATTAAGTGATCTAAGCCCATTTATTATCGAAGAAAAGGTAATCGAAAAAATTGTAGCTCAAAAACTTTCTCTCTCTGAAAAAGCATTGACCATTCAAACCCTATCTGAGTTTTCAACCAATGTTGCTTCTGAAAGTCCTGCGCCCGGTGGTGGTTCGGTTGCGGCCAATTCTAGTGCATTAGGAGTTAGTTTATTAGAAATGGTGTGTAGTTTAACGATTGGAAAGAAAAAATTTGAAAACGTTTGGGAACAACTGTCTAAAGTGCGAACAGAGTTGGCACTCAACCGTTACGAATTATTGGCGGCAGTAGAACGCGATACCATTGCATTTAACCAAATAATGAAAGCAATGAAACTACCAAAAACTACTGACGAAGAAAAAGCTATTCGTAAAAGTGCTTTACAAAAAGCTACTTTGAAAGCTACAGAAGTGCCTTTGAAAGTAATGCAAGTATCCTTAGAAGCTTTGAAACAAGCACCTCTAATTGCTCAACTTGGAAATCCGAATGCATTATCCGATGTAGGAGTAGGTGCAGAGATGTTGCTTTCAGGTGTACGTGGTGCTTACTTCAATGTATTAATAAATTTATCCGGTTTAACGGAAGACCACCAAAAAACTTTTCGTGAACATTCCAAAGAAATTGCAGAACAAGCAGAACAAATCGCACAAACAACGATCAAAGAAATTGAGAACAAGTTAATGAATGGCTAAAATACGCATATTACCTGAAACTGTTGCAAGTCGTATTGCTGCAGGTGAAGTCGTTGAAAGACCTGCATCGGTGCTAAAAGAGCTGGTAGAAAATGCATTGGATGCAGGTGCAACGAAAATAGAAATACTGATTAAAAACGCAGGAAAAAGTTTAATTCAAGTCATTGACAACGGTTGTGGGATGTCTAAAGAGGATCTGTTTCTTGCGTTTGAGAGATATGCCACTTCAAAAATAGAGCGATTTGAAGATTTAGAAGATTTATCCACATTTGGTTTTCGAGGTGAAGCACTTCCTTCCATTGCGTCAGTTTCAAAAGTAGAAGTCAAAACCCGTGTTCAAGAAAATGACATCGGATGGTTTGTTGCATTGGAAGGAGGCAAAATTGTTCGAGTTGAGCAAGTAGTTGCTCCAATTGGTTCAAATTTTTCTGTAAAAAATCTTTTTTTTAATGTTCCTGCAAGAAGAAGATTTTTAAAAACCAATGCGACCGAAAATGGTCATTTGATCAATCGTTTCAAAAAATTTGCCTTAGGAAATCCACATATTGATTTTTCATTTACCGTGGATGATGATACTCTTTATTTTCTCAAATCGGGGACATTAGAAGAAAGGGTTATTCAACTCTATTCACCCAAAATTTTAAATGATTTAATACCCATTGAATACCGTTCAGATTTTCTTTCCATATATGGTTATTTAGGGAACGAAAATTTGTTTCGCTTTCAACGTGGTGAACAACACTTATTTTTAAACCAGCGTGTAATTCGTTCATCGTTAATAACTTCTGCAGTAATTTCAGGTCTTGGACAAATCATTGAACAGGGTAAATATCCATTCTACATCCTATTTATGGAGTTGTCACCCAAACACTTTGATGTGAACGTTCATCCTTCAAAAGAGGAAGTGAAACTGGACGATGAAGCATTGGTTCGAAAAATTGTTTCAGATGCTATTCGTGAAAGTATAAGAAGTGGAGGAATTGAAAAACCATTTCACCCTATCAGTACCGAAACAAAAAATCCGACTTTCATTCCTACACATTCCTCGCATTCAGATTTGAGTGTACAAAAAAATGTTACAGACGAATTACCAATTTTACAAAAACCGCACGGTTATATTCCCCCAAAGTACCGACCCACCGATGAAGAGTTTGATCTGCATCAAAAAATTTTATTTCCTCTGAGTTTTACTGAAAGTAATACTGAAAAAATAGATTTTGAAAGTACAAAAAGAATCATACAAACTATTGAATTAGAGCAAACTACTTTTTGGCAAGTTCAGGGAAAATACATTTTTGTAGCAATCCCAAGCGGCATTGCAATTGTCGATCAACATGTAGCCCATGAAAGGATACTCTACGAACGTGCTCTTCGTTCGCTACAAGAAACAGCAGGAGAATTTCAAATTTTATTGTTTCCATTGCGTTTTCAAGCTCGTGTAGAGGATATTTTAACCGCTCAAGAGTTAAAAGAGGAGTTAAAGAAAATAGGTTTTTTAATCGAGATACCAGATAACCAAACCATTGAAATACAAGGGGTTCCTCGAGGGGTTCAATTGGAAAACGAAGAACAAACATTTTTAGAAATCCTTGATCGATATCGAAACGATTCCAACGTTCGTACTGATCAAGAAGATCGATTGGCGGCCACCTTTGCTTGCAAAGCCGCCATAAAAGCGGGAACTCCACTTAATCAATTGGAAATGAAACAATTGATGCGAGATTTACTTCAGTGCGAAATGCCGTACATTTGTCCACACGGAAGACCCATTATCATTCATCTTTCCATGGATGAGTTGGACAGAAGGTTTGGGAGAAGTGGAGGGTGAAATCGTTATTGTGCATTGTGGGTCCTACTGCAGTTGGAAAAACTGCCATAGGAGTTCAAGTAGCCGAACGTCTAAACGCAGAAATTATCTCCGTTGACTCAAGACAAATCTATAAAGATTTTTGTATTGGTACTGCACAACCATCAGAGGAAGAACGATTAAGAGTAGTCCATCACTTTGTCAATATACAATCAGTGTTAGAACCTATGACTGCTGGTAGGTATGGTGAATCGGCAAGAGAAAAAATCGTTCAGTTAACCAATGATAACAAAGAAGTGATTTTGGTGGGAGGGTCAGGATTGTATTATGCTGCTATTTTTGGAAAAATTTTTCCAAGTCCCAAAATAGATCCTAAGATTAGAAACCAACTAAGATACCGTGCTAAGCAGGAAGGTACACACATCCTTCACCAAGAACTTGCAGCTATTGATCCTGAATCTGCAAGTAAAATCCATCCAAATGATTATCCGAGAATAGAACGTGCATTAGAAGTATTTCTTGCTACTGGAAAAAGAATCAGCCAATTTTGGAAAGAATCAACAAATAATTCTTTTCCTTTTCAACCATACACGATAGGGCTTATGAGGCAAAGAGCCGAACTGGTCAAACGAATAGAAAAAAGAACGGAAGAACTACTCCAAAATGGTTGGATTGAAGAAGTAAAAAAATTAATGGAATTAGGTTATTCAGAAGCGATTGAAGATTTAAAATTTCACGGATATAGGGAAATTCTACATTTTCTGGAGGGAAAACTTAGTTACAATGAAATGATTTCTGAAATTAACCGAGTTACTAGACAGTATGCAAAACGTCAAATGACTTGGTTCCGACATAGAATGGATACATATTGGATAGAACTGAAGGAAAATGTTTCCAATTCAGAAATCGCAGATCAAATCTTACAACTTTACAATCAATACAGGTAAAAATGGAATTTACAAACCGACATGTAAAAATCGTTGCTACAGTAGGACCTGCTTGTTCTGATAAAAGTGTATTAAAACAAATGTTTGTTGCAGGAACCGATGCATTTCGATTAAATGCTTCTCATGGAAAACCAGAAGAGTTAAAAGAATGGGTAAAAAGAATTCGTCAAATCCAAGATGAACTCGGATGTTTTACAGGTATTTTATTAGATTTGCCCGGTCCTAAGCTTCGAATTGGCAAGATAGATGAAAACGGTATCGAGCTAAACAACGGGGATCTAATTCATCTTGTTCCAGAAGGCAAAAGCGGTGGTATTCCTGTAGGTGAATGGAGTTTACTTCAACAAGTACATAAAGGTGAAATGATTTTAATGGTGGATGGTAAAATCCAACTGGAAGTTTTAGATGTAAAATCGGAAAACATACAAGTCAAAGTAATCAACGGTGGAAGAATTTTTAGCAAAAAAGGTATCAATTTACCTAACACTACGTTTGACATCCCTGATTTATTACCGCAAGATAATCAAGCATTGGATGCTGTTGCGAAGGAAGTGGATTGGGTTGCGCTTTCTTTTGTGAGGAGTGCAAAAAGTGCAGATACACTTCGTAATGCATTGGAACAACGAGATTCTCAAGCATGCATTATGGCAAAAATAGAAAGACCCGAAGCGGTCAAACAGTATGCTGAAATTATTGAGCATTTTGATGGAATAATGATAGCCAGAGGGGATTTAGGAGTAGAAGTACGATTAGAAGAAGTACCTCAAATCCAAAAGAAATTGGTGCATGCTGCACAAATATCAGGAAAAGCCAGTATCATTGCTACCGAAATGTTGGAAAGCATGATCCATCAGTTTCGTCCAACTCGAGCAGAGGCAAATGATGTTGCAAATGCAGTGTGGCAATATACCGATGCTGTAATGTTATCAGGTGAAACAGCGATTGGACAAAATCCAGTTCATGTAATCCGTACAATGTCTAAAATCATCTTAGAAGCAGAACGGGAATTGAATACTGAAATGTTTCTAAAGAGACAAAAACCACAACTCAATACAGAGGAAGCAATTGCAAGGGCTGCTGCACTGATTGCTTTTGATCTCCAAGCCAAGGCAATTATTACACCAACATTAAGCGGGAGTACACCGAAAAGGGTTGAACGTTACCGCCCGCGTACTCCGATTCTTGCTACCAGTCCCAATCGTTCTGTACTTCAACAATTGAGTATTTTTTCTGGCATTCGGGGAGTACTTCTTCCTGAAAATGCACATCCTGTAGAAACATCATTAACAGCAGTAGCCAATCGCAATCTTGTGCATGGTGGAGATTGTGTTGTAGTTACTGGCGCTTGGCCACCCGGAAGTATTGGTACAACAAATTTCGTACAAGTTAGAACGATTCCTTTAACTAACACAAAGACATGATGAATCAAGAAACTCAATCCATTCAACCGAAATCTATTTTCCATTTCATTTTACGTTTTAAATGGCTGGTGGGTGTTTCCATTGCCTTGGCTATTTTTATCGTTTGGTACTTTATTGCCAAATCCAATATCAATCCTTCATTGGTTGCTTATTCCAAACGTGGTGAATTGAGCATTGAAATCACAGAAACCGGTGTATTAAGAGCAGTTCAATCTGCTTCTGTTGTTGCACCTAAATCGCAAGTCAATTTGCAAATTGTAAGCATAATTCCCGAAGGGACTACAGTTAAAGTAGGTGATGTGCTTATTCAATTTGATCCTACAGAGATTCAGAAAAGGATTGATGATAAAATTGCGGAATTAGAAATCGCGCGGGCTAACTTACAAAAATTTCGTTCAGAAATGATTGCCAACCAAGCGAAACAAAAGGCAGATTATGAATTGGCGGAAGCCCAATTTCAACAAGCCAAATTGCGATTACAACAGATTGAATTCGAGGCAGAAATCAAAAAAGAAGAAGAGCGATTGGCTATGCGTCAAGCAGAAATTACCTTTGAACAAGCAAAAGAACGGATACGAGCACAAGCCATTTCTGATTCTGCTGAATATAGAACTCTGGAACTCAAAGTAGAACAAGCACAGCGAGAATATGAAAAAGCCTTAGAAGATTTGAACAGTTTGACCATAACAGCCAAACAACCAGGTCTTGTGGTATATCAAGAAATATGGAAAGGTAGCAGTATGGGTAAAGTTCAAGTGGGGGATCAACCTTGGCGTGGTCAAGCTTTACTTGAAATTCCGGATTTAAGTGCGATGGAAGTTAAAATTGAAGTGAGCGAAGTAGATGTTGCGAAAATAGCTGTGGGAAATCCAGCATACATTGTTTTGGATGCATTTCCCGAAACGAAGTATCCTGGAAAAGTGAAAGAGGTTTCTGTGCTTGCAAGAAAACGTGAAAACGACCAAGAAGTAAAAGTATTTGATGTGATAGTTTCAATTGATTCAACGTCAAACTTGATGAAACCGGGAATGACCACAACCGTGACCATTCTTTCACAGGTCCTAAAAGATGTGGTTTATGTTCCTATTGATGCCATTGAAACGGATACTGCTGCATATGTGACCTACCTCGGTAAGTTTGGACCAAAAAAACAATTGGTAAAGTTAGGTCCAAGGAATGACAATTTTGTGGTTATCCAAAATGGATTATCCGAAGGAAAAAAAGTTCTATTATTTGCAAAAGGGCAACCCAAAGAAAAAGAATCTCAAGAAATCAAACCAAATCCAGAATCTCAAATCATCAGATAAAAGATCATGCTGCGGAAAACAGTAGTGAAATGGTCAACATTCCAACAATCGATTAAAGACAGTTTGAATTCATTTCGTTCACACCGTTTACGTACGGCTTTGACTTCATTGGGCGTAATTTTTGGAGTCGCTGCGGTAATATCTATGTTGGCAATTGCTGAAGGAGCAAAGCAAGATGCACTTCAGTCCATTGAATTGATGGGATTAAACAATATTTATATCGTAGAAAAACTGTTATCCGACCAAGAAACAAAAGAGGCAAAAAAGAAAAACCCAGAAGGTTTGAATTTGGAAGATTGTCAAGCCATTCAAGAAGTGGTCCCTCAAACAATAGGAGTCGTACCTGTAATTGCGAAACAAACAACGGTACGAACTCAAGCAGCTACCTTAAACGGGTCTGTATTGGGAGTTACACCCGATTATTTTTTAGCAGTGAATCAACGGATATCCACTGGTAGAATTTTACATTCTTTGGATGAACAGGATGTTCAACGTGTTGCAGTGTTAGGAGCAGAAGCAGCAAGAATTCTTTTCCCGGGTGAACCTGCTGTAGGAAAATTGATTCGAATGAATGGCAATCCTTTTCGTGTCGTAGGTGTGTTACAACGGATCGGAAGAATACAAAAAATTCCCGGGATGATTCAACGCGAATTGGACAAAGAAATTTACATTCCATTTAGTTCAATGAGTCAACGTATTCGTGGAGGGATGGATCGTGATCGCGTTCAAGCGATTGTAGTAAGAATGAACAAAGAAGCAAACATTCAATCTGCAGGGGATCTGATTCAATCTTTATTACAGAGAAGACATCGCGATGCAAACGATTTCAATGTTATTATTCCTGAAGAGCTATTGATCCAAAGCCAACGCACTCAACGAACTTTTACCATCGTAATGGGTGCGATCGCTGGAATTTCGTTGCTTGTAGGTGGTATTGGGATAATGAACATTATGTTAAGTTCTGTGCTTGAACGTACTCGTGAAATTGGAATCCGACGTGCTGTTGGGGCTACTAAAAAAGAGATTACCAAACAGTTTTTAACGGAAGCAACCTTGTTAAGTGGTGTAGGAGGGATAATCGGATTAGTTTTAGGGATACTGCTTGCTTTGTCAATTACCTGGATTGCGGGATGGGTGACTATAATTACGTTATGGTCTATTTTCGTTGCAATGATTGTATCAGTAGGAGTTGGGATCGGTTTCGGATATTATCCTGCAAAACAAGCTGCACAGTTGGACCCAATTGATGCACTAAGATATGAATAAAACCAAACGAATTCTCATTTTTTCTGTCGTAGTAGTGCTATTCATTTCACAAAAAAGCATAGCACTTGTAATGAAATGGGAAGAGATCCGAACTTTAGCATATCAACGAAGTCCAGAATATCAGCAGATCATTCAATCCTATCGTTTATCTTCCATACAAAATAAGTTAGCAAGACGTGTTTATTTACCTTCAATTCGAGCAAATCTTTCAGTTCCTAAAAAAATGGAATCATTCCGTGAAGAACTTTTTTTTAACCCAAGTGATTCTACCTATTTAAGAAAATGGGTAAAAGATCGGGATGAAAGAGTATCCATGAATGCAACCATTTCGCAAGAATTACCATACGGTCCCAAATTGTTGGTGACAGCATATGAGTGGAAAAGAAAGTATTCAATTGGCGGGAATCCATACGAAAATGAGTATGGGACTTCGTACACTACTGAATTAAGATGGAATTTATTCAATGGAAATTCAATTCCAAGAGAATTTCGGATTGCAGGGTATCAACAAAAAGAAGACCAAGCCAATTACGAAATTCAAATTCGTAACTTTGAATTGAAACTGTTAAATGAATACATCCGTTTAATTCAAGCAAAAAAACAATTTGAAATTACTGTATTGGATGGTGTACTTGCCGATTCGTTATTGCAACTTGCTACCAGAAAGTATAAAGCTGGTTTAATACCACAAACAGATTTATTACAGGTTGAGCTTTCTTATTTAGAAAGAAAACAAGCCGTGAAAACCATTAGAAACGAGTTCGAACAACAACTTGAAAATTTTTTAAATTTTCTTGGTGTTCAGAGAAATGAACCAGTTGAATGGGATTCTACCTATTTTCCTATGTTTGATACTACCCTTGTAGATACCCTAACCATTGAAGGATTACCAGAAATAAGGATTGCGAACTCGAAATTTTCAAAAGCCAAAATGCAAGCGGTACAAAAAAGATTTCCATTGCCTATTCAAGTAGAAGGTAGGTTGTTTCAAAATTGGGATGGTAGAGGTACAAATCGTACTTTAGCTAATGAACACTTAGCAGCTTCCAAAGGGGGTAGTATAGAACTTTCAATGACTTTGTTTGATAGAAATGAATTCTTTTTAAGATGGGAAGAAAGTCAAATTTCGCTCCGAGAGGCAGAAAGAACTTACCGTAAATCTTTGTTAGAAACAGAACAGATGATAAAGGATGCGTACCGAAAATTTTCAAATGCGAAAGAAAGAGTTGAAACTGCAGAAAAACAAATGCAACTTTCTAAATTACGAACAACCATTAGTGAAAAGAGGTTTGCATCTGGTACGATCTCTTCCAGAGAATTGGTGGAAGCACAGCAAGACCAGATGAGAGCCGAATTGCAGTGGCTCAATGCCTATGGTGAATGGTTGTTGGCAGGTTGGACAATTCAGTGGTTGAGAGTGCAAAGTGGCAGACATTCAGCAAATTGATTCGTACGGAATGAAAAGAAGGCAGCGGGCTTTGAAAAAGTACCCCATGCTTTTTGCACGTGTTGCGATGGAGTACACAAAAATCGCTAAACATAAATTAGGACACAAACTATTAACGGAACTCGCAGGGCGTTTTCCTAATTACCATCCTTATTACATCGCATTAGCACACTGTTTAACCAATCTGTACCGTAAAGACGAAGCCATTCAAGTGTTAGAACAATATTTGCAACAAAATGGATTTCAAAGAAAAGTAATTGAAATGTTGGCGCGTCTTTACAACGAGGTCGGTGAGAAAAAAAAGTCAATCGGAATGTGGTTTCAAATCTTCCAAATCGATCCTTTTGATGCTGAATGCTATAGAAAATTAGAAGATGCGATCATCCATTATTTAGAAGAGTCCAATCCTGACTTTGTCAAAGAAATTAAACCCTTGCTGATTGATGCTTGGGTATTGTATGCTGCTGTAGATGCATTTCTAAACGATAAAAATGTGATTGAAGCTGCACAAATTACATCTAGGAATTTATCTGATGCTGTTTTACAAATGAAGGAACATACTGAAAAAGTAGTTCAGAAACAGCAACCACAAAGTTCTTCTACGTATAAACCAAGTCAAACGATTGAAAAAAAGAAACCTGTAGAAAAAACAGAAAAAAAGGAAGAGGTTGAAACTGATCCATTTGGATTAGGTACAACTGGAAGTGAAGAGGTTGCAACGAAAGAGGAAATTGATATTGCTTTCCAGTTTCAACAGACGGAACAGCAGAAAGAGAATGTTCCAATAGAAACGATTTCAAGAGAAGAAGTACCATTCAAAACCTACTCGGAAAGCTCAAGTCAAGAACAAAGAGATTCACTTACTCCTATTGTTTTAGATATACAGAGTTTCAAAACTTATCCGAAACCAGTTGAAAGAGAAAAACCAAAAGAGCCGATTTTACAAAAAGATGAAACCCAAGAAAGTGTGCCTTCTCAATCTATAGAACCTGTCCCTGTTTCTAATGAATTCTCCGAAATTTCTGAAGAAGAGACGTTTTCAACCAAAGCAGACCAAGAAATAAGCGAATCCGAAATTTCAAATGAAACGAGAGACACTTTTGAGGATTTGTTTACGCAACCAACAGAACAACAAATCCCTGATACATTAGAAAAATCTCATCAACCAATAGAAAAACAGGCTATTTTTGAAAAACAAGGAACACCAGATTTTGAAGAAGATAGAATACCTTTTCTGGAAAAAAGTAAACACGAAGTTGAGGTCAGTCCTACAGATATTGAGACAGAAATTTCACCTTATTATTCAACACAATCAGTTGATGCGGAGCAAAAGGATATTCCAGAATACTCAGAATTTGAAAGCCCAACAGAGATACAAATTTCAGCAGCTGACTTAGAAAAAGAATTGCCGATAGTTCCAACTACTCCCTCGGATAAAGAGAGATCCTCAGCCAAACGAAAAAGTCGTCCATTGGTAACAAGAACACTTGCTGAAATTTATGCCAAACAAGGTGCTTATCAACGTGCCCTTGAAATTTATCAAGAATTGTTGCAAATGAATCCAAATAAAACAGAATACTTACAACGGATTGAAGAATTAAAGCAACTATCAAGTCAAGAAAGGATTGAAAACAAGGATGAAGAATCGGATTGAAAAAGTTCAATCAGAAATTCGAAAAAGAAATGTACCTGCTTTTTTTATTACACGTTTAGCTAATATCCGTTACTTGACAGGTTTTTCTGGGTCTAATGCATTTCTTTGGATTACTCCTGGGGATGCTTATTTCCTTTCGGATTTTCGTTATGAATCCCAAGCAAATGAACAAGTTAAAGATGCCAAAGTGATCATTTATAAAAAGTCGTTATGGAATGAGCTTGCAAGCAATTCCACTTTTGCAAAAACAGAATCAATTCTTGTTGAAGCAAACTTTTTTACCTTATCCCAGCAGAGCGAACTCAAAAAAATATTTCCAAAAGTAAAAGTGATCTCTTCAGTGAATTTGATTGAAGAAATTGCTGCAATTAAAGATGAAGAAGAAATCAAGAAACATAAGAAAGCGATCCAAATTACAGATCAAGTTTTTTCTAAAATTTTAGAGGTCATCAAACCCGGTGTACGTGAACTTGATATTGGTGCAGAAATCAGCTACCTCCATAGGACCATGGGGGCTGATGGGGATAGTTTTGAACCTATCGTTGCCAGTGGTGAACGGGGTGCACTCCCACATGGTCGGGCATCAAATAAAAAAATTAAAAAAGGAGAATTGGTAACCTTAGATTTTGGATGTTTCTACCAAGGTTATGCCTCCGATTTAACAAGAACGGTTGCTGTAGGAAAGGTAAAAAAGGATCTTAAAGAGATTTATCAAATCGTATTGAATGCGCAGAAAAAAGCTATAAAATCGGCTAAAGTAGGCATGAAAACCAAAGACCTTGATGAAGTTGCACGTAGCGTGATTAGAGATGCTGGCCACAGTGAACACTTTGGTCACAATTTAGGTCATGGTTTAGGGGTAGAAGTTCATTGGTGGCCCTCTTTAGGACCATTAGATCCAAACACTTTACAAAAGAATATGATTTTTACGATTGAACCTGGAATTTACATCCCCGGTGTAGGAGGCGTTCGAATTGAAGACGATGTACTTCTTACCGAAGAAGGCGCAAAACCTCTCAACAAGTCAAAGAAAGACCTAATCGTCCTCTAATCAATGAATTCCTTTCTAAGATTCTTTCTTCTATCCACCCTTGTGAACGTACAAGCATTTTCAGCAGTGATGAATGGTAATTATGAACCATTGGTGGTTCCCAATACCATTTTAATTAAAGTCCAACCTCAAACAAATCTGGAATATTTCAAATCGCTCCCTTTTATTGAATCTGTGACAGACCTTGGAAACCAGCACAATAACAATTCTTCCTCACCCCTTCTACACTGGAAAAAAGTGATTGTACAAAATGGAACCCAAGAAATTGCGATAGATACTTTACAAAAATTGCCGTTTATCACTGAAGTATATCCTATGAGAAGATTTCGCGTTTGTAATCTTCCCAGTGCTGATTCGTTGACATACAATCAATGGGGAATGTACTCAACGCGTGTCTTTCAAAGTTGGAATGTTACAGCAGGAAGATCAAATGTTTTAATCGGTGTCATTGATACAGGGACTGATTTAACACACCCTGATCTTGCTCCAATACTTTGGATTAATCCGGGTGAAGATTTAAATCGAGATGGAAGAATAAGCCCTAATGAAGAAAATGGTATAGATGATGATCTTAACGGATTTGTGGATGATTTTTGGGGTTATGATTTTACTGACACTCAAGGGTTTCCTACCGGAGGAGATGATACAGTACCTGATAATATGCCATCTGATGAAATGGGACACGGAACGGCGGTGGCCGGTATTGCTATAGCTGCATCTAACCGCATTGGTATTGTAGGCGTTGCTCCACATTGTCGTTTAATGACTTTGCGTGCAGGAAATGCAAATGGTTACTTAGAAGAGGATGATGTCGCCGCTGCTTTAATTTATGCGGCTGAAAATGGTGCAGATGTTGTAAACATGTCCTTTGGTGATGTCGTAGTAGCACCGATGCTTAGAGATGCAATTGATTACGCTTACGCGCATAACGTAGTATTGGTTGCTTCAGCAGGAAATACAGGACAAAATACTTTACACTATCCATCTGGTTACAATCATGTAATATCAGTAGGTGCATCCAATCAATCAAATTCTCGCGCAAGTTTTTCCAGTTATGGCAATACCTTGGCTTTATTGGCACCCGGAAGTAACATCTACTCGACTTTGATGAATGGCAATTGGGGAACATTTCAAGGAGGAAATGGAACTAGTTTTTCTTCACCTTTTGTGACTGGTGTGGTAGCATTGCTTCGTTCACGGGATTCTACGCTTTCTCCATCTGAAATTCGAACAATCCTTTGCACCAGTTGCGATGATATCGCTGAAACAGGGTGGGATCTCGAAACGGGACATGGGATATTAAATGCTGAACGTGCGCTGCTTACCCCAAGACAAGCAGTAGCAGCCATACTTTCCCCTACAGAAAATCAATCGTTTGCTTCAGATAGTTGTGAAGTTATAGGAACTGTTGCTGGACCAAGAGAACTGCGTTGGACATTGTCTTATGGATTAGGTGACAACCCTAACGAGTGGACCCCAATTGTAAGAAATCAATCCCAACAAAAGGTTCGTGAACGATTAGGCGTTTTTCTTTTGCCATCCATGGATACAACGTTGACTCTTCGTTTAACGATGCAAGTCATAGGTGGAGGATATTACGAAACAAGAGTTTCTATACAAAGAGATCGGACTCCACCAAACTTCATCCGTCTCAAATGTTTACCTGCTTTAGTACAAGGAGAATTTGGTTGGCGCTTTGAAATTGAAACCAATGATAAAAGCCAATGTAAACTATCGTGGTTTACACACAACGATACCTTAGAATTTCCATTTCGTTACATTCATAAATTGCATGCTGCAGCTGTCACTCCATCGTTAGGATTAATGAGTGGAATGAACGTCCAAGTTGTACTTACCAATTTAAGTGGTTTAACTTCAACTCAAAGCGTTGTTTTACCACCACTTCCTAATTATGGCCAATGGTTGCCTTTGCAAGAAATTACCAATTGGTACTTGCCATCGGGACACTTACTTAATAAAAGTTTTGATTGGAACCGAAACAATCGTCCAGAAATCCTCTTAAATGTGTATAATGAATCACAGGATTACGATACTCTAAAACTGTTCGAGTTTGTGAATGGAAATTTTATACCCCTTGTGAATTATGGAAAGTGGATTGCACAAGATTGTGAGGACATTACTGGAGATAGTATCCCTGAACTTATGATTCGAGCATATGGCGTAACCATCATACTCACAAAAAACAATGAGATTCCTTATCCTTTTACAGAAATCATTCCCCCGGATACAACTGAATCCTACGGAGCAAAAATAATAGATTTAGATATGGGTGATCGCCATAGCAACTTTTTCCTTAGAAGAGGGAATACTTACGAAGCGTGGCGATTGTACTGGAATAACGTTGGTACGTACACCCCAGAACGCACATTCGTTTTCAACAATACCACTAATGGTGATAATCTACTTGGCAGGCCTCGTTTCCGTATCGGTACAATGAACACAGCTGGACAAAAAGTCGGAGCATTTGGTGATACCGATGGAAACATTTTGGTATTTAGAAGAAATGCGGATAATCATTGGGTTTTAACCTTTTCCGATTCTTTAGGAGTAGGAGATGCTACAGATTATTTAGAGTTTGCAGATGCAACTGGCGATGGAATCAGTGAGTTGGTTGTTGGGTATCATAATGCATCCAATTTACGAACTGAACATGAAGCACCGTTAAGAAAATGGGTATTTTATCTCTATCGTTTGCTTGGGAATCGTTTGGTCAGAACCGATTCATTGATTATTGATGGTGCACAGGATCCAAAAGAGTTTGATGCAGGAATTGAAAGTGGAGATATTGATGGGGATGGAAATGCAGAGTTTTTCATTTCGGCATATCCTTACTTATTGGTATTGGATATCAATCCGACCACCTACCGATGGAATATCGTATATCAAGCCCGAAATTGCCGATCCAATTCAGTTGCGTTATTTGATTTGGATCGCAATGGTAGAAAAGAACTGGTGTACAATGATGGACATCGGTTTCGGTTTTTAGAATGGATGGGCTTTTCACAATCACCCCCTATCCCTATCGGAATTTTTGCACAACCACTTGACACCAACAAAGTGAGAATTCGTTGGAATAGAGTACCCAATGCGACCTATAAACTCATTCGGGCCGTTAACCAGTCGTCA
Source organism: bacterium (assembly GCA_026417415.1). Classification (GTDB taxonomy): domain Bacteria; phylum Electryoneota; class JAOADG01; order JAOADG01; family JAOADG01; genus JAOADG01. Next base: position 131,404 of record JAOADG010000008.1, read on the forward strand.
TTTCAATCTTTAGTCACTCTTAATGATACCACTTTTATAGACAGTACTGTTGAAAATCAAAGACGTTATCGGTATGCTGTTGCTGCAATTGATAGCAGTTTACCAATTCCTATAAGTCCATATTCAATTGTAGTGGATGCATTCCCTAATGAACCGCCGCGCTTAATAAGCGCTGCTTATGAACCACCCAATTTTATTCGTGTGATTTTTAATGAGCCGTTATCTTCCGCTTCCTTACAACCAAGTTATTTCCAATTGGATCGTCGTTTCTTTCCGATAAGTGTACTATCAAGTCATCAAAATCAACATGTCATTTTGCGATTTGATACACTTCTTTATGGAAACACGTCAACACTGATTGTTTCAAATGTCGTAGATACAAACTTTACACCCTTAAAAGGAAACAATCAAATCCAAATAAACATTCCACCATTACAAGAACGATCATTTTTTGTGCAAAGTGCACGGATCGAGGGGCAAAGTATTGTTGTGGAATTTTCTGAATCTTACAATCCTAATACAATCACCATTCATTCATTTCATTCCAACCCATTGATTGAGTTTATCAGTCTATTATTGATCGATTCTACAAGGATTCGATTGAATGTATCCGGTCGTACCCCGATCGGTGTGATGGGAGTGGTTTATGAATTGCGAGCGGATACCACCATTCGTTCAATGGGTGGAGTACCATTAGATTATGAATTTTCAATAAAAACCATTGTAACACAACCCCTCGAATTGGTTCATCTGACCGTGTATCCTAATCCAGTACGTTTTTATGAAAATGAAAAATTAACAATAGCAGGAACACCAAGAGGGACAAAAATCACTTTTTATACTTTAAGTGGTTTGCCAGTACGTACCATTGAAGCGGATCTTTTTTCGGGTGGTGCGATTTGGGATGGCAAAAACGATGCAGGCAACAAAGTTAGTAGCGGGATTTATTACTTTCGCGCAGTTCATCAAAATCAATACATTGAAGGAAAGGTAGCAGTTATTCAATGAACGCGATTTGGTTAGGCATCACTGGAAACATTGGTACAGGTAAAAGTACTGCTTGCAAGTACTTAGAAACACTGGGAGCAGGGGTGGTAAATGCGGATGCTGAAGCTCATTTAATGGCTTTAGAAGATGAAGATTACCGAACTGCTTTAACGGAAAGATTTGGTGAAGGATTATTTTTACCCAATGGTGAACTCAACCGAAGTGAACTGGCTGCAAGATTGTTCCATGATCCAATTGCTGTATCTGATTTTAATACCATTGTAGCGCCTCGTTTAGTAGCCAGAACAAGATCGAAAATGCGAATACTAAGTCAGCACCACCCAGTGGTAATTTTAGATGGTGCATTGATATTTGAATATGGACGAGAAAGCGATTTTCAAGAAGTTTGGCTAATTACAGCACAGGATTCTGTTGCCAATCAACGTCTTATCGCAAAAGGGTTAACTTTAACTCAAATTGAAAAGCGAAGAAGTGCACAATGGAAGCAATCTGCAAAAATTGCTTTAGCAAGCAGAGTGATTGCCAATGATGGGACTTTGGAAGAGTTCTATCGCGAATTAAAACTGGCTTGGTACGATCTATTAAAGATTAATGAGAAGGAATAGAACTAACGAAACATTGCTTTGATACTGCCCCACGTTCGTCGGATTGAAGATAAATTTAACGTTGTTTCGCGCACTATAGAATAGGTAAATGTACCATCGCGCATTTGAAATTTTATACGATAGGCAAAGGTACGTGGAGAAGCATCAAGTGTATAAATATCGGTATCAATGTATTGATAGATTTGATGATCACCGCGGGGTTGAATGGAGGCAATCTCTACAAATGGAGAACCATCTACAGATCGTTCAAGTTTATATCGTTGTAAACCGACCTCAGAAGAAGATTCCCAGCGAACGTGAATGCGGTTATTTCCAGGTGTTACTGTAAAATCTTCAAGGATTCCTGCAAATACATTCCAACTAAAAATGAATGAGAAAATGAATAAAAGTCGTTTCATACAGTTACCAAATCTACTATTCATAATAACAATTAAGGCAATGAAAATCAAGTAAACTATATTCTAAGGATTCAAATGGCTTCAATCACCTCCTATGGCGCTGCTCAAGAAGTTACCGGTTCAAGACACTTATTCAACTATAAAAATGTTTCATTATTGCTGGATTGTGGTTTATTCCAAGGTAAACGTACTGAAAGTTATGATAAAACAAGAAAATTTCCTTTTGCAGTAGATCAACTTTCGGGTGTTGTTCTTTCGCATGCACATTTAGATCATTCAGGTGCATTACCGAGATTATATCAGTTGGGCTATCGGGGGAAAATCTATACTACCCCTGCTACTGCTGAATTGTTAGAACACCTACTTCTTGATTCGGCACATCTTCAAGTGAAAGATATAGAATTCGTGAATAAAAAGCATAGAAAAAGAGGATTACCGGAATTTAAACCATTGTACACTCCAGAAGATATTCCTCCGATCCTTGAAAAAATTGAAGTCGTAGATTACGGAAAACCATTTTACTTTTCTAATCACGTCAGTTGTACTTTATTTGATGCTGGACACATTTTAGGTTCAAGTCAAATAGTCATTGAGTGGGGTAATTTAGATGAACCGAATCGTTTTATCTTCACCGGTGATTTAGGTAGAAAGAATTTACCTATCTTAAATGATCCGTATCAATTTTCTGATGCAGATTCGATAATGATAGAATCTACATATGGTGGTAGAAACCACGATCCAATTGAATTTTCATTATTTGAACTTAAAGAAGAGATCCTAAGAATCATTGAAAACAGAGGATGTATTTTAATCCCTGCTTTTTCAGTAGAACGAACACAAGAAATTTTATACTCAATACAAAAACTACATTTGATGGGCTACATTGAAGAAATTCCCATTTACTTAGATTCACCTTTGGCAACGCATGTTACAGAAGTTTTTCAGCATCATACCCATATATTAGATAAAGAGTTTAACGAAATTTTGAAAATATCTAATCCATTTGGCAAAGTCCATTTTACAAAAACAGTAGAAGAATCCATGGCATTAAATACAAAAGAAGGTCCATTGATTGTTATTGCTGGATCAGGTATGTGTGAAGGGGGACGGATTGTTCATCATTTACGGAATCGTTTAATGAATCCGAACACCACAGTATTGATTGTTGGTTTTATGGCAAAAAATACTTTGGGAAGAAAGTTAGCCGATAGAGAGCCACAAGTCTCTATTTTCGGAGAAACAATTCAAAGAAAAGCCAGAGTAAAAATTATCAATAGTTTTTCAGGACATGCGGGTCAATCCGATTTAGTGGATTATGTAAAGAAATTTAATCATAGGTTAAGAAAAGTGATGTTAGTTCATGGTGAAATTGAACAGCAAGAAATCTTACGGGAAAAAATTTTGGCAGAACGACCTACCCTTGAAGTGGTGATCAATCAAGAAGCAGTGCCTGTGCAACTATAGAAAATGATTCTTTTTATAGATAATTATGATTCTTTTTCTTACAATCTTGTGCAATACTTTAAAATGCTCAACCAAGACATCTTGGTGATTCAAAACGATCAATTTTCACTCTCCGAATTATATAACATACAATTTCAAAAAGTTGTTTTATCACCGGGTCCAGGATCACCTAAGAATGCTGGTATTTGTAATGAAGTGATACTAAGGTTTGGCGAAATGATGCCAATTCTCGGGATTTGTTTAGGTCATCAATGTATAGGTGAAGTGTTTGGTGCTACGATCAAGCAGGCAATTCAACCTTTCCATGGAAAATCTTCTCGTATTTACCATAGTGGAAAAGGGATATTCCAAGGCATTCCTTCCCCTTTTGTAGCAACGCGTTACCATTCATTAGTGATCTCAAACGAAAATTTACCATCCAATTTAGAAGTTTTAGCAACAAGTGAACAAAATGAAATCATGGCAATTCAACACAAACAACTTCCTATCTATGGTGTACAATTTCATCCAGAAGCAATTTTAACTGAATATGGATTCGAAATTTTAAAGAATTGGCTTAGCATTACAAAAAAATGAATTGGCAATTTGAAAAAGGTAGCTCTTTCGTCAAGACAAAAACTATAATTGACAACTACAATGGGCTTCTTTTTCATCATCCTCAAACCATTCTTGAATCCCACAATCCAGAAAATGTTATTGAAATATTACAACAAGTAGAATGGTATCAGCAAAAAGGGTATTACTGTGTGGGACTGCTTGCATATGAAGCAGCAATTGCATTCAATAAAAGAATGAGGGTTAAACCCAAAGGTGTAGTACCTTTGATCTGGTTTGCTGTTTATGAGAATTTTCAATCATTCAATACAAATGAATTGGCCAATAGTTCTAAAGGGAATTCAACACCCCATTTCAATTCATGGAATAGCGAATTGAATTCAGAGGAGTATCAAAGAAAACTTGAACAAATCAAACAGTATCTAATTTATGGAGACACTTATCAAGTCAATTTTACTTACCGTTTGACCTGTCCATTTGAAGAAGATCCTCTGAATTATTTTTTATCCATTGATGCTTCACAGCAATCCGATTTTGCTATGCTTATCCATTTGGGAGAATTCATTGTAATTTCTACGTCACCTGAGCTTTTTTTTCAAAAAACAAACCATCACATTACTTGTAAACCAATGAAAGGTACCATTGAGCGAGGTCTTTCTTTTCGTCAAGATGAGCAACAAAAACAAAAATTAAAATTTTCAGAAAAACAGCGTGCAGAAAATGTGATGATTGTAGATATGATTCGAAATGATTTAGGAAAAATTGCTCAAGTTGGGTCTGTCAAGGTAGATAAACTATTCCAGGTGGAAACCTATCCAACTTTACACCAGTTAACTTCAACAATACAAGCGAAAACGAATTCAAATTTAGTTGAAATTTTTCAAGCTTTGTTTCCCTGTGCTTCAATTACAGGCGCACCTAAAATACGAACTATGGAAATTATAGAGGAACTGGAAAACAGTCCAAGAGGATTTTACTGCGGAGCTATCGGTCTTTTGGAACCGTTTGATAGAACAAGGTTTCAAGTAGCCATTCGAACGGTAACGGTGAATACAAAAACGAAATCGGCAGAATTTGGGACAGGGAGCGGGATTGTTTGGGATTCATCTATAAAAGATGAATGGCAAGAAACAAAAACGAAAATGAGTTTTCTTATACACACACCACCAACCTTTCATTTAATAGAAACAATGCGGTGGAATGCTTCCACAGGAATTGTACTGTTGGAAGAGCATTTGGAGAGATTAGAAGAAAGTGCTTTTTACTTTCAATTCAAATTCAATAAAGATGAGGTTATTCACAATTTGCAAAATTTTTTACAAAAAATTGAAACGAAAGAAGCAATGTTAAGAATGTTATTATCAAAAGATGGAAAGACAAATATTACCTCTCATCCAATACCATCTCTAAAAGAGTTGTACTTACTAAAAATTGCTTCAAAACCGATACAAAGCGATACTATATTTCTATATCATAAAACGACCAATCGTGATCTATACAATCATTTTTTGAATGAAATGAGTAATTGTGATGATGTACTTTTATGGAATGAAAGAGGTGAAATAACAGAAACCACTAAGTTTAATCTTGTTATGAAAAAAAATGATACCTTCACTACACCCAAAGAGGAATGTGGTTTACTAAATGGATGTATGAGAAGAAGGTTACTGAAAGAGGGAAAAATTCAAGAAGGCATTGTGACTCTTGAAGATATACGCAATGCTGATCAAATTGTTTTAATCAATTCTGTACGTGGTTGGTGTATTGGAAAACTATTTGATGGATGAATTCTATTCAGAAGTTTATTTAGATCACTTTTTTAATCCACGTTTTATTGGACTGCTAGATAGATATACCCACTCAGCAGAATTTACCACCGAACAAATTGGTTGTTACGATCAGGTAGAATTACGCTTAAATATCGTTAATCAAATTCTTACGGATGCATCCTTTCGCGGAAGGTTGTGTTCGGGAAGTATTTCGGCAATGTCGTTGTGTTTAACTTCGGTTATGGGAAAGTCATTACAAGAAATTCAAAAATTTACACCAGAAGATTTAGCCCAATTATGGGGTTGGGTCCCAAAAGGAAAAGAACATTCCATAGATTTAGCAATAAAGGTGCTTCATCGTGCAATTGGGCAACATGCGTAGGAGGCGGACGATGTTATCTAAGAACGGTTTCATTCAAGGTTTGCTGATAGTTTTCATGTTTAGTACTACCATTTGCGTCTATGCTACGGATATCCAAAACAATATCGGTGGTGGTAATTGGACCTTGGCAGGGTCTCCTTACCGAATTGTGGGAAACTGTACCTTACGTACTGGTCAGACACTCAATGTTGAAGCGGGCGTACAAATACGTTTTCAGGGGAATTACCAATTTATTATTAGTGGCCGAATTACTTTAGGAGATACAGCAGGGTACCAAGTGTTGATTACTTCGGATGCTGCTACCTATCCGGGCATTACCTTTTTCAATAGCAATTATCAAAACAGTTTTCAAAACGTCCGTATTCAAAATGCTGCTCGCGGAATCAAGTTAGAAAATAGTGGATATTTATTACTCATCAACACACTCATTGAATCACCCACTCAATATGGGATAGAGTGTAATGAATCGAACGTAGTGTGTGATAATGTGACTATTTTAAATGCTGGAATGAGTGGAATTCGTGTGAATGGAGGACAATTAACCGCTTTCAATTCAGACATTTCTAATTGTGGAGACCACGGAGTCCAAGGTTTGAATGGCGCATCGTTGGCATTAACCAATTGTTCAATACTAAACAACAATGATGATGGTGTTCGCAATACCAATTCTGGAACGGTTGGGAGTTTATCGCTCAACAATTGTGAAATATCTGATAATGGTGTGTACGGGATTTATGCAACTGGTTTAAGCACCGCAACTATACATTATGTCAGTACAGTGATAAACGGCAGTCATGGTGTCTTTTTACAAAATGCAAACAATGTGGACATTTTGCGCCTGACTTCTAGTGGAAATGGCATAGGTCCAAATATGGGAAGCGGACTTTTTTTATTTAGTTGTAACGTCAATATCAATAGCAGCACCTTTGACTTTAATAGAAGTTGGGGGATTTATGCCCAATCTTCAACCATGTATATTTCGTATTGCAATTTTTTCCAAAATACATCGGGAAACATAACCGGTGGAACTGCTGGAGTGTCCCCACTTTATGTTAATCCGTTATGGCAAAGCACATCGGGGACTATTCGTTACCCGTCTCGAAATTCACCCTTAATTGATCAAGGTTCACCCGCAATAACCAGAGATCCTGATCGTACCCGAGCCGATGTTGGTCATCACTACTACAATCAAAATCGTCCACCCTATTTCATTTCAAGAGTTCCTCCGGATAGTGTCATTCAAGGTGTCTGGGGAAACAATATCCTTTTTCAAGTAACTTATGGTGATTCTGATGCAACCGATACTGTTCGAGTTAGATGGTACGTCAATTCCATTCTACAAGGTCATGGAAGTACGTTTACCTTACCTTCTGTGCGTGCAAGTGGTATTGTTGATGTTGTGTTAGATGATTTCAAACCAGCTGGTCAAACATCATTTCGTTGGACTGTGTATGTGGGAGTGGATGAACCAAAAGTACCCAACCAATTTTCCTCCGTTTATGTTTCGCCCAACCCAACAAATGGTTGGTTCAGAATTCAAGCAAACAATGTACCAGATGGTAAAATTGTACTTTATGATGCAAATGGTAGAGTGGTTCAATCTGTAAATTTTATTGCACACAACCGACAACTCGATCAAACGTTTTTCATTCCGTCTATTTTACCCTCTGGGAGGTATTGGATTGTCTTACCGTCAAAAGAACCTGTACCAATAATTTTTCTTAAGTAGCCGTTTTTGTAAGTGTACTTGTGGAATAGATTGGTTGTTTATACAAACATTTGAATGAAAATGTGGATTGTGAGACATCCCACAGCGCGCTTTCTGTTATTTGTTCTGTGCACGGTGCAGTTGATTATTGTCCAAAACCTACAGATGTTAATAGCACTTTCTACAGTAATCTTTTTTTTAGCATGGAAAAATGGTTGGCAAAAAAGTGGTGGACCTGCTTGGTGGGTAGTTTTTTTGTCGTTTTTCCTGATAGTATTGATTCATTGTTTTCAGTGGTATCCTACACTGAGTTGGAAGATTGGAAATTTTCCCAAAGGGGTTTCGGTTGCTATCAAGTTAGTCGGTTTTCTTTCTGTAAGCGTATGGTTTATGGGTCGTCTTTCACCACTTCAGTTAATCACATTATTTGAAAAAATTTCAAGTATGTTCCCCTTTTTGAAGAAAAAGTATCTTGGGATAAGTATGGGAATTGCCATTTCTGTACTACCTGACCTTCGGAATTCATTCCAAACCCTCCGTACAGCATACCTTGCAAACTACCCAGAAAATTCAAATACAGGTCAGAAGAAGTTTCATTTCATTCAAAGAATACTCCCTGCTATTTTTATCCAGACCTTACGAAGAGCCGATGAAGTATCCATTGCTTTATATTGTAGAGGGTTTCGAGGATACCACAATACGGTAAAACACGATGAATGGACCAATTTTGAAAAAATTATGGTTATTACAGTTTTTTTAATTACAATTGTATTCTTTATGTTAAGGAAGTCCAGTTGAGATTGAAGTTTCGTGTTTGGTACGATGGTACGGATTTTTTAGGGTGGCAAATCCAACCTAATCTACGTACGGTAGAAGGGGAGCTGATTGCGGCATTAAATAAAATTTCAGAAAGAGAAGCAAAAATCTATGGTGCTGGAAGGACAGATGCAGGAGTTCATTCTACTGGCCAAATTGCTCATTGTGATGTAGTTAGGGAATGGGATCTACAAGAGTTTCAAGTTGCATTGAATAGCAATCTACCCAAAGACATTTTCATAAATGAAGTTCAGCTTGCAGCACCCAATTTTCATGCACGATATAGTGCGACCTCCCGTACCTATGTATATCGTTGTACCCTTCAGTACAATCCATTACGAAGAAATTTTGAGTACTTTTTGAAACGTCTCCCTGATCTTGATAAATTACAAGAATCGTTACAATATCTTGTGGGTACTTTTGATTTTCAAGCATTTATCCAATACGGTTCAGATCCAGATACCATTTGTACCATATACACTGCAAAATGTGAGTTAGATAGAAACAATTTAAGATTCATCATTCATGCTGATCGATTTGGTTGGAAAATGGTTAGAAAAATTGTAGGTACTTGTTTAGCCATTAGTTACGGCCGTTTTCCAATATCCATTTTACAGAAGATGTTACAAGGTGAAAAAGAGCCCAAAATCGCTCCTGTGCCACCACACGGATTATTTTTAGCAGGTGTTACTTATCCTAAAGAATTGGGAGGTCCACCTGAACTTTTAGAACAATGGTTTGAAGCAACGAATTGGTAGAGGGTAAAATGAAATTTTTTCTTGATACTGCTTCCATCAAAGAAATCCAAGAAGCTGCAAGTTGGGGAATTTTGGATGGTGTTACAACCAATCCTTCCCTAGTAGCCAAAGAGGGCAAGGTCTCATTTCCAGATTTACTCAATGAAATTTGTAAAATTGTCAAAGGTCCAGTTTCTGCAGAAGTCATTTCTACAACTTGTGCTGAAATGATAGAAGAAGCCCATCAACTTGCAAAGATCGCTGATAACATTGTCATTAAAATTCCTTTGATTCCAGAAGGGTTAAAAGCGGTAAAGATCTTGTCCAATGAAAATATTGCTACTAATGTTACTTTGTGCTTTTCTAGTGGACAAGCGTTATTGGCAGCAAAAGCAGGTGCTACGATGGTTTCTCCTTTCGTAGGAAGATTAGATGATGTTTCGCAAGATGGAATGCGTTTAATTGAAGAAATTGTTACCATTTACAGAAATTATGGATTTACAACACAAGTTTTGGTAGCTTCCGTGCGACATCCAATTCATGTGCAACAAGCGGCATTATTAGGAGCAGACATAGTGACCATGCCTTGGAAAGTATTTGAAATGTTGGTGAAACATCCATTAACAGAAATCGGATTGGAAAAGTTCCTTTCTGATTGGAAAGCAAGGAAATAGCAATGCTTCGTACATTTTTAATTGGTCTTATATTAGGCGGTCTGGTTACTGCAGGGTGGTGGTATCTTCGTGAAAAACCAACTCATGAAAGCACAATCAATACCTACACTTCATTTGAAAATTCGGAAAAATCAAATGTTGCAGTTTCACAATCAACAGAAAAAAAAGAGATTCAAGAATCAATCTATGAATCCAGAAGAAATGCGATTACCAAAGCGGTAGAAATTGCATCACCTGCAGTTGTTGGTGTAAATGTAATTCAAGTACGCGAACGCATCATTAACCGAAATCCCTTTTTTAATGATCCTTTTTTTTCTGAATTTTTCCCACCAGAGATTATTAGACAACGAATAGAATCCATCGGAAGCGGTTTTATCATCAGCGAAGATGGATACATTTTAACCTGTGATCACGTAGTAGAAAATGCTACCGAAATTCTTGTTACACTCTACGGCGGAAAACAAGAAAAAGCAGAAGTAGTTGGCACTGATCGAGTTTCGGATATAGCTCTGTTAAAAATAGATGGAAAAAACTTCCCATATTTAGAACTAGATCGTGATCCACCGATTGTCGGTGAATGGGTCATTGCAATGGGAAATCCATTTGGGCTTTTTAACAACAATGTGAAACCCTCGGTATCAGTGGGTGTGGTAAGTACGACAGGGCAAGATTTTGAACGAAACCGTGAAGGGAGAATTTATAGAGACATGATCCAGACCGATGCAGCCATTAATTCCGGTAACAGCGGTGGACCTTTGCTCAATTCATTAGGAAAAGTAATTGGAATGAATACGATGATTTACACACCTGTACAAAATCTTCAAGGTGTCGGACCTTCAGCTGGTGTTGGTTTTGCAATCCCATCTTATCGTTTAATTTCAACCGTAAATGTCCTTAAGAAAGGAAAATCATTAAATCGCGATTTTTATACGGGTCTTCGGGTACAAAATTTAGATCTACAATTGGCAAGATCATTGGGTTTAAAAAGTGCAAAAGGAATCATAGTTGTAGATGTAGAACGGGGTTCACCTGCAGCAAAAGCGGGTGTAAAAACCGCTGATGTGATTTTAGCACTGGATGATTATGAAATTGAGGATGTTCCTTCGTTAAGAAGAGCATTGGATAGATTAGATTTAAAAGTTGGAGATATTATACGTTTGAAAATTTTAAGAGATGGAAAACAATTAAACGTACAACTGCGGTTGGAGGCATACAAACGTTGATTGAAAGATATTCTTTACCAGAAATGAAGTCCATATGGACCGATGAAGCAAAATTCAAGCGATGGTTAGAAGTAGAACTGACTGTTCTCCAAGTTCGAGAAGAAATGGGGATTTACAACATTCCTATCGGCACTACAGACAATCTAAAAAAACAGATTCAAATTGATATCACGAGAATTAATGAAATTGAAAAAACGACCAATCACGATGTAATAGCATTTGTTACTCAAATAACAGAAAACTGTGGCACATTGGGAAGATACATACATTATGGACTTACAAGCAGCGATGTAATTGATACTGCATTGGGAATGACCTTACGAGATGGTTGCAATATTTTAGAAGAAAAACTCCAAACGTTAATATCAACTTTACAACAAACCGCTTTACAACATCGAAGTACGATAATGATGGGCAGAACCCACGGGATGCACGCTGAACCAATAACATTTGGGATAAAAGTTGCTGGCTGGGTAGATGAGTTGAATCGAAATTTAGCACGTTTCAATCGTGCAAAGGAAGCAGTTTCAGTGGGAAAATTATCTGGTGCAGTTGGTACTTACTCATTGTTGACGCCTGAGATTGAATTGAAAGTAATGAAAAAGTTAGGGCTTAAGGTTGCATCTCATTCTACACAAATTGTTCCAAGAGACCGCTATGCTGAACTTTTATCAGTGTTTGCTTTGATAGGCGGTGCATTAGAAAGAATTGCTTTAGAGATAAGACACGGACAAAGGAATGAAATCTCAGAATTGTCAGAACCATTCGGTAAAGGTCAAAGAGGTTCTAGTGCAATGCCGCATAAAAAAAATCCTATCTTATGTGAAAGAATTTGTGGTTGTGCACGGCTTCTAAGGTCCTACGCATTGGTTGGATTTGAGAATCAAGCATTGTGGATGGAAAGAGATATTTCACATAGTAGTACAGAGAGAATTATCTTACCGGATGCTTTTCAATTACTGGATTATATGCTCTATCTTATGAACAAAATAGTCGGTGGGTTGGTCGTTGATACTAATCAAATGAAGCGAATTGTGCGACACTTTTATGATGTACATTTTTCACAGAAAATTCTTACTGCACTGATTGATCAAGGATATGGTCGTGATGAGGCCTACACTATAGTACAGAATGCATCTTTTCAAGCAAAAGAAAAAAAAATTTCTTTATTAACCATAGCGAAAAATAACAATTGGTGGTCATTACCCAATCAAGTAGTTCAAGAGATTTTATCTGTTCGTCCTGACAAATATTGGAGAAACATTTACAAACGTGCAGGAATACCATTAAAAAGAGGAGGAAAATAAACTTGGAACGGAATAAACTACTTTACGAAGGAAAAGCAAAAAAAATGTTTCAAACGGATTCTCCGAATCGATTAATTCAGCATTTCAAAGATGATTTAACTGCCTTAAATGGAGCGAAAAAGGGTTCTTTTAACGGAAAAGGAGCCATTAATTGCGCCATCAGTGAAATCCTTTTTAAGTATTTAGAAGGGCATTATGTACCTACCCATTACATTGAACGCGCAAATAACACAGATATGGTCGTTAGAAAATTAGAGATGTTCCCCATTGAAGTAGTACTGAGAAATATTGCAGCAGGTTCAATGGTAAAGCGTTTCAAAATAAAAGAAGGTGAAGTTCTACAAACTGCAGTGTATGAATTGTATCTAAAAGATGACAAATTAAACGATCCGATGATTAATGAAAGCCATGCATTGGCTTTTAATTTAGCGACTGCAGAACAAATGCGGACTATTGCCCAAATTGCAAAAAAAGTAAATGCATTGTTACGTTCATTTTTTGAACGTAGAAATCTATTACTTGTAGATTTAAAATTGGAGTTTGGCCACATTGATGGTGAGGTTTATTTAGGGGATGAAATTTCACCAGATACCATGAGAATTTGGGATAAAATTTCCAACATAAAGTTAGATAAAGATCGTTTCCGATTAGATTTGGGTGAAATTGATAAAGGGTACAAAGAGATACTAAAACGCATTTCTAACGTGTAACATGGGTGTCACTAAACACGGTCTATCGGTACTCATCCCAATTCTTTTAATAACAATCGTTTTGTGGATGATTGCACGAATCCATTCTGGTTGGTGGTGGGCTGGTTTTGGTATCTTTCTTTTATTTTTCCTTTTTTCGTTGTGGTTTTTTAGAGATCCATACCGAAAGATTAGCGATGATCCTCTAACCATTGTATCACCTGCAGATGGAAAAGTGATAGAAATTGCAAAAGAACAGTCCGATCCCTTCATCAAAGAACCAGTTTTAAGAATTTCCATTTTTCTATCTGTTTTTGATGTACATGTAAATCGTAACATTACGGATGGTATTGTCCATTCAATTGAGAGGTCCAAAGGAAAATATTTAGTAGCATACCATCCTCGAGCGATGTACGAAAATCATCGGTTACGCGTCAATGTCATTTCTGATTATGGAAAAGTTGCTTATACACAAGTTACAGGTGCAATTGCGAGAAGAATTGTATGCACACTTAAAGAAGGACAAAAGGTGAAAAAAGGAGAGCGGTATGGAATGATACGATTCGGTTCAAGAATGGACATCTTTCTTCCTATGGAGAAGGTGGATGTACAAATTCAAGAAAAGGAGAAGGTTAAAGGAGGTGCTACTATTCTTGCAAGGTGGAAAAATTCTTGAATAATGTTATCAGTATAATTCCCAGTATAGTTACATTACTGAATTTGTTGTTAGGTTTTGTTGCTATTGTCACTGCAGGTTTTAATCAATTGTTATTGAGTTCTTGGTTAATTGTTTTTGCGGCGATTTTTGATTTTTTTGATGGTAGAATAGCACGATTATCCAAAGTATCAAGTAGATTTGGTGCTGAACTCGATTCTTTAAGCGATGTAGTCAGTTTTGGAGTAGCACCCTCAATGTTGATGGTAATGTATTTACTCAGCATTTTTTCATTACCTCAATTTCAAATCATTGATAAATATTTTCAGATTTCTATTTTTTTATGTTTTCTTCCTGTGATGGCAGGTGCATTACGTTTGGCACGATACAACATCACACAAGCGGTAGATTTAAACAAAAAAAGTGATTTCATCGGGTTGCCGATTCCTATGTCTGCTTTATTGCTCACTTCATTTGTAATGTTTCATTTATCTACCCATGTTTTCAAAGATACTTTTTTCTTGCAATTCTCAATTTTAATCGTTTTAGTTACATTTTTAATGATAAGTCAAATACGGTATAAAACTTTTCCCAAAATCTCTTTTACTCCAATTTCAAATGGAATTCAATTCATCCTAAGTATCATACTTTTAGCAATTATTTGTATTAAACCCAATGTGATGTTATTCCCTGTGATGATGGTGTATTTGATGAGCGGAATTTTGATTACAATCTATGAAAAATTAAGCAGAAAATCCGAAGATAAAGTATAAGGAAATCCATGTTGTACGAAGTTCGTGTTTATCTTAAAAGCGGATTATTGGATCCTCAAGCATCTGTAATTGAAAGCAGTCTGAAACGTTTAGGGTTTGAGGAAATTAAGCAGTTAAAGACGCAAAAAGTGTTTCTTATACAAGTTGAAGAAGAAACACCAATAGAACGAATTGAAGAAATGTGTAAGCAATTATTGGCTAATCCAGTGATGGAACTTTATCAAATTCATAAGGTAGAATAATGAAACGGGTCGGTGTGGTTCTATTTCCCGGTACGAACTGCGAAGTAGAAACTCTGCGTGCTTACCAAATTCAAGACCGTTTCAATGCGGAACTAATTTGGCACAATGAACCACTCCCGAAGGGTTTTGATTTAATCATTTTACCCGGCGGATGGTCCTATGGAGATACTTTAAGAGCGGGGGCTATTGCGCGTTTTTCCAGGGTAATGGAAGGAGTCGTAGAATTTAGCAAACAAGGCGGTTTGGTCTTAGGAATTTGTAACGGTTTTCAAATTTTAACTGAAGCCGGGTTATTGCCGGGTGCATTAGCAAGAAATTCAAAACTAAGATTTCGTTGTGAAACCGTTTTTTGTAAAGTAGAGCATTGTAATAGTCCATTTGTCCGTTCTTTACAAGGAAAAATCTATCCGCTACCGATTGCTCACGGCGAAGGTCGTTTCGTGGCGGACGATAAAACGTTAGAACGTCTTGAAGCGAATGGTCAGATTGCTTTGAGATATTGTAACAATAGAGGAATGGCGACACCAGAAAGCAATCCCAATGGTTCACTTAGAAACATTGCGGGCATTGTAAATCGTGAAGGCAATGTTTTTGGATTGATGCCACATCCTGAACGTAGAAATGATCCATTGGTTGGAGGTACAGAAGGTGCTGATTTGCTATACAATTGGGTGATGCACCTATGATCGGGCCTATGGAGATCATTGTAATTGCATTAGTTGCCTTATTTTTATTTCGTGCAGATGAAATTGGATCTTTGCTCCACAAAGCCCGTGAAATTCGGACTAAGTATCGAGAATTCAAATATCAAATTACTAAGGACGTATTACAACCCGTTCAGAAAGACATTGAAGAAAGCTTAAAAGATTGTACCAATCCAAATGAAAACAATTCAAGAGATAGTTGACGCGGTCAATCGGCAACAGTTGGATCCTTTGGACCGTGTAGAAGAAGCGATCGCTAAACTCACTCGTATTGAACCACTTAATGCAGTGCGGTTTTTATTAGCTGATTCAGCACGACAGACAGCCATTACTTTACGTGACCGAATTCAAAAAGGTGAAACTTTCCCTTTAGCGGGGGTCATCGTCGCAGTAAAAGACAATATCGTAACGAAGGGTGATGAAAACACTGCAGCATCTAAAATTTTACAAGGATACCATTCTCCATTTGATGCTACCGCAGTGGAACGGCTGCGTGCTGCAGGTGCTATCATCCTTGCTAAGACCAATATGGATGAATTTGCAATGGGTTCATCAGGAGAGAATAGTGGCTACGGATTAACAAGGCACCCAACTCATTGGAATTATGTCCCTGGTGGTTCTTCCAGTGGTTCTGCAGTGGTAGTTGCTACTGGTGCTGTGGATATATCGTTGGGAAGTGAAACCGGCGGTTCGGTTAGACAGCCAGCATCATTCTGTGGAATAGTTGGTGTGAAACCTTCGTACGGAAGAATTTCAAGATACGGTCTAATCGCTTTTGCATCATCTTTGGACCAAATTGGAGTTTTTGGGAAATGTGTTCAAGATGTAGAATTGGTATTATCAGTGTTGGGTGGAATGGATGAAAAAGATGCCACCAGTATCAATAAACCTTTTATTCGGATGCACGATGTTTCTTTTTCGCCAGATAAAAATAAAATTGCAGCACTGGATATCCCTAACAAAGATGCTGTTCAAAAAGAGGTACGATTGGCTTTTGAAAACGTACTACAAAAACTTCAAAACAATGGGATAACAGTTGAAACCGTTTCTATACCCAGTTTTGATTTATCTGTGGCTATGTATTATATCCTTGCTACTGCAGAAGCATCTGCAAATCTGGCAAGGTACGATGGTGGACGATATGGTACCAGGATAGAAAAAGAGGGATTAAGAGAAACTTATCGTGCCACGCGTGGATACGGTTTTGGAAAAGAAGTGAAACGAAGAATATTGATGGGTACCTTTGTTCTATCTGCTGGATATTATGATGCGTATTACCGTAAGGCAATGAAAGCAAGAAGAAAGATGTCTAACGAGTTTTTTGATGTGATGAAAAATTTTTCAGTTCTTCTACTTCCAACTTCACCAACTACGGCATTTCAAATCGGTGAAAAAATCAATGATCCCATATCTATGTATTTAAGTGATATTTTTACCATTCCTGCAAATGCTATTGGAGCACCTTCGGTTAGTATTCCAATTGGTAAAGATGAAAACCATCTACCTATTGGTATGCAAGTAATGGCGAAACCATTTGAAGAAGCAATCATGTTTCGAGTAGCACACTGGTTGGAAACAATCCTATGAATCAATTTGAAGCGGTTATTGGTTTAGAAGTTCATGTGCAACTCCTTACCCAATCCAAGATGTTTTGTGGATGCTCCACAGAATTTGGTCAAGAACCCAATACGTTGACTTGTCCTGTCTGTTTAGCATTGCCGGGTGCCTTGCCTGTACCCAATCGAAAAGCGGTAGAGTTCGCATTGAGATTGGGACTTGCTCTTAACTGTAAAATCCGCCAAAGAACTAAATTTGATAGAAAAAATTATTTCTACCCGGATTTACCAAAAGGGTATCAAATCAGCCAACATGATGAACCCATTTGCGAAGATGGCGTATTGCCTATTGTCGTGAATGGGACATCCAAGCGGATTCGTATTCAAAGAATTCATTTGGAAGAAGATGCTGGCAAAAGTTTACATATTGATGAAAACTCAACGTTTGTAGATCTGAATCGTTGTGGTGTACCACTTCTGGAAATCGTATCAAAACCAGATTTTCGGCATCCATCGGAAGCATATGCATATTTATACGAACTTAGGGAATTGGTAAAAAAATTGGAAATATCCAGTGGCAACTTAGAAGAAGGTTCAATGCGTTGTGATGCAAATATCTCACTTCGTAGCGTAGGGAGTAATGAATTTGGGACAAGAACCGAAATAAAAAATATCAATTCTTTAAGGTTTGTAGAAAAAGCACTAACTGCTGAAATTGAAAGACAAACACAAATTTTACTTCAAGGTGGTCGTATTGAACAACAAACCTTAACCTTTGATGAAAAATCAGGGACCAATCGGATATTGAGATCAAAAGAAGAAAGCAAGGATTATCGCTACTTTCCGGAACCTGATTTAATTTACTTCACAATACCAGATGAATGGATAAAAGAAGTACAAACTTTTGTTCCTGAATGGAAAAAAATCTATGCACTACGAATGGAAAAATATGGAATTTCAGAAAAAGAGGCAGAAGCGTTTACACAATTTCCTGAACTGGGTGAGTATTTTGATGAAGTTATGAACGCTCTTACAAGTATTTCAATGGATACTCACATTGAACCCAAAAAGGTTGCACAATGGGTATTAGGAGAAGCACAAGCGTTATTTAAAAGTAGGAATGAAATTCCTCAAAATTCTTCACTTAAACCAGAACATTTGGCACAAATACTAAAATTTGTATTTAGTAAACAAATTACCAATGCTGTCGCAAAAGAATTAATGGAACGGGTGTGTACCGAAAAATTCAATATTGAAGAGGTCATTCTACGGGAAGGATTGTTAAAAGAAGCGGACGATTCCATCGTTCATCAATACGTTCAAGAAGTTTTAGAGCAATTCGCTTCACAGGTCCAAGAATATCGTTCCGGAAAAACTAAAGTATTTGAATTTTTAGTGGGTCAAGTGATGAAACGTTCTCGGGGTAAAGCCGACCCAGAAAAAACAAGGAGTATTCTCCGTAGTGCGTTGGATACTTAGCATTGGCATCTCTTGTCTTGTTTTGAGTTCTATTGTCTATGCTTCACCAGTTGCAATCTTTTGGCATGGTGAAACCTATCAAGACACTTTAATGATAGAAAGAATCGCAAATCCTATTTCAATTGAATTATCCAAACTTTTTGACTTAATCGAACCAGAACTAATTAGAAAACAGTTCCCTAAAGAAATCTTTGAAAATACTCCAATTGCTCACCAAATGTTTTTTACTGCTTATCCTAATGGTACACGTATAGATGTATTTTTCAAAAAATATGTGAATATCCAAACTGCAGTTGTTTATACCCTTACCGAGACCACGATAGATTCTATTAGATTTCTTTATCCTCTAACTGGAGTCAATACAGCAGATTGGTTTGAAGCACGTTTGTATTTGCACATTTCTAAAAAGGAAAAAAGGCAAGATATTTTTCTAGGTGGAAATTCAAAAATTGTTGTTGATGGTTCACCAATTGGTGCGGACGTTTATTTGAACGGAATTTCTACGGGTCAAAAAATTCCATGTACCCTTGATTATTTATTACCTGGTACCTATTTGGTAGAAATCATTGGAAACTATTGTGGTGCTGAAAAAGTTCAACTCCTTCCCAATTCTAAAATTGGGGTTACAATTCGTGGAAAACCAACCCCTGCTTTGTTGGAGGTGTTAAGCGAACCCTCAGGATTAGACATTGAAGTAGATGGAGTTCGTACCGATGTTACTCCCTATTACCGAGAAACTCGGCCCGGTGAACTAATCGTCTCGGTTGGTGGTGGAAATCGAGAAGTCATTTCTAAGCGTATAGAAATTGGTCCATTAGAGTGGAAAACGGTTTTATTTGAACCTCGGTTAATGCATCGTGTGATCATCTATTCTAACCCACCTGGCGCTGTAATATACAATGGACCACAAAGAATCGGCGTATCGGGAGATACGCTGCCTTGTTCACCTAAAGGTGAAACTTGGACAATAGACCATCCACTTGCAAACCCTAAAGATGTGTTCATCGTGGGTTCAGAGGAAGATGTTATTATCCATCACGTAGAATTAAAACCTGCAGAGGCCTATTTAATTTTAAAAAATTGGTATCCCAGTTCTACGTTAAGATATGCGAATAAATCCTTTCAAGTTACAACTCCAGAAAAATTTCCTATTTTGGCTGGAATGCAAGAAATTGAAATTGTAACCCCTGGATACAAAACCAAAAGGTTCAAAGTAAATTTGGAACGTGGAGATTCGTTTGAAATCAATGCTGAACCAATACCCTTACCCAATTGGCGATCTGCTCTTTATTCAATGGCAGTACCAGGCCTTGGGCAAGTTCGAGATGGTGATTGGATCCGTGCAAGCTTGTACGGTACACTTTATTTAGCGAGTGCAGTAGGTTGGCTATATACTGAAAAGAAATTGGTAGATGAAATTCATTCTGCGAATCATGCTGAAAGTCAATATAGACGAGCATTAAGCGTGCATGATGCCAGATATTGGAGTGCAACTGCAGACAAAAGTTGGCAAAACGCACAACGATATCAAAATCTTAGAAACATTTCTATTACTTCTTTTTTTGTGGTATGGGGGGGTAGTGTGTTAGACAGAATTGTTTTTCCATCTCGTCCTGTACGTATTACCACATCAAACGACAAAAGCAGAGTTGAATTTAGTTGGACAATAGTACAATGGTAAAAATGTACTCTATTGCTATATCTGTCTTGCTATTATTGATAATCGGATGCACTGAAATACCGGATAAACCTTCACGCAACAATCCTTATGAACAGGGGAATTCGTTTCCATTTTCCTTACAAGTTACGTTAGCAAATGGTGGTGCACATTTGACTTGGACAACACCTTCTGTAGAATATGAAAAGATCTACATCTACCGTGGTCCTTCAGCACATTTAGACAGTATGATCAGGATCGCGTGGGTACCACGTGATAGTACCAGTTATACTGATCGATCCATTCGGCAAGGAGGAACCTATTACTATACTATTTTTGCAGCAAACGGCGAACAACTAAGTGAGTTTTCGGCAAGTGCTGTAATTAGAATAAGAACTTCGCCTGTTATGACCATTGATGGGGATAGTGCATACACATCCATTCGGAATGTTGGAATTACATTAATTTGTGATCGAGCGATTTCTTTTTGGATAGGGAGTCATCCAAATGACCCAAACGGTCAATGGTATCCTATGAGAAGTTCTATCACCTATCGTTTAAGTGATGGGCGTGGTAGAAAATATGTCTATTGTAGATTCCATTACCTGGAAGGAGATACTTCGGAATGGGTGGTCGATTCTGTTGACACCTCACCCATCCAAGCTTCATTAATGCGTTTGTCTGCGTCAGAGTTCGTTAATACCCGAACTGTAGCTATTCGTGTCCAGCAAATCGGTGTTACAAGCATTCGGTTTTCAGAAGATTCCACAACTTTTAACACTCCTTGGATGAATGTTCAAGATACTATGTACGTTTTGTTGTCCAATAGTGATGGCGTGAAAAGAATATATGCACAAGTGGACAATGGATTTGAGTATCCCATACTTGCTTTGAATTCCCTCCGTTACACATTGGATAGAGAAATTCGTATCATCAACGTAAGAGAAAATTCCAATGGAAATGTATTAGGATTAAATGATCGGGTTTTACTAACCATAGAAGCCGGAGAACCTAACGCTTTTGCTTGGATTAAGTTAATTGATCAATATGGAAATTCAAGAGATAGTATCCCACTTCAAAGTTTAACCAATTCAGTGATCTATCAACGAAATTATTTAGTGAATTATGGAAGAAACATTTTTCAGGGATTTGTAATTGGTTATTTATTGGATCACGCTGGAAATCGTGCAATAGATACTGCGGATACACGCATTCAGATTGATTTGGCACAAAATGAAATGGTTTTAATGAATGCCAACGGTTTTTTAATGGGTTCAAATTCTGGGCGCAATGATGAAACGCCACTTCATTGGGTTGAATTACCAGCTTTTTACTTAGATCGTTTTGAGGTGACCAACCAATCATATGCCATCTTTTTATCTTCCGCACCTGAACACTCTGAATTTTGGAATGCGAATATGCGCATTCACCAAAATGGAAGTGTTTATACTCCTTGGCAAGGGTTTGAACTACATCCAGTAAGGTTTGTAACATATCATGGTGCAGTAGCGTTTGCACGTTGGGCTGGAAAACGATTACCGACAGAAGCCGAATGGGAGTATGCAGCAAAAGGTACTGAGAATCGTACCTATCCATGGGGATTTTCTGGGATAATCCATCGTCAAGCAAATGCACGACCCACAAATCCGAATACTCCGCGCCCTGGTCCAGAAATACGACCAGATACAACCACTACACCTGTAGGTTTTTACAACGGTCAAATCAATATGGGTTACCAAACTGAAAATGGTGCTACACCTGAAGGAATTCATGATTTGGGTGGAAATGTTGCGGAGTGGTGTCAGGATTGGTATGATGCAACCTATTACCAGTATTCTCCATACATTAATCCTCAAGGGCCTAATACAGGAACCTTAAAAGTACTTCGCGGTGGTGCATTTTTTCAGACCAGTTTTGACTTACGTTCTGCTGCACGTTTTGCTTTGCCTCCGAATACCGAATATTACTTTGTTGGATTTCGTTGTGCTTCTTCAATATTGGTACCATAATGTCTTGGTACTTAAAAGAAATCCGTTTGTCTGGATTTAAATCGTTTAATCGTCGTACTCGGATTGTATTACAACAAGGACTTACTGCAATCGTTGGGTCAAATGGTTGTGGAAAAACCAACATTGCGGATGCCATCCGATTTGCTATGGGGGAAATGAGACCCCATCAGCTTAGGGTAGAACATTTAGAAGATGTGATCTTCACCGGTACTGCCACGCTCCCACCATTAGCCGTAACTGAAGTGACCTTAGAATTAGTGAATAGCGCGACCAATGATTTTTTTTCAATTACACGGCGTTTAGTACGGAATGGTGAGGCGGAATATAGAATTGATGGACAAATTTCTAGATTAAAAGATGTACAAAGAAAGTTGGAGCAAATCGGGATATCATCTCAACGGGGTGTCGTGGTTGAATTAAGACAAATGGATGAAGTGCTTTACGAGGGAAGTAAATTACCAAGACAATTGGTTGAAGAGGGTTGCGGAATAGCACCGTTTTTAGAGCGAAAAAATCAATCTGAAACGAAATTGAAAGCTGCACTTGACCAATTGGAAAAACTTGTTCCTAGAATGGAACAAATGAAAGAAGAGTTGGTCAAACTTCAAGAACAAGCACAAAAAGCCAAACGCTGGAAACGTATCAAACAGGCATTAGATTTTGCAAAAAATAATGAGCTGTGGGCAGAAGTTCGTCACTTAAGAAATGAGTTGAATAGTATCCAAAAAGAGTTAACAAACGTTGAACAAGACCTTAACATTAAAAACCAATTGGATATTCTACAAAGTCAAATCAAAACTCTGGAAATTTATTCTGTTCAATTAGAAAACCAATGGAATGATTTAACGAACCAATTGTTAACCATCAATCGTTCACGCGAAGAAGCACAGCATCGGAAAAACAAATACGAAATGGAAAAAGTGCGTGTTGAGACACGATTGACCAATCTTATCCAAGAAAAGAATGAATTAATTCGTGAATTCAAATCCATTGAAAAAGATCCAGCAACAAATTTATACAATGACTTCAACTTAGCGAAAAAGAAACAACAAGATCTTGAGATCTTGTTGAAACAAAAAGAAAATGAATTTCAAGAACTCGATGCTATTCAAAAAGTCCAACAAAAAGAAATAGATCAATATAGTTCTCAAAAAGATTTACTTCTTAATCGGTTGAGTTTGTTTCAAAATGAATTAGAAAGTTATCAAACACGATTGAACAATTTACCTGAAAAGAAGATCTTTACTGAAGAAGCACTTCAATCGTTTCATGAAACATTTCAAAAATTTACCTATGAAGAACACCGAATCAACTCTTTAATCCAAGAGAAGGTTAAACAATTTCAAAAAATCCAATTAGAGATCAATGAACTTAACAAACAATTGGACGAACTTTCTAAAACCAATCATGAAATGAATACCGACTATCATCACAAAAAAAGATTACTCGAGGAACGATTGGACATTCAGGAAAATCTGCGTCAACTGATTGCCCCTTATGTTCATCAAATTGAAATTCTACGAGATAAACAAGATGACATCGCTTTTCTACATTTTCGCGTCTCAGGTACAGACCGGATCAAAGTTCCCATTGATCAATTGGAAAAGTTGATTTCTTTAGCATTACAACATCAAGTACGATGCGAGTGGACAACAGATTTCTCCAATTTAAAATTAGTCACGCTTCAAAAACTGTTAGAAGAGATTCCACCTCAAGGTGAAGAATGGTATGCTATAGAAGGTGTTAGTCGAAATGCATCCGGAATAATTCGTACTTCCAATCCGCCCGACCCCTCCATCCCAATTGGATTGCCTCAGCAATTGGAAGCACTTGTAAATCAACTGCAGCAAAACGAAAATCAAATCAAAGAATTAAATTTAACCCTTCATTTGAAAAAAGAACATCTGAGAAGCATTCATGAAGAGCAATCCATATTACAAACAAACTTAGCAGAAATACTTCAAAAGAAAAGTAAAATTGAACAATCCATTTTTTTAGAAAAACAAAACCAAGCAAGAATTGAACAAGAGAACCAATTGATTGAAGAGGAGAAAAAACGTTTATCAGAATTAATTACGACTACTTTGAAACAAATTGATGCAACAAAAATTGAGTTCAATCAACTTAAACCGCCAGAGTTAATATCCTCACCAATTTCAATAGATCAATTGAAAAACCAACTTGAGAGAATCAAACATGATCTTCGTCAACAAGAAAGTGAAATCCATCAAATTGAATTAAATTTGAGAACCTATGAAATGAATGTAGAAATTCGGAGAAAAAGGAGAAATTCCATTCAATTACGACTCAACGATATTGACACTGAAATCTCCGATTTATCCAAGAAAAAAGAAGAGTGGTCAAAAGAAATCCACAAGATCAACGAAGAATGGCAAATAACGATTCAACAAGAGGAACAGATCCAAAAGCAACGTTCTACCTTACAAACACAACGAAATCAAATCACTACAGAATTAAAAGAAGTACGTACTCAATATGAATCCAAGCGGGTAGAATATGAAAAACTACTTACCCAACAAGCTATCCTAACCGAAAAAAAGACCAATCATCAATCTTATTTATCCCAAAAGATCAAAGAAGCCGAAGAAACTGGTCCAGAACCAGAAGAAACAAAAAAAATTGGAACAGAAGAAATTCAACGCCTTTCTAAACGTCTTGAAGCGTTAGAACCCGTCAACCACCTTGCTGAGATACAATATGAGGATTTGCAAAAACAATACAGTGAACTTGAAAAAGAATCTGAGGAGATCAAGCAAGCTGCCGAAATTCACCGAAAATCTGTTGAAGAAGCAGTAAAACATGCAACCGAACTGTTAACCATCTCGAAAATACGAATCCAAGATAGTTTTTCAGAAATTATTTCTCGTTTATTTCCCGGTGGCGAAGCGAGTTTAGAATGGGGCGAAGGGGATATTCTAACCAATGCTCCTTTGTTATTGCGTGTATCACCAAGAGGAAAAAAGATTCGATCTTTGCGAGTTTTATCAGGCGGTGAACGTGCATTGGCTGCATTGGCATTTCTCGTTGCAGTGCTTAATCAACAAAAATCACTACCTTATATCATTTTGGACGAAGTTGATGCACCTTTAGATGAAGAAAACACCATTCGTTTCTTAAATTGGATACGTGAACTTACAAAACATACCCAAGTGTTGCTATTGACTCACAATAGACAATCTATTGCTTCAAGCAATTATTGGATTGGTGTAACTATGCCCGAACCGGGAGTATCGCAAGTGGTTAAAGTAATTCCTGAATCACAAGAAGAAAAATTATGAAAAAATGTCTTTTATTTTTTATTGTCTTTGTTATTGACGCTATCTCCTCTATTACTTTTGCAGAAAATTTGACAAGAATGCGACTGGATAGCGTTCGCTTTCAAGAAGCAGATGGTTCTGTTCGTTACGAGTTTCCGATTAGCATCATCCGCGGTAGATTGTACTATCAAACCAATGAAAAGGGGATTCGATACACAAGTTATCGTTTAAGAACTCGTGTGTTCCAAAATGATTCATTGATAGGTGAAGAAGTATGGGATAGAGTGCATTGCCCTCAACCTCAAAGCATTACTGTTGGGGGTTATCTACCAGATCTTGCAATAGTTACTGCTATAGAAGGAATGTACCGAATTGAAATTGAACTGACGGACTCTTTAGGACATTTTCGCGACAAAGCCACGTATCCAAACATCCATTTTCAAACAGACACGATGAATTTTACTTTATCAGGGTTGTTGCTAAGCAACCGCATTGAACCGATTGAAAACCACAAAAATGAAGAGTTTCAAAGAAATGGTTTTTTAGTAATTCCTTATGCTGAAAAAGTATATGGTAAAAAACATCCTATGGTCTATTTGTATTGGGAACAGTACAATCAGAAACCAGATACGTTATGTGAATTTACTATTCGTTTGTTAGATAAAAATCAAAATTTAGTTTACACAAGTCCTAAAAAAGTACAGTTGATTAAAAGCGACCGTGGATTTCATGTAGAACTTTTACCAGTGCATCAATTTCCGACCGGAACTTATACCATAATGGTAGAAACAACCGTTATACCAAGCAATAGAAAAGCAAAAAGCAGCAGTAGAATTTATGTGCATACCGACTCGATCCAAGAACTGCCAGAGAAACAAACTTTTCAATGGCAACCTGTGCGCAACTATCCTCCCATTGCACATCTCTATTACTTAGTGGATAGCGAGATTCGTGAACAACTCTCTAAACTGCCTATAGAAGAGCAAAACAAATGGTCAGAGCAGTTTTGGAAAGAACAAGAAACTAAAGCCAATTCACCGCGTAATGTACGATTGGAAGATTACCAAAAACGATTGGTCTATGTTAAACAATTTGATACAAGGAATAAAGAAGGATGGGAAACCGATAGAGGTCGTGTTTATTTGATGTATGGTCCACCTGATGAAATTAATGATTATGCATTTCAAAGTACCATTACTAGTGAGATCTCTTCTGAATTTACAGGTGGCAATAAACCCTATATTGTATGGAAGTATTATACGCTTGGTGGAGGAGTAGAATTCATTTTCGCTGATACACACCTATTGGGCGATTTTGAACTTATTCATAGTACCATGCCCGGCGAAAAAAGTGATCCATTTTGGTGGAAAAAACTGAAAGGCATTCAATAATGGGAGCACAGTGTTAGAAGTTATCCATTTATCAAAAATCTATCAAGACAGAAAAAAAACAGTTGAAGCAGTAAGAGATATTTCCTTTCAGATTGGAAAAGGTGAAATTGTCGGATTGTTGGGAGTGAATGGTGCAGGAAAAACTACAACCTTGAGAATTATTGTAACGTTATTAAAACCAACCACAGGAAGCGTTTTCGTAAATGGATACGAGGTTACAAAGGAACCTGAAAATGTGCGTAAACAAATTGGTTTTTTAACTGCCTCAACAGGTCTATACGCACGTTTAACTGGAAGAGAAACATTAATGTATTTTGGGAAATTGCATTCAATTCCTCAACATGAATTAAACAAAAGAATTGATGAGGCAATACAATTATTTCACCTATCGGAATTTATAGATAGAAAATGTGATAAACTCTCAACTGGACAAAAGCAAAGAATAAATCTTGCAAGAACTACCATTCATCAACCCGATTTACTGATTTTGGATGAACCTACCGCTGGTTTAGATGTCTTAGGTGCAAAAGCAATTGTTCAATTCATCCGTAATGTGAAAAGTAGAGGACAATCAGTACTGTTTTCAACCCATAGAATGGAGGAAGCAGAATCTCTATGTGATCGTGTGATTATCATTCATCAAGGGAAGATATTGGCGGACTCAACCATCAAGCAATTGAGAGCAGAAAGTGGGATTGATGAATTGCAAGATTTATTTCTACACATCATAGATGAGAGAGAATAAAAATGTTCGACTTAAAAAAAGGATTAACCATTTTCCAAAAAGAAATTTTAGACATTTTAAGAGATAAACGGACCATTATTTCCATGATAGTGGTGCCCATTTTAATCATCCCAATTTTAACCTATGGTGTCACCTGGTTTGCTAAGATTCAGATGAAAAAGATGATGGAAAAAGAAGCAGTGGTTATCCTTCAGAATGCACAAAATTTTCCTGCTTTGCGTGATGCATTACAAAAAGAAGAGAAAATAAGAATCATAGAAAATATTTTAGATACTACAGCTGCAATAGCAATGCTACGAGATGAAACGGCTCAAGCAATCATCATTATTCCGCAACAATGGGATTCACTAAAATTTACACTTGGTCAAATTCCTTATGATACTTTGCAAATTCTATCACTTAAAACCAAAGAAGAAGCACAAATTGTTGTCAATCGCTTGAATCAAAAAATAGAAGAGTTGCGTAAAGAGTATTCAAAACAGCTTTTATTGCGTGCTGGAATGGATGCAGAGATTTTGAAACCGTTTGAAATATCGCAAGTTGATGTTAGTACACCAACAGAGATCGGCGGAAAGTTGCTCGGAATGATGTTACCGTACATGCTGATCTTATTAACTTTATCAGGTGCAATGTATCCAGCAATGGATTTAACTGCGGGTGAAAAAGAAAGAGGAACCATGGAGACCTTATTGATTTCACCTGCTTCTCGTTTAGATATCGTATTTGGAAAATTTCTTACCATTTTAACGGTTAGTATAGTCACCGCATTATTAACCATCTTCTCAATTTTTTTTACTTCAAGTGGTCTATTTCTCACTATATCAGAAGAGATACGAACGAAATTGAATTTGCATATTGATTTCACTATTGTGGCAACGGTACTTGTATTGCTTATTCCACTTTCTGCCACCTTTAGTGCTTTGTTAATGACATTATCTTTGTTGGCAAAGAGTTACAAAGAAGCACAGAGTTATGTTTCTCCAATGGTGATTGTAACAATTTTTCCGGCAATGATGTCTATGTTTCCGGGGGTAAAGACCAATCTTGCTTTTTCATTAATTCCTATATTAAATGTCTCGCTTTTAGTGAAAGACGCATTTACGGGAACATTAGAACCATTGTATTTAATTACAGCGTTTTTTTCGTCTATTGTTGTTGCTGCGATTGCTATGAGGATTTGTGTCGTTACATTCAATAAAGAATCGGTCTTATTTAGAATTTAATGTTATGGACTGTAGATTCCTTTGAATGCAATAGGGACACGTAAGGTAAATGTTTCTAACTGAAGATAAGCAACCCCTTCCAAACTATACTCTAACGCTTGATTCAACATATTGGATAGTAATAAGCCAGATGCCCAAAACGTGCTAATTTCAATAGGATGAGTTGCTTTAGTAATTTGGATGGGGTACAAAATCAAAGTTTGATGAAAATCAATCTGCCCAATAAAATTTCGGTTGATGAATAAGGAAACATTGGCAGAATCAATTTCAATTGGAAATGGGTAAGGGTTAAAGTATTCCACTTCAGCAATCAAACGTTGTTTCAGTAAACCTGCAGATTCTAATCGGATTGCCACGAGTTTGGGATGAAATCGGTTTGCTTCTTGTTTAAATTGCTCATTTAGTAAACTTTTAAGTGCTATTCTTTTTTTAATAACCGATTGTAGATTTCGTGAAATCCATCCAGCTTTTGCTTTGCCGCGCGTAATGATGCTGAATTGAACGGTATCTTTTTCTAACAGAGCCGTTTTCCATACCTCCCAGGAACTTTTTGTTACAATTAACGGAAGAGTTATGGTAAAATTTTTCAAAGGTGGAAGTTCAAAGTTCTCTTGATAGGACCCAAATCCAGCTAGTTCATGATCTATTTTTAATTCGTAGTCCAATGTTCGTAAAATTGCTCCTAACCGGTTTGGATTGAAAAAAGCAACCGTTATAGAAAAAGTAAGCGTATCTTTACGAACATCAGTAATGGATACTTTTTGAATAGTTTGGAACTCAAGCGATTTAGGTCGTTCACATCCAATTATAAAACATAGTAGCACGAAAAAAGCAATTAGTATTTGAAGTGTATTGGACATAAGAGATTGAAATGATTGAATCAATTTGTGTAAAGTTCAATTTTTTATGTTAGCGAGATTCATATCCATCGGGACTTTCAACAATTTTCAAAATAGTGCTTTTTAACTTTTTTTCAAATTGGATCCACATTTTCTTTTCTTCAATTAGCTTCTTATAACTTTCTACATCGTATTGTCTTTGCATGTATTCTTCAATACGTTGGTTTATCAGTTGAATATAGTTTTTTACGACAGGACGTAGAATTTTTCTAACTGCATTGTCTAAACAAATACACTCACTCAGAAGATTAGGTTCCATTCCTTTCTCAACAAGCGGTTGAACCAAGCGATCATCTACCCATTGGATTAAACCAAGAGAACTGGCGAACTGCCTCAATTCTTCTATACTCGGTAAATTCCCTGTTTCTATCCAATACTGGTGGATTTTATCATATAACTCACTTAACTGTGGATGATCGAGATGTTCCTTTTTAATAAACTTAAAAATAAAACGGTAATTGCTTGCGAAATGTTTATATTCACGATGTCTAATAAAAAAGGATAACAAATATGCAGATTGAGTATGATTGATAGAAACAAGATCATTTGGATGAGTTTCGTAATCAGAAGATTGTTTAGGAGTGGTAATCTTTTCAATTTCTTTGCGTACAGTGTCTAAACTTAATCCGACTTTTTGAGTCAACAATCGTATCCATAACTCTTGCTGTGTCGTGTCCTGAATTTGACGGATGACTTGCATTACATCTCGCACCAATTGAATTGACGTAGCAGGCGAATCCAACATACCACGTTCTTTGGCATGTTGAAATTGATAGTCCAACCAATTCATTGATTGCACCATCAATTTTTTAAACTCATCTGCTCCATAAGCATTCACATACGTATCGGGATCGTATGACTCAGGTAAAAAAGCAATTTTAACATCAAGACCTTCAGCAATGAGTACATCACCTCCACGAAGTGCCGCACGTCTGCCAGCGTCATCACCATCATAGACTAAAATCACGCGCGGGGAAAATCGTTTCAATAATAATGCTTGTTTTCTAGTTAAAGCTGTACCACTGGTGGCAACTACGTTACGAATACCCGATTGATGTAAAGTAATTAAATCAAAGTAACCTTCAACCACAATGGTCGTATTTTCTTTTCTAATTTCATCGCGTGCCCAAGACATTCCATACAGCAAATCACCTTTGCGAAAAATCGGTGTTTCAGGAGAGTTTAAATACTTCGCTGTATCATCTTCAGAGGGTAAAATTCTACCCCCAAAACCGACGATTCTACCAGTTAGATTTTGAATAGGAAACATAATTCGGTTACGAAAACGGTCATATAATTCACCACGTTCATTTTTACCACACAGACCAGATAGAATTAATTGTTCATCATTAAATCCTTCTTTAAGTGCTTGAATTGCAAAACTGTCCCAATGCGTTGGTGATAATCCTATTCCACAATCATCAATGGTTTGAGGCGAAAGCCCACGTTTCAGAAGGTACCGCATAGCGATTGTAGCATGAGGTGTTTTTTGTCGTAATGTTGAATAATAAAATTCCTGCGCAAATTGATGGATTCGATACAATAACTCTGCTTGGGAATCATCAATAGAAGGTTTATAGCGAGGTAGTGGAATTCCTACTTTTTCTGCTAAACGACGAACCGCTTCCGGAAAACTAATGTGTTCATAAGCCATTAACCAAGCGATCGCATTTCCACCTTTTCCACAACCAAAACAATGAAAAATTTGTTTTTTACGATTAACAGAAAATGAAGGTGTTTTTTCAGCATGAAACGGACAAAGACCAAAAGCATTATCTCCTGATCTTTTCGTTAAAGGAACCACAGCTGAAATCAGCTCTTGGATATCCACTTGTGCGAGGATTTGATCAATTAAATCTTGATCAAAAGGTGCCATTGAATTGACTCAACTTTTTCTAAAAATATGTGCAACACTTGCTTGATGTGTTGGCATAATGATCATTGAATTGATCGTTACATGAGGAGGCCTAGTAATTGCAAAAAGGATCGCGTGTGCAACATCATCAGGATGCAAAGGCGTTAAACCTTGATAAGTTTTTTTTGCACGTTCTTGATCACCACGAAAGCGAACTTCAGAAAACTCAGTTTCTACTAATCCAGGATCGATACTAGTTACACGAATACCAGTACCTAAAGTATCCATTCGCATCCCTTGTGTTAATGCTTTTACCGCGTGTTTAGTAGCGCAATAAACGTTTCCTGCAGGATAAACTTCGTAGCCTGCAATACTTCCAATATTAACAATATCTCCCCTTCCATTTTCAATCATTTTCGGAAGAAAAACTCGAGTTATATACAATAACCCTTTCACATTGGTATCAATCATCTCTTCCCAATCTTGGATTTTACCTTCAAAAATTTTATCCAATCCTCTGGATAAACCAGCATTATTCACTAACACATCAATTGATTTCCAATGATCCGGGAGAGTTTCATAACATTGAATCACATCTTCAAAATTCCGAACATCCAACTGAACAGAATTCACTTCTTTTGCACCGTTTTGTAACAATTGCATTTCCATTTCTTTTAAACGATTGATGCGTCGAGCAACAAGTAACAATGAAGCGCCTTCTGCAGCAAACAGTTCTGCACAACTTTTTCCAATACCGGAAGAAGCTCCGGTTATTACAATTTTTTTATCTGTTAGTTGCATATCCCCTCATTTTTTTTTAATCAACTTCTTTGTTTGTTTAGAAAGAAACTTCCTTTTATTTTTATCCTTCAAGAAAGTGAACCGCTTCTTTTAATTTAAGGAGAACTCAATGGGATTATATGAACATATACAAAATAAATGTTGTCCAACGCAAATCATCTACTCCTTAACTTGTATAGCACTTTTATTCTTAGCAAATTTCGTTTATAGTCAAGCTCCTCATTCTGTTTCTCGTGAACCTTTACGAATTATAGATGCACCTACTGCTGGAATCAATGCACGCTCCGAGTTCAATGCTGATTTACATATGTATCCCAACGGTGGAATACAAGTGAAATTGGGAATTGGATTGTTTAGAAGGCTAATGATGGGAGTTTCTTATGGTGGTACCAATGTGGTAGGACGTGGAAAGATTCTTGAAAACAAACAACCCGGTGTCTTGGTAAAGTATCGGATTTTTGAAGAAAGTGAAACGTTGCCTGCGATTACAGGAGGGTACGACAATCAAGGTTCAGGACAGTGGGATAAACAACTGAATAGGTACGAATACAAATCATTAGGGGTATTTGCTGTCGCTTCAAAAAACTTTAGTTTTTCAGAGGGATACAATTTTGGTGTACACGGAAGTGTCAATTGGAATAACTTAGAAACAGATGATGATCAAGGGATGGATATCCAAGTGGGCTTTGATCTTTCAATCAATGAAGAGTTGATTTTATTGGCAGAGTACGATTTTGCTTTAGATGATTATAAAAAACCAGATCTCTTAAACAACATCAAAGGTTCCTTGGGCAAAGGAAAAGGCTATCTAAATGCAGGACTACGTTGGGCAATAGAAAGAATCTATTTGCAATTCGAAGTGAAAGATATTTTAGGTAATAGGCGAGATGCTACCGGTCCAGATCGGGCCTTTTCTCTCCATTATACAGATACTATCAAGTGGTAGAAACAATTCTGTTTGCAAAACAAACGGGTGTAGCGAAACACCCGTTTGTTTTTTATTGGAACTTTTGATAATTATCATACGTTTACATAAGTTGGGTATTATTTTATATTATTACAATAAAAATCAAATTCTACCAGTTCAACTATTTTAGGGAAGTCAGAATGATTCAAATAGATAAACTTTCAAAGTATTATGGCTACGTGAAAGCTGTGGACGATATTACTTTTTCGGTAAATAAAGGCGAAATAGTTGGCTTTCTTGGACCAAATGGTGCTGGAAAAACGACCACCATGAAAGTGATTACTTGTTATATGTTGCCGAGTTCTGGAAAGGTAACTGTGGATAATTTGGATGTTGTAGAGCATTCTTTAGAAGTTAGAAAAAAGATTGGATATATGCCTGAATCAGCTCCACTATATACGGACTTAAATGTTGTAGAATATTTGAAATTAGTTGCTGAGCTTCGTGGCGTTCCGAAAGAAAAGCGAAATCAAAGAGCAAAACAAATGATTGAAGTTTGTGCATTGGGGGAAATGATACACAAACGAGTGGGTGCTTTATCTAAAGGGTACAGGCAACGTCTCTGTTTAGCACAGGCACTAATTCACGATCCTGAGATATTGATTTTGGACGAACCTACTGTCGGTTTAGACCCTAACCAAATTATTGAAATACGATCATTAATTAAGGAGTTAGGTCGTGAGAAAACCGTAATTTTATCCACTCATATTCTTTCTGAAGTCGAATCTACTTGTGGGCGAATCATTATTATCAATCGTGGTAAAATCGTTGCAGATGGACGTACAGAAGATATTGTTGCAGGATTCTCTGGTTCATCACTTATTACGATGGAGTTTGCCTTACCTACACCTGAAGCAACAATTGCGATTAGAAATTTAGATCGTGTGGCAAGTGTACGTGAAATTGGATATGTTGCTGGAGGTGGTTGGCAAATTCGCATTGAAACCAGAGACAATATCGATCTACGATATGATCTCTTCCGAATGGCTGCTGAAAATCAATGGCATTTACTAGAATTACATCGTGAAAGTGCTTCTTTAGAGGAAGTATTCCAAATTTTAACTAAAGAAAATGCGGAAAGTTCGTTAAACTAATAAGGGTGTACGAATGAATATCATATTATCTATCATGAAGAAAGAACTGAAAACGTATTTCAATTCACCAATTGCCTATGTTGTTATTGGTGTATTTTTGCTAGTTTCAGGATGGTTTGTATCAACAAATTTATTTATCATCGGAGTGTGTGATTTGAGAGTGTTTTTTCAAATCGCTCCGTTAATTTTCATGTTTTTCGCCCCAGCAATAACAATGCGTCTAATCAGTGAAGAGCGAAAGACAGGAACGATAGAATTGTTAGTTACCATGCCAATTCGTGATTCTCAAATTATCATTGGAAAATTTTTAGCAGCAGTGATTTTGTTAGCAACTGCTTTACTTTTTACTGCTCCTTTTGGATTAATTTTAATGTTTTTAGGGGATATTGATCATGGTCCTTTTATTGGTGGCTATATAGGATTGTTATTGATGGGTTCTGCATACCTTGCAATTGGTGTACTGGGAAGTTCTTTAACCGAAAACCAAGTTGTTGCATTCATTGTTGGGTTAGCCATTTCATTTATTTTTTTCATGTTTGATAAAATCTCTATCTATATACCAGCATTCTTGAGCTCTATTTTGCAGTACTTTGCAATAGATTTTCATTTTGAAAATATCGCAAGGGGTGTTATAGACAGTCGAAATGTCATCTATTATTTAACACTGATTGTAGTGATGCTATCTGCATCAGTGGCAGTGCTGGAGGGACGTAAGCAATGAAAAACAACCTTCAACAGAACCCTTGGATTCGAGTTGTACTGATTGTTCTGATCGTCATCGTTGCCAATTTGGTGGCATACCGAATGTTCACTCGAATTGATTTAACCTCAAATCGGGTATATACCTTAGCCAAAGCCTCGAAAGATGTGGTTGCGCTTTTAGATCAAAAGATGGTGGTCAAAGCATATTTTACTCCCAATTTACCGCCACCTTACAATCAAAACGCGAAGTACCTTAGAGATTTATTAGAAGATTACCGAGCATATGGAAAAGGAAATTTTGATTTCCAATTTGTGGATCCCGGAAGTGAAGAAAAATTGGAAAAAGAAGCCAATAACTTTCAAATTCCACCAGTCCAAGTGGACATTATGCAGAATGACCGGATAGAAGCAAGAAAAGTGTACATGGGGTTAGTAATATTGTATGGAGATAAACGTGAAACGCTGCCCGTTATTCAATCTACTGCGAATTTAGAATACGATCTAACTGTTGCTATGCGTAAACTAACATTAGCCAAATTGCCGACGGTCGCATTTGTAAATGATGGCGGGACAGCGCCGTTATATCAAGAGATGAGGCGTATTCAAGGGTTTATGGAAAAGACGTATTCCGTGCGAACCATATCACTCGAACAACCTGTACCAGATGATGTAGAATTGGTATTGATAGTAAAACCCACTTCCAATTTTGGAAACAAAAAGTTAGTTCATTTAGATAAATTTTTAATGCGAGGTGGAAAGTTATTGATTGCTGCAGGGCGAACATCTGCAGATTTACAAAATGGAAGAGCAAATGCGGTAGAAAGCGATTTATTTCAATGGTTAAGCAATATAGGAATTCCTATCCAAAACAACCTTGTGGGTGATGCAAGGTGCGGCTTCATAACAGTCACACAACAACAAGGTATTTTTACTTTTCAAAATCAGATCAACTATCCCTTTTTTCCAACAGTGGTCAACTTAAACAAGAAGTTGCCTATAGTTAAAGATTTACAACAGTTAGATTTCTTCTTTCCATCAAGTATTGATACGACAGCTGCAAGTTCAAAAGGATTCAAAGTATTTCCAATTGCTTTAACTTCGGATAAATCCACGCTACAATCGGGTCGGTTGGATATCAATCCATTAACACGATGGAATAGACAAGATTTTACTTCGTCACCGTTTGTATTAGCAGCAGTTTTTCAAGGAGTATTCCCTTCAGGATTTTCTACTGGTCCAGTACCTACCGATACTGCGGGGAATCCAATACCTCTTGATTACGAAAAAAATTCTAAAGAGACAAGAATTGTAGTAGTCGGCGAAGGGAATTTCTTAACAGATACTTATGGTCCTCAACCCAACAACCGTGCATTTTTCTTAAATGCTGTGGACTGGCTAACGCAAGATGAAAGTTTACTTGAAATACGTACACGGGAAGCCACTACAAGGCCATTGAAAGAAATACCCGAAGCAGGAAAGAAGACAATGATTAAATATGCGTTGATGTTTTCACCATTTACCTTGTTAGTCATCTTCGGATTATGGAAATGGCAAGATACAAAGCGTAGAAAAGTTTGGGAGTTGTAAAAACATGAACAACCGTACTTTATTGATCATTTTAGGAATTCTCATTTTGATTCTTGTACCATTGCTAATGAAAGATTGTAGAGTTTCAAGGCCTGATGAAATTCTATTTACAATTGATACAGCAAAAGTAAATCAATTTGAAGTGGTTCAAGGAAACTCAAAAACTGTGATTAAACGTTTTCCAGATCAGTGGCGAATTATTGAACCAGTGGACTGGCCTGTAAATAATTTCATGATTTCAAATTTACTTACTTCTATTGATACCATTGAAGTAGAATATGAAGTCACCAAAGATGCAAAACTCTATAAACAATTTGGTGTAGATGATAGCAGTGGCGCAAAGGTTACGGTTTCTTTAGCAGACGGAAAGAAGCTCTCTTTTATTGTTGGAAATTTAGGTGGAACTTGGAGGCACACTCATTTCAGAATACCTGACAAAAAGCCAGTATATTTAGTTAAAGGTCCTATACGCTCACAACTTGTTAAAAAACCCGATGAATGGAGAGATCGAAGATTGTTT
The DNA here is from genome assembly GCA_026417415.1 of bacterium. GTDB lineage: Bacteria > Electryoneota > JAOADG01 > JAOADG01 > JAOADG01 > JAOADG01. The sequence continues at coordinate 168,876 of JAOADG010000008.1, forward strand.
AATTACAATCAAGATTCATTGGTTGTCATGAATGTGCAAGTTGGAAAAGATAGATACTCAATTTCTAAAGAAGACACGGTTTGGAAAGTTACTCCCGAAAAAGGAAAACCATTTGAACCCAATCAAACACGTGTAAATGGAATTTTAAGTGGTATTCTAAAGATGAGTATTGCTGATTTTCCAAGCGATACCATTATTGAGAAATTAGATTGGTCCAAAATTGCAAGCACATTTGATTTTGAAATGAAAGATGGTACAAAACATCAATTGGTATTTACCACATTTCAAGCAGATACCAATAAACTGTATTACAAAGTGAATCATTTAAATGGTGTGTTTTCTGTTTGGAAAGCAACGTACGATATGTATGCAATACCACTGAAAGAACTAACAGCAAAAAATAAGTCCAAATGAAAACAATAAAACAAGGGCACACATCTGTGCCCTTGTTTTGTTGAATTAAAAAGCACGATTATCCGCAGGCCTTAAAACTCGAACCACAGCCACAAGTTTTTGAAGCATTGGGATTACGTACTTTGAATCCCCCACCGATTAAATTCTCTTCATAATCAACAGTTGCACCTTTGAGGTAACGTATGCTTTCGCTATCTACAACAAAGGTAATGCCATTTTTTTCAAATTGTACATCTCCATCTTCTAAAGGTTGGTCATCAAACATCAATCCATAACTCAAACCTTTACATCCACCGGCCTGAACAAAGATGCGCAAAGGCAAACTCATTTGATCGTTTGCGGATTGAAGTTTCTTAATTTGTTTGATAGCATTGTCAGTAATGAATAAAGGTTCAGTATTGGTTTTAGCAACATTGGGTGTAACTTCGCTCATTTTTTCCCCCTATAAATCAGATTAGTTATACGCAAAAAAAGTCATAAATGATGGATTAAAAAGCGGTATGCTTCATCAAAGTTTCAAAAGTTAAATCATCCGCGAACTTGTTTAGTTTATTTTGACGAACGATACGTAAATTTTCTTCTTGAGTGATTCGCTGTTGTTGAAAATAAATTCCGCGATACATCTTACCTTGATGTAAGGAAAGTAGAATAGCTTTTTCTCGATCCGAAGGATCATGTCCTTCTGGAATAGGCGATAAAAGCTGCTTGTAATATTCAAAACTAACATTTTTATTAAATGTTGGACATGGCGATAGTACATGGATGAAGCTAAATCCTTTGTGTTCAATTCCTTTCCGAATGATTTCAGCAAGTTCAGCTACGTGTGCAGTAAAACCACGTGCAACAAAACTTGCGTGATGGGCTAAGGTAAGTAAAACAGGGTCTAAAGGTGGTTCTTTTACTCCATAAGGTGTACTACTGGTAATTTGTTCCAAAGGAGTTGTAGGAGAACTTTGACCTTTCGTTAAACCATAAATACTGTTGTCCAACATCAAATAGGTAACGTTAGGATTTCTACGTGCGATATGCGGTAAATGACCTCCACCTATTCCAATCCCATCGCCATCACCACCAACCACAATGACAGTAAGATTTGGATTGGCAAGTTTGATACCCATCGCTATAGGCAAAGCTCGACCATGAACACTATGAAAAGAGAATGATTTAACAAAGTAAGGCAATCGCCCAGAACATCCGATTCCTGATACTAAAACAGTATGTGATGGATCCAATTCCAACTCAGCCATTGCTTGATAAAGTGCTGCAAGAGCACCATAATCACCACAACCCGGGCACCAAACGGGTTGGGCATTTTCAGCTTTGTATGCGAGCGGTCGGATGTTTCCCAATTTTTATCTCCGGAAAGTTTAAAATTTCGTGTACGATTTCAAATTCTGTAAAAGGCAAACCAGTAATTTTATGAATAAGATCTGATTCCAAAGAAACGTATGAATGTACAAGTTTTCTAAGCTGACCACTAAAATTCTCTTCAACAAAAAAAATGTGCGATAGGTTTTCTGACCAGCGAATAAACTGGTCTTTCGGAAATGGATTTAACCAACGAAAATGAAATTGTCCGATAGATTGTCCTAAAATATCAGAGAGAATCTCTCGTGCTTTGCGTATCACACCAAAGGTTGAACCCCATCCGACTAAACCTATTCCTCCTTCAACACCTCTTTCTTCTACACCCATCGTCCAAAATGGATGATCAATAATTCTATTGAATTTCTTTTCACGATAACGAACCTTGTGTTGATGATTTTGAGGTGAATAATCGGGTTGTCCATCATCATTATGTTCAAGTCCTGTAACCAAAATGGTTTGTTGTGATAAAGCAGGAATTGATTTACGATAAAATGTTGCTGGTAAGTAGGGTTGTACAATTTCCATTTCGTTTGCTTCAACCGTTTCAAGTCGGTAACCCAATGATTGATCAGATAATAGTATCACAGGTCCTTGTACTAAATCTGCAATATCAAAAGCAACTTGTGTGAATAAAAATGCTTCTTTAACATTTGCAGGTGCGAGTACAACACGTGGTGATTCACCCGGAGACCCATACAACGCAAAGAATAAGTCACTTTGTTCTGTTTTGGTAGGCATACCAGTAGAGGGACCAGCTCTTTGCACATTGATAAGAACAATTGGAATTTCTGCCATCACACTCAAATTGATTAATTCACTCATGAGTGCAAATCCCGGTCCACTTGTAGCAGTTAAAGCACGTTTGCCTGCAAAAGAAGCACCTAAACAACTTGCTAATGCTGACATTTCATCTTCAGTTTGAATGAATACTCCATCCTGTTTGGGGAGTTCTTTTGCTAACATTTCTAAAATCGGGGTTGCAGGAGTAATAGGGTAACCCGCAACGAATTCACATTTTGCTGCAAGTGCTCCTAATGCCATTGCTTGGTTACCACTCAATAAATAGAATTTTTTCGTTTTTGTTTCTGGTTCAAGTTCAAGAAGATGGTGTTCTTGAGATACTAAATTCCATCCCATTTGAAAAGCAGATTGATTTTTTTCTATAAGAGTAAGATCGTTACGTTTTTTAGAAAATTTTTCAATCAGTACTTTTTCTGAAAGTTCGTAGGGCAATTGTAAATATTTTGCTAAAAATCCAGTAACGATGGCACTTTTGTAGAAAACGGCTCCAAATGCCTTTTTAGTCATTTCATGAAACGGAATTTCAATCCTTTCTAAAACTTGAAATTGTGCAGTAGCTTGAAGTTGTTTTTCTAAAATGATGCGGCTATTGTAATGGACAAGAGGTTGACAAATTTGAACTGCTTCTTCGTTTAAGCAAACCACTACGTCGGCTTGATTTCCAACTGTTTCAACGCGGTCACGTCCGAATCGCAAGCGATAAACTGCTAATCCACCTTTGATTTCAGCAGGATAAGTTCTAATAGAGAAAACATAAAATCCATTTTGAATAAGAGCAGATGATACCATTTCACCGATTGAAATAATCCCTTCTCCGCCTTCACCACCAATCCAAATTGAATATTCATTTTTCATGGATGGTCTCAGAATGAAATGGATCACTTATTACTGGTGACATAGAGAATAAACGTTTCACAACGCGCGATAAAGTAGATACCCCATATTCAATTTCTTCTTCAGTGGTGGACCACCCCACTGAAAGAGTAACTCCTCCATTTAATTGTTCTTTTGGAACACCACAGTTTTCTAAAACATAACTTGCGCCAAGTTCAGGTTGGACACATGCTGTTCCAGACATTGCTGCTACGGAATGATAACCCAATTCAAGCAATAATGCTTCACCCTCTATCCAGTCCAAACGAAAGCTATACAATTGTGGTAAACGATTTTCTGGGTCTCCTGTTTCGTGAATAAAGGGAGCATAGGGTTCATGGAATTCAAGTTGCAATTTTCTTTTGATTAAATTGGTTCGTTGTTTGAGTTGATCCACTCTTGTGAAACCTTCTTTTATAGCAATTTTTGCAGCTTCGGCCATTCCGACAATTGCGCTAAGATTTTCTGTTCCTGCGCGTCTTTTTTGTTCTTGTGCTCCACCCACTATGAACGGAAGAAGTTCAATACTCTTATCTATCCATAATGCCGCAGCACCAATCGGTCCATAGAAACCATTTGCACCAAATGCCAAAGAAGTAATATTAAGTTCAGCAATCTTCAAAGGTAGAATTCCAACATAACCCCATCCATCACTATGTAATGGTACACCTTTCTCTTTACAAATTTCACCCACTTTTGCGATAGGTTGAATTGTACCGATTTCAGTATTGGCAAGTTGTACAGCAACCAAAGCAGTATCATCACGGATTGCATCTTTGAGATAATCTAATTCAACAACACCAAACTCATTGACGGGAATTTCTTCAATTTCAAACCCTTCCCATTTTAACCGTTCTGCAGCTTTTTTAATTGATGGATGCTCAATACTACTGATTAGAAGGTGTTTACCGCGTTCGCTATTTTTTGCGATACCATAAATTGCGGTATTGTTTGCTTCTGTAGTTGAGGCAGTAAAAATTATTTCTATGGGATCATAAGCTGAAATCAATTGGGCAATCTGATCTCTAGCTGCATTTAAAGATCTTTGGGATTGAATACCGAATGGATGTAAACGTGAGGATGGGTTTGCAAAATCACGTTGCAAACTCATTTGCATGGCTTGGATCACCTCTGGCAAGACAGGTGCAGCACTAATCCAATCAAAATAACAGTAATTCATTAGTGTCTTGATTCAACCATCGGAATGATTGAGTGTTGATGGAAGCGTAAGTAAGATGGTTTACGTTTTTGTTTTTCTAACAATTGTGCTAAACTAATTTCAGAAAATCTTCTAATCACTTCATTCGTTATGTCATCCATAACATCGTGAATAGCGCAATGTGGAATATTTCTACAAGGTTTGCCATTCAATTTACAATCGTTGATCACCATTTCGCCTTCTATAGCAAGTACAATATCATACAAGCTAATTTCTTCAAGTTGTTTGCTAATCACCATTCCACCACCAACACCACGTTTGGTATCCAGTAATTTTGCTCGTACTAAATTGGAAACCACTTTATGTAGAAAAGCCATTGGTATATTGTGGGTTTCCGCAACTTTGCGTGTAGTTAAAGGTTCATTGGCTTCTGCCAATGCTAGCATTAGACGAATTCCGTAATCCGATTGCTTGGTGATAATCATACCTTATCCTTATATTATGGATAAAAATAGTCAACAATGTGATACGAGAAAAGGGTCAGTAAGTTAGGGGGGAAGTAACTTGGAACTGACCCATTTTCCCTGGGGGGAAATCTGCAAACAATGTACTAAATTTCACGAGGGAATGCAAATGTAAAATTCTTTGCCAACTATTGTGAACATTTAAAAAATACTATATTGATAAAAAAGATTAAAAGCATGAAGCGATTGCTTGTTTTAGTATGGATTTCATTACTATTGATTCACCACGTAGATTGTATCTATGCTGCGATTTACAAACTCCCTAAACATTCCTCATTAGACGAAAGCTGGATTTTTACTCTGGGAGGCGAAGTTCTTTGTGGTTCAAATCAAGATACCCTCTTGATTGAATTTCCCAATAATTTAACTATTGTTGATCTTCAAAGGTTTTTCCCACAAATTCGTTGGATAGCATCCAGTGCTTATGATTTATTAGGCGCTGAACCTTCAAATATTGATGAAACCGATACTTATCGTACGTGGTCCACCATACTAACGGAGTTGGCTCAATATCAAACCCAATATCCCAATTGTTTTCAATTGGATACCATTGGTTTTACAGTTCAAAATCGACCTATTCTTCATGGAAAAATTGCCGATAGCGTAATCCTCCAACGGGACGTTCCAAAACTTTATCTGGTTGCAGGAACACATGGAAACGAAATCATCTCAGTAGAAGTATTACTGAATTTTGTACAGTGGATATTGAATCAAACATTAACTGATACCACTATACAAAGATTGCTTCAACAAACAGAAATTCATTTCATTCCAGTATTGAACCCTGATGGATATGTTATTCAGCAACGGCAAAATGCACGAATGGTTGATCTGAATCGAAATTTCAATTATTACTGGGGTCAATTTGCAAATCAATATGGCAGTTCACCTTTATCAGAACCTGAAACCTTTGCATTGGATTCTTTACTTCGAGTAATTCAACCCACCTTAGGTATCAGTTATCATTCTTATGGAGAACAAATTTTAAGGCCTTATTCGGGAAGATCTCGCCCATCACCGAGCAACCCCATCTTTCAAAACGTTTCCAATCTTTATTGGTTGCATAATCCAAGTTACACGCAAATGTTTGGTTGGCAACTCTATTTACACGGGGGAGAGCATAACGATCATTGCATTTCCATGCATTGGTTACCAAGTATCACCATTGAAGTATGGCGCGGTCCTAACTATAATCCACCAGTGGATAGTATTGCATCGGTTTCTATTCCTCACCGAAACGCTATTGTGCAACTTTTACAAAGGATTACACAAGAGCAAGTAACAGGAATCGTTAGGGATGCACATACGGGACTACCTATTTTTAACGCACAATATCAAATATTGAATCAATTTGATAGTTCCTATGCTTTGAAATATGTAAACCCGCAAACCGGACGTTTCCGAAGTTTACAAATCGCATCTTCAATTACTATTCGTTTCCAAGCCGAGGGTTATTTAACCAGAGATGTCACTTTTTCAATTCCTCAAAATGGCCAACCTTTTGAACAAGATGTTTTATTATTTACTTCATCCGCTTTTTTAAGTGGAAACATTACTCTTTACAGTCCTCAACAGCATGATACAGTTCAAATCCGTATTCAAAATCAAATTCATTACATTCGCTCCAATGAAGATTTTTTACTTTCCAATTTGCTTGCAGGAACAGACACAGTGGTTATCGGTGACTCCATGACTACTGAACTAATCAAAATTCCCATACAACTTGTTTCTAGTGAAACAACTCAGGTTACTGCAAATATCGCCAAATTGTTACCCCCCATTCATCTTTCTGGAAGATGGGAGCAAGGGATCGCCATCATTCAATGGCAATCACCATTCAATTCAGAGGCAGCCAATAGCAGAATACGTGGGTATCGGATCTGGAGAGACACTACGATGATTATTCCGTGGTCATTAGATACTTCATTTGCAGAACCGATGAGTTATGATACCAGAGTGTATTTTGTTCAAACGTTGTACTATGGTGGAATTAGTCCTTTTAGCGATTCTATTAGAGTCGAGTCTCCTTTTACCTCTCTAAAAAACAACGATAGACAACCTAAGGAATACGTATTGAAACCGTACCCAAATCCCTTTAATCAATCCATAGAAATAGAAATTTACTCTCCTACAAGCTCTTGGTTCACAATGAAAGTTCATAACCTTCTCGGACAACTTACCTACGAAAAAAGTTTTCTTTCTTCCACTGGAAAGCATACGATAAAGTGGTATCCGAGTGATTCAAAACACAGTGCGGGTATTTATTTTCTTACTATTATAAGTTCTTACAATAAGTATCAGTACAAATTGGTTTACTTACCGTAAAGTCAATGGAAAAAATTCAAAAACAAATTCAAGCAGCATGTTGTTCCACTTCTGTTGATAAAACTACAGGTGCGATTCATCCACCTGTATATCGTACGACCACTTTCCAATTTTCAGATGAAAGTTTGGAGAGCTTTCAAAAGGGTTTAGGCAAAAAAACGTTCCTTTACTCACGCTATTCAAATCCTACCATTTATGCACTTGAAAAAAAATTAGCAGCAATCCAGTCAGCAGAAGATGCAATTGCTTTTGCGTCGGGAATGGGTGCGATATTTACGACGTTACTGACATTTTTTCGTCCAAATGGCAAATGGTTCATCAGTAGAGAACTCTACGGGGTAACGTATTCCTTGATACAAGAAGAGTTTACAAGGTTAGGAGTTATCATTGAATGGTTTGACCCCAACGATGTACAAACCTTGTACGAGTTAGGAAAAGCCACAAATCCCGATCTTATTTTTTTTGAGACCTTATCTAATCCATTAACGAAAGTTGCTGATTTACCATCAATTGTAGAGTTTGCTAAACTCGTAGGTGCAATAACCATCGTAGATAATACTTTTGCCTCACCATGGAATTGTTGTCCAATTTTACACGGGGTTGATCTCGTAATTGAATCTGGTTCAAAATATCTGAATGGTCATAGTGATGTGATATGTGGAATGGTTGCTGGAAATCAAGCATTGGTTCAATGCATTTGGAAACAAATGACAAAAATTGGGACAAATCTTTCGGTAGAAGCGGCAGCACTTTGGGAACGCGGATTGCGTACTTTTCCTTTGCGAATGAAGCAATGTTCAGATTCAGCGTTTCAGTTATCCAAATGGTTGCAATCCGTTGAAGATGTGGAAAAGGTCTTCTATCCGCACAATTGGAATGATCTGAAATGGTTAATGGGTGGTAGTGGAGTATTAGCATTTCTAATAAAGGGAGGGAATGAAAGAGCAAAAGCCATTCTTAAACATCTTAAAGTGATTGTACCTGCTACCAGTTTGGGAGGTACAGAATCCTTAGTAAGTTTACCCTTCAATACTTCCCATGTGCATTTTAATGAAATAGAATTAAATTCGTTAGGAATTCTTCCGGGAACCATCCGATTGGCTGTCGGTCTTGAACCAATTGATGTACTTCAATGTGATTTACAACAAGCAATAGAAGCGACGAGGAATATGGTATGAGATCGACTTCTCCCTACGATCGGACTCGATCTATGAGAATCAATCGTACACTCAGAAATATTTCTTTTTCGTTAGCGTTTGTTAGTTTTAGTTTTGCTGTATTAGCTGCAATTATGTTGCATTTTGAAATTGGGAATGTCAAGTGGTGGGAACTCTTTGTATTAATTTTATTATTTTTAATTTTATTCAATTTAGGTTTTCGTTTCCATGTCGCTTTCAAACGCAAGGACTAAAGTAAAAATTGGATTGATTGGGACAGGTCATCTTGGAACTTTTCACGGCAATCTTCTCTCTACAAACCCTGAGATTGAATTTGTTGGTGTTTATGATATTCAGAAGGAAGTTGCTATAGAAAAAGCAAACAAATGGTCAGTAAAGGTCTTTGATACGATTCAGGATTTAATTGATCAATCCGATGCAGTTGATATCGTTTCACCAACAACAACCCATTCTGAAATCGCTATAAAGGCATTAGAAGCAGGAAAACATGTATTCGTGGAAAAGCCGTTGGCACATACAGTTGAAGATGGTCAAGCCATGGTCCAATGTGCAAAAAAGAATCACCGCATATTACAGGTAGGTCATGTTGAACGATTCAATCGTGCTGTTCGTTCACTGGAAGGATTTGAATTAGTTCCCAAATTTATTGAATCACATCGGTTAGCCCCTTACAAACCACGTGGAGTTGATGTTTCTGTTGTGTTTGACCTGATGATACACGACTTAGATGTAATCCTTCATTTGATTGAAGATCCAATCGTGAATGTAGTGGCAAGTGGTGTGGCTGTGGTATCACCATCCGCTGACATCGTCAATGCAAGATTAACTTTTGCTGGAGGTCAAACGGCAAATGTTACCGCTTCAAGATTATCGTTACATCCGATGAGAAAAATGAGAATGTTTCAAAGTAGCAGTTATGTGGCTTTAGATTTCCAATCAGGTCAAGCAGAAATCATTTTCCTTCAAGAAGATCATCCCAATTGGCAAGGTAATCCGTTAATGTCTATCACTTTGATCGATAAAACTGTAAAAACCATTGCAAGAATACAACCGGAAGCAGAAGAAGCAAATGCAATTGGTTTAGAGTTGTCTGCTTTTGTAAAAGCAATTCAAGGTGAAATTCCTGTTGTGGTTTCAGGTGAACAAGGGTTAAAAGCGTTAGAAATTGCACACAGAATAGAACAAAATGCTCAACCTAAAGGAGTTTATCCATTCATTGGTTAATGAATAAACGCTTAAAAAAGTATTATCAATGGCGAATTTATACACTTCTTAAAAGATTTCTTCGGATTGTGGAAAAAGAAATTTATATCATCACCCCTTCCTATGCTTATGATCGTAGAAAAGATCTTTTCAGTCGGTGCGTTCAAAGCATTATTCAGCAACAAACTCATCCTTTCCAAGTTCATCACCTTATTGTGTTTGATGGTGAACAACCAGAAACCATTGAGATGCCTGCACTACCCAGTTGGTACCATTACAGAATTTTAAGCACTCCACGAACAGCATGTTATGGCGCACATCAAAGGAACGTTGGTGCACAAATCATAGAAAAAGAAAAAAAAGGATGGGCGATTTTTTTAGATGATGACAATGAACTGAAACCAAATGCTCTAAATACAATATCTAAGTATTTAGACGCCAGAGTTGGTGTTTACGTATTTCGTGTATGGCATGAAGAATTAAAAGCATTTGTACCTAAAGATTTATCCAAAGTACCGAAATACCTTGATATTGACACATTGTGTTTAGTAGTAAATGCCAATGTAATTGGATTAGCCCAATGGCAAAGCATTTATCACCACGACTTTCTGTATGCTCAAAATATTATTTCAATGGCACAACATTATGGATATTCCATTCAAATCAATGCGGATACCATTGGTGTTCATCATTAATTCATGATATAATGGGATATGAATTTGGAATAACTACTTTTTCGATTAAATTATCCCCTTTCATTAAACGACAACGAATTATCCCATGAAGTATTGATTTATATGTTAAACTCCTAATGGAGGGAACTTGTTACCCAAATATCTTCGCCCTTTAGCATCTATCGGTCTTACAGTTGTACTGTTAGTACTCATTGCAATCGCGATGGTTTATGGAACCATCTATGAATCCATTGCAGGAACACCGTTAGCCCAAGCAGATGTATACAAGAGCATGTGGTTTGACTTTTTACTTGGACTGTTAGCAATCAATCTTACTGCATGTACTCTAAATCGTTATCCGTACCGTCCACACCAAGTGGGTTGGTTACTTACCCATCTTGGAATTCTAATCATATTGGCCGGAGCGGTTATCGGAAGAAATTGGGGAATTGAAGGTCAAGTGATGCTTGCAGAAGGTCAAAGTACCAATAAACTTAGTTTGAATACGCACAAATTAGAAGTACGATTCGCCTCTGGTGATGTGTATGAAATGCCATTGTATTTAGAACATTTACCTCGAAGAGAAGGAATGAAACCCAGAGTAGTTCCGCTTCCTAATTCAAAAGGTGAAGTCACACTCCACCGTTTTTTACCGTCGGGACGATCAAAAACCTCATTGGTGGATGATCCAAAACATGGTGTAGTTGCAATCCTTTTAGAATTCCAAGCACCGATGGCAAGACAAGAACAATGGTTGTGGTCAGGAAGTGAAGAAGCATCAAAATGGGATCTTCCAATGGTTGGACGTATTCGTGTATTCGATTCGCAGATGTTAGTCGTTCCAATAGATAGCATACCGATCCAAATGAATGAATTTCAATTGATCGCATTATCTGAAAAATTTTTGTTGCGTAGATTGTCTCAAACTGGTTTAAGATTAGATACAGTACCCGTTGGTCAAATGTTTGCGTTTTCAGGCGCAAATTTAGGTTTTAACATCAAGCAAAGACGAGACAAAGTTAGCTTAAAAGAAGAGTACGAACCTATACAAGGTCGAGGTGGTGTTCCTTCATTGTTGTTAAGTGCAAAAAATGCACGTGGTGAAAAGTTTGGACCTGTATGGCTGCCGTTCGGTGCAAATGTGATTTCTGATGAATTACAAGCTATGTTTAAGATGACCGCTTTAGAAGTGGATTTAGGATTTGTAGTTGAGTTAGTGGATTTCAAACGAACATTTTATCCGGGCACCAATCAAGCTGCATCTTTTTCTAGCGATGTAATTGTTCATAACCACAAAGAAGGAGATAAGCAAGTCCATATCTCCATGAACAATCCAATGGTCTATAAGGGATACAAATTCTTTCAATCAAGTTTTATTGAGGGTACACCTGAATACTCGGTTTTTTCAGTTGGTTACGATCCGGGTGTACCTATCGTTTATGCGGGCTGTATTATTTTAGTTTTAGGTCTAATTGGAATCATCTTTTTTAAGTCCTACTTGAAAAAGAAATTCCCAGTAAAATCTGCAGTTGACAGTGAGGAAAGTTGATCTATGAAAAAGTCATTTGCCATCTTCTTGCTTTTATGCGGAATTCTTGCTTTTGATACGCAGGTTTCAAAAGCTGAGGTTAATATTGATGAAGCTCGTTTAATCCCGGTGCTACACGGTGGAAGAGTAAAACCTCTGGATGCATATGCACGAGAAATGATATACAGCATATCGGAAAAAGGTTCTATCAACGGAGTTGAACCATTAAAACTCTTTTTTATATGGATGAACAACCCTGAAGCTGCACAAAAAGCAGAAGTGATTTTAATTGATTATTTGCCTTTAAGAGAGAAAATTGGTTTGGATATGCAAAAGCGGAGAACCAGTTATGAATCTCTGGCAAACAACAGCAAGTTCCATTCTTTCATTGAAGAGATAAGACAACTACCGGATGCTGAACAAAAGAAAATCCACAAAGAGGGTGGTGCACTGTTCCATCGAGCAATGTTGTTGCAAGACATATTTCGCGGAGAAATTCCATTAGTTCCTTCTGCTGATCCAAGCCAACCATGGGCTTCTCCGATACATATCCATGGTCAATCCAATGAGCAAGTCGAGTATATTGCACATACGTGGATTGATTTAGTGAAATCATATCAAGAAGGAAACCAATCCAAATTTGACAATGCAGCAAGAGAGTTAACCCACAGCATTAAAAATTTAGCGGGTACACAAATGGTAAGCCATACCCATTTGAAAGTGGAGGCATGGTATCATAAGGTACATCCTGCGAGATGGGCATGGATTTTTTATCTCATTTCCTTTTTGCTATTTCTTGCAGTAGCAATTATTGGAAAACCACAATACAGACCAATTGCAGTGGTTGTATGGATGATTGGTTTTGTATCGCATTTAGGTGCCTTACTCCTTAGAGCATACATTTCTGGACGAGCTCCTTGGTCTAACATGTATGAATCGATGCAAATGATGGCGTTTGGGATTGTATTTTTCGCATTGATGTTTGAAATCTTTGGAAAAGTGCGATACTTCTTACCAGCATCCGCTGTGTTAGGAATGATTGCGCTTATCATAAATGATAGCAGTCCTTTTGATCCCTTCATCAGCCCCTTAGTACCAGTGTTAAAAAGTTATTGGTTGACTTACCATGTGATGATCATGATGTTAGGATACAGTGCTTGCGCTTTAGCTATGGGAATTGGGCATTTTGTATTAGGATATGAGATTTTCGGTTCCAAAAACTCTCAGATTTTACATCAATTGGATCGTGCTTTATATCGGGTGATTCAATTGGCAATGTTATTTTTAATTGCAGGAATCATTTTAGGTGCTATGTGGGCAAATGAAAGTTGGGGAAGATATTGGGGATGGGATCCAAAGGAAACATGGTCCTTGATTACTTGGTTTTACTACTTGGCTTTGGCCCACGGGAGATTTTCTAATTGGTGGAAACGGACCGGTACTGCTGTACTTTCTATTGTTGGATTTCCAGTCGTGTTAATGACCTATTATGGTGTGAATTACTTTTTAGTTGGACTACATAGTTACGCTGGTGGTGGAAAACCCGAAATGATGCCACCTTTAGTTTGGTTCTATTTAATTTTCGAAGTGGTCTTTTTAGTCGGATATTGGGTTTTAAGAAAACGGCAACTGGCATTAAGCACATCCGTGGCAAAATAAACAAAGAAGGGTGTCACAAACGGACACCCTTTCATTTTATTCAGTGAAAGTAGTGGAATGAATTGACGATAAGATGAAAATAGGAATCGTTTGTTATCCAACCTATGGTGGTAGCGGGATTGTAGCAACAGAACTAGGAATGGCACTTGCAAAACGTGGTCATGAAATCCATTTCATTAGTTATCAGCAACCTCAAAGATTAACACTCTTTTCACCAAACATTGTTTATCATGAAGTCGCTATTGAAGAATATCCTTTATTTGATCATTATCCCTATACCTTAGCACTTGCTGTGAAAATGGTTGAAGTTGCACAAACGGCGGGATTGGATTTGCTTCATGTCCATTATGCCATTCCACATAGTATTAGTGCATTATTAGCAAACGAAATGTTAACAACCAAAATTCCATTTATTACCACTTTACATGGTACTGATATCACCATTGTAGGTTCAAACCCTTCCTTTTTACCCATTGTAAAACTTGGAATTGAAAAATCTTCAAGAGTAACTGCTGTTTCCTATTACTTGAAAGAAGAAACTTATAAAACTTTCCAAGTGAGTAAAGAAATTGATGTTATCTACAATTTTGTGGATGGAAATGAATTTAAACCGTTACAAGAACAAGAAAAAAACAGATCCTCGCCTTTTCAAAATGTTCCTGTGATTGCCCATTTATCTAATTTTCGTCCCGTCAAGCGCTTGAATGATGTTGTAGAAGTTTTTCGTAAAGTCCGAAATCAACTTCCTGTCAAGTTACTTTTCATCGGGGATGGTCCTGAAAGGTATAGAATTGAACAGATGTTGAAGGATTCTCAACTCTATGAAGATACTTTGTTTGTAGGAAAACAACAGGCAATTCCGGATTTACTTGCTGTTGCAGATTTGTTGTTGTTGCCCTCGGAAACAGAATCGTTTGGTCTTGCTGCATTGGAAGCCATGAGTTGCGAAGTACCTGTATTAGCTTATCATGTTGGTGGATTGCCTGAAGTGGTTGATGAAGGTTCAGGTTTTCTATTGCCTTACGGCGATGTAAATGGCTTAGCAGAAAAAGCACTCTTTCTTTTAAAAAATCCTCAGATTAGAAAAGAAATGGGAAAGCAAGCACGGATTAGCGCTTTGAATCGATTTTCCATGGAAAAAATCGTAAATCAATACGAACAATACTACACCGCATTATTCCAAAACTACAACACTTGAAGAACTTGGACAGCAATTTCAAAACGATGAAAAGGAGGCATTAGATAAATTCCATTAACCACATTTCTAAATTCTTTTAACAATTCTTGAGAAATTCGTATCCCTTCTTGGATACCGTTTTCACCAGCAATGTACATCCGCTGTCTAATTTTTTCAGGAACTACCATTCCGGGGACTTCGTAATGAATGTATTCTGCATGCTTTGCATTTCGTAATGGGAGGATACCAAGTAAAATTGGAACATCATTTTTTTTCCATTTCAATAAAAACGTTTCAAATGATTGGATCTCGAAAAGTGGTTGTGTCATGATAAACTTAGCACCAGCATCAATTTTCTTATTCAATTTCTCAATTTCAGAATCCAGGTCTTCTGCTGTTGGGTTTACTGCAACACCAACAGTAAATTGGCATGGAGTATCCAATTTTCTACCAGACAAATCAAATCCTTGGTTAAGCAAAGTGATCAATTGAGTCAAACGAATACTATCTAATTCAAATACCCCTTTAGCAGAAGGATAATCACCCAAGGTGGGCGGATCTCCTGTTACGGCTAAGATATTCCGAATATCCAGAGCATGTGCTCCCATGAGTTCTGCTTGAATTGCTAAACTATTGCGGTCGCGGCAACTTAAATGAAGAATCACATCCAATCCTACCTCGTGTGCTAAGATGGTAGATAGTGCAAGAGGTGACATTCGTGCGCGTGCCAAAGGGCTATCTGCTACGTTGATGCAATCTACACCCCCCGATTTACAAATTTTTGCACCTTGAATTAGTTTTTCAGTATTGATTCCTCGTGGGGGGTCTATTTCTACGGAAACATAAAACTTGCTTTTAACTTTTGTGAGAAAGTCGGAAAGTGTTTCAGATGTGGTTTGTATAGGGAGTTCTGGTTCTTGAAACCAAGAGGAGACAAAAAATGAACTCTGTTTTTTTTCAATAGGTTTCCCTTTTACTTTTTCGGAAATTGAGCGTATATGTTCCGGTGTTGTTCCACAGCATCCACCAATCAAAGAAACCCCTATTTGCCTAAATTGTTCTGCAAATTCTGCTAAATATGTAGGCGTAGTCAAATATACATACCGCCCGTTAACCAATTTTGGTAAACCTGCATTTGGCATACAAGACAACGGAACACTGGACACTCGTGAAATCCGTTCCATTACCTCAAGAAGGATCTGAGGTCCTACGGAGCAATTGGCACCCAGACCATCCACACCTTCTGCTTGAAGCACACGAACAATTTCTTCCGGTTTATCACCATGAAGTGTTTTTCCTTCATCGGTAAAAGTCATTTGCAACCAAACAGGTACATCTCGGTTTTGTGCGGCACGTTTCGCTGCTCGCACGGCAATAACCGCTTCACTCAAATCGCTAAAAGTTTCAAGGAGTAAAAGATCTACTCCGCCATTAACCAACGATATAGCTTGTTCGTAGAATACTTGTTCAGCTTCTTCCACATCAATTTTACCAATCGGTCGTAAAGGTTTCCCTATCGTGGACATGGATCCTGCAACCAGTCCATTTGGACCAATTGCCCAACGTGCAATTTCTACACCACGACGATTGATGATTTCTACTTTATCGGTTAGACCAAATGAAGACAAGCGAATTCTATTCGCACCGAAAGTATTGGTTTCAATGAGTTCTGCACCTGCTGCTACATAACTACGATGAATTCTTTCTATTCTAACGGGATCGGATAAATTTAAACTATCGTAACAGCGCTGGAATGGAATGCCTTGGTCATATAAAACAGTTCCCATACCACCATCTGCAACGATTACCTCGTTCTTCAATTTTTCTAAAATTCTATTCAATGGTAATACCCTTTTTGAAACATTGAATTTCTAATTTTCTGACTGGTTTGTACAATTTCAAAATGAAATATATGTTTAAGTATGGAAAAAACCATTGCTTCCATTGGAGAATTTCATCTCATTCAACGATTAGACAACTTCTTCCCGAATGTAACCAATGAAATGGTAATTGTAGGGAGAGGGGATGATTGTGCTGTGATTCAGAAAGACAAGGATAGTGTATATGTTGCTACAATTGATATGTTGGTTGAAGGGGTTCATTTTCAGTTCAAAGATACCAATGGAACTTTGGTAGGAAGAAAAGCAGCTGCTGTGAATTTAAGTGATATTGCTGCGATGGGTGCAACTCCCAACATTGCCTTTTGTTCTTTTGGTTTACCTAAATCATTGCCACTTCAGTGGTTTGATGATGTGTTACTAGGATTAAAAGATAAGTTTTCACAATACAATGTAATAGTGGCTGGAGGAAACTTTACCCAATGTGAAAAAATTATTCTTGATATTTTATTGATGGGTACTGCCAATCCAAAGAATCTGCTGTATCGTAGTGGCGCGTGTGTAAATGATGAAATTTACATTACAGGGTACAATGGAATTTCAAAATTGGGCTTTCAATTATCAAGCTACTTAGAAGTTCTACCACAAGAACTCAAGGAAATTACGATAACGCATTTTGAACCCAAACCGTTAGTAGAATTCGGAAAAGAATTAGCAAACTACTCTGAAATACATTCTTGTATTGATTGTAGTGATGGTTTAGTATCCGATGTTATTCACATTTGCGAACAAAGCCAAGTAGGATGCATTCTAATCCAAGATTTTTTACCATATTCACCATGGCTTGACCGTGGTATTCAATTCTTAAAACAACACACATCGCTGTACGAAAATCCATTTGATTATATATTATATGGAGGTGAAGATTACAATTTAATCTTCACAGCAGATCCTTCTTTTCATTCAAAGAAATCGTTTTTAGAGAACAAATTCAATTTGAAAATCACACGAATAGGAAAAATTACTGAGGAAGTAGGTAAATACTGGCTTCACAATAGTTATGGCGTAAATGAACCGTTAACTCGTAAAGGATGGGATCATTTTCTACCAGATACTGAAAACAAGACAATTTGCGAATGACAACTTTCTTTCTTAGGTTAAGAATCTTCAAGTATTCTACAATTTACTCCCACATTAACTACGTAGGAAATACACATGCGGTGGCTTGATTCATACAATCGCAAGAAAATGAGTGCTGAGGAAGCAGTACGTCTTATAGAAAGCAATGATCGAGTATATGTTCACCCGGGTTGTGCTGTACCAGAATTGTTGGTCAATGCAATGGTACAACGTGCTAACGAATTAATGAATGTAGAAGTGATCCATATCTTGAATATGGGTCAAGCACGTTATGCGTTACCTGAAATGGAGGGACATTTTCGTCACAATGCTCTTTTTATTGGTGGAAATGTGCGCCAAGCGGTTAATGAAGGACGTGCAGATTTTACTCCCATTTTTTTATCAGAAATTCCCAGTTTATTCAGAAATGGAAGATTACCGATTGATGTTGCATTAGTTCATTTATCACCACCAGATGAACATGGTTTTTGTTCTTTTGGATTAGGTGTTGAAACTACCAAAGCAGCTGCTGAAAATGCAAAAATAGTGATTGCACAAATTAATCCTCAAATGCCGAGAGCATTAGGGGATTGTTTCATTCATATCAACAAACTCACTGCAATTGTAGAAGCTGATGTACCCTTGTTTGAACTGCCTCAATTTGAACCTAATGTAACCAATCCCGAATATATAGTGGCCCAAAAAATAGGTGAGCACATTGCAGAATTGATTGAAGACGGTTCAACCTTACAAATGGGCATAGGAATGATACCAGATGCGGTATTAAATTTTTTAGTTCACAAACGTGATTTAGGAATACATACAGAAATGTTTTCGGATGGAGTTGTGGAGTTGGTAGAAAAAGGGATTATTAATAATGAGAAAAAAACTTTACATCGTGGAAAGATTGTAGCAAGTTTTGTGCTAGGTAGTAAAAAAACCTACAATTTTTTAGACAACAATCCTTTATGTGAATTTCATCCATCTGATTATGTGAACGATGTGTTTGTGATAGCGCAAAACGAAAAAATGGTTGCGATCAATTCAGCCGTAGAAGTAGATTTAACTGGACAAGTTTGTTCCGATAGTATTGGATTTCGTTTGTACAGCGGATTTGGTGGCCAACTTGATTTTATACGAGGTGCATCAAGATCTAAAGGTGGAAAACCCATCATTGCATTGCCAAGTACCACTGCCGATGGAAAAATTTCAAGAATTTGTGCACATCTAAAAATCGGGGCAGGAGTAGTTACTACTCGAGCGGATGTACATTACGTAGTTACGGAATATGGTTATGCAGATTTGTATGGAAAGTGTATCCGTGAACGTGCAAAAGCGTTGATAAATATCGCACATCCAAATTATCGTGAGGAACTTGAGAAATTTGCATGGGAACGTCATTGGATAAAGTAAGAGTGAATGAGTAAATTATGCCACATTGCTTACACTGCTTGACTGAATTTGTAGAAGGTGTAGAATGGTGTAGTGATTGTGGAAGACCGTTATCAGCAGGTCCTTTGCCAGAAATAAAAGAACCTCCTATTTCTGATGAAAAGTTCATTCTATTTCATACCTGTAGTAGCGATTTAGATGCAGAACTTTTAAAACAATTACTAGAGCAAAATCACATTCCTGTTTTAAGAAAAGGGCGATTGCGCGGTAGTTACAGCGGAATGGGTACTGCTTACAACCTACCCGGTGAAGATGTCTATTTATTTGTACCCGAATCAAAATTGCCGAAAGCAAATAAAATTTTACATGAACGGTTAGCTGCAGGATTGAGGTTGAAACAAGGGTCAAAAAAAACAAAACTGAGAATTGTGCGTCTTAGACGTAAAAAGAAATTTTAACCCCGAGGAAGAATTTCTACTTCAAACCAATGAAAATCGTTTCCTGTAAGACGTACGAACAATCCAATAGTATTCACTTCATTACCATCTCGTTCATAAATCTCACCAGTTCGTAAATCAGTAAACCGAACCATACGGTCAGCGATTCCCGAAAGGTGAAGGGGAATTCGTGCCATGGATACATCCTTAGAAATGTTTCCAATCCAAACAATGGTTTTATTTTCGCTTATCCAAAGGATAGGAATGATCCACTGATGCGAGGATTCAAAGTCAGATACAGGCCGAACATCAAGAACTATTTTCGTTGCAGTATGATGGGGAAGTGTAGAGTATATTTCAAGGATTCTCTGAAGTCGTTGAACCAAATCTAAATCTAAAGTTTCTTTTGGTCTTCGGGTTAGTTGAATGGGAAGTTTTACTTTAGAACCCAATTCTTGACCATCGTTCCAAAGGACACCACCAGGTTGCATGAAAAGCAATGAGGTAGCAACTTCCAATGATTCTTTAGGGAGTTGCTCAGCTATCCTAGGTTCATCATGATTTTCAAGAAAGCGTAAATATCGTTGACCCCATAAACGTTTATCAAACAAGGTTGTTCTTAATTCATTCCCATTTCTTTGAATTACACGTGTAGTAAATTCTTTGTCATAAACCCAATCAAAACCCAATTCAATGAGTTTGTTTTCTAATCCCCAATATGCTTCTGCAATCCATAAAAAAGATGGTCTTACGCGATGAACTTGATCGATTGCGCTGCTCCAGAATTCATTCGTAATGGTTTCACCGTCCCAATCGCCCCAAGTTTTGCGAAAGATAGAGTTTAGAATTAGCATCGCCATATCGCAACGCACACCATCACAAAACTCAGAAATTTCAAAAAGCACGTTTATCATTGCTTTTCGGGTTTCCGACTTACGATAATCTAACTGTGCCGTATCCGTCCAACTTGGAAAATATGGATCCTTTCCATGAGCAATCCAACATTTTCCAAATGTAGTTGCTGTACCAAACCAACCTAAAGGTGGTTCTTCGTCAGGGTTAACGTTACTACGCATTACAAATCGCTGAGGAGACGAATATACCCAAGGATGGTCAACAGCAAGATGATTGGGGACAAAATCTAGTATCAAACCCACACCACGATCAGACAATCGTTTACGAAAACGATAAAAAGCTTGCTTAGAACCTAAACTACGTGATGGTTCGTAACTAAAAATGGCATAAGGAGAACCATAAACATCTTTTTCAGTCCAATCTGGAAGGGCTGTATTGAATTCCTTTTGTAAAAATGGATGTTGTAAGGCGATGGTTTTGCTTTGGAGTGATCGGCGCCAAGCGCCCATTGCCCAGATATGAGTAAAGGGTTTCTGGCACCAATAATCCAGTACTTCATCCGGGATGTAATCCAGAGACGGTTGTTTTCCTGAGGGTGGAGGAAAACGCAATACTGCTTCTAATAAATGGATTTCTCGAACGATAATTCTTGGTTTCATCTTACCGCATGTAAGGGTAGAAAAAAGTTGTATCCGATTTCATCAATTGCCGTAAAGGTAAAAGATCCATCTCACTGCAAGATACAAATCTTTCAACAAAGTAAGGAGAGGTGTGCTTAGAAGGCAAATTAAAAATGGCTGTAGCAATTTTTTGTCTTTCTTTAAAAGAAAGATTTTTTTGAATGATTGTAATCCATTTAGGAAATTTTTGTGAAACCCATTGTACCTTATTGAGTAAGGTTGTATCCAATTTTGATGAATATTGACATAAATAAAAAACAGAATCATTTTCGTTGTTAATTTCCGAATAGTTACACGCTTTACTATACTGATACTGGATGGGAAGATTTCGTATCCCATCTAAATTCCGAATGGTCTTTTGGAAAAAGAATAGAATAGTATCTTTCGGAATCATCACATTAAAAAGTTTTCCTGCAAATCGTTGAAATAATGGTATAGAATGATTGCTATGACCGAGAATTGCGAACTGGTAAAAGTTATCCTCGTCGTGTTGTGTGGGTAAAGAAATTGGAATTAGAAATGGCACATATTGTATTGTATCAAAATCATATTGTAAAAATTGTACAGTGGGCAACAAGATTAAATGCGCAGAATCCGATTGGAATAACAGTGCAGTTTGAACTTCTGAAAAGCGTTGTATTGAAATTTTAGCGCCCAATTCATTGTCTAAATGGGAAGCGATGCGTGTAGAATCTTCTAATGAAAGTGGAAATTGAGTGGATATGTACCAACGTATAGGACGCTCTTGAACCTTCGTGCAACTCCAAAACCATAATAGATTGCAGATCAATGATATAACCAGAACCAATTTCATAGAAATGAAGGATATGCTTGGTAAAGTAATAATTGAATAGGTTGGTAAAATAAAAATTCTTGGAATAAATTCTCTTTACAATTCATTTTGATATTTTATTTATACAAAAATTGTGTTAGTTCAAACATAGTCAACATTCATTGAATCATAGCGCACTTTAACACAATCAATCATTCTCTATTTACAACCTGTCAATAAAATCCATTTTCAGGATTTTATCCAATCGTTTTGAAAAATGGTAAAGATAAGGAAAAGATACTTATCTTATGAAAAAAATGAAAAGATTTCTTAAAAAGTTTTTACCCCAATGGGTTCATTATTGGTACAATCGTTTAGTATCACGACAAATCATCAAAAAGCGAAATCCAAGATGGTTCGAGATTGATTGGAAAAAACGTGCAAAAACCGCTACCTATGAAGAATGGCTACGAGTGTATGATACTTCTTGGGAACATTGGACTCAACCGGACTTGTCTGAACTGGATATTGAGAAAATTCGGCAACATTTGAATGAAGAGGGTTCAATACTTGATGTTGGGTGTGGGGATGGATACTTATTATCTTTTCTTTGGAACGGAAAACGAAAATTGTATGGGATTGATCTTTCTAAAAAAGCCATTGAATTGGCAAAACAACGATTGAAAGATCAAGCAGAATTGTTAGTAGGAACCATCCAAGCTTTACCCTTTCAGGATAATGCATTTGAATACGTAGTGTGTACACATACTTTAGAGCATGTAAACGATTTGAAAAGTGCTTGTGAGGAGTTAAAACGAGTCACGAAAAAAAAGTTAATGGTATTAGTACCGGTTCAAGAATTTTTGCCCTATACAGAAGATTATCATTTGCAATTTTTTACAAATGAAAATGATCTTTTAGTACATTTTGCAGGACCCAAAACCGTTGTAACAAGATACACAGTACCAGACGGGCTTTGTGCCTATCAAGGAGATGTATTTCTATTGGTTTGGGAAAAGCAATCGGTTTAGCCGGGCGGCCAACTAAACGTTCTACCTGCCAAGATATGGAAATGCAAGTGAAAAACGCTTTGACCTGCGTTCCTTCCAGTATTGGCTACAATTCTATAGTCACCAATAGAATGTTCTTTGGCTAATTTGGAGATCTGTAACAACAGTTTACCTATTATTTCCGAGTCATCTTCATTTAATTCTGCAATAGATGCAATATGCTTATTCGGTACAATTAACCAATGGATAGGAGCTTTAGGGTCAATATCTTGAAAAACATGTACATACGAATCTTCATAGATTGTTTTAGAAGGGATTTCTCCTTTGACAATCTTACAAAAAATGCATTCCATAACCTCTCCTTTTGGCAAAATGAAAGAAACAAAAGAAAGATACATCATTTTTGGTAGAGATACACTCATTTTTGTAGTTTAAGAAAAAGAATTCTTTGATGGAGTACACACAACCATGATTATCCCCTCTATACGTTCAGAAAGCATCATTTACGCGGTTCGAGATGTGACATTGATTGCGGAAAATGCTGCAAAGCGAGGAAAAAAACTCTATTATTTAAATATCGGTGATCCAAATCAGTATGATTTTGACACACCTGAACATTTGAAGTCCGCTGTGATTGAAGCATTAAAAGTCAATCATCACAATGGATATTCACATAGTTCTGGAATCCAAGTAGCCCGAGAGGCAATACGAAGGGAAGCAGAAGAAAGAAAAAAGATTAGAAACATTCAAGAAATTTTTATTACAACCGGTGCATCGGAGGCAATAGAGATTTGTATTGCTGCATTATGCAATGCAGGCGATAATGTTTTGTGCCCTACACCAGGTTATCCAC
Organism: bacterium; assembly: GCA_026417415.1. Taxonomy (GTDB): domain Bacteria; phylum Electryoneota; class JAOADG01; order JAOADG01; family JAOADG01; genus JAOADG01. The sequence goes on from JAOADG010000008.1 coordinate 192,715, forward strand.
TTTATTCAGCAGTTTTGGGAAAATACAATATCGAATACAGACCCTACTATTTAGTTGAAGAAGAAGAATGGGCACCATCTGCAGAGGAAATTTCCAAATTAATCGACAAAAACACTAAAGCAATTGTATTGATTAACCCTAATAATCCAACCGGAGCGCTGTATTCAATTCCTACTTTAGAAAAGCTGGTCGAAATGGCATTACGAAACAATATCGTAGTATTGTCTGATGAAATTTATGATAAACTATTGATGGATAATTTGAAACACACAAGCATTGCAGGACTTTCGTCCGAATTACCTTGTGTTACCTTTGGTGGTATTTCAAAAAATTATTTAGCACCGGGTTGGAGAATCGGTTGGGGTGTAGTTAGTGGACCCCATGAAAAGACGAAATTATATGTTGAAGCTATCAATAAATTTCTACGTGCTCGCTTATGTGCGAACCACCCTATGCAATTTGCAATTCCTGCTGCTTTGGATGGAGATCATTCATTCTTAAAAGATGTAATCCAAAGATTACAAAAACGAAGAGATTTAAGCATTCAAAAATTATCCGCAATCCCTGGAATAAGCGTCGTCAAACCCACAGGTGCATTTTATAGTTTTCCTAAATTGCAGATTGAGGGAGAAGATGAAGATTGGGTGAAAGGTTTAATCCAATCTACAGGTGTTGTTGTAGTACATGGAAGTGGGTTTGGAGAACGAGAAGGAACCAAGCATTTTCGCTTTGTCTTTTTACCTGATGAAGAAACTTTGAACCTTGCATTTGAACTTATTGAGCAATATCAGCGTCTATGGCTAAGTGGAAAGAGGGACTTTTCAAACGAGTAATATCAGCGTAACACTTTGTACCGATTGATATGAGTGAATTTATGAAAAAAAATCCCAAATTAGGCAATTTATCTTCACCTCCATCACTTCCTTATGAATTTGTTGCAAAATTATTGTCAGAATTTATCTATAAAGAAATCACTCGTACAGGTTATCAACGAGGGGTTATTGGATTAAGTGGTGGTTTAGATAGTTCAGTAGTGGCAGCATTAATGGTAAACGCTTTAGGGCCACAAAATTGTTTAGGTCTTATCTTACCCTATCGTACTTCATCCGCTCAAAGCGAAGCAGATGCGATGCAAGTGGCACAACAGTTACAACTTCCCACAAGAAAAATAGACATTACTCCGATTGCAGATGCATACGATATTGAGACACATTCAAAATTGCGAAAAGGAAATTTTTGTGCACGAATCCGAATGGCTCTCTTGTTTGATATAGCGATGGAAACTCATGCCTTAGTGGTGGGAACGTCCAACAAAACTGAGATATTATTGGGTTATTCCACATGGTTTGGAGATAGCGCTTGGTCTTTAGCTCCGATTGGTGATTTGTATAAAAAGCAAGTCATTGAGTTAGCGCAATATCTTAATTTACCACCGTTCGTATGGGAAAAACCACCCACTGCAGATTTATGGGAAGGACAAACTGATGAAGGCGAATTGGGTTTCTTATACGAGGAGGCAGACACGTATCTTTACCATCGTGTAGATTTAAGAAAATCCATCCATGAAATTGTATCCAACGGTTTTTCTGAAGAATTGGCAAATCGTATTGAGTTAAAAATTCATAGAAATCATTACAAACGAGTGTTTCCACCGATTGCCAAAATTCAAGCACGGACGGTTGGGATAGATTATCTATATGCCCGCGATTTTAGAACCTAAATCTGAAGATTCAGGAAAATTAATCTTGGTTCCTACTCCGATTGGCAACTTGGATGATATTACCCTACGTGCCATAAACGTGTTAAAAAAAGTAGATTGGATTGTTTGTGAAGATACCAATCATTCCAAAAAATTGCTTGCTCATTTTCAAATCTCAAAACCATTACTTCAATATCACGAACAAGGAAATTATTTGAAAAAACTTCAACAAATTGTACAACGATTGCATCAAGGAAGTACTATTGCATTAATAACTAGTGCAGGTACACCAAGTATAAGCGATCCGGGTTATGCGTTGATACGTGAATGCATCAATCAAAAAATAGATGTGGAATGTTTACCCGGTCCTACCGCTTTGATACCAGCATTGGTAGTTAGTGGGTTACCAACCAATCGTTTTGTGTTTGAGGGTTTTTTATCACCATCCAAAAGAAAAAAGAGGTTGCTAGAAATTGCACAGGAGTTCCGTACCACCATTATTTACGAATCACCGTTAAGAATTCACCGTTTGTTGAATGAATTGATACAACTCGGATTATCTTCGCGAAAAGGTTGTATTATTCGGGAATTGACAAAACGTTTTGAAGAAATTCTTCGTGGCTCTCTTTTAGAACTTCTTGAACAAATTCAGTCAAGAGAGCTCAAAGGCGAGTTGATTGTGATTATAGAAGGCAAAGAGAAGGAATAAATTTGTGTATCCAGAGATTTTTCGCATCGGACCCTTTGCTCTACATAGTTATGGATTAATGGTATTTATTGGTTTTGCGACGGGGATCTGGTTTGCTGCTAAACGAGCAGAAAAGAAAGGTTACCCTAAAGAAATGGTGTATGATGTCTCTTTATGGATTTTAATTGCATCTTTAGTAGGCGCTAGAGGACTTTATGTACTCACACATTCAGATGAGTTTAAGGGGAGATGGTTAGATGCCATTAGTCCTATTCAGAGTGATGGTACAATCGGGATTGCGGGCTTAGTTTTATTAGGTGGTGTAATCCTATCCATCGTAGCAGTGTACCTTTTTTCAAAAAGAAAAAAAATTTCATTTTGGTTAATTACAGATTTATTAGTTCCGAGTTTAGCATTAGGAGAGTTTTTTGGACGTATTGGCTGCTTTTTAAATGGCTGTTGTTTTGGAATACCGACTCACTTCTTTTTAGGGGTTGTTTTTCCCAGCACTTGTGCTGCTGGCGCGCAATTTCCGGACACACACATTCATCCTACACAATTGTACATGTCACTTACTGCAATTCTAACATTTTTCATTTTACTAATAATTGAGTCCAGATTATCACGTTTAGGACAATTGTTTGGAATTTATCTAATCATATATGGAATTACCCGCTTTATCATAGAAGATTTCCGATGGTACGAATCGAGTATGATTTTGTTTCAAGGAAATGATTGGTATATCACGATTTCACAAATGTTAAGTATCATCATGGTGATTGCTGGGACAGCGATCTTCTTTTCTAAAAAACTCCCTGAATACAAATCCAAAGAACCAACAATTTCTTCCTATCAAACCAAAAAAGCAACAAAATCATGAAGGGGTACTTTTTTGCATTCGAAGGAATTGATGGCAGTGGAAAAACCACTCAGATTAATCTACTTGCAAGCAAATTAACACAATTGAAAAAAGAAGTCATTGTTGTTCGAGAACCGGGTGGAACAGCACTTGCTGAGGCTGTTCGTCAAATCCTTTTAGATAAACAATTTCAAGGAATGAACGGTTGGTCAGAAACCTTTCTTTTTTGTGCAGCACGTGCTGATTTAGTACAAAGGGTAATTTTACCTGAATTAGATAAAGGTACAATTGTACTTGCAGATAGATATCGCTTATCAACAGAAATTTATCAAGGAATTGGCAGAAATTTACCATTAGAGAAAGTCCAAGAGGTTTTAGATTTAGCCACTCATCATCTAAAACCGCATCTAACATTGATATTAGATGTACCCTTGGAATTGAGCTTACAGCGATTACAAAGTGAAAATCGTGTATTTGATCGAATGGAAACCAGTGGAATGGAATTTTTTCAACGTGTCGCAAAAGCATTTCGGGAAGTTAACGATCAGGATATCATCCATTTGGATGGTTCACAATCAATAGAAAAAATTTCAGAAGAAATTTGGTCGGTTGTGAAACAATTTTTGGAATTGGGGGAAAATGAATGAAAAGAAAAGAGTTTAGATTTACAGTTTGGATTCTTGTTATCGTTATTTGGGTACAAAGTTCATTTGCAGATGAAACCAGTACAGACATCTATCAGACTGTACGTGAAGGCATCAATCGTATCGGCGATGTGTACTCCGAGTTAATTCAGAGTTATGTGGATAGTATAGATCATCAAGGATTATTGCGAGCAAGTATTGATGGAATGTTATCTAAGCTTGATCCTTATACAGTGTATTTGGAGAAAAATGAACAACAAGAATTAGAAATGTTAAATACTGGAACTTATGGAGGTATTGGGGTTGAATTAGGGGTACGAGGTGCTGAACGTGAACTCACAATTATGTCTGTGTTTGATGGTTCTCCTGCTGCACGTGTAGGGTTAAGAAGTGGTGACATCATTATTCAAGTTGATACCTTTTCAACGAAAAATTGGACTACTGCTGTAGCGTCCAAACATCTTCGTGGTGAACCGAACACATCGGTTACAATAACGGTAAAGCGTGGCGATGAGGTACTTCGTTTTGAACTAATTCGTGCTAAAATTGAGATTAGGGATGTCGCATTTGTCCATATGTTAGAGGATAAAACGGGCTATATCAAATTGGTAAGATTCAGTAAAAATGCAGGAAAAGATGTTGCATATGCTATTGATTCACTTAAAAAGAGAGGAATGGAAAAATTAATCTTTGATTTGCGTCAAAACCCTGGTGGGCTTTTACAAGCAGCCATTGAAGTATCTTCACTCTTTTTAGATGATAATAAAACTATTGTTTCTGTGATTGGAAAAGAAACATTCGGAACACAAGAGTACAAAAGTGGGAAGCGATGTTTATTTGATGGACCCATGGTCGTGTTGGTGGATAATGGATCTGCCAGTGCTTCTGAAATTGTAGCGGGAGCTTTGCAAGATTGGGATAGAGCGGTAATTATAGGAAAAACCACATTTGGAAAAGGGTTAGTTCAATCTGTTCGACCTTTGAAAAACAACGATGCTCTCAAACTAACCACAGCAAAATACTACACACCATCGGGTCGGCTAATCCAAAAAGTGGACTATTTTCACGGGGTAGATAGTATTCATTTTTATGGAAAGGAATACCAATCAAGCCACGGAAGAAAAATGACATCGTTAGGAGGGATAAAACCAGACATTGAAGTAGATGCATATGAATATGGAAAACTCACCAATGAACTGGTTAGACAAGGACTAATTGGGAATTTTATTCACGATTCGAATTTTTTCAATCATCAACAATGGCAATTACCTATAGAAATTCCAGATACTTTATGGAACCATTGGAATGCTTTTCTCCAATCAAAAGGTTTCGTTGCTCCTTTAGAGATTGATGCAGAGTGGACAGCAGTAGTCCAATGGTTCAATACGGTAACAAATCATACTGATGCTAGTATTCATATTGATGCATTAAGCCGAATCATTCACGAAAATCGAGCCAAAGTGTGGCAAAAAGAAAAGGATCAAGTGAAACGATACTTAGAGATTGAAATTGCTGCTACGATGTACGGTTCTTACGGAAGATACAGACAATCCCTACAAGGTGATCCAGCAATCAACAAATCCATTGAGGTTTTATCCAGTCCAGAATATTTAAGCTCCATATTAAACCCACCTCAATAAAAGAATATGGTTCTCACAGATTACATATTGCTGGTTGGAATTGGGTTTGTCGTCGGGATTGTAGCGGGTTTTATTGGAATTGGTGGAAATGTAATTTTAATCCCGATAGTATTGTATTATCTAAAACTGAGTGGCATACCAGAAACAGTGCTCACCCATATTACCTATGGTTCAATGTTGCTGGTAACGTTTGTTACCGCTATATCCACCACGATCCGAATGCACATTCAGAAAATGATTTTATGGAAGTTAGTTCCTTGGTTGGTTTTAGGAAGTATCCTCTCTACCCAAGGATTAGGTTCAATATTAAAAAGCATTCAAGGTTCTTTTCTGCAATTGGCTTTTGCTACGTTCATTTTCATTTTGGGTGTGCGATGGTTTTTTGCACGAAATCAAAAAGACCCTGAAAACCCGAGATTTATTAAACCATTTTCATTGGTAATCACCGGAATTGTAATTGGTGCTATATCACTACTAACAGGTCTTGGTGGTGGAATCATTCTAATTCCGTTGCTTGCGGGATACTACCATATTTCAACCTTATACTTAGCAGGTACGAGTGGTGCGGTATTAATTTTTACAGCATTGTCTGCTGTTGTGAGTTACCTATGGAGTGGATGGGGACATCCCGACTTACCAAAAGGGGCATTAGGATATCTTTTACCTCATCTTTCCTTCATTATCGCTATCGGGACCATCCCAGGTGCACAAATTGGTGCGAAATTAAACAAACAATACGGCAAACAATGGTTTCGTCTTGTATTTGCTATTATTCAAATTGGAATGTCCAGTTGGATGTTTTGGAATTTAAAAGAGGATATATTAGGTTGGTTAGGTCTTGAATAATTGTTTCATATTTCTACTATGAGTTTCTTATGAACTCAAAAGGTTACCTTTGGATTTTATGTTGGGTTTTAGTTCCTGCAATATTGCTTGGTAATCCCGTTGCGATACGTTTAAATGAAACGATCAATCCCATCCAATTTTTTCATTCTTACAATCTTTCTATTAGCGAAAACACTTATTCTAAACAAAATTTGCAATCTTCAAAGATCAGAGAAGAGGTCTTTCCAGCTTTTCCGACCAATTCTCACCCTGTTCTAAAACGTTGGTATATGATCAATCTTAACCCATTTAACACGGATATTCTTAAACACCCTGCGATTGAAGTAGTAGACACCTTACCCCGTAGATGGGTATCTGGTTCAGCAGATGGCGTTATCAGACAACTCATTTCTTCTTTATCATCCAATTCTGTAACGAATGTAACTGACCCATATGCAGCTTCACAATGGCATTTAGAACGCATTTATGCGACCTATGCTTGGAATGTTACAAGGGGAAATCCAAATGTAACCATAGGTGTAATTGATGTAGGGATTGATATTAATCATCCTGATTTATCCTCACAACTCTTTTACAACCAATCAGAACTTAATGGTCAAACTTATTTTGATGATGATAACAACGGTTTTATTGATGATCGTTCAGGTTGGGACTTTTTAGAATGGGATAATGATCCGCGACCGCCCGATGAGCAAGAATTTCACGGTACTCACGTTGCTGGAATTGCATTAGCAGCAAACAATGGACAATTCGGGATTGGTGTAGCACCGAACGTAAAACTACTCCCATTACGAGCAGGTCAGCAAAATTCAATAATAGCAGGGTATCAAGCGCTTTATTATTGTGGTATAATGGGAGTTGACATCATCAATTGTTCTTGGGGTGGGGAAGCGGTATCTGCAATTGAAGCAGATGCGGTCCGATTCGCATTAGAACGAGGTTGTACCATTTTTGCTTCTGCTGGTAATGATGGCACGAACAACATGCTTTTTCCAGCATCGTTACCAGGCGTTATCTCTGTGGGGGCAACCAATCGGTATGACGAACCTGCTCAATTTAGCAATACCAATATGACCATTTCAATTTGGGCTCCGGGTACAGGGATTCCAGCACCCTTACCCAATCAAGGTTGGGGGCTGCTTAGTGGGACTTCTATGGCAAGTCCCGTTGCGGCTGGTGTAGGTGCTTTAGTGAAATCCTTATCTAGTCAATTCAACAATTTTCAAATTCGTAACATATTGGCAATGAGCGGCGATCCCATGGTACAACGAGGTAACCGTATTGAAGCACGTGTCAATGCTTGGCGAGCATTACAAGAAGCAAATACTGTATCTTCCACATTCCAAAATGTATTTTGGAGCGGAACTGTACAGGGGGGTGGTTTACTCCAGTTAAATGTCCCACTTGCATTCCAAAATCCGTTTTATAGCCCTTTTACCCTGTATGGGAATGAGTTGATCGGTGCTACTTGGGTAGCCAATCAGGTTTCTATGACCCCTTCGCCCAATCATCAAGTTTGGAACGGTGTATTGCGGTTTCGATTGCCTGTAATACTGCGACGGGGGCATAGTGTACAAACCAATTTTTTAGCGGTTGCAGACAATGGGTATCGTTGTTATGGTTCTGCTTTAACAAGATTAGCACCACCAGAAGTGACCCTTAATGATGGAAGGATATTGGCAACGTTTTCTACCATAGGTGCTATGGGGCTAATGGATCCTTACACTCCATTACCCGTTGGACAATCTTTGCAGGTACCGCCCGGGAATCCTGGAGTGCTGTATCACGGTTCTTTTTTACTTGCTATACGAAATACTGTATTGGATAATGTTTGGGGAAATGATTTAACCTCTAACGATTGGGAAGTACCGTTAACATCCAATATCTCAATCATTGGAACCCCCCCACAACATGTGGAGGCCATCGCACAGCCATTATCAGCGATGGGTACATACAATGTAAGAGTTAGATGGATTGCAAATTGTGTATCTAATCAAGCAGGACTTCCTGCGATAGACATTTCGGCGGAAATTCAAAACCAAAGTGGGTCGCTCATAACAAACGTTATTGCGGCATGGTTGTTTGACTTTGATATTTTTATAGCAGGATCAAACACGGGAAGAGTTTGGTCAAATCTTAACTTTGCAACCATGGGTAGAGTAAATCATGCTGAACAATATGGGGTGTGGTTGCAAGGTACTGAAACAGCAGGAGTTTTAAGGGTACCCCCTACATCTGCACTTTGGCAAAACTGGGGTGATCAAAGAAAATATGAACTGTTAACGTGGACTGGATTTGATAACGACCGATTGCAACCAGATGATTATTCTATTCTTTTGGCTACAATTCCATTCCAAATTCCAGCTTTTTCTTCCAGAAATTTTTCTATTCGTTTATTTTATGCACCGAACCAAAGCATCGCAGAAGAAAAAGTGAGACAATGGCGTTCCGGTGGGAGTGTGCATCAAAACTCTCCTACTGAACAATCACAACTGCCTAAAATTACCCTTCATCATCACAAAGTGTCCATTGAAGGAGCAAAAGATAACAGCACTTTGGTTATTTACAACGTTTTAGGAAGAGAAGTGACACGGTATAAAATTGGATCCCAAAATCAAACTATAATTCCTTTGCATAATCTACCAACCGGTGTCTATTTCTTGAAATATTTGTCTCAAAGTTCACCTTCTAATGCTCAAAATGGAAAGGTTGAAATAGTTAAAAAAGTAGTTTTTTTACAAGAAGATTAGTTTATCTTCTGAACCAAAAACCAAGTTAAACAGTCAATCAAAGGAGAAACTATGGCTTATTCATCATCAAACACAATTCCTATTTCCAGACAAATGTCTCGTTTTGCATTGAATTTAAAGTATGAAGATTTACCTGAAAACGTCATTCTTGAGGTCAAACGTTATCTCTATGATTCGGTTGGTTGTGCTTATGGGGGTTACCACACCAAAGATGTAAAAATACTTCGCGAAATTGCTCTTGAACAAGGGGGAACTCCAGAATCTACAATAATAGGATATGGCGATAAGGTCCCTGCCACTCAATCTGCTTTGGTCAATGCATTAATGATACGTGCTTTAGATTTTAACGATATCTATTGGCGAGAAGATCCTTCCCATCCATCGGATATTATTCCGGCAGCACTTTCCGTTGGTGAAAAAGTCAATGCTTCTATGAAAGAAGTAATCGTAGCCATTGTGCTGGCATATGAGTTTGAACAACGTCTTTGTGAGTTTGCTGTACCTGGAATTCGTGAAAGAAAATGGCATCATGCGACCTTAACCCAATTTGTTTCGCCTATTGTAGCGGGCAAACTGCTTGGATTATCAGAAGATCAAATGGTCAATGCCATTGGGATAAGTGGGTGTTGTCATCACACTATTGGATGTCCAACCGCTGGTGTATTAACTATGATGAAAAATACAGTGGATCCTTTGGCTACTCAAGCAGGTGTGATTGCTGCATTGATGGCACAAAAAGGATATACCGGTACAGAACGGGTTTTTGAAGGAAAGGAAGGATTTATGGATGTATTTGGTGAAGGTTGGAATGTGGAAAAATTGATAGGAAATTTAGGAAGTTCTTACAAAATCCTAGAATGTAGTATGAAAGCATTTCCAACCGAAGCATTAACTCATACACACATCACTGCAACCTTGAAAACTGTTATAGAGAATGATATTCAACCAGAAGACATTGAAGAGGTGGTCATTACAACCATCGCAAGGGCTTGTGACATACTATTCGACCCACATAAATACGAACCGACTTCGCGGGAAACAGCAGACCATTCACTTCCTTACTGCATTGCAAGAGCGATTCTCGATAGAAAAATCACTACCCAATCATTTAGCGAAGAAAAAATTCATGATCCTAAACTAAAACAAGTCATTCACAAGATTCGAGGGGAAGCAAGTCAGGAATTTGAAAAACTGTTCCCAGCAAAACAACCTTCTCGTGTTACCATAAGAACTACAAATGGAAAAAGTTATTCTGTCTATCTTGAGTATCCTAAAGGGGATCCAAGAGAACCTATGACAATGGAGGATTTGGATAATAAATTTGCTGCTTTATCGGAACAATTGTTATCAGAAAAGAGGCAAAAAGAAATCAAAGATATGATTTTTGCTTGTGAAACTTTAACCACACGTGATTTTATGAATCGATTGATTGTGTAAAAGGTTTATGCAAGAACAACAAGAAACTGAATTTACTCGAAAACGATTGGAAATGGTTCATTCCCAAATAGTGATGCGTGGGATTTCTGATCAAAACGTGATCCGCGCAATGAAAGAAGTCCCACGCCACCGCTTCGTTCCAATTCAGTTTGAAGAAGATGCATATGAAGACACACCTTTATCAATTGGCTATGAACAGACCATTTCACAACCCTACATCGTGGCTTATATGTTAGAAAAATTGGAATTGCAACCGAACCACAAGGTATTAGAAGTAGGTAGTGGGAGTGGATATGTGGTAGCGCTTTTATCACAGATTGTAAAAGAAGTACATGGGGTAGAAATTATAGCGGAATTGGTCAATCGTTCAAAATTTACACTACAAACATTAGGCTATCAAAATGCTTACATTCATTTAGGAAATGGGAGAAATGGATTACCCCAATTTGCTCCCTTTGATGCAATTCTTATTTCTGCCGCTAGTGCTGATCTTCCTTCTGCTCTCACTGAGCAGTTACGGATCGGAGGACATATCATTTATCCATTACAAAAGAATGGTTTTCAATATCTCGAATTAGGAATAAAACAACAAAATCGTTTAGAAAAAAAATTACTTGTCGCAGTCCGATTTGTTCCATTGGTTAACAATTCAACATAAGCCCTTTCTATTTATCATTACAGTCCGTGCGTAATCAAATTTTAAAATGAGGGAAATAAGATGCAATCAAACGGTAGACACACATTAGTCACTTTTAACGTCTTACCTCAATTGCCAAGTGCTCTTGCGAATCTACATAAGCTTGCATTCAATTTGCGATGGTGTTGGGATCATAACACCATTGATCTGTTTCGTAGATTGGATAGAAATTTATGGGATGAAACGGGTCGTAATCCCGTACGTCTATTGGGTCAAATTTCGCAAGCAAAGTTAAATGATGCTGCTTCTGACGAAGGGTACTTACTATTTTATGAACGTACGGTCGAATCATTACAAAGTTATTTAAGACAGCAATCATGGTATGATAAACGTTATGGAAAAACAGAAAAACCATTGTTTGCATATTTTTCTGCCGAGTTTGGGATAACCGAATCCCTTCCTATTTATTCTGGCGGTTTGGGAATACTTGCTGGGGATCATCTTAAAAGCGCATCTGATATGGGAGTCCCTATTGTGGGGGTGGGACTATTGTATCAACAAGGTTATTTTAAGCAATATCTTAATCCAGATGGTTGGCAACAGGAAACCTACCCAAACAATGATTTTTATCAACTACCATTAACTCCCCTGTATGAAGAAAATGATTCTAAACGTTGGTTGAAAGTTGAACTTGATTTTCCCGGTCGTAAAGTATATGCCCGAATTATCAAAGTTGATATAGGAAAAGTCAGTTTGTATTTGCTGGATACCAATATCCCTGAAAACAGCGATGAAGATAGACGAATTACGGATCAACTGTATGGGGGAGATAATGAAATGCGAATCAAACAAGAAATTGTTCTTGGGATGGGGGGGTTAAGAGCATTGACCAAATTAGGGATTAACCCTGAAGTTTGCCATATGAACGAGGGGCATAGTGGTTTCTTAGCAATTGAGAAAATGTTGATGTATAGAAGACAAGGATTTACTTTTGAAGAGTCAAAAGAAGCCGTTCGTTATAGTTGTGTATTTACCACCCACACTCCCGTTGCAGCAGGAATTGATCAATTTCCAGAAGAATTAATAGATCGTTATTTTTCGCATTTATATGACCAATTGGGAATTTCAAGACAAGAGTTTTTATCGTTAGGTCGCTGTAGCGGTTCTCAAAGTGGTCCTTTTAATATGGCTTACTTTTGTTTAAATATGTCTTCCCGTGCGAATGGGGTAAGCCGTTTACATGGTGAAGTGTCCCGTAAAATGTTTCATATAAACTGGCCTGAAATTCCTGTAAGTGAAGTGCCAATAGGTTACGTAACCAACGGGGTTCACGCTCCCACGTGGATTAGTCGTGACATGAGAGAGCTTTTTGATCGATACTTGGGAAGTGATTGGTTAACCAAACAAACGGATCGTGAAACATGGACTGCTGTAAACGACATCCCGGATGAAGAGCTTTGGCGTACACACGAACGTAGAAGAGAAAGGTTGGTGGCATACACAAGAAGAAGAGTGCGAATGCAGATGGAAAATAGGGGAGCAACTAAAAGCGAAATTGAGACCGCAAGGGAACTCTTAGATGGAAGCACGCTTACGATTGGTTTTGCAAGACGTTTTGCCACATATAAAAGAGGGGATCTAATTTTACATGATGTGAATCGATTAAAGAAAATTATCTTAAATAAAGAAAAGCCAGTTCAATTTATTTTTGCAGGAAAAGCACACCCCCGCGATGTTGAAGGAAAAGAAATTATCAAACGCATCAACCATTTTATACGAGATGAAGAAATCAGGAGAAGGTTTGTATTTATTGAAGATTATGATATGGGAGTAGCAAGATATTTGGTACAGGGAGTGGATGTTTGGTTAAACAACCCCAGAAGACCCCACGAAGCGTCTGGAACCAGTGGTATGAAAGTTATCTTTAATGGAGGATTAAATTTATCCATATTAGATGGATGGTGGTACGAAGCATATCACCCAGAAACAGGATGGGCAATTGGTAAAGCAGAAGATTACGACGATTTCCAATATCAAGATTATGTTGAATCAAGCGCGTTGTATGATGTATTAGAAAAAGAAATTATCCCACTCTTTTATCAACGAACTTACGACGGTTTACCTCGAGGGTGGATACAAAAAATGAAAAACTCGATGATGCAATTGGGCGAACGTTTCAACACTAACCGTATGGTGAAACAGTATGTAGAAGAGTATTATCAACCGACACACGAATTGATCACCAGTTTATCAGCAAATAATTGGAAGCGGTTGAAAGAATTAACCGAATGGAAAGCAAAAGTACGTAAAGCATGGAATGGTGTGTCTATTTTAGAATTTTATACTTCAAATGTTTCCAATCTTACTGTTTCTAGTGTTGTAACCGTAAGTGCAAAGATTCATACCAACGGATTAAAACCGCAAGATATAGCTTCAGAAGTGTTTTTTGGGAGTATTGACACCAATGGGAAGCTTCTCCAAGGGGAAGCTCACCGAATGAATTTGGAGAAAAAAATCGAAGAAAACATCTACTTATATAAAATTGATTTGGTCTGTAAAGAGAGTGGACGGCATGGAATTGCTGTAAGAGTTCGTCCAGATCATTCTAGCATGCCACATCGACACGATACGGGATTGATTCGATGGGCAACTAAACCCTCTTAGCACTGGGATCTAAACGACAACGAAGGGAGTGACAATAAGCCACTGCTAAGGCATCAGTAGCATCATTTGAAAGTGTAATTGCTTCTGAAACTTGAAGCAAACGCTTTACCATAAAAGCGACTTGCTGTTTCGTTGCACTACCGGTACCGACTACAGAACGTTTTACTTCTTTAGGTGAATAGGAAAAAACTGGAATCCCCTTTTGTGCAATGGTTAAGAGAAGAGCACCTCGGGCTTGGCCCAAGGTCAATGCCGATTGCGCATTTTCACCAAAAAAGGGTTCTTCAATTGCTGAAGCGGATGGGTGATACTGATCCAAAACTTTGTTCAGTTGTTCAGAAAGTTTCACTAAACGTACAGAAAATTCATCCTGTGTACTGGTTCTAATTGCACCAGCTGCAATAAATTTAGCACCTCGTAGAGTGAATTCAACAATTGCCCACCCAGTTACAGCAGTACCCGGATCTATCCCTAACAATAACGTTCCTTCCGGTAGTAAAAAACCACTGCTTTCTGCAGTGGCATTTTGATTTGCAAGAAGTGGACCGTAGAGTGTATGTTTCCGTAAAGAAGATTTTCCTGAAATGGTATTATTCCTCGTCGGGTAAATTAATATCTGCGTTGGTCCAAACTTTTTGGACATCGTCGTGTTCTTCCAACGCTTCCAATAACCCCAATACCGATTTTGCTGTGGATCCCTCCACAGTTATCAGAGTATCCGGAATTCTTTGGATATCTGCAGAAGAAAATTTCAGCCCCGCCTTTTCAAATGCTGAAACCACCGTCTCTAAATCCGAAGGTTCAGTTCGAACTTCAATTATCCCCTCTTGATTGATTACATCTTCAGCTCCAGCTTCAATGGCGATTTCCATAATTTTATCTTCCTCGCCACTTTCGAATGTGATCACCCCTTTTCGTTTAAACATCCAAGAAACAGCACCACTTTCAGCAAGATTACCATTCCGCTTCGAAAAAATATGTCTAATTTCACTAACCGTACGATTTTTATTATCTGTTAAAGCTTCTACCAGCACTGCGGTTCCACCGGGGGCATAACCCTCATAAATGATCTCTTCATAATGAACCCCCTCTAATTCCCCTGCACCTTTTTTAATCGCACGAAGAATATTTTCTTGTGGCATATTGACTGCTTTAGCATCTTCAATCGCACGGCGAAGACGTGGATTCCCATCTGGGTTACTTCCACCGTCCCGAGCGGCGATGGTTAATTCGCGGATTACTCGAGTAAACAGTTTTCCGCGCTCTGCATCAAGTGCTGCCTTTTTTCGTTTAATTGTTGCCCATTTAGAATGACCTGACATAAAAATCTCCTAATTTTATACAACCTTGTAGGTTCTATGTTTAGAAACCCAATTTTTCATATATTCAATGGCCTCTTGCGTATTCGTGCCGGGACCAAACAGTTTACCAACCCCCAATGCTTCTAATGCTTTCATATCTTCTTCTGGGATAATTCCACCACCCGTCAATAACACATCGTTTAACCCCTTTTCTTTCATTAGTTTCAGCACTGCTGGAAAAAGTGTCATATGTGCACCTGATAAAATAGATAAAGCAACAATATCCACATCTTCCTGAATCGCAGCATTGACTATCATTTCAGGGGTTTGACGAAGCCCAGTATAAATTACTTCCATTCCCGCATCACGACAAGCCGCTGCCATTACTTTTGCTCCCCTATCGTGTCCGTCAAGTCCGGGTTTTGCGATTAGAATACGAATTTTTCGTTCCATACTTCACCTAAAGAATAAAATGAACAAACTTAAAATACGGAATCTTCAATATACTCCCCATAAACCGATTTCATTACATTCATCATTTCACCTAAAGTGACCATTGCATGTGCGCATTCAAGAACTGGATACATCACGTTTGTGTTGTTTTCACAGGATTCTTTCAACTGAGCTAAACATTGTTCAACTTTACGATTATCTCGTTCACTGCGTAATTTTTTTAAGATCTCTTTTTGTCTAAGTTCGGCTTCTTCTGTGATTTTAAGAATTGGGATATCTATTTTTTCATCAGGATCAACGTAATCATTGACTCCCACAATGATACGATCCTTTCTATCTAATTCTTGTTGATGCAAATATGCAGCTTGGGCAATTTCACGCTGGAAAAAGCCACTTTCTATACCAGCGATGACTCCCGGTAAAAAGCCACGATTTCCACCCAATTCTTTTATCTTGCGGAAATACTCATATGCTTCTGCTTCAATTTTATCGGTCAATTGTTCAACGTACCAACTTCCACCCAAGGGATCAATCGTATGTGCAACTCCTATTTCATGCGCAATAATTTGTTGAGTACGTAAGGCGATTGTAACTGCTTTTTCTGATGGGAGCGCTAACGTCTCGTCCATTGAATTAGTGTGTAGCGATTGAGTACCCCCTAACACAGCAGCAAGTGCTTCAAATGCTGTGCGCACGATGTTATTTTCGGGTTGTTGAGCTGTTAAACTACATCCAGCAGTTTGCGTATGAAAACGTAGCATCCAAGAACGCTCTTTTTTTGCGTGGTATTCTTCTCGCATGATTCGTGCATAAATTCGTCTTGCCGCTCTAAACTTAGCGATTTCTTCAAAAAAATCAATATGACTATTGAAAAAATGGGATAAACGAGGTGCAAAATCATCAATATCTAAACCACGATCTAAAGCGGCTTCAATATAAGCGAAACCATCGGCTAAAGTGAACGCCAATTCTTGTGCTGCAGTTGATCCCGCTTCGCGGATATGGTATCCACTTATTGAAATACTATTCCACTTTGGCATCTCTTTAGTGGCAAATTCAATGGTATCAACCACCAATTTGATTGAAGGACGAACAGGAAAAATGAATTCTTTCTGAGCAATAAACTCTTTAAGGATATCGTTTTGTAAAGTTCCACCCATTTGGGAACGGTGAGTCCCCTTTTTCTCACCCGCAGCAATATAAAAAGCCCATAAAATAAAAGAGGGACTATTAATCGTCATTGAAGTGGTGACATTTCCTTGGTCAATCCCATGCATTAATACTTCCATATCGCGTAAAGAGCTGACAGCGACACCACATTTACCCACTTCACCTGTTGACCACGGGTCGTCACTATCTCGTCCCATCAAAGTAGGTAAATCAAATGCTACAGATAAACCCGTTTGCCCATTTTGAAGTAAGTAATGATAACGTTCATTCGTTTCTTCAGGTGTACCAAAACCTGAAAATTGTCGCATGGTCCACAACTTTCCACGGTACATATTGGGGTGAATCCCACGCGTATAGGGATATTGACCGGGAAAACCAATTTTTTCAAGAAAATGTTTTGGTGGTGTCTCAGGTAACCCCAAAATATCAATCGGTGAGGAGGATACAGAATAGTAATACCCACCACGATCTTTTGATTTTTTTAAATCATCTTCCCATTTTTGTTTTGCTTTCTGATACTTTTCTATTTCGTGAAGATGATTTTGGTCTTCGTCACGTATAGATTGTGGTACAGCACTGGAATCAATTGGATTCACTTTCATTTCCGACATAAAAAGACCCTCGAAAATCTTGATAAATCTCTTCTAAAATATGCTGAGGTTGACGGCGTTCTTGAATTGCTTGAAGCAACTTAATTTCACGTGTTTTATTCCACAACTCTCGTTCAACCTTTTCTGTTACCATCTGTTTTATTCTACGGACTAAACGTTGTTGCCTTCGTTGTTCTAAAGCTCCTGTCTGAATTAAAAAAGAATGATGTGCATTCAATTGATGAATTAAACGATCAATCCCTCTATTTTCTGTAGCAACAGTATTGATGATAGGTGGAGTCCATTCACCCCATTCTTTTAAATGGATAGCACTTTTCAATTGTTGAGTCGCCTTTTCAGAAAAGGGATCATCCGATTTATTCATTACAAACAAATCTCCAATTTCCATCAGTCCAGCTTTCATTCCTTGGATAACGTCACCGGATTGTGGAACAATAACCACAACTGTTGTATCTGCACATTGAGCGATTTCCAATTCAGATTGACCTACACCAACCGTTTCTAATAGGATAACATCAAACCCATAAAGATCAAATAGATCTGCTGCGGCGTCAGCATACTCTGCCAAACCGCCCATCGCACCGCGGGAAGCCATACTTCGGATAAAAATATTTTCATCAGCTCCCAATTGTTGCATCCGAATTCGATCACCAAGTAAAGCGCCCCCTGAAAATGGTGAAGAGGGGTCCACTGCAATAATTCCAACACGGACGCCCTCTTCTCGGTAGTGTTTAGCCATCATTGTTACTAATGATGACTTTCCTGCGCCCGGTGGACCTGTCACTCCTATTCTGTAAGCCCTGCCAAGGTTTTGATAATTTTGGTTGATCATATCCAACACTGTTGGATCACCATATTCCAATTTGGTCAAGGTTTTTGCAAATTGAAGGACATCAAATGGTACGTTAGAAGTAAAACTCATCGTTTAGCGTGCTCGTCTTTTAAATTCTTCAAAATTTGTAAAAATTAATGTATCCCCATCGCGTTGAATTAGTCCTTCTTCTTCAAACTTGGTTAGTAATCTAGATACTGTTTCTCGGCTTGTTCCAGCTAAATTGGCAATATCACGTTGTAAAGGTAAATTATGAATTTGCATTTTATTTTCTTTGATAACACCAATATCTTCTGCCATCCGAATCAAAGTGTTTGCTACTTTTCCCCTTGCGTCTTTTAAGGTTAAAGATTTGATTTGAGCATCTGCTTTTCGAATACGACTAGCAAGTTCCTTCAATAATTCTATAGCGATACTTGAGTGTTTGTTTAAAATCTCTAAAAATGAATTGCGATTAAGGACCCATAGTTCCACATCTTCAATTGAGGTCACTGTAGCACTTCTTGCCAATCCATCAATGATTGAGAGTTCACCAAAAATATCCCCTTCACCAAGAATGGCAAAAATTGCTTCACCACCTTCATTGGATATACCGCTGACTTTTACGCGACCCTTTTCTATAATAAAAAGATTTTGTCCTAAATCTTCTTCAAAGATAATCAAATTATTCTTTTTAAATCTCTTGGGAACCATTAGTTGCGCGATTTTTTCTAAATCACTATTGCTTAATCCCTGAAACAAAGGAACTTGGCGTAAGAGATCAACTTTCATAATTCTTTACTCCTATCAGAGATTTCCTCTTAAACGTGTACAAGAATGATTTCATAAAATAGTAGTACGTTGATTCAACACTTGGATTAAGATGTCAATCCTTTCATCTAACGGCAAGGATTGATTAATGACTAAACTTTTTCCATCTGGGCTGATGTATGCACCACCCCGAAAATCACCTGTTTGATGCTGAACCTTTTTAAATCTAGTTCTAGCGATCTCTAATAATTTTTCATATTCTTTCTTTTTTGACATTTACAATAATTCTGTACGATTATTTTGCTCTAAAGCAGTAACCACATCGCGAATGGATTGTGCTTGATCTACATGACAAACTAAAACAGCATCCGGTGTTGTTACAACCACCACATTTTCTAATCCCACGACTGCAGTAAATTGACCAGAAGATTGTACGTAACAATTTCTTGAATGTACAACTAATCCATCACCACATACTGCATTCCCGTTTCTATCTTCTTTAGCTAAACGTTTGACTTCTACCCAACTACCAACATCTGACCATCCGATATCTGCAGGGATAACCAAAACGTTTTTCGTGCGTTCCATAATGGCATAATCAAAAGAAATCGGTTTCGTGTTTTCATAAAGTGTTAACAGTAACTTTTCTTCCTCTTTTGTTCCTATTGATCGCATATACAGAAGTAAATCATGATGAAAAGAGGGAAGATGCTTTTGATATAACTCTAAGAGCAAATCCACACGTACAACAAAGATCCCTGCATTCCATAAAAAATCACCTGATTCAAGGAATTTTTTTGCCATTTCTAAATCGGGCTTTTCAGCAAATGTTTTTACTTCATAAGCATGAGAAGGGGCTTTGTTTGAAGAACGTTTGTATTGGATGTAACCATAACCTGTTTCAGGGCGTGTTGGTTGAATCCCAATGGTCACAATGAATTGACCTTGCTCAGCATAATTCATTGCCAAAGATAAAACATCACGAAAAGTTTCTTCATTTTCTATCCGATGATCGGAAGGTAGAATAACTAAAATTCCTTTTGGATCTTCTCTAAATATTTTGGCTGCTGCTAAACCGATACAAGGTGCGGTATTTTTTCCATACGGCTCGAGAATAAAATTCTCATTTTTAAAAAAATTTAAAACATTTTGAATAGGACCCATTAAATCCTGTGTGGTGACTATTCGTATCGCTTGCACCGGAATAAGGGGTAATAATCGTTCTACCGTAGATTGAATTAATGGTTTTTCATCTACGATCACAAGCAGTTGTTTGGGTTTATTTTTTCTAGAAATCGGCCAAAAGCGTGTACCTACACCTCCAGCCATAATGATGCCAAAATTCATTTTACTCCATTTCAATCAAACGTAGTTAATTGATAATAATGTGATCATTTGCACATTGCAAACTGTCTTTTCTTTTCAAGAATTTTGATAATCAATGTTAACGAAGAATGATCGGTTTGGGAACAATCGTCCATTTACTGCGAACGCGAATAGTATCCTCATCAATTACAAAAGGTTCTGCAAAAGAAAACGGAATTAACTGACCCACATCCAATTGATCATTATCGTTAATATCGCGAAAAGCACGTATTCTCCATAATCCTGGGGGAACCTGTAAATCTGCAATTCCTGACTGATCGGAATTGACAGAAAATGTTTCAATTGACTTGACCCAACTGGATGCTTGATTAGGAACTTGCAGGGAAATGGCAGATAGATGTAAATCGCCTGATTTTACTCGCCATTCATCTTTTACTTGAACAGAAATGGTCCCTAAAGTATCAAATGGAAGTACGTAAAACCGAAAATAAAGGATAGAATCTTTCGCGGGAACATTATTCAAAGAAAACCATTCTTTCGTTTGTACAATTAAGGTAATGAAATTTCGTTCCGGTAAACTGTTCGCAGGGACGATTTTATGAACAAATGGATCAAGTGATTGAGTAAAGATTGGGATTTCTGTGGAATCTACGTTTCTGATTAGTTTAACTGACCTTTGAATAGATCCTACCATTAAACCCATCGTTGTACTTAATACCCATTCAGTTTTAGGGAGCAAATTCCCACTTTGAGGTTGCAGTTTCCATAGATAGGGTCGGAGTGTGTCAGCACCTTCATATCGTAAATGAACAAAAGAACTTTGGATTGTTCTTGTTGCTGTTGTACCGTTCTGAAGTACAAAATTAGAGATCTCGAAAAAAGCAGAATCTGGTGTAAATTGTTCCGGTAATAAACAATACATCCGATTGGAATCAGATGGATCGTGATACAAAACACCTAACCATTTATCAAACTGATTTGATCTTAGAAGAGGATGACCTCCTAAAACGCCTTGAATTGGATAAGTTAACCTAAGAGTAAGCAATCTGGGCGAAATCATTCGTATAGATTGAACGGCTGGAAAAGAAGTATCTCTCAAAGCTAGATGAAAAGGGAAAAGTGTGCTTGAATCCTTAGGCACAATCGGATCATCAAAGGTCAGTCCAATTTTATCGGTGGATGGTTCATATTTTCTACTGCGGTTGATATCGTCTATAGCGATCAAGCGATATTTTCCATCTGCAAGTCCTGTAAATTGAAAAAATCCCATAGAATCAGTCACAGCGACGTAATCTGGCACATCTTCAAATGGTGAAGGATCTTTGCCTTGGAATTTATCAGGGAGTTTCCAAGCCCAAATCCATACCCCACGTCTGTTTTTACTATCATATACAATCCCTTTGATCTTTCCATGGTCAATCGTATTGCCTGTGCTAAATAAAATTTCTATGGGTTCAGGCATTGGGTTATTTTGTTCATCACGAATTTCTGGGGATATCGTTAAACGGTAAGTTTGATTCGGTAACAAAGGTTCTTGAGGAAGGATACGAATCTTTCTCCCTTTTGCAATGATTTGCAAACCCTTTTTTGGAAAGGGGGAAAGGGTAATCAAATTGGGATCAATCGGCTTGAAACGACTATCAAAGACGATTTCAATGGTAGTGTGGATATCTACTTGTGTTTGATCCGGAGATGGAGACAATTGAATAGGTCGGATCCCTTCTAAATCTGCCGGTCCACCTGGTGGAGGTTGAATTTTTGCGCAATTGGAGGTAGCAACAAAACTTCCAATGAGTATCCAACGGATAAGTAGAACGATGTTTATTGGACGATTATTCATCTGCCTCTGGTTGTGGTCCAATTCGAATAGCAGAAACATAGAAGTATCGTACGTTTAGATCGTGGCTATAAATACGAATGGTGTTTTTCCCGCTGACAAGACGATCTCCTAATGGATGACGCTCCCAACCATCCGGATCAGTGGTATTCCACATACGAGATGGCGACCACTCCGAACGTAACACCTTTTGGTTTACTTCAATCACACCATGAGTTCTATTAACAAAAGTTAATGGATAGTTTTTTGTACTTTTAACCGCTTGCAACCACAAATACAAAGGTGAATCATAGGGTGTTCGTTGTGGAAGTGTAAATTCTATTTCTAAAAATTGGCCTCCTACTGGGGATTTAGACGCAAATGCTTCGCCAAATTCAAAAGCAAACTTTTCCCAATGTTTAACTTTGACGATTTTTGGTCCCCGAGCTCGATCAATAACAAATCCACCTACATCTGGATGATGGATACCAATAGACCATCTATCAATATTGGTTTGAATCACTTGACCAAATTCATCCACACGCAATTCACAGGTATAACCGACTTTATACCTTCCAATAATGGTTTGGGAAGGATCAGTTGCAGTGACATTGATTTTCATAGGCATAGGTTTACTATAACCGGAAACAAATCCAAAATCCAATTCATAAACGCCAAATTTTAGTTCACCTTCCCAAGAACCAATTCCCACTTGACGGTTATTGATTAGAATGGGACCCTCAATCGGCGTTGTCCGAATGGAAACTACTTTTGACGATATCGTATTTTCAGGAATTAAACGAAAAAAGATTTTTTGTTCTTGAAATGCTTCACCTATTAATACAGTAACTTCTGATGGGTCAGAGCGGTATCCTTGTTTGACCACTTGAACTTGGTGGGTACCTGTGGGAACTAAAAGAATTGCATCAGTTGTTTGTGATGTACTTTCACCATTTAAAAAAATCTCCGCATTTGGAATGCTACTTGATACAAATATACGGCCACTTCCACTACGTCCAGAAATAATTGGTTTACTTTGTGATTTAGGAGGAGGGTACAATCGGTCATTTTCTTTTTGAATTGGTAATTGCGCAAAACCATTGGGTTGTTCTATTTGAATTTTAACTGTATCGGGTTGTACCGATGTTTCTTTTGCTGCTTGTTCTGGAGTGAGTAAACGAAAATGAACGGTTGAGGAAGAACCTGGATTAATCAAAACATCTTTGGCAAAAGGTTTTGATATGTAACCATCTAATTTTACTTCCACTAAATAGCTTTTAGGTTTTACCAACGTAAAGCGTTCAGGTGTTTTTTTGTTTGTGGGCTTTTTATCTATATAGATATGGGCAAATTTTGGTTCACTGGTAACAATTAACTCACCGGGTAAATCTCTAGTGATAAAGAAAAACCCAAATATTCCTAAGACCAAAAAAACGCTTACTCCAATAAATTGGAATAACCACTTTCGATTCGTTATCATTGTTTTCAGTAAAGTTTCTTCTTTAGGTCTTCGGATAAAAAGATTAAACATAGTTCCGTAAATTTCTAATTAGAGATTATTAACGTAATGAATTGAAATGAAAATCACAAGTAATACGGAATGGTACCATCGGGCATTTAATCAAAGGTATTTAGAGTTGTATTCTCATCGTGATGAGAAAGAGCTTGCTCAACTATTTTTTACTTTAGTTCATTTCAAATTGTTTCCTACTGATGGTAAAGTGTTAGATGCTGCCTGTGGTGCTGGAAGATGGTTAAGGTACTTAATTCGAAATGGAGTAGATGCTATAGGTTTTGATTTGTCTTCGGAACTGTTAAAAGAGTGCTCGGACTTACCTGTAGTGCAAGCAGATATGAGATCACTGCCATTCGAAGACCAGACCTTTATTAGCGTGCATAGTTTATTTTCAAGTTTTGGTTATTTTGTAGACGCTGAAGAGGATATGCGTCAAATCCGTGAATTTGTACGAGTACTGAAAAAAGATGGATGGATCTTATTCGATACAATACCCGATCGATTCCTATACGAGTTACCGCCAGATAACACCTATCAATTTTCCGACGGGGTGATTGCTTCAATTCATCGCGAGACCAAACAAAACATTATTTATAAAACCGTTCAGTTGGATAATGGAGAAATGTGGGAAGAACGGTTAAGAGTATATACACCGATTGAACTGGATCAAATGTTTCAGAAGTATGGTTGCTGTTTACTTTGGCGCTTAGGAAATTATGATGGATCAAGTTACAATGCGAATTACTCACCAAGGATGATTTCTTGTTATGTTCGAACTACTTGAAAGAAAAAGTTGGCTAGAAAATAAGTTACCCGAAGTGGTACGTTACGGCTTAGAAAGAAAAAAAGGTTACGAATCGTTTTATCCCAATGGAATTACTGAGGAAATTGAACAGGAACAGCACATCATTACAGGACAACAACCAGGATTTTTAGGAGGCCCTCTTTATACTACTTACAAACGTTGGACGGCCGAGTTTCTTTCTAAAACAAATCAACACTTTTTCTGGATTGAAAGTGGTGATACGGATTGGAATGAAATTGCTACGGTCTATTGGAAAACCAAGGAAATCCAATGGACCGATACACAACCCAATGTACCGACTACTTACCGATACTTTCCTGATGAAGTTTTTCAAGATTTGATTCAATTAGAATCATCACCTTTTCACCAGCAACGATTAGAAACCACTAAAGATGCTTTCAATGGTACTGTTGTGCAGAGTTTTCTTGAATTTCAGAAACGCTTGGGAATCGCTCAATATACGGAATGGGTAGAAGGTCCACCTAGATTACCACAACCTTATTCTGAGCAATATCAAAGATTGCTGCTTGAATGGATGAAGGATCTAAGATATGGAATTCTTGCAATAAGAAAAGGAATACAAAGAGTATATGATAAATTTGGGAATGTTCAAGCTGAATTGTTAAAACACAGAACGGGATGGTTTTACCTTCAAGACCATGGTTCACAAAGAGTTCCAATTGAATGGGATGAAAACGATTTTTATATCAACCATAAGCGATTGAATTCAAGAGATATGTATGATCTGGTAAAACATAATATAGGATTTTTCATTCCCGGTGTTTTGTGGAGGCCTATGGTTCAACAAGCCCTTTTTTCACCACAAGTTGTCGTATTGGGAACTTCTGAAGCTGCATATTGGGCTGAATTGAATGATTTAATGCTTTGGGCACAATTAAAATATCCAAAAATTGTTATCCGATTAGGTGCTACCATTCTTACAAAAAAGTACCAATCCTTAACATGGAAAGAAATTCTTTCAAATACTCCGCCAATATTAGAGAAGTCAAAACACATTGAAGAAGTGGAAAAGCTATTTCAACAATTAATCCAGCAGTTTGACCATATTGAAGAAAATCTACCTATCCATATTCAGCACGCTATTCAAAAAAGTAAAGAAAAAATCCACTACCAATTTAAAAAAACAATAGATATACTTGAACGATACTTTGATGAAATTCAAGGAAGTAAAAGAAAACTTTGGAATCAATTCCAATCTGAAATTGGGAAGAATTCTATACCCCAAGAAAGAAAAATGACTTTATTAGAAGCCTATGTTTGGTGGGGAAAGGAAGGAATACAAAGTATTTATGAACTCCTGAAAAATACAAAACAAGGTGGACATTACCTTTTCAGAGAGTTGTAATGGAGAAAATGTCGTAGCTATGTTTTTTACTTGTTTTCTATTTATCTGAGATGTATAATAAAATTTTAGGAAGAAACATTTGATACAAATGACTTTACCGCAAGCCTACCAAATCTTTCAATTAGATTTTGGCAGCAGTTTTCAACTTGCTGAAGCAGCATATTTTGAGTATTTACTTCGTTTACAAAGTGGAGAAAATATAACCGATCTTTATGGCAACCCAATTACGCGTAAAGACATAGATACGGCATTCTATCTAATTAAAGAACATCACCAACGTAAAACAGAAGCACATTCAAGTACATCCCAAACCACACTACCAAAACCTCCCTCTGCTATTTTAAGTCAATGGAATGATGCTACAGGTGCTGGTCAAGATCCACAGTTAATTCTTCCAAAACCCAATAAACCAACATATCAAGAACCAGTTCCATTTTTTTACAATCCCAATGAATCACCTAAAATGCAAGTTAGAACGTCCATTGAATTAAAATCTAACAAAGCAGAGAGAGAATCATTAGCAGGTGGTCAAAAAGAATCGCAAGAAAGTGTAGAAAATGAGTTTTCATCCAACGCACTTTTTCCTGATGAACATCAAGAAGAAAATGCAGAACCGAGCCCTGGTGAATTAAGAACTACAGTTCATTTCAAACCAGAAAAAAATAAACGAACTCTCCGTGTTCCTTTTAGTCAAGAAAGCGAAAGAGATAGTGATCGTTTCCCACCAGAACCACAGGTACCTTTTTTCAATGTGCGAACCACTGCAAAAGTCGCACAAAATCAAACTGAAGAATCAAAGATAAAGGATAAACCACCTAAACAAGAAATGAAAAGATCCCGATTGATAAGTTCTGCTCATAAAAAAGGGTTGTCCAGTACTAAACAGTATAGTGATGATCAAAGTACCTTATTATTTTCAAGCGATTCAGATAGAGAAAAACAACACGTTCAAACAAATAATCAAACAGTACAAGTTTCACCAGAAGAAATTCAACCAAAGCAACAGCCAAATTCATCACAATTTGCGAATGAAGCGAATACAGAACAAAGTGCATTTCAATCAACCAATTCTAAAAATTCAGAGTATATGGATATTAGCGGTCACTGGCATGACTATACACCTGAACTTACTGAAACGGAACTAATAGATGTCCAATTTGCCTATCAACGCTCTATTGGTAAAAAGGAACGTGAACGAAAACTTCTTTTATTCGGTTTAGTGGCAATTTATCTGGCATTAATTGTTGGTATTCTTGCAATAAGAATGTTGATGTAACAATTTAGTCGGTTTGGTTGTAAAAGTATTTATTGCATTTTAGAAATCTTTGGTTTACTTTACATAAATTACTTTTCAACATTTGGAGGTTTGGCATGGGAACAAGGAAAGTATTTCAATGTTTAGGAATTAGTATTTTTTTAATGATGTTTGTGCTTACAGCATCGGCATCTCCATTATCTTCTATGGATAATGGTGTTGCCCCAAATAACAAACCAAAAGAAGTTTTACCGATCACAGCGCCAATAGAAATTGGCGAATGGCATTCAACAGAGATTCCTATCACGGATGAAGCCGATACACCAATTACTATTGGTACTGGAACAACGCAGCAAGCTTTTCCGATTTACGATTTTTGGTGGCAAGTGATTAGCGCAAGTATTTATACCGCAGCAGATATTCAAGCCGCTGGAGGAGCAGCTGGTGTTATTACCCACTTACGTTGGGATTGTGGGACACCTTCTACTTGGCCTGCAAGACAAGTTTGGATTTATATTGGAACGACTACTGCAACTACTTTTACTTCACAAACGTGGAGTGCATTCCAAGCATCTTACACCTTAACTGAAGTTTACAATAGTGGTACTCAAAACTATACAGGTCCCACCACCGTCGGCTGGAATGAATGGGATATCAACGATTTCACTTGGAACGGTACTGATAATTTAATCATTGTTGTCCGTTCTTTTCGAAATGGTTATGCATCATCTACCACGCCGTGGCGCTATAGTACCAGCACAGGAAATCAGCATATCTATTGGATAGGTGACTCAGCAGATTTATCAACCTATACAGGTACAGCGAATGCTAATCGTCCCAATATCCAGTTGGAAATGATTATCGCTCCAGGCGCTCCTTTTGCACCTGTTCCTATGAACGGTGCTACCAATGTTCCAACGAACGCCACGCTTAGTTGGAATGCAGGTGCCAATTCAGCAACTTTTGATGTGTATTTTGGTACAGTGAATCCACCAACCACACAAGTAGCGACAGGTTTAACAACCACCTCTTGGACTCCAACTACAGCATTAAATCCGAACACAACCTATTATTGGTATGTACGAGCATTTAATCCATTTGGAAATACCACCGGTCCTGTTTGGTCCTTTACTACAGGGAGTGGTACTGCTCCAAATTCTCCTACAAATGGAAGCGCAGTCACCATTACCAACAATTCAATGACCATTTCTTTTACGGATAATTCTACCAACGAAACGGGTTTTCCAGTTTATATATCTACAGATGGCAATGAATATACCTTATCACAAACCTTACCCGCCAACACGGGAACAGGAACAGTTCAGTTTACCTTATCTAATCTGAATCCTAACACTCGTTACTGGATTAGAGTTTTTGCAACCGGTGCAGGTGGCACTTCTACAGGATTTGCAGGAGTGAATGAATGGACCTATGCCAATCCAGCTGCCCAAATCGTTTTAGGTGCTATTGGGTTTACCAATGTAATGATTTCATCCATTCCTACCACGGATGGAAATCCACCGAATACCTTGTACCGTGTTATGGTAAACCCCGGTGTTTATGTAATGGCGGGTGGTAGTCCCATTACTCAATTGCCTAACCTCTGGACAAATTTCAATGTTACAGGTTTAGTAAGCGGTGCTACGTATAACTTCCGTGCCGTAGCAGTGAACGGTGCGGGTGTTGAATCACCGGGTCCAGTGGTTACAGTGACCACTTCTGATGCCAATTCAGCAGGTCCAGACGCTTATGGATATCGTTATTTAAATAATAATGCTCCGAATGGTCCGACTTTTGAATGGATTACGCCAGGTGGAACCACAATTCCTACCACTACCGGGTGGACCAGTACCGATGATGGTTACTATACGACCCCACAACCGTTAGGATTTACTTTGAATTGGTATGGGGTTGACTATACTCAGGTGTATCTATGTTCCAATGGATATGTAACTTTTGACGCTGGTTATAGTACACTTGGTCCTACGCTAACAAGCAATCAACCCGGTGCAGGAATTCTTTTCTGGGGTCGGGATATGCACGTAGGATATACCAACCCATCTACGGATATTACCATACAAACACTTGGTACGGCACCCAATCGCTATTGTGTCATTACTTTTATTAGTTTAGCGCAATATGCAAATGCTGCGGTTCGGATGGATGCACAAATTATTATTTATGAAAATGGACAAGTTAAAGTTCAATACAACAATGTAAATCCTTCCCTTCCACGTGGGGTTATTGGTATTAAAGCACTCAATGGTGCAAATGGAATGAATTTGGAATATGCACCTCAATTAACCCCGACGAATCAAACAGTGATTCTTTACTACCGTTTAGGTGTTCCATCCAATCCCATTCCAGCCAATGGTGCTGCCAATGTTCCACTTGGAACAAATTTACAATGGACTGCTGCAGCAGCGGCAACTGGGTATAATGTCTATTTCGGAACGACTAATCCACCACCATTAGTATCTTCTAATCAAACAGCAACCACCTATGTAGTGAATCTGGCTCCCACCACAACCTACTATTGGCAAGTAGTGGCTTTAGGCACTGGAGGAATGACCAATGCTGGTCCAGTGTGGAGTTTTACAACAGGTACAGGCGCTGCACCTAATGCTCCAACAAATGGTGCTGTCACAAATCCAACAACCAGTTCATTGACTTTAACGTGGTCTGATAATTCCAACAATGAAACCGGGTTCCCAATTCATCGCTCGTTGGATGATGTTACTTATACCTATTTAGCAACGGCACCTGCGAATGCAACTACCTATACTGACAATAATTTGATACCCTCCAGACGATACTATTATCGTGTCTATGCACAAAATCAGGATGCCACATCTTTGTCGTATGCAAACATGAATGGAGTTACGCTACCCGTTCCTGCAGGAACGCTATACATTTCGCTCCGTGGAGCAGGTAGGACCACAGCAGGTGTTGATTCCATTGGTGCTGATGCAAACTCTCCACAAGTTACCTACAAGGTAGAAGTGATGGGATTGGGATTTTTGCAAGCCAATGGTACCGTTGGTCCCGCCCCGAGAGTGGCTCCACGTGCAAATTGGGTGAACTTTGCCATCAGTGGTTTAACCTCAAGCACGACCTATCAAATGCGTGCCATTGCAATTTCGCCTGATAATGTGGAAGCGCCTGGTCCCCAATCTTCTATCACCACCAATAGCGAAAATGTGGGTGGACCCGATGCATTCGGCTATCGTTTTATTAACAGTAATGCACAAGGTGGTCCTACTATAGCAGATTGGTTTGAAATCGCTGGACCGGCAGGTGGACCCGGAACCAATGCCAATTTGACTGGTGACGATCAAGTCGTTCAGGTTTCAATGGGTGCATTTAGTTTCTCTTATTATGGTGCGGTATATACGGGAAATATCAGTATTTGCACCAATGGTCATGTTGGGTTTGGAAATACTTCTGCTTCATATTCTAATACAGC
Source organism: bacterium (assembly GCA_026417415.1). GTDB lineage: Bacteria > Electryoneota > JAOADG01 > JAOADG01 > JAOADG01 > JAOADG01. The sequence continues at coordinate 223,246 of JAOADG010000008.1, forward strand.
ACTTCCGACCACTGCCTTTTCGGCACCTATGATATTGCCCTATTGGGATGATTTGTACCCACCGTCAGGTGGTTCAATTTGGTACTATTATGATCAACAAAACAATCGTTTCATCGTAGAATGGTATCAAGTACCGCACATTTCAAACAATCAAAGTTTGAATACCTTCCAAGTTCAGTTGTATAGCGATGGTCTCATCAAATTCAGATATCAAAATATTGGTGCATTAAATAATAGTGCAACCATCGGTATTCAGGGTCCAAACGGCGGTGCAAACAATTATTGGTTAGAACATTCACTCAATACTGCAATTGTTACTCCATTTGCAATTGATTTCTATCGTTTGGGTACACCATCTAATCCACTTCCACCAGATGGAGCGACCGCTGTTCCTACGAATACCACACTAGTTTGGAATGCTGGTCGAGCGGCAACTGGGTATGATGTATTCTTCGGTACAGTTAACCCACCGACCAATCAAGTGGCTTCTAATCAACCGGACACCACATATACCCCTACATTATCCGCAAATACTACCTATTATTGGAGAGTGGTCTCACGATTAGGGAATATTACCGCAAATGGTCCTGTTTGGTCGTTTACTACAGGTACAGGTGCTGCACCAGCTGCACCTACTGGTGGCAACATTACCAATCATGCGATTACCAGTTTAAGAATGAACTGGGTGGATAATTCAAATAATGAAACCGGTTTCATCATTCGTAGGTCAACCAATGGGACAACATTTGACTCTATCGCTGCCGTACCGGCTAATACCACATTCTTTGTTAATACTGGTCTTTCAGCCAATACTCAGTATTATTATCGTGTCTATTCTTACAACGCAAATGCTACTTCAATCAACTTTGCATCCGCTAATAGTTATACCTTAGCTGCAACCCCTGGTGTACCTTCAATAAGTGGCGTTGGAATCACTTCTGTGGGAATAACTGTAAACAATAATACAACCACACCCAATTCACCAAGTACACAGTATGCTATTCGTATAAACAACCAGTGGGTTCAAACGAATGGTTTCTTAGGTGACACGGCAACTTGGCGTACTTTAACTCAATGGGGCGCACTTGTAAACGTTGGTGGTTTAGTTTCTGGAACTACCTATACAGTTCGTACCAAAGCCAGAAATCAAAACTTAATAGAAACTGCATTTTCAGATTCGGTTACTTTTACGACTACAGGTGCATTTCAACTTCCACTTACCCAAAATTTTCAAGGAACTACATTTCCTCCACCTGATTGGAGTATTTACAACCGAGAACCTGGAACAGTTACTTGGACACGATTTACTGATGCCAACGGTGCTTATGCTAGAATAAACTTCTGGAATTATTCAGCGCAAAACCACGTAGATATTCTATGGACACCTCCAATAACTACGGTAAATATAGCAGCAGTCCGTGTTGAGTGGGATTGGTATTATCAAGACAATATTGGCTATAACGACACATTAGAATGTGTTTATTCTTTAGATGGTGGAAACAACTGGACAAGTATTTGGTTACGACGTGGTATGGGAACTGGTGAAGAAGATTTAGGAACAGGTACTACAGGCGGTGTGACTGCTCCAGGTGCATTTCCTAATGGATGGGGTCATGCAGAAATCTTTTTACCCACACCTGCACTAAATCATCCTTCTGTAATGATTGGTTGGTTAGGTAGAACTAACTTTGGTCCAGATGTATTCCTAGATAATATCTCCATCACAGTTACAGGCACATCTTATGCAGAAGGTTACGTTTATCGGTCAAACGGAACACCGATGGAAGGCGTATCTGTTCGGATTAGAAATGATTGGACCACTTCTACCGATCTAACGGGTAGATGGTTCTTACAAATTCCGGCTGGTAGCTATCCAGTGCGTGTCTTCACTCCGTGTTTCTACCCGAATCCGATTTTGCGTGAGAGTGTGACCTTTACGGTGGGTGACACGGCTCGGTTTGTAGATACGCTTTATCGGCCCAATATCACTGCATCTACCAATGAGTTAAGTTTCATTATTCCCCCGGGACAAATTGCTTCACAAACATTAACCATTGGAAACACAGGTGACTGGCCCTATAATTTTACTGCGAGTTTCAGGAGAAACCCACCCACCAGTACAACGAATTCGGTTCCTATGGATATGAAGGTTTATGCTCGTTTCGTTGAACCACCTTTAGCTCAATATGGTCCACCAAATCCTGGAAAGGTAAAAAATGAAGAACCCTTTACTGAGGTCAATCCTATACAACCTGTACCCTATAATGCACCAATAGAAGCAAAACGTGCTTACGAAGATTGGTTCTATTCCCAGAATCCTTCTTCTACCACTGTTATAGATCAAACTTGGGGTCCTGATGGCTATGGGTATCGTTCATTTGATAATGTAGAACCTGAATACCCAACTCAAGAAGCCACATATTTGGACATTCGTCAGTTTGCCCCAACCCCAATCATTCAAGCAACAGATGATGCAGGTGCAGCAGTAAACTTCCCAACCGGATTCTCGTTTAATTACTATGGAACTACTTATACAAGAATATGGGCTTGTACCAACGGTTTCATTCAATTTATGAACACTGGTAACGGTTCAACTTCTTTTATCAATACAACTTTACCATCAACTTCAGTAACCAATGCTGCCTTTGCGTTATGGGATGATTTATATGCTGCAGTGTATGCTTATTACAACCAAACTACGCATATATTTTATGTTCAATGGAATGGTAGAAGGTTAGGATACAATGACTCTTTAAATTTCCAAATACAATTACATGGTGACAACCACGGTATTGTTTTTGCATATAATCAAATGAACAACATTGCGGTACTGTCAGAAACTGTAGGTATTCAAGGTGGAACTGGGACCAACAATTGGTATATTCAGAACTACTATAACACCCATCCGACACAATACACCGGTTACGGTATCGCATTTGCTGATATGAGCCCAGGTGGTGGCGGTGGTTGGGTGCGTGATTTTTCAGTGTTAATTAATCCTGAAACAGGTACAGTTTCGCCCGGTATTCCAGTTGAATTGTTTATACAAGTGACTGTAGATGATTCTACTGCAATTGGTTTGATAGCAACGGGTAATATCTTTGTGCGTACCAATACCTGTGACTCATTGATCATTCCAGTGACTGTAGAGGTATCCTTAAACAATCCACAGCAAGTATCTAATCTACCAACTGAGTACAAACTACATCAGAACTATCCGAATCCATTTAACCCAAGTACTGAAATACGATTTGATCTACCAAAAGATGGATTAACAAAACTAACCATTTACAATATGTTAGGTCAAAAAGTGGCTGAATTGGTTAATCAAACTTTACCTGCTGGGTATCATTCGGTTCGATTTGATGCTACCCGTCTTGCTGCGGGAGTTTATGTGTACCGATTAGAAAGTGGTTCTTTCCAATCTCTAAGAAAGATGGTCTTAGTGAAGTAATTGGCTTATCTATCAACCCAATACAAACGGGCGCCCGTAAGCGCCCGTTTTCTTTGGCTTCTTTTTTAATAAACCCGTGATATCAACACAAATAGAAATGGTTCTATTGTAACAAGATCCTCAAACTCCAAGAGAAAGATCATTTCTTATTGAATTTCAATTAATTTGTTTTTATTATGTGATATACGACATAGAAAGTATGTGATGTAGAATAAAAATATCGTGAAAAGAAATTCTACTTGGTTTAACTTTCATTCCAATTTTTTTGAAAATTTTTTTCAAACACTTGACATTTTACATTTTTATTGCGATATTTGTTCCGTGCAAGTAATAGTTCTTTTATTTTCTTGCACGATATGATTTGTAAATTCCTTTTTACGCAACTTTGATAATTTCAATTGAGAGTGACTGTGGAGAACAAGGTTACAATGATTTCAAGGGACTTGGTGTAAAGTTGTTCTAATCCGAGGTAAGAATATAATGATTGTCATTGAGTTTATGTGAAATTAATTGTAAAAACTCCCCTATTAGAACAATGTTTATCTATCAAAAAATCAATTTTCTTTGAACAATTCAAATACTACCATTTGACTGATGTCTTAAAAAGTTTTGTAAGTAAAGTTTCACTTCAAAATTCTCTTCATTCACTTTTTCCTTTGCGATTAGACAAAGATTGCTTCTAAAGAACGAAAATGATCTATAATTGGAGGCAATTATGCGTTTGTACAAGAAACTTCTTCTACACCTTTTTACACTTTTTTTGATTTTCCTTTTTCCATTAATTTCATTTGCGCAACCTACCAGTGGTTTATTGGCTTATTATCCTTTTACAGGCAATGCCAATGATGCCAGTGGGAATAATGTTCATTTAACCATAGATGGTCCCAGCATAAGTAACGATCGTTATGCTTTCTCTAATCGCTGCTATTACTTTGATTCAGTGGATAAAATGTACGCAACGGTAGGTTCTTCATTTTCGGTTTCCAATCTAACAATAGCTTTTTGGATTCAACCTACAGGCCCTGGTGTTTCCAATCCACGAATCGTTAAAGTGGGTACTCCTGGCGGTGCAGGAAATTATTATGAAGTATCATTAATCGGAACGGGCTCACCACGTTCTCTCACTTTTAATGCTATAGGTAGTAGTTCTTTCCAATTAACTACCGGTGGTCCTTGGCAACACGTAGCCATTACTTATGACGGATCTTATGTGCGGTACTACCTTAATGGTTCTCTTTCTAATTCAGTGGCTTATAGCGGTACCTTAGGAAGTTTTTCAAGTGCCAAATTGACGATTGGATATAATGATAACAACAATGATTACTTCAACGGTTTTTTAGATGAAATTAGAATTTACAACCGTGCACTAACGGCATCAGAGATTTATCAATGTTATTCACCAACTAATGGTTTGTTGGCTTATTATTCAATGAACAACACTTCTGATTCCACTGGAAACAATAATGATTTAACCCCTTCTAATGTATCTCTTACCACAGACCGTTTTGGTAACGCAAATTCTAGTTATAGTTTTTCCAGTAATAGTAGTATGTATGCTAATGTTGCATCCGGTTATGTTACTTCTACGGTTACATTATCTGCCTGGATTGCGGTATCGGGTGCCGGTGATAATAATCCACGAATTGTGGGTGTTGGTCCCTTGAACAATTCTGCTCAGAATTATTCATTAATTTTAGAAGGGACAGGTTTTGCGCGGAGGCTTCAGTTTTATAACAACGGAAATACCGTAAGTAGCGTTTTTTACATCCCTACCAACTCACAATGGTACCATGTTGCAGCGACCTATAATGGTAGTTCTGTTCGTTTTTACTTGAATGGGGTTTTTACGAATGCTGTGAGTTATTCTGGATCTTTAGGTTCTTTTACAAGCGCTCGTCTTCAAATTGGCTACAGTGATAATGGGTTAGATCATTTCGTAGGGAAATTAGACGAAATCAGAATTTACAACCGTGTTTTATCTGATGCTGAAATTTATCAACTCTATATCCCATACTCTGGAATTTTATCCTATTATTCGTTGAACAGCACATCTGATTCAACTGGGAATACAGGGAATTTAACAACCGCTAATGTAACCCAAACAACGGATCGTTATGGAACAGCCAATGCTTGTTATTTATTTAATGGTAGTAATAGTAGAATGTACACCACTGCTTCTAACATGTTTTCTACTCCATCTGTGACTTTATCTGCGTGGATATCAGTAACGGGTGCAGGTAACTATAATCCTCGGATTATTGGTGTTGGTTTTACTGGAACTTCTTATCAAAACTACAGTTTAATTCTGGTTGGTACAGGTAATCCAAGATCGTTTGCCTTTTATGCAGCAGATGGTGCAAGCACACAGTTTCAAATTAACAGTACCGTAACGATTCCATCGGATGGAAGTTGGAATCATGTAGCTGCAACATTTGATGGGTATAATGTTCGCTTATATTTAAATGGTACATTAGTCACAAGTACAACCGTATCGAACTATTTACGTTACTTTTCTGGTACCGCTCGAGTAGTATTAGGATACAGTGATAATAACTATGATTTCTTTCAAGGAAAAATTGATGAATGTCGTATCTACAATCGTGCTTTAAGTGCTTCAGAAATTCAATCTCTTTACACTCCCCCAATTTTAACGGTAACTTATCAAGGAAATCCGATCACACCACCGTTGGATTTTGGTGCTGTGACGTTAGGATCGAATTCGCAAAGAATTGTTCGGTTTACCAATACTGGTGGTAACAGATTGACATTTTCTGGTTCCACAATTTCCGGGGATTACACACGATTATCATTCCCAGCATCATTGGAACCGAACCAATTTTTTGACAATACCTTGACCTTTACACCGACGGCTTCTGGTACACGTACTGGTACACTTTCGGTTACACATAACGCTGAGGGTAGTCCATACAATTTATCACTAACAGGTGTAGGTCAAACCCCACCGTCGTTATCCGTCACTTATGAAGGTAATCCGATCACACCACCGTTGGATTTCGGCACAGTGATTGTCGGGTTTAATTCCAATGAAGTCATCCGTTTAATCAACACGGGTGAGGTACCACTAACGATAACAAATCCAAACATTACAGGCGATTTTACAACCTCTACCATTCCTACTTCCATTTCAGGGAATTCATATGTAGATGTAACACTTACCTTTACTCCTAGTGCAACAGGTACAAGGAACGGTACATTATCCTTTTCGCACAATGCATCAGGAAGTCCTTATAGTTTATCACTAACAGGTATTGGCGCGACTTCACCGACTTTGTTAGTGACCTACAATGGGAACCCGATTACACCACCTTTGAACTTTGGTGCATTGTTGGTTGGTAGTAGTGGACAGCGTGTGATTCGTTTAACCAACAACGGTACTTTACCGTTAATGATTAGCAATGTCTCTATTACTGGCGATTATAGTACTTCTCAGGTTCCAAGTTCTATTGGTGGGAATTCTTATGCGGATGTGACCTTAACCTTTACGCCTAGTGGGTTAGGCACCCTAACGGGAACTTTTTCCTTTACTCATAATGCATCATTAACGCCTTATGAATTGGATTTAACAGGTTTAGGTTGTTCCTATACAGCTGGTAGTGGTGTTCCTGCAGAAGGACCTGGCGGTCCCTCAGTTCCTTGGACGCCATCTCTTCCAAACGATAATGGGACAGGTGATCTACCCCCAGTGGAAGTGATTTTCCCGGGTACAAGTGGCGTTACCCCTTCTTCAATCAATATTTCGTATCGGTTAACCCCTCCGAATCCATCCGTTCCTGCCTTTTTACCTTCAAATTCTATCAGCCGTTACTACACATTGAACCAAACGGGTGGTTCTAACTTTGGTGCGACGTTGATTTTCCGTTTTACAGCTTCGGATAATCCGAACAATATTTTGAGTGACATTACGGTAGCCCGTTCAACGGATGGTGGAACCACTTGGACATCGTTTGCCACGGGTTTAGCAGCACGTCCGAATGGGAGTGTTTATGAAGTTGAAGTGACGGGCGTGGATGAATTTTCCGATTGGGGCTTAGGTACAGGCACTCCACTTCCGGTGTTAATGACGGCATTTACCGCAGTAGGTGGTGATAGGTATGTGAATCTTTATTGGCGTACAGAGAGTGAAGTTGCAAATGATTACTTTGTGTTGTACCGTTCGGTGACGCCGGACGAACGTGGAGTGCAAATTGCTCGGATAGACGGACGTGGTACAGCATTTTCACCCTATGAATATCGTTATCGTGACAGTGATGTACAGAATGGTACCATGTACTTTTATCGCATAGCAGATGTTGACTTCAATGGTGTAGAATACCTGCATCCGATGGTGGTATCAGCCCAGCCGATGGGTCGTGCCACGGGTGTAATTCCGAGCGAATATGATTTAACTCAAAATTACCCGAATCCCTTTAACCCGGTGACAGAATTTAGTTATAGCATTCCTGAAGCGGGTGTAGTCCGATTGTCGGTTTATAATTTGTATGGTCAAGAGGTGCGACGTTTAGTGAAAGATGAGTATCAACACCCGAATGTATATCGTGTGAAATTTGATGGATCTAATTTACCATCGGGTATCTATCTTTATGTACTATCGGTTAATGAATTCAGAATGATGAAACGGATGGTATTGATGAAGTAGTTTCTTGTCTTATTGTTCTTTACAAATTCATATTTACTTCCAATACTCAAGGAGGGTGAAATACCCTCCTTGAGTGTTTTATACCCTTTGTAATCTGCTTTTAACTTTCATTTGAATAAATATTGATTACTTGGGTAGTAATTTGAATTCTTAGTTACCATTTTTATAGAGGTGTTTAACCCTGAATCAATCTAAATTTCCACACTAACACTTCTATAATTGTATAATTGGATAAATTGCATTCTACCATAATTTAAATTTACTTTATTTTCTATTTGGGGTATTAGGAGAATAGAATGAAACAAGAGTACCGTGAAGTTTATGAGAATATGTCCTTTTTTGGTTTTACAGTGGAAGAATGGTTTGTAAACACCCAATCATCATTTCAAAAAATAGAATGTTTTCGTTCTAAATCTCACGGGGTGGTTTTAGCACTTGATGGGTTAATCCAACTTACCGAACAGGACGAGTTTATCTATCACGAAATGCTGGTTCATATTCCTATGTTGGTACATCCTAATCCTAAAAACGTGTTGATCATTGGTGGCGGTGATGGCGGTTCTGCACGTGAAGTTTGCTTGCATACCTGTGTTGAACGAGTAGATATGTGCGAAATTGATGGCCAAGTGATTGAAACTTGTAAACAATATTTAAAGTGTACCGCAACGGGTATGAACCATCCAAAAGTCAACGTTATGGTGGGTGATGGTATAGAATTCGTGAAGCAGGCGAAAGATAATAGTTATGATGTAGTTATAGTGGATTCGAGTGATCCTGTTGGACCAGGAGTCGGTTTATTTAATTCTATATTTTATCGGGATGTATTCCGAATTTTAACTACCAACGGAATAGTAGTCGCACAAGGCGAAAGCCCATTTTACCAAATCGCGGCTGTACGAAATTTAAGAAAAGCGATGCAAGAAGTGTTTCCTATCACTGCTACCTACCTTGCGAACATCCCTACCTATCCGAGTGGTCTTTGGAGCTTTGCATATGCTGCAAAAACACTTTCTCCGAAACAATTCAGTCAACAAAGAGCATCATTAATTGCATCTCAATGCAAGTATTACAATGAAGAGATTCATCTTGCCAGTTTTGTATTGCCTAATCTGGTAAAAAAGAGTATCGGGATGAATGAAAAGTAAAATAGATTATTGTACTGCTTGAACCGCTTCTTCTAAGGTTTTACAAATTGTAAACACAGATGATAAATGAGTGATATCCAACAATTCTTGAATATCTGCAGGTACTCTGGACAATGCTAACTTAGCACCGGCAGTTTGACAAGAAGTTAATGCGCTGGCAAGCGCACCAATCCCACTTGAGTTCATCCAAGAAACTTGTAATAAATCTAATACAATTCCTTTACCACTGTTCAAAAGTTCTGTACGGATAAGTTCTGCAAGCTGCCCTATTTCAGGACCACCCATCCATTTACCAGCAAGCGAAATAACAGTAACCGTTCCATGTTTAGAAGTTGAAATCATATTCATAAAAGTTTCTCCTAAGATTGAAGTTCAAAGTATCAACAAAGAGAGATACATCGTGCAAATAGAGGTTGATCACAGAAAAAAGCAACCTTTTCAATCTGTTCAAAATCAAGTCATGTGTGTAAACAGAATGCTGAATAAATTTAAAGGATTTCTAAGGAATTTTCAAGAAAGTACAATTTTCACTTTTTTTTTCGTAATTTGTTTTTTCTAAACAATGAGGGACCCATGGCAGAATCTTTCCAAGGTGTAGATTTTTACTTTACTGATACTTTGTTAACCGATGAAGAAATTACCATACGCGATACCGTGCGAGATTGGGTCGATCGTGAATTTATGCCCATTATCCGCAAACACATCCAAGAAAAAACGTTCCCAACTTACATTATCCCACAATTGGCTGAACTTGGATTATTGGGTGCCAATTTACCTGAGAAGTATGGGTGTGCAAATGTTTCTGAGACGGCTTATGGTTTAATCAATCAAGAATTAGAGCGTGGGGATAGTGGACTACGCAGTTTTTCATCTGTACAGAGTGCGTTAGTAATGTATCCAATTTATGAATATGGAAGCGAGGAACAAAAAGAATACTGGCTCCCCAAATTGGCAAAAGGGGAAACAATAGGTTGTTTTGGATTGACTGAACCAGATTACGGGTCAGATCCTGCATCAATGATAACACGCGCTGAAGACAAGGGGTCACATTTTGTACTTCACGGAGCAAAAATGTGGATCACCAATAGCCCTATTGCTGATTTATTTGTGGTATGGGCAAAATTAGATGGCGTAGTACATGGTTTTCTTCTTGAAAAAGGAATGAAAGGACTTTCGGCACCTGAAACTACTGGAAAGTTGTCGCTTCTTGCATCTGCAACTGGTGAAATCGTAATGGATAACGTAATCGTTCCTAAGGAAAATCTGTTACCCAATATCAAAGGAATGCGTGGACCACTTTCTTGTCTTACCCAAGCACGTTATGGGATAGCGTTTGGTGCTACTGGGGCTGCTATGGCTTGTTATGATGAAGTTGTAAAGTACTCTAAATCCAGAATTCAATTTGGCAAACCAATCGGGGCGTTTCAATTAACGCAAGCAAAACTTGCACAAATGTTGACGGATATCACGCAAATGCAATTGTTGCAAATTCAATTGGGAAGATTGAAAGAACAAAAGCGAATGACCCCTCAACATGTTTCATTAGCCAAAAGAAACAATGTAGCCAAAGCGCTTGAAATTGCAAGAACAGCAAGAACCATTTTGGGTGCTAACGGCATTTTGGATGAATACGTCTCCATGCGGCATGCTGCGAATTTAGAATCTGTTTTAACGTACGAAGGGACACACGAAATTCATACACTCATTTTAGGTCAAGAAATCACGGGGATTGCTGCATTTGAATAACTTTTTTTTTAAGTTACTTTCCGAGAGCTTTCCGAAAAATGGTTAACACTTCTTCAAAAGATTTGGGGAGTGGGGCAGTGAAACGAAGCTCATCAGAAGGGCTAGGATAGGGGATAGTCAATTCATAGGCATGTAAACACTGTCCTGCACATAAAGCCAACCCTTCGGAAGCTAACATTCGTTGTTCATGACTAAGCCGTCCCAATTGACGATTACGACCTCCGTACAAGGGATCGCCAAAAAGGGGATAACCTAAATGTGCAAAATGGACGCGGATTTGATGGGTTCTACCAGTTTCAGGATAACAACGGATAAATGTCCAAAGTCCAAATCGTTCTTGTACTTCCCAATGAGTGATCGCAGGTTTTCCGTTTGGAACTATTGCAAACAATGCCCGTTCTTTTGGATGTCGTCCGATGGGTGCATCAATTCTACCGGTACGTCTATTGAGATCTCCCCACACCAAAGCAAGGTAAGTTTTTTTCACCAAACGATCGTGAAATGCTTGGCTTAAATACTGTTGTATTTCTAACGTTTTTGCTGCCAATAAAACACCTGAAGTATCTTTATCTAAGCGATGAATAATCCCAGGTCGTAATCCCTCAGTATCACCTCCCGGTAAACCTGGAGAAAGTTCTTCGTTAGTTTGAGAAACATGCCAAAGCAATGCATTGACGATGGTGCCGCTGCGAATGGTTTGGGCAGGGTGTACCACCAAACCACTCGGTTTATTGATCGCGATGATTTGGTGATCTTCGTAAAGAACTTCTAGGGGAATATTTTCTGGGATGAGTTCAGGTGCTGGTGGTAGAAATGGTACCCATTCAATCCGATCATTCGGACGAACCATATAAGACGCACGTGCGGGCTGATTATTCACTAAAACGTTTTCTAAATCAATCCAGGCCTTTACTTTTGAGCGTGAAAAACCTGTTCTATTAGCAAGGTAAACATCTAAACGGAGAGGTTGTTGGCCCGGATCTACTACTAGGGACTGCAAAGGATTTTTATAGTTCATTTTCTTACATACAATCCAAAAAGTTATTTTTTTTTGCGATTAGCACTCAAGATAGTATTTTCATACTAATGAAAGTACTGCTACAAAATACGATTGAAACACAACAACTTTGCAATCAAGTAGAAAAAGTACTTCTTGCCGATTTTGGAAAAAGTACATACTATCCTAATTATCCTACATTGATGCATTTTTTCCCACAAAAAGATTTATATTCCACCACCCAAATTTTAAGATCCGCGAAAGACATTGCGATCATAACAGGATATTATATTAAGCAGGTACAATCTATAGAAACCGATGGACCTCTTGCTGCTTTTTTATTAGCAGAGTTTTTCCATTTTAAAAACCAAAGATGCACCATTTATACTGATGAACAGTGCTTTCCACAATTGTGGAAAGTGAATTACGATTTACAAAACCGATTTCAAGTAAAGAACATTCATCAAAAAATGTTATGGGATGATCACGATGTTTGCATTGTGATTGAACGGATAGGAAAAACAAGTGATGGCCATTGTTATTCTTTACGAGGGGATCCGGTTGAAGTAGAGAATACTACTGTATATCAATTTCTTCATTTTTGTCATAAAAAGAAAATTCCCACGATTGCAGTCGGGGATGGTGGAAATGAAATAGGAATGGGGAAATATGCTCGGTTATTGGAGCAACAATTTCAATTACGACGCCTTTGCGTTGTACCCACAGATTATTTCGTATTTGCGGGAATATCCAATTGGATTAGTTGGGCATGGATAGCACTTTTAGATCGTCAATATTTTATTGAGTTACCCATAGAAAAAGAGTTTCAATACTTAACCATACTTAATCAAGCCAAAGTGGTAGATGGCTTGACTTACCAAATTACACCTACGGTAGATGGTGTATCTTTTGAGCACCAGTTACAAATTAGACAAAAAATCTTGACTTTAACTTGTGAACTTGTTAACATTTCTTGATATGAATATATATGATGAATAAAATTTTTATCAAAAGTTTACTCTATGGAAAAAAGTAAAAACAAAGATCGTCTCATCTTAGCCCAACGGATTCGTCAGTTACGTGAACAACTTGGATTATCCCAACAAGATTTGGCTGATCAAGCTGGACTCAGTCGAGTCCATATTTCTGGTCTAGAAAGGGGAGTGAGTTCACCAGCGGTTGAATCCTTAATCAGAATCGCAAAAGTTCTACAAACTACTGCAGGTGAGTTACTGAAAGACATTGAATTCACAGATGAACAAACTGTGGAATATGAGCCAACCAAACCGATATATCCAGCACTGCAAGAATTACTAAATGACACTGAAGCATTAATGTTGTACAACATTACACCACAAGAAATTGCAATCTTAAAATCAATCCGATTTCAAAACAAAAACTATGAACCGACAAGACAATTTTTTTTAGATACTTTGTTAGATATTCGTAGACGCAAGAATACTTCTTAACCTCAGGAATTTCATTGTGATTTATTTTGTCCCACCTGAAAAATTGTATCCAAAACTTCTTGAAACTCTTCGCGATAATGTAAACCATTTTGATAAAACCTTAATTGTAGTCCCTACGACTCCAATGAGGGAGCGGTATTACGAAAAACTTTCCACCGATTTACCGATTTCAAAACAGATAGGTTATTCCATAATCACCTTAAATATGTTGATTGAATCCATTATCCCTGAACAACCTACAATACCCAGACCAGTTGCATTAATCAAGATAAAACGCTGGTTACAAAATTTACCGGAAAACCATATCTTTAGCACCATTGCGAAACGTGTATCTGCACCTGAAGCAATTTTATCTACCTTAGAAGAATTGGAAGAATTAAGTGAACTTCAATATCCACAAAACTTAGAGGAACAAGATCAACTCATTCTTCAAGCATTAAATGAAGCAAAAGAAGTTTTAACAAACGGAAGTGTCAATCATAGAGCAAAGCATTACAAAGAAGCAAAAGAAGTTTTGAGAAAATTGGGTGACAACATTTTTCAATCATTATTATCCCAAACTATTGTCTTTGTTGGTTTCTACGATTTTTCAAAGTCGCAGGCTGAACTGATTGAAGAGTACATTCGTCTATCTCAAAAAAACCATCATGAACAAAAAGTAAAACTGATAGTTCCTTATTCAAATACGGATTATGGTGAGTATTCCAAGCGCTTGTTCAAATGGTTTTATACCTTATCTTCGCATTCTATAAGTATAGAAGAAGAGCCCATCACAGCACGTATTCCAAAACGTTTACAATCGTATGATGGAAGTAATGAAACAGATAAATGGGGAGAGCCAACCTGTTACGCTTACCAAGCCATCAACGAAATTGGAGAGATTGATGCACTATTAAGAGCAGCAATCGATCTAACGCATAAAAAAAATATTCCATACAACGAAATTGCGCTCGTATTACCGTTTCTTGAACCCTACGAAGACATAGTACGTGATTTTGCAGATTATTTCCATCTGCCAATACGGTTTATTGAAGGTGAATTAATCTTAAAGACAAAATGTGGAGAACGTATCAATGCTTTGATGAAATGGTTAATGGATTTAGAAAATAATTCTCTTTTACTTCGGTTTTTTGAGGAAATGAACATTGATGTGACCCATCCAAAATTTGTAGAAGCATTGAAACAGTCCATCATTTCATCTACCAAATCCATTTCTGAACGTTTATTCAATTTAGCTAGTACATCTAATCTAAAATTTCTACATAATTTATTGAATTCACTATCAGTACTTGTTGAATCAAAAGATAACTTGAAACAGTTTGGATCAAACTTTCTTTCAACCGCTCAACTCTGTTTCCATCAAAATTCTACAAATGCACCAATAGCCAATTCATTGATTGAAATCATTTCAAAAGCAATCAAATGGCTGGATGATTTATCGGAAGAAGAATATCCATCCTACAAAGAATGGCTCTCATTAGTATTCAATGAAATGTGTAAAGAACGCTTAGATACAAATTCATCTCAACAAGGAATTTGGGTAGGGAGAATCCATCAATTGCGTGGTATTCCATTTCAACTCATTCTTTTACCGGGCGGTGGGAAAAGTTATTCAGGTGCGTATGAATCAAATTTGTTTACAACTGCGTTAAAAGAAAAATGGAATCTGTATTTAGATTACCCTGCGTTTTCCACTTACAAAGATAGCGAAATTGAGATGGACTGGTTGTTTGCAATGGCAGTAGCATTAGGTGAAAACGTAGTAGTAAGTTATCCTAACATTGAATTAAGTTCTGGAAAAGAGGTAAGCCCTAACACCATTTTTGAGGATTACTTTTTATCATCCATAAAAAATATTGATGATGATATTTCACGTATTGTTCCGCGAAGAATTGAGTTAGTGAAAAAAGTATCCTTATCAAATGAGGAGAGATTGATTAGTATTGTAACAAAGATTGGTTCACCATCCATTTCTTATGATTTTCCAGAGAATGTTCGGATCCCCCAAATACAAACCAGCAGTCAAATAGGAAGAATTCTACCAGAGCATATCACAGAACGATTTCAACATCAATGTCTATCTCCTTCAATGTTATATAATTTTTTGTTATGTCCACTTCGAGCATTCTTCAAGTATTTTTTACCCATTCGAATTATTGATCGTGAAGAGACCATTTTTCGTGATCGTGGAAAAATCATTCATAACATCATCGCAAAAGTGAATGCGGATCCTTCTAATTTACCACCAAGAGAAAACTGGATTGAATTTATTAACACTGAACTTAGAAAACTGTATTATCCTCCAAAAGAAGCCGATGAACTTGAATATCACTTGCTTGTTTTTGAAATCATAGAACTTTTAGATAAATGGATGAAAGTCCGTCATGAATTAAAAATTGGAGTAGAAATTCAAACAGAATTAACTCAAAAAATCACAATTCCATTAGATGTAAATAACAACCACATTGAAGTTCAATTAACAGGACGAATTGATACAGTTGAACAGATCAATTCAAATGCTTCTTCTAAAGAATATAGAATTATAGATTGGAAGACAGGAAGTAAACCATCTGAGAAAGAATTAGAAATATCTCCCGAATTAACTTTACAACTCCCCTTATATGTTCATTTTGTTAAAACCAATTTGAATTCTTCTAGTGTAAGGGCGTATTTGGTGTACTTGAAAGAAAAAATCATTGAAAACTGTATCTATGAGGTTAATGAAAGTCACTTACAGAATAAAGTTCACCAAGCATTTAACCTTCTGCAACAAATAATAGAAAGTGCATTATTAGGTTACTTTCCACCTGTGCCGCAAAATTTTGAATCTTTCAATTACAGCGCTTGTAACTATTGCCAATTTCAAAGCGTATGTCTTGATCGAATCAAACAAGTTCCAATAGATTTGAAAGAATCTACAGAATACATCAACCATTATAGCGTTCTATTCGGTGGCAGAGATAAAACCATTCAAAATGATAATCAATTGAATTCAAATGATTTGGATCAGCCATGAATGATCAATTTGTGCGAGAGATTGTAACTAGTGGAGAAAATCCCCAAAGTTACCTATTAACAGCAGGTGCTGGTGCTGGAAAAACGAGTGTATTAGTAGATAGAATTTCAAATTTAATACTCAGTGGCGTCCAACCTGAAAAAATCGTAGCAATAACTTTTACCGAAAAAGCTGCAGGAGAATTAAGTCGGAGAGTAAAGAAAAAGTTATTTCAACTCACTAGAACTCATCAATCAGATGTGCAACTTAAAGAGTTAAGGAAAATGTTTACAGGTACTATTCATTCATTTGCTCTTCGACTACTACAACGTGCACCCATTACCTCTAATATTGAACCGATACCGACAATTATTGAAGATGAACAGATCGCGATACGCTTAAAACAGGTACAAAAAAAATGGTTGCAGAAACATTCAGAAGTAATTGCCAATGCTATTATGAGTGGCATAATTAATCGAAACAACATTTACAATATTTTAAGATTAGTGGTTTCTCTAAATCAAGTAAAAATAAATGTTACCTCACAGTTCATCACAGATGAAGAGATAACCAGTAGTATTGAAAAAATACAAAACGAATTGAAGCGATACTTACAGTTGTGCGATGCTTCTTCGGATAAGTTACGAGAATGGATGGATCGCACTATACAAGAATTAGAGGCATTGAGAGATATCAAGACGTTATCTAATGAACAAAAGTTATTTCAAATCACAAGTTTGTTGCAAAGGATAAATTTTAATGAACAAGAACAGACAGTGAAAATTAAAAATTATGGTACCAAAAAAAACTGGAAAGGAAGTATTGATTTAATAAGAGAAAAATCAATTTCTTTAATCAAAGAAATTGCAAAAATTAGATCTTCTCTTTTATCCAAAGAATTAAAAAAATGGGAAGAGTTACTCACTGATTTTCACCAAACATTTCACAACACTTTAAGAGAATTAGGTGAAGTCCGATTTGACGATATTATTTCTAATGCTATTGAAATCACGCATCAAAAGATCAACCACCCTTATCAATATTATCATTTAGATGAAGCACAAGATACGGATCCTCGACTTTTGCAATTGATTGAGAATTTACTGAAAAGTAAAAATGATTCAGCTGTCATTTTTATTGTAGGTGACGTAAATCAATCCATTTATAGTTTTCGTGATGCAAACGTGAACCTTTTCCGTGATACAATGACAAAACTTGTGATAGATTTAAATCCCAATAATGCGAAACAAACATTGGTATCTAATTTTCGCTCTACACCAAAAATTGTCAATTTTATTAACACCTTGTTTAAAAGTAAATGGCACAATGACTATGTAGAGATGGTCGCAGAGAATACTGCGATTTCAAATGATATTGATCAAAATGATTCCGCGGTTACATTGTTTGAAATAGATGAGAGTACCGAAGTAACTAATATAGATAAAGCACATCGCATAGCTGCAGAGATAGTTGCAAATTATATCCATGCACGTAGTCAGGTTCAACCGACAACTCTTCCTAAAAATAAAGATGGAACAATTGCGTGGAGTCAAATTGCAGTTTTATTCCCAGCAACCAATCATTTAAAAAAATACACAGAAGCATTTCGTCGGTACGGTTTACCGTTTGTAGAGGAACAAGCCACAGGTTTCTACGACAACGAGATTATACAAGAAATTGCAAACGTAATTCAATTGATTGCGAATCCAAAGGACGGAGTTGCTCTATTGGCTGTTTTACGCGGAAGATTTTTTGGTGTAACAGATAGAGCGATATGGGAGTGGAGAAATCTTTTAGAAAAAACAGAAGAAGGTAATCCTCTTTACGAATCAATGTATCTAACAAGACCAATGGATGGGTTAGATGAACAATTGAAATTCGCATTGAACACACTCTATGATTTACATCTAAAAAAAGATTGTGTGTCACCATTCAATTTAATTATAGAGTTATTTCACAAAAGTGGAATTTACCATCTTACCTTCAAAGAAGCAGATGTTGCGTTAAGAGAAAAATTAAATTCAGTGTTAACGATACTTAGAAAACACAAAACACGTTCACTCAATGAACTTGCAGATCGATTAAGAAATTCTATCCAAGAACAAGAAAGAGTGAAAGGAATTTCAGCATCAGAAGAACAAGCGATACGTTTTCTTACAGTGCATAGTGCGAAAGGGTTAGAATTTGATTGGGTAATTGTTGTGGGAGCGGCAGATAAAGGAGGAAGAGATCAAATCACGATTAATGAAGTACTGATAAAAAATGAAGATGGAACCATTGAATGCAAATTCAATCCTTGGTTTGAAACAGAGAACTATCGGAACCGAAAAAAACAACTGAAAGCAATTCAAGACGAAGAAAATTTTAGAGTTTTATATGTAGCCATGACACGAGCGAGAAATAAACTCTTATTACCTTTAATTACTTCAACAAAATTAAAGTCAGCTAATCAAGATTGGATAGATTTAATTAAACAAGCAGCATCACTTGTTCCGCACGAAATCATCAATAAAAATCTTTGCGAACGTACACCAATTAGTTCCATCAAATTGGACAATGAAGAAGCGATTTTATTCCCTAAAGAAGGAAATGTAAACGAATTTCACATATCAACGGTTACCAAATGGATTGACGAACACTTTCAAAGCGGTAGCAAACAGGTTCAGCACAAAGCTCTCGAATTAGATCCGATTCAATTAGGAATTCTTGCACATCTGTTTATTCAAGTTGCATCTCCATTTGATACGGAAGATCAACTTGAAATGAAATTTAGAGAAGTAGTTACTTTACGAAGATTGGAGATTGAAGAAACCAAATTCATGAAGCAACACATTTTTGAATGGTTAAGAAAATGGTATGAATCAGATTTTTACCAGCAAATAAAAGATAGACAACACATCTACGAATATCCTATCACATACCGTCAAGGTAATCAATTGATTTTAGGATCGGTGGACTTGCTTATTGTGAATAGTGATCATTGGATTGTTCTTGATTTCAAAACCAACGTTACACTAGAACCATTTATTGACAAATATCAGGAACAAATCCGATTGTATTGTGAAGCCATCCAACGGGCAACCCAAATCGCAACAAAAGGATACTTATGGCATTTCCCACAAGCACAATTGATTTCTATTTTTCCAAAAGAAACTTAAAAAAATTTGAAGAGCGATTAAAATTTATGAAAGATTAACAAAAATAATAGTAAATTTCTGTTATTATTTTTATAACCCCGGAGGTACTAATGGTAACCGGATGGCATTGGGTAGGTAGAATCTTAGGAGGAATTTACCTGATTTATACAATCGTCTATATTTTTCAAAATGCTATTCCAAACCTTACAGCCCTATCTCCATTTGATTGGTTAGCTGCTATTGGTTTAACGCTGTTAATTGGGGGCATAATCATAGGTTGGATTAAAGATTTATTGGGTGGCTGGTTAAATGTTGCAGGATGGATTGTTTATTTTACAATGTATGTGATGTATGATGTCACTTTTTGGAATGATTATTTTGTTTTACCTTCTATCATTCCGGGGATATGTTTTCTTATGGGGTACTGGGCAAAAACAAAAAATGAAGAGATTGAGTGAACTGAATTTGATCAGAAAGTTTAACTATGTCTATTGAAACGATCTTAGGAATTTCACGTGGGACTGCACGTTTCGGAACAGTTGCATTTGTTTTACTGATTTTAGCATCCATCGTAATGGAGGGTTTACCGAAACCGACTACATCTGAACCTTATAGAGAATATCTTACTTTCATTACTTTATTATTGACCGTTGTTGGAATGGTAATCGCTTGGATGAAAGAAATCGTAGGGGGTATCATTACTGTTGGATGTATTTTGGTCGCATTTATCGTAGATTTTAATGCTTTTCAAGATGAGATTTGGAAAGTAGGAATTTACGCAACCATGTTACTCATAGGAATTTGCTACCTGATAGCAGGGTGGCTATCCGTCGTTGTGAAAAAAAGAGAAGAAGAACAAGAAATAGAAGATAATCAAAACCAATAATCCTTTACAGTCATTCTATTTTCTACAAATGGTTACAAAATCCCGCATTTGAACACTTTTCTAAATCTTTCTATATTGAAGTATTCAATTTTTCAATGGTAAGCAAATGAAACCAACTGGTGTTTATACTGCACTGTTAACCCCTTTTAAGCACGATCATTTAGACGAGGATGCACTTCGTGAAAGAATCGATGAACAACGTCTTGCAGGTGTAGATGGCTTGGTGGTAGCAGCAACTACAGGCGAAGGACCATCCCTCGAACCTGCAGAATGGAAACGGTTGATAGAGATTTGTGTAGAAGAAGCAAATGGTCTAAAAATCATTGCCAATAGCGGCACAAACAATACGCAACATTCCATTGCCAAAACCATTATGGCAAAAGAATTAGGTGCTGATGCTGCCTTAGTGATCACACCCTATTACAACAAACCGTCGCAAGAAGGCCTTTTCAAACATTTTGCTGCAGTTGCCAGTGCAACCGATTTTCCGATTGTACTTTACAATGTTCCGTCAAGAACAGGTTGCGAATTATTACCGGAAACCTGTGAGAAACTTCTTTCGTATCCCAATATTGTCAGTTTAAAGCAAGCAGTGCCCAATTTAGATCGTGTAACTGAAATTAAGCAATTGGTCAAAGAACAATGGACGATACTTTCTGGTGAAGATTCTTTGTTTTTACCGATGCTGTCAATAGGTGCAGAAGGAATCATTTCTGCCACTGCGAATGTTATTCCAGATCAAATGGTGGCGTTATGGAAAGCATTTCAAGAAAATGACCTCGAAAGAGCAAAGGAAATTCATTACCATATTTATGATTTAATAAAAATGTTATTCATTGAAACTTCACCTGCGCCATTGAAAACTGCAATGAAAATGAGAGATAGAAGTTGTGGTGATGTTCGGTTACCATTAGCACCACTCAGCGAAAAATGGCACGTACCACTGAAACGCGCTTTGGAAAAGGCGTTGGAGGTAAAATGATAAACATTGCAATCTTTGGTTATGGAAGAATGGGTTCTGCTATCCTTTCTCTTCTGAACGAAATCAATGACGTTCGTGCGGTAGAATTATATGAAAGAGACGGATCACCGTTAGTAGGACAAGAAAAGTTTGGCATCATCATTCAACCTGATTCCGAAGCAAATCAAACGCAAGCAGATGTTTTGGTTGATTTTACAGAGCCATTCTCCGCGATGAATCATTTTTATTTAGCCGTACAATTAAAAAAACCTATAATCGTAGGAACTACGGGTCTATCAAAAGAACAGCTGGATGAAGTACGAAATTTATCAAAAAATGTTGCTTGTCTCTTTGCTCCAAATCTTTCTTTAGGGGTTAACCTATTATACGATTTAGTAAAACTTGCTGCTCAAGTATTACCCAAAGATTATGATATCACCATTGTAGAAGCACACCATCGGCATAAATTGGATGCACCAAGTGGGACCGCTTATCAAATTGCAAGATTGATTGAAACCCAAAAAGGAGAGAAACCGGAAATTCATTCAATACGTGCGGGCGAAATTGTAGGTGAACATCGGGTCATTTTTGCAGGACCAGGTGAAACCATTGAATTGTCACATTCTGCTTCATCAAGGCGTGCATTTGCAGCAGGTGTTGTACAGGCAGTTCGTTTTTTATATCAAAGGCAACCTGGACTTTACTTTGTTGGGAATGCACTGGGTTTGAGATGATTTTAGAAGAGGTATTACCGAGTGGCACTAATTGTTCAAAAATATGGTGGAAAAGTAGTTTCAACGAAGGAACAGTTACAAAGAATTGCGCACCGTTTAATTGAATTGTATAACCAAGGTCATAAACTGGTGGTTGTGACCTCTGCACCTGCTGATCTAACCGATCAACTCATTTCTACTGCACAAGATTGGGCGAAATGTCCCAGTCGAAGAGAATTGGATGCATTGCTCGCTATTGGTGAAAGAAGAAGTGCTACTGCTTTAGCGATTATTATTAATGATTTAGCAGGAAAGGATATCGCGTTATCTTTTACAGGATCACAAGCAGGAATTATTACGGATGACAATCACGGTTCAGCAAGGATTCTGGAAGTAAGAGGTGAACGAATACAAAAAGCGCTTGAGCATAATAAAATTGTGATTGTAGCAGGATTTCAGGGATATTCTCCTAAGTCCGATAGCATCACCACATTAGGTCGTGGAGGTTCTGATTTAACTGCTGTGGCACTAGCTGCTGCTTTAGGTGCAAATCGTTGTGAATTGTATAAAGATGTAGAAGGAATTTTTACTGCGGATCCTCATCAAATTGATGATGCTTGGTTGTTGCAAGTACTTGATTATGATGAAGCGTTAGCATTATCTAGAGCAGGAATGAAAGTCATTCAAGCAAATGCAGTAGAGATGGCAAAAGATAAACGTGTGCCTATTGCTATCGGATCTGCTGAAAGTGGAAAGATCGGTACCTTAATTTCTAGGCAAGAATTTTCTTATGTAACTGTTACTGCAATAACGCTCCAAACTCAAATGAAATGGTTCCGCTTAAATGAACAAACTTTAGATAAAGTGATCAAATTGAATGCGTTTCCGAAGCAAATCCTATTTTTGAATGATTCTGCATGGATTTTATCTTCAATGGATGAGAGTGCAATCGTGCGCGAAGCAACTCATACCGAAGGTGAAGATTGTGAAGTTGTAACAGCGATTGGAAGTGGTCTGTATCCGGGAGCACCTGCAACCAGAGAATTACTTATTGAAATTCGGAATTTGGCATTGGATTATCGTTTGATTTTTACCGCTATCGGATTGGTTCAATGTATTGTTCCAAAAGGATACGGAAATAGAATAGTGAAAATTTGGCATCAAGTATGTGTGGATAATGGTTGGTTACCTGCGAAAAAGAAGCAAGTACGTGCTTTATAATGAGAGTTTTGGCCCTTATCGGTTGTTTGTTAATTTGTTGTATTGTCACCATAGGAAGTGAGAAGATTAAAATGAAAGATTCCTATAAACCAAATCAAATCTATCAAACAAAAACCACAGCATTTCAACCGAATGTGTTAAAAACGACTGAGGACGGACAACCGATCATTCGGATTGGGTTGATGGAAGGATATGACAAAATTGATTTCAAAGTGGAAGGAAAATTTAGAATCTCCAAATTAGATGGAAAACCGATTTTAACCAATTACAGCACCAATTTGAAGTGGCGTTCAAAACCCGAAGGCGAGGTACTGCCAGCAAAATTTACCTATTCAGTTTTAGCACAAGTAACCACCAGAGAAGACGAATTACCAATTATACGAAAAAAGTATGAAGATAAAGGATATCAAACCTCAGTTCAAAAGATTGGTGGACCAATTACCATTGGAAAAAAAATACTGGGTGATAATTCTCGTTATCGTGTATTGGTTGGAAATTTTTCTAATGAACAAGAAGCAGTCAAATTTATGACTGAATTAGATACTCCTACACCAAGAGTTGTGCGTATTAAACAAGCAGGTACCATCGGTAGAGTGGAAGTGTACGATTCTGAAGCAATCATTTCCGAAGTAATAGAAAACGGGTTTCGAATTGAACCCGAATCGAAAGAAACTTCCATCACATTGTTTGGTGTAAAAATTGGAAGCGGTTTTCAGTGGGAAAAAGAAGAAAATCGTACCTATACAGGTGTAATTGAGATAAGATTTGATAACGAGGGGAAATTAGATGCTATTAATGAACTTCCCTTAGATGATTATATTGAAGGTGTTTTACCTTCGGAAATGCCATCTGATTTTCCAATAGAAGCATTAAAAGCACAAGCAGTAGCAGCAAGATCGGAAACGATCTCGAAAATTGGTCTAAAACATTTGAACGATCCATATCATTTATGTGCTCATGTTCATTGTCAAGTGTATTCTGGAATTACCAAACGTGTAGATAGTGCTATTCGAGCGGTAGCAGAAACAAAAGGTGAAGTGCTTAGATACCTTGATGAAATCATTGATGCTGCATATTCTGCCAATTCAGGAGGGTTTAGTGAAAATCGTGAAAATGTGTGGGCTGCGCCACCGGTTCCCTATCTTAAAGGGAAATTGCATGCAGATGCTGCTTATGCAAAAACATTTAAATTGGATCTAACAAAAGAAGAAGATGTTAGAAAATGGATTAATGATAAACCTCCTGTATATTCAAATCCTGCAGGGTTTACACAAGTACCATCTTTACAAAAATTAGCAAAGAACTTTCGTTGGGAAGTTACCATTACGAGAAGGGAATTAGAAGAAATTTTACAAAAGAAAATTGGCGAAAATATCGGTACAATCTATGACATCATTCCTCATATTCGAGGCGTTAGTGGAAGGATTTTAGAAATAGAAATCCTTGGAAGTTTGAAAAATCTAAAAATCAAAAAAGAGTTAGCCATTAGACGAGCACTTTCACCAACAGCATTACAATCCAGTTGTTTTTACGTTATCGTAGAAACGGATACTGCAGGTGTACCAACTGAATTTACTTTTAAAGGAGCAGGATTTGGTCACGGTGTAGGAATGTGTCAGACAGGTGCAGGTGTGATGGCATTACAAAACAAAAAGTATCAGGAAATATTGCAGCAATATTATCCTGGTGTCGAAATCGAGCGATTACCAGATTGGAAATAAACTATATGATGGATAACCATTCAAAAGAAACTTCTATTTTAGAACTTATTACAGATCTTGAAGAACAATTATCTTTATTCAATCAAAGGGTTACCAATCTTCGGGGGTATCTTTGAAATTGATGCTAAGATAAAGTTGATAGAAGATTTAGAAAAAAAAACCCTTGATCCTGATTTTTGGAAATCTTCAGAAAAAGCAAAAGCTATACTTCAGGAATTAAATCAACAAAAAAAATGGGTGAATGATTACAATAAACTAACTGCTCACCTTTCTGACTTACAAACCCTTTTTGATTTGGCAAAAGAAGAAGAAGATGTCCAATCGTTTCAAGAAATCCGACTTGAAATTCCTACTCTTATTCAGCAAGCAGAAGAGCTGGAATTGCGGAAAATGTTAGGTGGTCCTGATGATCGGAAAAATGCTATTATGACCATAAAACCCGGTGCTGGTGGAACGGAATCACAGGATTGGGCAGAGATGCTTTTAAGAATGTATCTACGTTGGTTAGAAAAGAAGGGTTTCAAAACCGAAATCATTGATTACCAACCGGGTGAACAAGCAGGAATAAAGGAAGCAGCAATAGAAATTGTTGGGGACTATGCTTACGGGTATTGTAAAGCAGAAATAGGTGTACATCGTCTTGTTCGAATAAGTCCATTTGATGCGAATGCGAGAAGACACACCAGTTTTGCAGCGGTATCAGTAATCCCTGAAGTAGAAGAATCAAGTGAGATTCGAATCAATCCCAATGAATTAAAAATTGATGTATTTCGAGCAAGTGGTGCTGGTGGACAGCATGTCAATAGAACAGAATCTGCTGTTCGGATTACTCATATTCCTACTGGGATTGTAGTAACTTGCCAAGCTGAACGTTCGCAAATAAAAAATCGCGCTACTGCGATGAAGTATCTACTTGCAAAACTTGCTGCTAAACAAAGAGAAGAAGAAGAAAAGAAAAATGCTGAGTTTGAAGCGCAGAAGTCCGATATTGCGTGGGGGAATCAAATTCGGAGTTATGTTTTCACGCCGTACACTATGGTAAAAGATTTAAGAACAGGAGTGGAGACCAGCAATGTGCAGGCAGTGATGGATGGTGATTTAGATCAATTTGTTACTGCATTTTTACTCGGAAAGAAAAGAGTTAAAGGGCAAAAAGATGAGGATGATGAATAGTGAGCATGTTATTTTCTACCCATTTAGACAACAAAGATTTTATTGCTCTTCCTTTTGAACCATTACCGGGTATTCAACGAAGACCCACTTATGCAGAAATTTCTTTTGCTGCATTAAAAAACAATCTTCAAATCATACGGTCTTTTTGTCCTCAACTCCCGATTATGGCGTCAGTAAAAGCACAAGCATATGGACATGGTTTACTCAAAGTGGCAAAATTTTTATCTGAACAGGGTGTCCAATGGTTTGGAGTCGGTTTTTTGGAAGAGGGAATATGGTTAAGAAAAGGAGGAATTGACAACCCTATCTTGGCTATGGGTGGGATTGCTACCAATCAAATCAGTCATTATCTCGATTACCAAATTACGTTGACATGTTCGTCTTGGAAAACTGCACAAGATATCTCAGCAATTGCTACTCAAAACGGAAAAAAAGCAAAAGTACATATTAAGATAGATACCGGCATGCGAAGAATTGGTGTATGGCATGAAAATGCTATTGATTTTGTCGTAAAAGTAGCCAAATTACCCGGTATTGAAATTGAAGGTATATTTTCACATTTGGCACAATCGGAAATTCCTAATGATCCCTTTACTAAAAGACAAATTGAAGCATTTGCTGATGTTTTAACCCAATTGAAAAAAAATGGTTTAGAAATTCCCATTCAACATCTTGCCAATTCTGCTGCTATTGTGAATTACCCAGAATCGCATTTTCAATTAGTCAGACCCGGTTTAATTCTCTATGGTTATACTCCCACTCCTAAACCGGATGAACGATTAAAGGGTCTTCAACTGGTTATGAGTTTCAAAAGTGAAATTTTATTTGTAAAAGGGGTAAGGAAAGGTGAAGGGATTAGTTATGGATTAACTTATCGTCCTTCTTATGATGTTTGGATTGCTACCGTTCCGGTTGGTTATGGTGATGGTTACAACCGATTATTATCCAATCGTGCATCGGTTTTAATTCACGGAAAAAGATATACTGTATGTGGAAAAATATGTATGGATCAAATGATGGTAAACACAATGAAAGATAGATATGAACCCGGTACAGAAGTTGTGTTATTTGGTAAACAAAAGTTGCCTGATGGAACAGAGGTACAACTTAATGGTTGGGAACTATGTAATTTGCTACACACCATTCCATATGAATTAACGTGTTGGGTTAGTGAAAGAGTTCCTCGTATTTATATTTATGAGTAATGAGTCAAGGAAGAATACTTGCTTTTACACAATTTCTACCTGCGTGTTTTGCTCGATACAATTCTTTATCTGCTGCTGAAATGATTTCTTCTATAGTTACTCCATCATCTCCAAAGGTACTTACCCCTAAAGAAATCGTTAAATCTCCATTTGGCTGGAACTCTTCATAAGGGAATGGGTGTTGTTCTACTCGCTTACGTAACGCTTCAGCAACTAAAATCGCTTGTTCTTTTGTTGTGTTAGGTAGCAATATAACAAACTCTTCACCCCCATAACGTGCCGGGATGTCGCTTACCCGTAAACGTTTACGAAACAGATCAGCAATGGTCTTAAGCACCTCATCGCCTGCCGGATGTCCAAAATGGTCGTTGTAATGTTTGAAAAAATCTACATCACACATAATCACTGAAAAAGGGCGATGTTCTCGGTTGGATCGTGCCACTTCTCGAATCATCAAGCGATCAAATTCTCGACGATTTGCAAGTTCAGTAAGCCCATCAAGAGAAGCTTGAGTCAACAGTTTGCGATTTTGTTGCGATAAACTAAAATTAATTTGTTGAAGACGTTCCCATTCCAATCGATCCTGAAAAAATTCCGGCGGACATTTTGCCAACATGGTCTTGTCTATTCTACAATCAAATAGAAAACGATCAAGCACAAAAGGAAAATCCCATTCTATTGGAATTAAATGATTGATTGTTCCATCAAGATAATAATGAACGACTTCGGGCCATTCTGATTGTTTGACAAATAAAACTCGTTCAATGGGTGCATGTTCTGTTTGCAGTAATTTTTCAAATGGGAGCAGGTGTTCAATCAATTTATCATAAGTCAAGGCAATATAAGTAACAGTTGAATTTTGAAAGGCATTTACTTCTTCTATATGTGAATCGAATGAAACAATATCAAAATGTTCAAGAACACCGTTGTTTTGAAAATACTCTTTTAATTTTTGTTCAAAAGGTTGTCGTAATGTTTGATCGTGAAGCATTAAAAGGATTGTGGCTTTAGTCATAAACAAACCTGTCATTCTTGATAGATGGCAATATGTGGTAGAGAGCGATACTGTTCATTGTAATCTAATCCATAACCGACAACAAAATGGTTATCAATAACAAATCCGACATAATCTGCTGTAAATTCAACCTCTCGGCGGGAAGGTTTATCTAAAAATACGACTGTTTTACAATCTGCCTGAGTGAGTGAAGAAAGGTACTCACGAACTGTTTTTAAGGTTAAACCAGTATCTAAAATATCATCAAGAAGCAGCACACGATGAAAAGGAAAAGACCACGGTTTTAACAAAGAAATTGAAACTTTTCCACTTGAAATGGTGTTCGATCCATAACTTGAAACTGAAAGAAATTCAATGAGTGGATTACCACCGATTTTTGCTATTTCACGTGCAAGGTCTGCGCAAAAAATAAATGATCCCGTTAAAAGCGCTAACATTAAAAAAGGGTCATTACCAAAATCATTCACAATTTCGTGAGCTAAAATTTGGTTTCGTTGTTGAATTTCTTCAGCAGAAATTAATATTGGGAGTTCGTTATTCACGAGTATTCCTCAGATATTCTTTGAATAGAAAATAATCAAGAATGTATCATTGAAAGAAACGATTAAGGCAAACTGCTCAATATATTCAAAAGTTGATCAATGCTGAAAGGTTTCTTGAGATTCATATTAAAACCGTATTGGTGATAATGAATCATTGCGTCTTCTAAAGGAGAGCCACTCATCAGAATAGTATAAATGGATGGTTGTAATTGTTTTATTTGTTGATTGGTTTCAACCCCACCCATCCCATGAGTAATGTTCATATCAAGTAAAGCAACATCAAAAGGTTCATTTTGTAAAATTCCATTGCGAATTTCTTCAATTGCTAAAGTGCCATCACGGACAATGATACATTTCCATTGAATAAACTCGAAAACTTTTGTTAGTAACGTAATGATTAGATCTTCATCATCCAATACAAGGATTTTTTTTGGTGGTATAGAAAGAGGATGCATAAAAATCTCTTATTTCAATAAGAACGAAACAATATAATCATCAAACAAACAACTTCCTATCTTCTTTTCAATAAAATGAATTTTTAATTGAAATTTGTAAGAATAAAGTGGAATTACAAGATGTTCATTTTTATCTCATTGCTCTGGTAATGCAAGTGAAAAATTGTAGAATCAATAATGGAAGAAAATTTACAATGATTTAGAAGTAATTGTTTATTTTCTTAGAAATGCGAAGAGTTTGCTTTAGGTTCGGTTTTCGCGTTTTTTAATCTATCGTACGTTTTATGATACTGTTAATAAGATTCAGTTTCACTGAACTGTTTTTCATCGTAAAACTGTTCCCGAAATCCAAGTTTACTTTTTATTGTATCAAAAATCTGATAAGCAACTGGGACAATGACTAATGAAAGAAAAGTAGAGGATATCAATCCACCAATAACAATTACACCTAACGAAATACGATAAGCAGCAGCGGATCCCCACCCCATCGCCGTCGGTAACATACCAAAGATCATTGCAAAGGTAGTCATTAAAATGGGGCGCAAACGAATTTTTCCAGCTTCAAGCAATGCATCTTGTGTGGACAATCCTTTTCGCTTTTGCTGATTGGCAAAATCAACCAACAGAATGGAATTTTTCGTAACCAAACCCATTAACATAATTAAACCAATAAAAGCCATCATATCAAAAGTACGGTTTGCAAAAAGCAATCCATAAAACCCACCTATGACTGCTAAAGGAAGTGCGAGCATGATGGTAAATGGATGCAAAAAGGAATTAAACTGCGCTGCAAGAATCATATAAACAAAAAGAATTGCTAAAAATAATGCAAGAAACAGACTGCTAAACGTTTCACGGGTTTGTTCAAACTGGCCTTCGTATTGAATGGTATAACCGGTTGGCAATTGATAATCTTTCAATGTAGTCCGAATGTCATTGTAAACATCACTTAAAGAACGCTTTTGAATGTTTGCTGCAATCACTACTTGCCGAGTACGATCTTGTCTATTGATTTGCGATGGACCAGTTTCACTCACGAGTGTGACGATTTCAGATAAGGGAACTACTTGTTGATTGGGTAAAGGAAGTTGATAGTTTAGTAATTCAACAGGGTTAACTCGATCTTGCTTTTTTAAGCGTACATTAACTTCAACTTCATCATCACCATCTAAATATTTAGTCGCGGTTTCGCCATAAACCATTTGTCTAAATAGGGTAGCAATTGAAAAACTGGATAAATTGTATCTTGCTAACTGATTTCTATCAATGCGATAATGAAGTTCAAGCTGACCACTACGAAAAGAGTTGTCTAAATCTACTAATCCTGGAATGTTTTTAATTTTTGATTCAATATCACGAGTAATACGTTGTAAAACAGAAATATCACTACCTTGTACATTGAGTTGAATGGGTCGTTGTGCAATGGTAGCCGTTTTGCTACGAATACCCGTTGCCTCTTCTAAAGAGATTCGTATTCCTGGAATTTCTTGTAACTTTGGACGAAGTTCGGACATAATTTTTTTGGTAATATTCAACTCACCAACATTCACCAATATGGATGCTTGATTTGCAGATCCATCCATGGTTCCTATGGTTGTGAAATAATCTTTTGTTTTTGGATGTTTACGTATTGCTTGTTCTACCATTGCTACACGACGACTCATTTCTTGCAATGAAATCCCTTGAGGCGCTTCAATCACTACCGAATATTGCCCACGATCACCACGCGGTTCACCACCTATTCCCACAACGACTACTACTGCTATGGATGAAAACATCACCACAGTAGCAATCAGCAATACCAAAGCTTTATGATTTAAGGACCATATGAGTATCTGTTGGTAAGTATGATTTAATCCATCATAAAAGCGTTCAAAGATGTTAATTTGACCTGTTGTATCTGTACGGATTTTTTTCTGTTTGAAAAAGTATGCAGATAACATTGGTGCTAAAGTGAACGCTTCAACCAAAGAAATGAACACAGCGATGGTAATGGTAAGTCCAAATTGACGGAAAAATTTTCCTGCGATCCCTGTGGTAAATGCGATTGGTAGAAATACGGCAATGATGGTTAAAGTAGTCGCAAGAACTGCAAGGGCAACCTCTGAGGTTGCTTGGCGTGCTGCTTGAAAAGGTGGGATCCCTTTTTCTAACCAACGAAAAATATTTTCTCGAACGACAATGGCATCATCTACCAATAAACCTATAGAAAGCGACATTGCTAACAAAGTGAGTAAGTTGATGGAGTAATTTAGTAGATTTAGAAAAAACAATGTACCTACCAAACAAACTGGAAGTCCGATCACGGTGATAATTGTACTGCGAAAATCACGAAAAAAGAGGAGTACGATTAAAGTGGTTAAAAGAATTCCTTCAATAAGAGCAATTAACACATCATCGCGTGAATTTCGTATAAATTGAGATTCATCAATGGCTAAACGAATGTCTAAAAACGGGTACTGTGAATTGATTTTTGTAAGTTCTTGTTTGACACGATCTGATACTTCAATCGTATTGGTACCGGATTGTTTTCTAATATCAAGCGTAATTGATGGTATTCCGTTAGTCCTTGAAAGTTGAGTACTTTCTTTGTAAGTATCGTGAACTTGAGCAACATCTTCAAGGTAAATTGGGACGCCATCTTGAATACGTACAATCAATTTATTGAAATCAATTGGACTACGAAGGGTAGCGCTGGTCTTTAGTAGTATTTCGTCTTGTTCTGTTCGTAATGTACCACTGGGAAGATCAATGTTTTCTAATCTTAGTGTTTGAATAATTTCTTGAAAGGAAATTCGATAATATTCAATTAAATTTCTATCTACAGCAATTTCAATTTCGCGATCATTTCCACCTATTAAACGAATAGACGCTACACCTTCAATGCGTTCAAGTTTCGGTAGAATTTCATTTTTAACAATGTTTCGTACTTGGTTTACATCTGCAGAAGATACTTTTGGTAAAATTGAGTAAGTTAAAATTGGTTGATCGGAGGGATCGAATTTTTCATAAGTTGGCTCACCAATATCTTTCGGTAAAATTTTACGAATTACAGAAACTTTTTCTCGAACATCTTGTGATGCTTCTTGAACGTCTCTTTCTAATTCAAATTCAATGATAACTACAGATATTCCTTCCGTAGAAATGGAACGTACCTTTTTAACCCCTTTTAATACCGAAACTGCGTCTTCAATGGGTTTTGAAACTTGCGTTTCAACATCTTTAGGAGATGCACCTGGATAGGGTGTGGTTACCGAAATGGTGGGAAGAGAAATATCTGGAAAAAGTTCTACCGGTAATCGGAAATAACTCAAAAACCCTAACACCAACAGAGCAAACACTGACATGTAAATAAAAACAGGATGACGTATGGAAATATCAGCAAGTTTCATAAGGATCTTCCTATTACAACTACAGTGTCACCATCTGTTAGCCAATCAATTCCACTTGTTATCACAGTATCCTGCTTAGATATTCCTTCTACTAAGCGTTCGTTTCCTACTCGTTTTCCAGCACGAATAAATAAAATCTGAACTCGGTTATTTCTGACGACGCCAACTTTGGTTTCATTGGAACGCTCATAGATTGCTTGGACTGGTAGAAAAAGACCTTGAATACGTCCAATTACAATTTGAGCATCAACATACATTCCAGGTTTTAATTTCGTTGTATGAATTGATATCTCTATTTTTGCAGAATGAGAATTGGGATCAGCAGTGGGATAAATTTTTGATACTGTTCCCCAAAATTCTTCTCCTTCAAAAGCATTACAAGTAATTCTAACTTTTTGTTGTAATCTAATTTTATTTAACGATTGTTGATTCGTTTTACAGATCACTTTCAACTGGTTAATGGATTCTATTTGATAAATTGGTGTCTGTGGTGTAACTGTTGAACCAACGGATTGAAAACGTTGAGTGACGACACCGGAAAAAGGAGTTACAATAGCAGCTCTTTTATATTCTTGGGGTTGCAAATTTCTATCTAAAATAGCAACAGTATCGTTGACTTTGACAAAATCGCCAATTTGGACACGTTCCTCAAGAACAATTCCAGAAACTTTTGGATAAATTATAGTACTATTTTCTGAACTGACTATACCCCAAGTATCAATCCATTCATCCATTTCTTTGTTCATGGGAGTAGTGACTTCAACTCTCGGATAAACGACTATGTTTTGTGTAGTTGCAAGTAAATGTTTTTGATGAATTGTCTTTTGCAATCGCCAAACTAATAAACCCAAAAACAACGCACCAAGAATGAAAAAAATGATTTTTCGTTTTTTCATTGAGTAAACCTTTCAAGATACGTGAGCATATTCCCAGTAAGTTTGTAATAATCCAAAAGTGCAACTTGAAAATCATAAAACAGTTGTACCTGATTAAGCTCAGTAGTGGCAAGTTGAGTGAGAGCTTCTTGAACCTCAAACGAAGATGCTTGACCACTTTCATACTTTGCAAGAACTGTTGTCCATACATCACGTGCATGCTGAACTGCAGCATTTTGGAAACTTAGTATTTTATTGGAATTAGAGACTTTAACAAAATACAGATATACTTCTTTCTCAATTTGGTCTTCTATTTGTTCTAATTGAAACTGTTGTTGACGTTGAAAATGTTTAGAAGTTTCCATTTCCCATTTTGTACGAAACCCTTGAAATAATGGATAGACCATTTGTAAACCGACGGTCCATTGATCACGAAATTTCATTGCATCAAATGGATCTACACCATTTGCAATACTGTAATTACCAAACAAAGTTAATTGTGGAAATAAATTTGCTTGATGAATATGTATCTGAATTTCACTAAGACGGATCCGAAGTTTTTGAGATTTGATTTCTAATCGCTGACTCAATGCTTTTTCTAAAATGGTATCTGGTTTTACAACAAAGGTGGTATCGTACAATTCATTTTTAGGAACATCTTCATCAAATATTTTATACTTCGTAAGTGATTCAATGGCCATCGCTGCCATTTTTTTATTCATTCTTGCGTTGTCTAATGAAACTTGTTGTTGCTCATAATTCAACTTAGCTTGTGAAAGATCCAATTTGGAGGCTAAACCCATTTGGAACATAGAATCTACCAAAAAGAAATATTGACGGGCTAATTCAACTTTTTTGACTGCAATCTTTTCTGCTGAAAAAGCGAACACCCAAGACCAATATGCTTTTGATACATCATATGCTAATTGATTTTCTGTAAAATGATATTGATTTTGTGTTAGGTCAGATTGCAATAATTGGGATTGAATAGAATATTTTGTTCTCCTTCCGTTGTATAAAGAATAATTCGTTTGTATAGAACCACGATAAGTTTGGTCTGGTTGAAACTGCATAGTTCTGTTACCCAATTGTATTTGTGGTAAGTTTCCATTCTGTTGCATTAGTCCAGAAACTACAATCTCAGGATATAAATAACTTTTGGATGTAAGAACTTGATTTTCTGCTTGTTTAATGGTCTCGCGTAAAATATGAAGTTGAGTAGAGTTTGTTTGACAAGAATTCCACAAATCATTTAAGCCAATGGTTTTAGCAAATGCAAATTGAACGGAATAGATTAGTAAAAGTCCAAAAGTTAACCATTGCATAATTACACCTTCTTTTGATAAGTAAGTGCTATGCGGTACAATTCACCAAATGCACGTTCTATGCGTTTTTGGTCTTGTAATGAAAGTTTAGTTAAAAGTCGTTCATACCCCGTCAATAAACGTTTACGTCGTCTTTGTAGAAATTGTTTTCCTTTTTTCGTTAAGCTAATCATAGTTTTCCTTCTATCTAAAGGATTTTGTTTACGAGATAATAAATCTGCTTTGACTAAACGATCAACCAACTCGGATGTAGCAGGCAATTTGATCTGAAGATATTTTGATAAATCTGTCAAGTTCCATTCTTCTTGAAAACTAAAAGCGCTAAAAGTTTGAAATTGTGGTAGTGTTAATTCTGCTTCATTAAGAACCTTTGCGCTGAAATGATGAAAAAAACGCATGATGGTAGGAAGTTCATTAACAATCTTTTGAGATCTTCTTTGAATGTCATTCCTCATAGGTACACCTGTATTTTACATAAAATACTAAATATACCGAATAGTTCGCAACTCGAACCAAATCATACGAATAATATCTTTGTTCATTAGTATAATATTCATTAACTATTCTTTTAGAAGGTCGTTCTAAAATTTACGAAAAAGTAACAAATTGCGGAGATTAATGATGGTTCCAATTAAATTGATTACAATAGCAGCGTATGCAGAAATCAAAATAGCCCAAATGGTTTAACTCAATGTGGCAGGCTCATCCACAAAAAGCCAGCATTTGTCTTTTTACTTAATTTTTAAAACCGATCATGGTTCAAACGGCAGATAGCCAATCAAAAAACGTGGTAAAAAGTCCAAAGAAAGTATGGATAGAATTATTTTCCTTTCTTTTCAAAAAAACTAAAGGGGAATAACAAGGTTGGACGATTATCATAAAATCTTTTTGGAAATGTGCCTTCATTGACTTCACGAACATCTTCAATAGTGTAAAATACATTTGGATGATAACGACGTATCAGTTCAATTACAGACGGAAGATCTTGACGATCGAGTACCATAAAAATAATTTTTACTCTACCATTAATCCCTTCTGCATCAAAATGGGTTACACCGTAATTGCGCGCTCTTAAAATCATAACCAATTCATCTGCATTTTCTTTGGTGATGATGCGCAATATAACATTTCCCAATGCCAATTTATTTTCAAGCCACATTCCCACGTATGTACCAATTGCAAAACCTGCTGCCCAAGCAAAATAAGACAATGGATTATTTAAATTTTTCATAATTTGAGTGATTGCGATAATCCAAACCAGTACTTCAATAAAACCGAGAATAGGTGCTAACTTTTTGTATCCACGTGAAATGAAAATAAGTTTGATGGTTCCTAAACTTACATCAATAATACGAGCTGAAAAAATTAATAATGGTAGGATAACCCATTGAAAGATGACTGATTGAGTCGAGATAAAAGTTTCCATCGTAGCCAAATGCCTGCTTAAAGAATTCTTTTCGGTGCTTTAAAAAAGTAAGTTAAATCAAATAACGGAAGTGGACCGCGATGCCAAAAAGATTCACCATACTGAACACGTATTTTAAATCCATTTGTTCTAGCGCGTGCTTCAATCCCTTCTAAGAAATTGGGTTGGGCAATCCAAGTTTCTGGTTCATTGGAATAAGGGTGATAGAATTGTGATTGAAAACATAAGATTGCTTTTTTCTTAATTTCCCAAGTATCACTAATATCAACAATGAAACTAACTTTACCTTCCCACGCTTGGTGAAAAGCAAAGAAGAACTGTGGTCGATGGGGAGGAAAAGATGTTTCAAGCTTTTGTAAACCTGCTAAAAAAACCGCTTCTTCACAAAGTTTTCCAGTTGCGCCGTGGTCAGGATGTCTATCTTCCGGATAAGGATAGATTAAAATTTGTGGACGATATTTTCTAATTGCATCAATGACCACCAATCTTTGTTGATGATCAGCAGCATTGATATGACCATCGGGAAGGTTGCCGTTTTCACGAAAAGAAACACCTAATACTTGTGCAGCAGCTTGTGCCTCGGACAAACGCATTGCTGCATTTCCACGAGAACCAAGTTCACCTTGCGTTAAATCAAATAAAGCAACACGTCTTCCCAGTTGAACAAATTTTGCTACTGTACCCCCACAACCTAATTCTACATCGTCAGGATGTGGAGAAATAACCAAGACATCTACCATAGATCCCTCACTAAAAAATACATAGAAAAATTAAAAAGAAGAAAAATAAAAAAAGGGTAGCATTGCTACCCTTTTGAAATTTAACGTAGAATACTATTTCATGGAAATGGTTTTATATAAAGCAATTTCTCCTTGTCTGGCAAAATCAATTGCTTCCGCTAAAATTCGTGCAGCTTCCTGATCTGCATGAAATCCAGAACTATTTTCAGCAGAAACATAATCCAATCGCCATTGAGATTTGCGATGAAATTGACGTGGAAGTTCAAGATCTTTATCTGAAGCACCTTTTTCTTTAGCTTTTTGGATCGCATGAACTAAATTTTGAACGGCTATTTCTGCTTCGTCCAAAAGTTTTTGCGTACGTGTTTGTATGGTTTCAGCACGCTCTAATAATTCCCTTTCAGGAACATTGTGGCATGTTTGGCAAGCTCGATTGATGTTTAGCAACGGACTGCGTACATGATGATCGCTAATTTTTACAGCGCCTACTCTTAAATATGGCATATGGCAATCTGCACAAGCAACTCCTGCACGACTGTGAATTCCTTGGCTAAAAAGTTCAAACTCTGGATGTTGTGCTTTCAACGTTGATGCACCACTTATTGCATGTTCCCAATCTTTAAACTTAACATCATCATAATATTTCTCAAGTTGTTCCATTTTTAAACCATTGTGCCAAGGATAGACTAAACGTTTTTCATCTCCTTTGAAATAATATTCTACATGACACTGCGCGCATACAAAAGTTCTCATTTCTTGACGTGTAGCCAACTCATTGGGATCATACGGTTTATCTCGTTTTCCTTTACGCCAATTTTCAATGGATGGATATTGAGGCGCTGGATCGTTAGATGCAGCAAAGTGAGCAATACCCTCTAAAAATGCAGGACGAAAAGTTCGTAGTTTCATATTTTGTGGATCGTGACAATCAATACAAGTTATGGGATATTTTGCATGTTGAGTGGCTTCTTGATACGGCATCGGATTAAGCACTTCAAACCCTTTCCGTATGGTTTCTACGCGATCTTCCGGCTTAGAAGAACCACCAGCTTTTAATCCGGCTTCATAATAGGGAATAATCATAGAAGCATGACAATGCAAACAAGCACCAGGTTGTTTGCGTTTCAAAACACGTTCAGTTTCTCGTTGATCCGAAAGCATATACGCATGACCGCGCTCTTCACGATAATCTATTCCGAATGCAAAGCCAGCAAACAGTTCGCGCCATACAGGATCTGCATCCAATTTTTGAAATGCTTCGGATCCACCATATTTCGTACGAACTGTATCTACTGTGCGAAGATATTGATCATATTGATAGGGAAAATTTTTCCCCCAAATAGCAGGATCTTGAGTAGTTTCATCAATATTTACTACACGAAAAGCCACTTGTTGTGCTTCACGTTTTCGTTCACTAATGTTTTCTAACAAGAATAATACACCTATTGTAACTAAGGAAAGGAAAAGTACAATCGCGATAAACTTCAATTGAAAAATTTTAAATGAGTTTGCACTCATAATCACTCCTAGAATGAATGTTATTTTATAGGCCCATGACCGACTGAACGGTGACAATGAAGACAATCCAATTTTTCTTTCCTCGATTGAAATTGAGGATGAATATCATTCACCATATCAAAATGGCAACGAATACAATTACGGAGCACAATTTGTTCACTAGAAATTTTCATTTGAATGGGCTCATGAAAATTTTGTGTAGTAAATGCATACGAATGACGAAAACCATGCTCGGCTTTTGCATACATTTTCTTTATAGGCGAAATTGGTACATGACAATCGTTGCAAGTTGCAACGGTATGATGAACAGCTTTTTGCCATCCATCAAAATGTTCACGCATTATATGACAATTGGTACAAGTTTCTGGCTGATTAGATAAATAAGAATAACCCTTTGCATAAAGGAAAGTATAAATAGAAGCACCTAAAAATATTCCTAATAAAATTGCAATACTTAGAATAAACCATCGAGGAATAGTGGAAACTTGCAAGGCATTCTCCTTATACGAGTTGTTTACCAACGATTATAAAATAATTCTAATCAATCAAAAACTTTTTGATAAATATCAAAAATGTTCTTGAATAATTATTGTTCTTTTTCAGTGTGATCAGGTTTTTTTGTATTCGTTTTGGGGGTATTGTGGTCGTCTAAAAGAATTCGTTTTGCAGGGGTGTCTAAGTCATCAAATTGTTTGTTTTTACCTGCCCACAAAAAGGCAGCAACTCCAGCTAACGCTAAACCCAATGAGAGAGGCAAAAGGAGATACAAGATTTCCATATCAATCTAAAGCAGGAAATAAAATACGAAACGTACTGCCATAACCAGGTTGTGTTTTCACTTGTATTGCAGCACGATGACTGCGACAAATTCCAGCAACAGCAGATAAGCCCAAGCCACGTCCAGTGAACTTGGTAGTATAGAAGGGATCAAAAATTTTTAATAAGGTATCGCGATCCATTCCACAGCCACTGTCTTTTACAGAAAGTATCACGACATTACCTTCAGATAGATACTCATGAAAATAGTTAAATTGTCTTTCAGATGCTGAATAGTACCCTTTTTCCACACGAATCTCTATTGTTCCTCCACCAAACGAAATGGCTTCGCTGGCATTGTTAACTAAATGTTCAAGCATTTGAACGAGTAGTAATTCATTTCCGTATATAAAGCAAGGATCTTCAGATAGTTGAAATTCTAAAACAACATTTTTACCTGTAAGGGTTAATAGATGATCTTTAGAATGTTTTACCATCTGGACTAGATCAAGTGGAGAAAATTCTGCACCACTTTGTCCGGTATAGAGAAGCATTTGGTTACTTAAAAATGCAGCACGTTTACCTGCTTCTTGTATTTTTTGGAGATATTCGTAAATCGGTGAATTAACATCCGTATAGAGTTCTGCTAATTCCGCGAATCCTAAAATACCTGCAAGAATATTGTTAAAATCGTGTGCTATGCCGCCTGCTAAAACACCTAAACTTTCCATTTTGCTCAAATGTCTAATTCGTTCTAAGAAGAGTTCGTGTTCATTTCGGGTTTGAACGAATTCGGTGATATCATGAATTGACATCAGAATTAAAAAATCATGTTTGATTTCTACAATTTCAATATTTAATGAAACGTTAAGAAGCGACAAATCCTTTTTTTGAATTTGTGTTTCAATTTGAATTGAGGAATCTTGTACCGATGTATTTTGTATGAACCATTCAATTCTATGGATTTCCGGAAACAATTTTGTTTCAAACAGAGTTTTACCGATGATTTCAGTAGATGAGTAACCTGTAAGTTGGGTAAATTGCTCGTTTGTATCTATGCATTCGTAATCATTGGCAGTACAGATTAAAAGTCCATGGATGCATTGTTTTGTAGATGTATGTAAGGTGGCAAGAGATTTTTTTTGTTCTAATTCAAATTGATAAGAATCGGTGATATCTTTCGTTTGCAAAAGGATGCCAGCAACTTGTGGATGATTGAGAAGATTAATACAAGAACATTGAACTAGACGAAGACCTCCATTTATTTTCACATAACGAAAATAAATTTCATGTTTATTCAACGTAGATTGAAGACAGTTTTGGATAGCATCTTTTAATTTCTGTTGATCTTTTGAGTAAACAAACTCATAAATTGAATGCTGGATAAAATCTTCAATCGAATAACCTAAATGCTTTTCAATTCCCTTAGTAGCAAATAAGATAATACCTTCCGGATTGATTATAGTTAGCAAATCATGACTATACTCAATATAAATTTGAAGAAGTCGCTCCAATTCCTCAAAACGTTTTTTAATGCCCATCTGATCCAGGGAATTCTTAAAAAAGAAAAGAAATAAACGTGGATTTAAATTCAAAGGAAATACAATCAATTGAACTTGTGTGGTCAAATGTCCGTTTTTAGTATTTAAAAAGGGAATGATGAGGTGTGATGGATTTCCGTTTGTTTCCTGAAACTTGAAAATCAAATCGGATATTTTTTTAAAATCTTCAGGATTTAAAAAATTGTGTAGGGGTTTTCGCTTCACAGAATGAAGTGATTTTCCGAAAATCGTTTCTATTGAATCAGAACCATCAAGGATGTAACCTTTATCATCAATTACTAAAAAAATCTCTTGAATTTGCTTTAATAAAAGCAAAAGCATTTCAAGGAAAGTATCTTTTCCTTGAAAAGTGAACAAATTTGAAGATTTTGAAGCTTTATTCATACCATATGAATTGATAGACAAACACTTGAAAATTGATATAAAATTTAAATTTAGTTAGTATCCTTAAAAAGTTCAAATCATTTTAGCAATCATTTCATAAAAGTTTTTGACCAAAATACATCTTCTACGTGTAAGCAAAAGTTTGAATATCGTGCTAATACAAACAATAAATCGCTAATCCGATTAATGTAAGGAATAACACTTTCATTAACTTCTTTTTGATTAGTGTTCAACAGGTTAACGGCGTTTACAATTTCGCGTTCAGCACGTCTCGATACTGCCCTTGCAATGTGCAATCTTGCTGCCAATTCACTTCCTCCGGGCAATATAAAAGCACTTAATGGGGGAAGTTGTTCATCAAACGCATCAATCCATTTTTCTAATCGCTTGACGTTTGATAAATCAATTCGTGGAAATGGTAAAGGCTTATTGCTACTTAAAGGAAGAGCAAGATCACTACCCAATTGAAACAATTCGTTTTGAAGATTTACAATGACATTTTGAAGTTTTTTTAGCCCCTTGACTGTTTCATCTTCAAGGTTTTCATGGGAGAAATTTGATAGGGTACGATGAACTTCCACCAATACCCACCCTAAACAGGAATTCAGTTCATCAACAGTACCATAAGCACAGACACGTGCGTCGGTTTTTAGAACTTTACCACCGTGAAACAGTGCAGTATAACCTTGGTCTCCATATTTTGTATAAATTTTTATGCGTTTCTTATTGGTCATAGTGAATTCCAAAAAAATAGGTTTATACTAAATTTACGTTTCTAATTTTTCGGTATCTAAGTTCTAAAGTAACCTATTCTTTTTTTATCTTTCAATATGGATCAAGATTTAATTTATGTTTCTGGTGAGATGGAAGGCATCTATAAAATGGTGCAAAAAATTGCGGTTACAAATGCGACTGTATTGATAACTGGTGAATCAGGAACAGGAAAAGAAAAACTAGCCCAATTGATACATTCCAATTCTCCACGTTCCAATAGACCTTTTGTGACAATAAATTGTGCTGCCTTGCCAGAAACCTTACTTGAAGCAGAATTGTTTGGCGTAACCAAAGGGGCTTACACTTCAGCCGATAAAGATAGAATTGGATTAATTGAATCTGCTAACTTGGGTACTCTTTTTATTGATGAGATTGGAGATTTACCTTATTCCGCTCAAGTGAAATTGTTGAGATTTTTACAAGATCATACTTTCACACCAATTGGAAGTATAAAACTAAAACAAGTTGATGTTCGTGTTATTTCTGCAACAAATAAAGATCCAGAAAAATTAGTTAAAGAAGGAACATTTCGAGAAGATCTACTATACCGCCTAAATGTTGTCCGAATACATATACCACCATTAAGGCACCGAAGAAGTGACATTCGGCCTTTGATAGAGTATTACCTTGAAATTTTTGCAACACAGTATAATAAAAAGATTAAAGGTGTTGACCCACTTGTTTGGAAAAAACTTTTAAGTTATGAGTGGTTTGGAAATGTTCGAGAACTCAAAAACAAAGTTGAACGTGCAGTAATTTTAGCCAATCAAGATGTACTACAGCTTTCAGATTTCCAATTTGATGGTCAATGGGTGATTGACGTAGAATCAACGCGTGGCAATAGAAAAATTCAAGAAAACCAAAATGAAGATGATTCAAAATATTCCGAAAATGCTTTCAGTCAAAGTTCCCAATCATCCTTTGTTCAATCTAAAAAAGAAATATCTGTTTCAAATAACTTACAATTTTATTCTTTCATCCAAAATCTATTACAAAAAAATTTTTCATATCTTGCTGAATCGGACATTCAACAAATTCAGCACTTCCGAAGAGAGTTTGAAAATAACTTCAATGATGATTTTTCTTTGTCACATCATTTTAGTAAGTATCACATCATGACTTTGTTATATGAAATGGAACTCATTTTTAGAGCGTTAATCCAATCAAACGGAAATAAATCAAAAGCTGCAGCCATTTTAGGAATTTCAGAAAAAAACATACGCGATCGAATTAAAAAATGGCAAAGTGAATTTCAATGTGAAGTTAGTGAGGAGTGCCGCTGAACTCAACTTTATTTTCTATTGTTTCTTCATCTTTTTCATGTTCTACAAATTGTTTATATCGTTCATTGTTTAAATACAAATCTAAGTGGGTTCCACGAGCCACCATTTGTCCATTATCAATCATAATGACTTCATCCGCTTGAATCGCGGTTGCTAAACGATGAGTGACAACGACAACGATAGTAGAGGGATATTCTTTACGGAATCGTTGCCAAAACATTTGTTCAGTTTCGGCATCTAAAGCGCTGGTCACATCATCTAAAATCAATAGGTCTGGTTTACGTGCTAAAGCTCGAGCAATAGATAAACGTTGTTTTTGACCACCAGAAAGTTCAATGCCTCGTTGACCGATGATGCTATTTTCTTGCAAAGGAAAATGTTGTAATTCATCCCATAAACAACTTGCTGTTAAAGAAGCATGTATGATAGAATCATTAAGGAGAGGATCACCAAGTTGAATGTTTTCGCGGATTGTCCCACTGAAAAGAAGTGATTCCTGAGGGACATAACCAATTCTTTTGAGACGGCTTTCTCGTTCAATTTCGTGAATCGGGATGCCATTAATTGATATAGTTCCTTGAAGAGGTTCAAGTTCACCCAATAATCCTTCAAGTACGGTTGTTTTTCCTGAACCGATGGGTCCTACTAAAGCAGTTATCTTACCTTTTTCCAATTGAAACGATAGATTTCGGACAATTGGGTTATTGCTGTACCCTAAAGAAAGATTTTCTACTTTAACCCAATCAATTTGATGAATAACACGTTTACCTTTATGAGAAAGTTCAGGATAATTTTCAATTTCTTTTAAGCGATTGATATAAGCTCCATTAACTTTTGTCATCGCAAAAAAGTATCCAATGGTAAAAAACGGTTCAATTAAAAATTGAAAATAATTGACGAAAGCGAAAAAACTACCAACAGTCATTTCACCACGAATGGTGTGAATTCCACCCACAAATAGAGCAAGAATAATTCCAAAATTATTAACCCATATCCCAACCGCTTCTAATTTAGAATTAACTCGTATAAAATCAATTTCTTTAATAATGCGTTGATTTAATATATTCTTGAATGATTCTACGAATTGCTTTTCTGCTACAAAACCTTTCACAATACGAATTCCACTAATGCTACTTTCCAGTAGATCGTTGACTTGCGAAACTGCTTCTTGTCGTTCAACTGCTTTTAGTTCCATTGCTTTAAGCGTTTTAACCAATAAAAAAATAAAAAAGGGAAGGGGTACAAAAATAAAAATACTGAGCTTCCAATTCAGCGAAAACATTACGATTAAAGAAAACAAAATGACCAATGACATTTCAACAGGACGCATTACGCCACTACAACTATACCAAGCCAGTTTCATATCGGATCCTTCAATGTCATCAGTAAGTCTAGTAATCACATCACCAGTACGAAATTTTAAAAAGAA
Source organism: bacterium (assembly GCA_026417415.1). Classification (GTDB taxonomy): domain Bacteria; phylum Electryoneota; class JAOADG01; order JAOADG01; family JAOADG01; genus JAOADG01. The sequence goes on from JAOADG010000008.1 coordinate 268,202, forward strand.
ATCAAATCCTTTTTGAAGAATTTTTTCAAACACTTGTTCGCGCATCAACTTACCAAAAATAAGATTGCCATACGCTCTTGTATTGGGTAGTACTGCGAACATAATGGTTTGAAATGTTCCTACACCAATTAAAAACAAGATCCAAAAGCGTGTCACATTCGTGGGTGCTTGTGATGCAATGGTATCCAATACAAACTTGAACATCAACGGATAAGCTGTCCTTACTGCGATGGATAACACAGTTAGAGATAACACCAATAGCATCAAACCACGGCGTTGACGCCAAAATCGGGATAACCAATGAAAATCAATATCCAACAATTTTTTCATCACGATGATTTGCCTCTGGAAATTGGATTCGATACAAATGAGCATAATACCCGTTTTTTCGGATTAATTCATCATGATTGCCTAATTCAACTAAACGTCCTTTTTGGATCACAGCGATTTTATCAGCATTACGAATTGTTGAAAGACGATGTGCAACAATAACTGCAGTTCGGTTATGAAGTAAAGTTTCTAAAGTTTTTTCTATTTTACGTTCTGTTTCTGGATCAACAGATGATGTAGCTTCATCTAAGATCAACAATTCTGGTTGAAAAACTAACGCACGTGTAAAGGCAACCAATTGTCGTTCGCCATAACTGATATTTGCACTTCGTTCACTAAATACAGTATCTAACCCTTTTGGAAAACGTTGAAAAATATCCCATAAACCCAACTGTTCAATCGCTTGTTCCACTTGATGAATTGGAACATCTGTTCGTAGAACAGACAAATTTTCTTGAACAGTTCCGGGGAACAAATATAAATCTTGTAAAACTAATCCAATTTTTTTTCTATACTCTTCTTGTTGAAAATTGCGAATATCTATACCATCCCATAAGATTCGTCCTTGAACAGGATCATAAAATCGGCACAATAGATTGATTAAAGTAGTTTTTCCTCCACCAGTTGGTCCAACCAATGCAAGTTTGGTTCCCACTGGAATTTCCAGGTGAATATTAAATAAAATGGGTTTAGAAGGATGATAGTGAAAAAAAATATTTTCAAATTGGATGGCTTTGGATAAAATTGGAACAGGAACAGCAACAGTAGGATTTTCTACTTTTGGTTTTCTATCTAACAGTTCATAAAGTCTATCTGCTGCTCCAAGTGCTCGTTGAATCTCACCGATTTGTTCTGTGAATTCAAACAGTGGGCGAAACAATTGAGTGATATACTGTGCAAACATCACAATAGTACCAATACTATAAGCACCTACATTTGATAAACCAGCACCAAACCATAAAACCCAGCCAACAAGACAAACTTGAATCATTCCAACGGGCGTAAAGAAAAAAGCAAAACGGAGAAAGATACGTATGGAATAGCGAACCTTATCATCATTTACCTCACGAAGACGTTTCTTTGCAAATTCTTCTCTTTGAAAAATTCTCAACAGTCGTGCACCTTGGGTAAATTCAGATACCACAGCAGTTACTGATGCGATTTTAGCACGCTCTTCTTGAAACATCGGTCGCATTCTATGAAAAAATGTGATAGCACCAATAAAAATGATGAAGACGATGAAAGTCAGAAGGATTGCCAATTTCCAATCAATGGTATAAAGAATTACCAATGTACCAAGTAAAAGTAGAATCGTACTGATGACTTGTAACCCCACACGCGTAAACAGTCCGACCAAACGCTCACAATCCGATTCTATTCTTGAGACCAAGCGCCCCACTGGATTTTGTTCAAAAAACGGTATTTCAAATTTAAGCATATGATCATAAACTTCGCGCTTGAAGTGATTTACAATTGTTACACCTGCTGTTCCAAGTAAAAGATTTTTGAGATATTGAAAAACACTAGTCAATCCGATCAGTACAAAAAATAGAGTCGCTGATAAAATTAAACCGAATTCATCTTTTTGAACCAAATGGACATCAAATATTTGGCGAAATACTAAAGGTTGACCTAATGTCGTTATGATGCTAAGTAATAAAAGTAAACCTCCCCAAGAGAATCGTTTTGTTTCAGGTTTTGCAAATTGAAGCGTTCGTTTGAGAATGCTAAACCGTTGGGAAAAACCTTGGGGCGTATTGTGTTCTTCTGCAATAGGATTGGATGGAGACATAAATGATGAGTATCGTAGTGCTGCTATGGATAATGGCAAAATAAAGATAAAGCCGTAGCGACAGCAAGTTCAGAACGGAGAATATGTTTTCCTAACGAGATATTTTGAAATGAATTCATTTCAAATAACCGACACTCTTTATCTGAGAAACCACCTTCAGGACCTATAGCGATTACAATGCCCCATTTCCCTTCAAATGATTGTATCAAGTGAAATGCATGGACACCATGGAAATTACAATATAGATAACTATCTAAAGCAGAATACTGCTGTTTGACTGCTTGAATGGTTTCTTCTAAACTTGAGAAATAAAAAATTTCTGGAACGACGGAACGATGACACTGCTTCATTGCAGCCAAACCAATTCGTTTCATACGATCAAAACGTACCTCTTTTGATTGTGAAAAATCACCTTGAAAGATCATCAATTGATGCATCCCTAAAGCAATTCCATTTGCATAAGCTGTCTCCAAAGCATCATGGGAAATATTGGCCAATAGAAGGATTCGTTTGAAAATTGGCTCATTGGTTGCTACCGAATGAAGGATTTCAAGTTTTACTAATCTTTTTTCACTGTGTACAATTTTGGCTAATTTGGCAATCCCTTTTCCATTGACCAAACGGATGCAATCCCCTAATTTCAAACGGTGTGCACGGAAATGCTTGATTTCATCAATCGAACCAAGATTTGTCGTAGAAGTGTTTTCATCAAGCGTTTCGTCATAGAAAGTAAGTAACTTCATATACAATCACGTGTACAATGTTTCTTTATTTTGGATAAAATAAAAAGAATAATTTGATTGAATTCACTGAATCCAACGTATTTGTATCTATTTTGTGAACCTTTGATTCAACTGCATCCGTAGATACATTTGTCCAATGATGACATTATGGATTAAATTAATTACAATACGAACATTCAAATTACAAAAGATTGATGAGGTTCATATGCACATAAAATTCTTCACATCTCTATTTTTTATCAGTGTATTCACTTCGTTAGGTATTTCTCAAACATTTCAACCGAGAATAGAATTTTTAATGTTAGAAAATCCATCAGTTTTTGCTGTTGCGGTCACAATTCCAGAGACCAAACTATTTCAAATTGGTCCAAAAATCAAACATACTGAAGTACGACGATTTGATATCCGAATTCGTGGTGAAGCATTACATCCTTTTGATTATCATCCAAGAGGTTTTTTTACTGCTGATGTAGGTGTAGGGTTAAATTTTGGTTACGTTCTATCTCAACCTAACCAAATATCAAAGGGGACGTACATTGGTTCGTGGGTTTTTGTACCAGGGATTGAATCCACTTTGGACACCAATAGAAAATATCATGCAAAAAACTATCGCTTTTCATTGGGATATGAACAAGAATTACCATTTACGGATTTTATGCGTGTAGTCAACAATACAGCTCAACCTGCTAAATTAAGTGCATATGTTTCTCAAGTTCGGATGATGCCACCAATCGATTCATCTGCTATGCGTGCGGATGCTTATTTAAATTGGAGTGTACCTATTGTATTCGGAACTTCTTGGATTACGTATGGAGAAGCCCATTGGGCAAAAGATGTACGCCCCCATGCACTTCTTTCTTCCGGTGCTGAATATCAATTGCCTATTCAAACTTCACAAATGCCTGGTGTAACGATTGCACCAAGAGCATTTGCAAGATTTGTTACTGGAAGAAGGCCACCGACTTATGAATTGATTAATTCTTGGGAATATGGAATCACAACTTCAATCAGTTTCTCAATACGACCATGATTATACGAAAATTGCAACCCGAACGATTTTTTCGAGCAAGTGACAATTCAGAACTGTTTGAATGGATTCATCCATACAAAGATGAAGAAATTTCAAACCTTAAATATTCTGTGGCTTATGCAAGAATAAGGAGCGGTCAAAACACACATCCTCATCGTTTAAGTAAAGCTACCGAAACTTACATTTTTGTTAGTGGGAACGGAATAATTCATCTCGAAAATGAATCAGCAGAAGTCACAGCGGGGACGGCAGTGGTAATCCCTGCAGGAAAATGGCAATGGCTAGAAAATACAGGAACCACTCCTTTAGTGTTTCTTTGTATAGTATCACCACCTTGGGATGCTGAGTTTGAAGAGTTAGGCACAATCTAAAAAAAAAGCGCCTTTAAGGCGCTTTTTTTATCCTAACAGTTTCACAGCATCCGCAGCTTGTTTGATCATGTGTTTTGCGATTACACCGCGTAAAATCTGATTGGTGCCTTCGTAAATTTGAGTAATTTTCGCATCACGCATGAACTTTTCAATTGGATAATCGCGCATATAACCATAACCACCAAAAATTTGAACCGCATCAATCGCTGTCTGTACTGCTACGTCCGAAGCAAACACTTTACACATAGCAGATTCTTTCGCTACATCTTGAATACCGGCATCTACCATTCGTGCAGTTTGGTACAACAACGCACGTGCCGCCTCAATCTTGATTCCTAAATCTGCCAACATAAATTGGATGGCTTGAAAATTGATAATCGGTGTGCCAAATTGAATTCGTTCGCGTGCATATTCTAATGCTAAATCCAAAGCACCTTGAGCAATGCCTAATGCTTGTGCAGCCACTCCTGGACGACTGCGATCCAAAGTTTTCATAGCAACGATAAAACCCGCACCTTCTGGACCTATTCGATTCTCTTCTGGGACAATACAATCATCAAAATGTAACTGTCTTGTGGCAGAAGCACGTATTCCGACTTTGTCTTCTTCTTTCCCATAAGTAAAGCCGGGAGTACCTTCTTCCACAATGAAAGCGGATGCTCCACGCGAACCTTTAGATGGATCGGTTGATGCGATAATCACATAAACCTTTGCAACACCACCATTGGTAATAAATACTTTTTGTCCATTTAAGATATAGCGATTTCCATCTTTTCTTGCAGTAGTTTTTATGCTTCCTGCATCGCTACCGGCGCTCGGTTCAGTTAGTCCAAACGCTGCAAGGATTTCGCCACGTGCTAAACGTGGTAAGTATCGTTTCTTTTGTTCCTCATTGCCAGAAAGAATAATCGGAAACGTACCTAAAGCACTTGCTGCCAATGCCAAAGCAGAACCAGCATCTATTCTAGACAACTCTTCAGTGACCAAAGCCAACTCAAAAACCCCTAAACCTACTCCTTCGTATTCTTCAGGAATATACAATCCATAGAAACCTGCATCGGCAAAAACTTTTACTAAATCCCATGGAAATTCACCATTGCGATCTAATTCTGCAACCCTTGGTTTGACACGTTCCAAAGCAATTTTACGTGCCAATTGTACCAATTCCTTTTGAGTATCATTGAGAAAATAATCCATTTTGTACTCCGTTCAATTGTTGATTCCGTTTTAGCTGGTCTATTGCAAAACGTGCAGCATTTTGTTCTGCTAATTTCTTTGAGGAACCTTTTCCCATCGCTAAGCGCTTATTGTTTAAATACACTGCTACATGAAACACTTTTTTATGATCAGGACCTTCTTCACGTTCTACAATGTACTGAAGCGTTCCGAGTGCATATTTTTGAACAAACTCTAACAGTTCAGATTTTGAATTATTCAAAGGGTGATGAATGATAATGGTATTGATTTTATCCAATAAAATCGGACGTAAAAAGCTGGTTGCTGCAATTAATCCACCGTCTAAATAAATTGCACCTAAAAGTGCTTCAAATGTATCTTCTAAGATGGAAGGGCGTGAACGTCCACCTGAACGCTCTTCATTTTCACTCATGATAATAAAATCACCAAGACCAAGTTCGTAAGCAATTTTAGAGAGCATTTTGCCCGATACTAAATTGCATTTTTTCTTTGTTAAAGTTCCTTCACAAGCATTTGAATCAGTTTTGTAGATGACTTCAGAAATGATTAAATCAAGTACAGCATCCCCCAAAAATTCCAATCGTTCATTGGATTGAATGGAGTTTTGATTGGAATTTCCTAAGTAACTACGATGAACGAGTGCTTGCTCTAATAAGGTGATATCTTTGAAATGGTAACGAATACGTTCTTGGACTACTTTAAGTTTTTCATGTGTTAAAATCGAACCACGTCGCTGTTGAAGTAGTGGACGAGAAATGAATTGTTTCAAGCGTTCAACAAAAGACATATAAATTCATGGAAAAAAACAAAGAATGAATATCAAAAATGATAAGTTAATTATTCCATCGCTTTACTGCGATTGTCGCATTATGGCCACCAAATCCAAAAGTATTTGATAACGCTGCATCCACTTGTTGAACACGTGATCGGTTTGGTACATAATCTAAATCACACTCTTCATCAGGCGTTTCATAATTGATCGTAGGTGGAAGAATGCCATTCTTTACTGCCAAAACAGTCGCAATTAATTCTATACCTCCAGCTGCACCCAATAAATGTCCAGTCATTGACTTGGTAGAAGATATGGCTAATTTCTTTGCATGATCACCAAATACAGCTTTAACTGCCATGGTTTCAAATTTGTCATTGTAAGGCGTAGAAGTTCCATGGGCATTGATATAACCGAATTCATCCACTGCTAAACCGCTTTCTTGGATTGCGAGACGCATTGAACGTTGGGCTCCTTCACCACCTTCAGCGGGAGCTGTAATATGATGTGCATCTCCAGTGAAACCAATTCCGATGATTTCTCCGTAGATCTTTGCATTTCGGCGTTCTGCCATTTCAAGCGTTTCTAACACAAGAACACCTGCACCTTCACCAATAACAAAACCATCTCGATGTTTATCAAAAGGTCTGGATGCTTTTTCAGGGGCTTCGTTCCGGGTCGATAATGCTTTCATCGCATTGAAGCCACCCACGCCAACTGAAGTCACCGCAGCTTCTGAACCTCCACAAAGAATGATATCCGCATCTCCAAATTGTAAATGACGGTAGGCAACCCCAATCGCATGACTTGCTGTTGCACAAGCACTGGTTACAGCATAATTCACACCTTTAATTCCATAACGAATACTGATAATACCAGCTGCAATATCAGAGATCATCATAGGAATGAAAAAGGGACTTAAACGTTTCGGACCACGTTCAAATAAAATTTTGGTTTGTTCCTCAAAAACGTTAAGTCCACCAATTCCACTTCCTATGATAACACCTACCAGATCTTTATTAATTCCGTCCCAATCTTGTAAATTTGCATCTTGGATAGCCATTTCTGCTGCTGCTACTGCAAACTGACAATATCGGTCATAACGGCGCCCCTCACGAGGATCCATCCATTGTGCAAAATCAAAACCTTTGACCTCGCATGCAAATTTTGTTTCATGATTAGAAGCATCAAACAAGGTGATGGGAGCAGAACCGGATTTCCCTTCAACCAATCCATTCCAATAAGCATCTACGCCTACCCCGATCGGAGTAACAGCACCAAGTCCCGTTATTACTACACGGTGTTTAGCCATAATGAATTCCTAAAATAAGTAAATGCAAATTACTCAAAGTATAATTGAAATAGATACAATTCCATTACGTTCTGGATTCGATATACTTTACAGCATCACCTACGGTCTTGAGTTTTTCAGCATCTTCATCTAAAATTTCAATATGGAACTCATCTTCTAATGCCATCATTAATTCAGTAATAGTAAGAGAATCAGCTGCTAAATCTTCAATGAAACGAGCGTTATCAGTCAACTGTTCCATATTCACACCTAATTTTTCAGCAATAATTTCTTTAACTTTCGTTGCGGTTGTGGACATATTTCCTCCTAAGTTGAACAAAAGATATTACATTACCATGCCGCCGTCAACGTGAATGACCTGTCCAGTAATATATGCGGCATCTGGACTACATAAAAATGAAACGACACCCGCAACATCATTTGGTGTTCCGGCGCGTCGTAAGGGAATAGATTCTAAAAACTTGTTTCGCACCTCTTCTGATAAATGATGAGTCATTGCAGTTTCTATAAACCCCGGTGCAATTGCATTAACTGTAACTCCTCGTGAACCAAATTCCTTTGCTAAAGATTTCGTTAGTCCAATCATTCCGGCTTTACTACTAGAATAATTGGCTTGTCCTGCATTGCCCATTACTCCGACCACAGAACTGATATTAATTATTCTACCGTACTTTTGTGACAACATTTTGCGTGATGCATACTTTGAGCATAAGAAAGCACTGGTTAAATTTACTTTTAATACAAGTTCGAAATCTTGAACACTCATCCGCATCATTAAACCATCACGTGTGATCCCAGCATTGTTGACTAAGATATCCAAACGATTGTGTGCAGATAGAATCTTTTCAATCATTGGTTTCACAATTTCATCATTTGAAACATCGCCTTCAATTCCAAATAATCTATCTTCAAACTGATATTGCTCGTTTAGTTCTTGTATAGTTGATTCTATATCTTCTGCTTTCAAATCGTTGATATAAACTATAGCACCATCTTGCAATAAACGTTCTACGATAGAACGACCAATTCCACGTGCAGAACCAGTAACTAAAGCGACTTGATTTTGTAACATATTCATAAAAAGTTTCCTATTTGCTTCATCAATGCTTCTATTTCTAAAACTGTACCAACGGTCTGAATAGGCAGATTTTTATCAATACTTTTTACTATTCCAGAAATAACATTTTTCGGACCTACTTCAAAAAATTGTTCAATCCCATTGGAACGCATAGCGAATATAGTGTCAGACCAGAGCACAGGGGATGTCACTTGTTCTTTTAAGCATTTACGAATTGTTTCAGGATCACGAGTAACTTTTCCAGTTACGTTTGGGTAGATGTCACAGATCGGTTCTTGAATTGTCACTGAATCAATAGAAGAAGAAAGTTCTTTAGCTGCAGTGGCCATTAATGGCGAATGGAAGGCACCAGACACTTGCAATTCTTTTACAATTTTTGCACCACGACTCTTCGCTAAATCCATAGCACGTCTAACTGCATCGGTCTCACCCGAAATAACAATTTGTCCGGGACTGTTAAAATTAGCAGGGACTACTATTCCACCTGCTTCTTGACAAACTTCGTTTAGGATTTCAACAGGCAAACCAACAACCGCAGCCATGGTAGAAGGTGTACGTTCACAGTCGGCTTGCATTAGTGCGCCACGTTTAGCAACCAACTGGATTCCTGTAGAAAAGTCAAATGCTTTTGCTGCGACCAAAGCAGAGTATTCACCCAAAGAATGACCTGCCGTCGCTGAAAAGCGAATTCCATTCATTTCAAGTAGTTCTGCTACGATTACAGAATGTGTAAAGATAGCAGGTTGAGTAATAAACGTTTGCTTTAAGGTTTCTTCTGGTCCTTCAAAACAGATCTTTGAAAGATTTACCCCAACCACTTCACTGGCTTCTTCAAATCGTAGCCGTGCAACCTCATAGGTATCAAACAGATCTTTACCCATACCAACGAATTGTGAAGCTTGTCCCGGAAAAAGAAAAGCAAGTGATTTCATAACCCCTCAACGATTAGTAACGTAAACAGGCGGATCCCCACGTAAATCCACCACCAAAAGCGACGAAAAGAGCAGTCATTCCTTTTTTCAATTTTCCTAATTCAATTGCTTCATCAAGAGCAATCGGAATGGATGCAGCAGAAGTATTGCCATAACGATCCAAATTCACGTACACTTTTTCATTCGGCAACTTTAAGCGTTCTTGAGTTGCTTCAATGATACGGATATTGGCTTGATGAGGAATTAAGAGATCCAACTCTTCCATAGTTATTCCTGCACGTTCAAGACCAATCACTGCTGAATCACGCATCATTCGGACAGCGTGCTTAAAAACTTCATTACCTGACATTTTAATATAATGATCTCGACGGGCGATACTTTGCACTGAAGGGGGGTTGATACTACCACAACCTGGGCAATAGAGCAAATGGGCTAAGGTACCGTCAGATTTAGAATAGGTAGAAAGGATACCCACTTTTTCCTCAGTTTCTTCTGCTACAAATACAGCAGCTCCAGCACCATCACCAAACAATACTGCCGTTGCACGATCTTCCCAATCTAACATTGAAGTTAAAATTTCACCACCAATGACCAATACTTTCGTGGCTTTTCCGGTTCGAATAAAACTATCAGCTAAATCCATTCCATAGATGAAGCCTGTACATGCTGCTGCTATGTCAAATGCGGTTGCTTTTTTAGCACCGAGTTTTGATTGAACATAAACTGCAGTGGAAGGAAATTTCATATCGCCGGTTACTGTCCCTACAATAATAAAATCTAATTCATCAGCGGAAAGATTCGCGCGTTCAAGTGCTATTTTTCCCGCTTGTGCACAGAGATCACTGGTTGCGCTACCGGTCTTGGCTACAAATCGTGTACGAATCCCTGTACGGGTTACAATCCATTCATCTGAGGTATCTACGATTTTTTCTAAATCGTAATTACTGATGATGGTTTCAGGTAAAGCACGACCGGTTCCTGCTAAAACACTTCGTATCATTTTACAATCCTTTAATCTCCTTCATTGCGATGTGGCATAAATCGTTGCCAGCGTAAACGTGCTGCGAGTTTTTCCATTCGTTTAGGTAAAGAGAGCTTTGATACTCGAACTGCTTCCAGGATAGCAGAAGTAAAAGCAGAGGCATTGGATTTACCATGACAAACTACTGAGACACCTCGAACACCTAAGATAGGTACTCCACCATACTGAGTGGGCTCTAATGATTGCAACATAGACGAATCGCACCCCTCGATAATTGAAGGGAGTGACTCGGCAAATTTTAAAAAAATATTTCCAGTAAAACCATCTGTAACAACCACATCTGCACGGTCGGTCAATATATCATTCCCTTCAATACTTCCAACAAAATTCAGTTTTCCACTCCGTTGTAAAATATGGTAAGCACCTTTAACTGCATCGGTTCCCTTTTCGGCTTCTGTTCCGTTTGAAAGTAATGCTACACGCGGGTTATGTATTTGTAAAATCTGTTCTACGAAAACAGCGCCCATTGCTGCAAATTGAACCAAATGGATACTATGTACCGACGGATTTGCTCCAACATCAAGTAAAAACCCCTTTTTTTCTTTTTTAGGTAAAATTGCTCCCAACGCTGGCTTTAATACCCACCGAAGTTTACCTAAAATTAAAACCGCTGCAGCTAATTGTGCACCAGTTGATCCAGCAGAAACCACTGCGTCAGCCCGACCATCTCGAACCAACTGATGGGCAACGGTAATGGTAGAATTGGGTAAAGAACGAATCCCTCGAAGAGGCGAGATTGATTCGGGAACAAATGTCTCCGCTTCTACGAAAGATACTTTGTTTGGGAGATGTCCTTTGAAATAATCAAAAAGAACAGAACGTTTACTTACGAGAATAATTTCACTGGGTGCTTCTGGATGGAGCAACGATTGCAAAGCACCTTCAATCGGTGCAATTGGTGCAAACTCGCCACCCGCGGTATCCACCGCAATCCGCAACAATCACTCCACTAATCTTTTTTAATAAAAAGTACCGATTTTTCACCGTAAGTGCCACAATTTGGACAGACATGGTGAGGTCTATATTTCGCATTACATTTTTTACATTGAGTCAACACTACAGGGGTTAAAACCTGATGTGTTCGGCGTTTTAGTTTACGTTGTTTGGATGTACGTTTCTTTGGTACTGCCATTTTTTCTCTTCTTTCTAAGAATAAAAATCTACATTAAAAGAAAATAATACAAATTTAGAAAAAGACAATTATAAGTACGAAATTCAAGATAGGCAAGTATTGACTATTCAATGCTTATTCCATTGATTAACAAACGGTTCATATGAAAACCCAACAATTTAATGGGTGACGGGAGAGAATACAGATATGAATATTGTAGAAAAACAATTTGCAATTGGAAAGAAATGATTTGGTTCATTCAAAGTGCTATGGGGATTTGGTCAAGCCAACCATTAATTTGCATCAAATCAAACTCTTCCAAACTGTTTTTATTCAATAAAAATAGTAAGGTATATCAAAGTAAGAGAGAAAATCAAAGAACATAATAGTTTCGTTTTTCGACACTGAACATTGCAACATGTATCAAAAACAATATTATGAGTTGGACGGTTCTTCCATTCCGATCCATCGGTTAAATAAATTTTTACCCAGTAAATCTAAAAAATAAAAATCTTGGGTCGTAGGGATAAATATTTGATTTTTTCCAACTGCATTGCGTCCCGCAATTTCTCCTTGTTTTTCTGCACTTCGCCAACCAAAATTAGTTCTGTTGACATTGTTATGAAGATCAAATACTTGTGCACAATCACCGCATGCAAAAACGTTGGGTATATTTGTTCTAAGTTCTTCATTCACCACAATTCCTTCATCAATGTGAATTCCACTTCCTTGCAGAAATGCCACATTCGGGACTTCTGCAGGCACAGCGATGATGGATTGAACATATTTTACACTTCCATCATTGAATACAACTGTGTAAGTTGTACCGTCTCGATCATAAACGTCAGTAATCCATACATCAAATTGTGGTGCAATATCAACTCCTTCAAGGAGACGAACTACATCTTCAACAGTTACACCGGGTAATTCTTTTGGCCAAAATAGATCCGGTCGCGCATAAAAATATACTTTGAGACCTCGAAGGTACAATTGGCGAATGATTTCTACAGCGATATAACCACCACCAGTAACGATGACTTCACGCGCATGAGTTAGTTCTTGTTTCAAACGACGTACATCTGAATAACTATGAATAGTGCGAACAAAACGTTCAAAACCTTTCAAATAAGAAATATCTGGAAAGGAACCAGATGCGATAACAAGAAAATCGTAAGAAATGCTTTTTTGATTACTGAGTAAGACGCGATTGTTTTTTGGTTCAACAGAAGAAACTCGTGCACCTAATTCCCAGTGAACTATTTCAAGTGATTGCGGTACTTTGTAAATATTGTGTATAAAGTTTTCACGATGAAGTAATTCAACCAACATTGGTCTAAAATAGAAAGGTCCAAATTCTTCTGTGATTACAGTAATATCCGCTTGATTATCTTCTTTTAAGATTGTTTGAGTTGCGCTTAAACCAGCTGCACCAGCACCAATGATTACGTATCGCATAATTCTTCCATAGTTGATAGTAGAAAATAAAAAAAGCAATGTAAAGAAATTTTCTTGAAGAAAAAATTAATTCATCCGCGACTTCGTTTTAGTTTGAACTTCGCGAACTAAATCTAATTCTCGAATTCTAATAAACCCCCCGTAGTTTAAAGTGAATTTTACTTTTGCTAAAACGGGATCGATAGTGGTTAGAAATCCTAAATAGACAGGGTCACCTTCTTCTAATACAGTTAGAACATTATTTTTATCTTGGATATATGCTTTATTTTTTAGAATAGCAATCAGTTTTGCTCCATCTACTTCAAGTAAACCCTCTTCATTTTTTGGAAGTTTTTCTACCACTAAAGGACGAAACGGATTCCAAGGCGTTACATGATATTCTGGTAAATCATCAGGAATTTCATTTGACCCACTTGCTGCTGAATAAGCCACCATTTTTGCATGAACAGTAACTTTGTATTCATTGTAAGGTTCACCTTCGACGGGTGGTTTAAAATCCAATTGAAAATCTGGAATTACCAGAAGCCGTTTATGGCGTTCAATCGTAAAGATAAATTCATCTAAGGAAGCGTATGGAACATCGGCGCGAAAAGAGTATTTTCGCGAAGTTACCCCAAGTGTATCCTTTTCACCATTAAAATCAAAATCAAATGGGAATGGATTATCCAAAGTATCCACCATTCTATTAATAAAACTGTAAGTGATTCTACTATTTTCATCAATGGGAAGAATCTTTTTTCTTGTTAACCATCGTTTTTCCACTGTTTTTATCTCTTTTTCCATCAAAACGATATCGTTTGCTAAATTTGCATCAGCAATTAACTTTTGGGTTAGAACGCTTAGTTGCGATTGGATTTTTATTTTTTCTTTTCTTGTCGGAATTACGATGAAAAACCATCCGATAGAATTTACCAATATCACGAGGACAGTTAATATAATAGTATTTCTTAATGCATAACTCATACAATCAACCTACTAAACCCTCTTTGGGAGTTGACGAAGGTGAAGTACGTGGACCCGTTTCTGAAGGTGTTGAACCTGATTCCGTTTGAGTCGCTGGTAAATTCTCCGGTTTTTCAGATGGAACATCATCATTGGGATAAGGAACTTTAAATTCAAACTGATACAATATTCGATTTTGAACCGTGACACGATTGATGCGTTGGATAACGGTATTTGGAAACAATTTTGATGCTTTAGAAACACTATTGCGATTTAAGGTTTTACCCATTATGGTGATGCCATCTTTTCCGCTTTGAATAGATTCGAACCAAATGCTCGGTATTTTTTTCCCTTCTGTATTAATCACTTGCAACAATTGACTCCAACGATGTGCACCACGAGAAAGCGAATCGGAAAGTAAAAGAAGATTTTGCATCTCCGAAATCTTCAAAGTTAAACTGTCCAACTCGCGACGAAGCATTTGATTTTGCAAATCTTGGCTTTGTTTGGTCAACAATTCAAGACGCAATCTGCGTAGTTCACTTTTATACTGACTTCCCAAAAATGTGATAAACAAAGAACTGATAAATAGGGTGATTAATAAAACATAACCGTGCCATGCAAGATTTAAGGTACGCTGACTACGCCGTATAGCGGTAGGGAGTAAATTTGATTTCCAAAACCCCTCTGGATTTAAAATTTTAACCGCTAAACCAATTGCAATAATTGCATCCGATTGAATAGCACGTTCTTCTTCTGAAAGAAAGCTATCATCACAATTGGCATTGGATAATTCTCTGATTTCTACATCAGGATAGCGACGTTCAAAGTATTCAATTGCACCTACAGCATAAATACAACCAGATAAAGCAATGCGATGTATTTCTGTGATATTGGCTTCATCTTGTTCAAGTAGAATTTTACTTACCAACGTTTGGAGTAAAGTCGGCGAATTTGCACCGGTTTGTATTAAAGGGGCAACGGTAATGACTTCACGTCCACGTAAAAACAAAAGGTGTGTAAACTCTGGACCAATATGAATCTGAACCGTTACTTCATTGGGCTTGGCAGGCCATTCTCGATTGAGGACACCTATCAAAATAACTTCAACAGGATCCACTAAACTATGTCGGATGCGAACATTTCCTAAAGCAGGTCGCATCTGTTCAAGGCGATTGATGATTTTAATTCCATTACGATGGATAATACACCACGCCGGTGCTGTGCTTTGAACCTCTACATGGGAATTGTTAATGGTAACCACTTCACCAATTTTTTCTTCTGCTTCTTTACGAATACGATCAACAATCGCATTGGTTTTTTCACTACCGCCATATTCACCAGCATTAAAAAAGCGGACATTAGCAGAAGGGATTGAATACCCTAAACGACATTTTTTAAGTGGCAATTGCTGTAAAGCAGACAACAGCAAATTGTTATCGTCTTCACTAATTTCTGTGGTTTCAACAATACCGGCTACTGCTGATTCTAAGTCGCCGCCAAAAACATCTTGACTGCTTTGAACAGTGAAAGCTCCGGTTTCTTTCTCGGATAATCCTTCAAAAGGTATAGACAAGGTTAATTTTTGAAGAGAAACAATACGAAGTTGATCGCGAATCTTTGCAACATGTGCGATGGTAATTTCTTTACCATCAATATGAATACCTATTGCACCACCTAAAGATTGAGATAAACTTGAGTTCATAGTCGTAAGAGCAATTCTTGCATTCGCTTTTTATTGTTGGCGAAATCAAGTGCTGTTTGTGGAGTAATTTTACGTAATCCTACCAAACGTGCTAAATCCTGTTCAACTGTAATCATCCCTTCAGCACTTGATTCATGAATCATTTGATATATTTCAGTAATGTTGTTATTGCGAATCGCTGCGCGTACACTTGAATTCATTACCAGAACTTCCTTTGCAAGAACGCGAGTACCATCAGTGGATGGTACCAATTTTTGAGAAACGATACATTGTAGAACATCCGCTAACCTTAAACGGACGCGTGTTTGTTCAATTTCAGGTACTTCAGCGATAATGCGATCAATTGATTCTACGGCTGATGCTGTATGAAGTGTAGAAAAAACTTTATGGCCCGAATCAGTGATATCCAGAGCCGTCAATATGGTTTCTGGATCGCGCATCTCACCAATGACAATAATATCCGGATCTTGGCGAAGTGCTTGAATCGCGCCTTCCTTAAAACTTAAAACATCGCGACCTACTTCACGATGACGAACGATGCATTTATCCGATTGATGAATGGTCTCAATGGGCGAGGCAATGATAACGATATGAGCGTGAATGCTTTTATTATTTGCATCAATAATGCTGTCCAAAGTAGTACTTTTACCAGAACCAGTAATACCAGTGATAAGAATTAACCCCATTTTTACGTGCGCCAAAGACATCACACGCGCTACATTGGGATGAAACTCGTAGGATCGAAATGGACGTATAATGTTGGGAATGTGGCGGAAATTCAGAGCAAGGTGTCCCATTTCGAAATAAGCATCAGCACGAAAACGGTGACGTACTGGTTCTTGAAGGTTCGTTCGACTAATTTCAGTCGTATAGGAAAAATCACAATTCCGTTTATTCCATAACATCTGTAATTGTGAATCATCAAGTAAATTCAAAATTACGACATCCATTTCATCAGCAGAAAATATGGGAAAACCATCTACGGGACGTTTGTATCCATGAATGCGATACCAAATTTTTCCACAAGAGGATTCGCCACCTATATCTAAATCTGAAGCTTCAATTTCAGGCATTTTTGCTGCTAAAAATTGAATGAAATTGTACAATACCGTTCGTTCTTTCCAATCCAATTTATTGAGAATGCTTGACATTTGGCGAAGTCGTTCAATACCAGCAGCAAAAGGATCAATTTCATTGATAATGTAATCAGTTAAACTTTTAATTTCTTCATACATTAATCTACCGTACCTGAAGCGGTAATGATCGCATTTCCATTTAGGCCACGAGTTTCAATGGATATAATGCATGCTTTGGGTGGTTCAGCTTCATTAGGATCATCGTCCGAAAGTGTAAAATAAAACCTGGTCCATCCATCACTTTGAGTATCAGGAAACACCAAATCAACATCTCCTGTGAGAACACCAACTGTGGCTGAAACTTTAAACGTAGTACCGCGTGACAAGGGATGATTTAACCAATCTGCTAAGTAAACTTCAAACGCTTGTGAACCGCGATTTGCAACTGTAAAACTCGTAGGGGTCACTTGAAAAAATCCAATTACACCAGACCACAACAACCGACCTGAAACAGAATAAGAATTTCCTGTCCAATCTACGGTTTGAACATGAGCATAAGACCAACCTGTTGGTGGATAAGGATTACCACTAAATAGTAAAACCCAAGCAATTCCATTATCATTGGTGATACCCATTCCTTGAATAACACCATGATCCGAAGAGAAATAGGCGCGCGTACCTGCAGGGACCGGATTGCTATAGCGATCACCAATAAGCACCATCACTGTATCAATACGTGCAACCCAATCCAAGCCGGGGAAGTTGATGCGATCAAAACCAATGGTTGTGTGTAATGAATCAGGAGGACCTGAATGAATCGTCACTCGCACAGGTCTTGCTACGATTGTATCATTGCAGCTCGCAACAACTTGAACAGTACCGGGGCGGATACCAGAAATGATAGAACAACTAACACGTCCGTTAATATCTGTTACTGCTGTATCATTCCCTAAATATTCTCCACCACCCGTGCTACCTTCTATTCGGAAACGAACCGTTGTACGGTTATTTAGATCGACCGGAACGCCACGATTATCACGAACTTCATAGGTTAGTATCATGGCTTCAACGATACCAGTTTCGCGAACACCAATTGATGGTACATTTGATCCAATAAAAAGAATAGAAGAGGGTGGACCTGAAGGTCCTGTATGAATGTTTGTATCGGGTGTATCAGCAATATTGCGTAGTTGAAAGGTTGGCAACTCAATCCGTCGCCCAGATCGTGCCATAATGGAAATTGTATCAGCAATATATTGAGCAGCAGAGGCAATAACATCAACTTCTGCCTGAAAACTATCGCCTGTAATAATCGTAAAAACATAATCGCCATTGGAATCGGTTCTACCTGTTTCTGGAAATTGTGCTGTACGAACGTTAGCATCTGGAATACCACGATTGGTACGTGCATCAACCACACGTCCTGCTAAAGTTACGCTCGTTTCTGAAACAACATTATCATCTTGTTCACAGGATAGATAGAAGAGGGAAGTGAAAGTTAGAAAAATCAAAAAGCAAAAAAAATGTTCGCGATTCATTACCTACCCTCACGTAAGAGTAATTCTAATTCTCGGATTCTTTCATTGGCACCAATGAGTTTTGATATAATGATTCTTGTCAAATTAAACACGAAGAGTTTGAACAAACGTTCCTCTCTTCTACGAAACCAGTCAAGTACTTTATCTCGTTCAAATTGTAAAAGTTCGGTATAAGTTTCTGCTTCTGCAGTCGCTACGCGTGAGGGACCAAAAAATGATACTTCACCAAATACGGAACCTTTCGTAAGCACTTGATATTTCACTTTTAGGTCGTGACTCCAAATGGCTACTTTACCAAAAAGGATTACATAAAAATGATTTGAAGGATACCCTTCACGAACTATTAAAGAGGAGATAGGGTAATCTATCACACGACCCATTTGGAGAAAACTTTCTCGTTCATACACTGAAAAACCATGGAGAAGTTGTCCAAAATCAGTGTCCTGATAACCATATCCAGTTTTCCAAGCAGGTATTGATTGTTTTGTGGGTTCAGTTTCCATCGTTCATTTACTCATCTGTAGTTGCACTTAATACTTCTTCAACCGTTGTTACACCGCTCTTTACGCGATGTAAACCTGATTGACGTAAGGTTAACATACCGTGTTTAATCGCCAAATCACGTATTCCGGCTTCATTAACATCTTCTTTGGAAGCAAGTATAAATTCGCGTATATCTTTATGAAAATACAACGCTTCATGAATAGCAGTCCGACCTTTCCAACCGCTGTTACATTTGGAACAACCTACTGGTGCGAAAAATTCGGTTTCTTCAATTTCTTGTTCTGTAAAACCTGCACGAAGTAATGCTGCACGCTCCAACTGATTTTTTTCCATAGGTCGTTTGCAGTGAACGCACAGTGTGCGTATTAAGCGTTGAGCAACGATAATGTTAATTGCATAAGCAATTAAAAAAGGTTCAATTCCCATTTTATACAATCTTGAAACTGCTGAGGGTGCGTCATTGGTATGCAACGTCGAAAATGTCAAGTGACCTGTATTGGCAAGTTTAATTCCTAACTCTGCAGTTTTTTTATCTCTCATTTCGCCAACCATCACAATATCCGGATCATGTCGTAAAATCGCACGAATGGCTGCATCAAAATCCAACTTATGACTAATTTTGATTTGCCGAGCACCTTTAATCAAGTATTCTACAGGTTCTTCAACAGTGAGGACACATTTTTCTGGAGTAATCACATAATAGAGAGCACCCATTAAAGTGGTAGATTTTCCACTCCCAGTCGGACCTGTCAGTATCACCATTCCTTGCGGGGCAGAGATAGCTTTCAAATAGTCAGCTTTTGCTTGCGGTTGTAAACCTAATTTTTCTAAATCAGTAATAACCTTACGATCATCAATAATACGAATGACAATAGATTCCAATTTCCGATCAAATTCTTGGCCAACAATAGGAATGATAGATACACGAAAACGCATCATATGATCATCAATTTTCCGTTGAATAAAACCATCTTGTGCCATATCCCTTTCAAAACGGTCCACATTTTTTGAACGATCTTTCACCACAGCAGCAATCGCTTCTGGTTTAATTCCATCTTGGCGATGCCATAATCGTAATTTTCCATCTAAACGAAAATAGAATTCTGTTACATTTCCAGCCAATGGAATGATATGAATATCACTAGCACCTTGACGGACCCCTTCTACTAAGCAACCTTCAATAAGATTGACCAGCAACGATTGATTGATTTCAGCATCCAAGGCCTCTTCATCAATTGCTGTGGGCTCTTCGCTGATTACTTCAATACTTTTCGTCGTTTCTTCTAATATCTGAAGAAACTCATTTTTAACAGGATACAGTTGTTGGATTACATTTTGCAGTGATTCTAATTTGCAATAAACGATTTCATAACGTTTGATTCCTAAATCGGTGACGATATCAGATAAATCACGTTCAGTAGGATCGGGTGTTAGGATAATCGTTTGACGTTGGTTATTTCCTGGTAATACCAAGATCTTTCGATCCAAAAGGGTATCGCGATTTCGTTCGCTAATGTTGTCATAGAACGATTTAATACTATCCAATTGTTCTTGTGTAAAGGGGGTAAGTTCTAAATCTACTGTTTTAAAAGCATACAAAGTTGCAATAGTACTAAATACTTTATCGCGATTAATCCCTAAATCTGTAACTAAAATCTCTCCTAATTTTCTTTTTCCTTTGGTGGGTTCACGGTTTTGGATGTCAATTGCTTTGTTAAGTTGTTCAAGAGTAATCACCCCTTGTTCTACCAATAGATAACCTAAACGGTTAGGAGATTTTAAGGTAGAAAGAATTGGGTTGGAACTCATGATTAGGTTCCCGGCATTTTAGGTTTAATTACTGCTGTCTCAGAAGAGACAATCGTGATAGCAGTCATAACAAACATGATAATCATTGCAATGGCGACTTGAATTAAATCAATGATGGTGCGAAGTTTATAGGTAGTTTCCTTTTCGTAATAATTCGCTACTTGAAGCGCGGTATATCTTATCGTACCTGTTTCTGCACCACTGCGCAAGCGGGATAAGGCATTTTCTGTAAAGACACCAGTGGCTTCTAACGATTCCACCAAACCTTTTCCTTCTTTTAACATCATTGGAATAGCAATTTCGGTAATCTGTTTTTCCATATAACGGTTGTTACATGCTTCTGCTGCTACGCGTATCGCTTCAATGTTTTCACCTGATCCACCATACAAAGAATAAAACACTCGACAAAAAATTTCAATAGAAGTTTTATGCATTAAGGAACCCACAACGGGTATTCGGATAAGATATTTGTTAATGATAAATTTCCCTTTTTCTGAAGTTACAAAGAAATATCCACCAATCACAGGAATCAAAGTCAAGATTGTCAAAATTAACCAATTTCTTTGAAGAAAATAAGATAAATCCAATGTTGCTTTCGTCATTGGAGGGAGAGGGATATTAAACCGAACAAACAATTCTGCTGTTTTAGGAAATATGTACCCTACATAGAAAGCAACTGCAATTGCTAAAACAATCATCACAATGGTTGGCATAATAAGAGCAGATTTAAGATTTTTTTTAAATTCGGCAGTACGCTCTAAAAATTTTGCAGTCGATTCATAAATTTCCACCATATTTCCTGATTTAGAAGCAACCCCTAACATATAAGCGGCAAATTTTCCCAAACCGCGTTCATGTTTACCGAATACTTCTTTTCCATCTTTTCCTTCACGTAGATCTTTACTAATTTCTCTTAAAATCTCACGCAGTGCTTTGTTTTGAATATCGTTGGATAATAACGTTAAAATTTCATCATAAGGCATTTTTTCGCGTAAGAGATCTGCGGACAAACGTATAAACATAACCACTTCATTTCGGGGTGGTTTAACATTAAAATCGAAAAGTTTTGGTTGGATAGAGAGTACCTTATATCCTAACCTTTCTAGTGCATTGCGAACTTCTTCTATAGAATATGCTTTTTGCTCACCTTTGATGGGTGCATCGGTTCCTTTTTGAACTTTATAGATGAAAGTTCGTTTTTTTTGAACAGCAGTTAATTTGAAATGATGTTTGAGTGCAAGTTCTTGAGCACGTTTGAGGGCTTCTGATTTACTTGTAGAAGGGATTATTCCTTGTACTAATTTTCCCGTCGGTGTAAGCCCAACATAACGAAAATCAATAGACACGAATACCCCTACAATCTCCTATTTCTAATATACAAATTTTATTTTACGAAAACCTGAAAACGAAATCCATTTTTACGAATGGATACAAAAATGGGCTTGCAAAAGCAAGCCCATTATCCATCATCTTATAATCAATTAACGTGTTATAGTTGGTGTTGGAACCGTTGTGGCAGTGATTCCAGCATAAACCACAGTAACGCCTTCACGTCCTACACCAGTTAATGTCATCGTGTTCACGCCGCGAGCAGAAATCGTAAATTGATCACCATTTGCATTGGTCCAAACAGTAGTTCCTGGACCAACCGGTTTTCCGATAATAGAAAAATCAAAGTTGGTGTAGTCGTTTTGGACAGCTGGACCACCAAGTGCTGCTGGTTTACGAACCCATTGTTGTGCTGCGCTTATGATGCCTAAGCATTCTTGAACCACTTGGTCTTCATTTGCTTGCTTGGCACTGGTTCCAAATAAATTGATACCGATCACTACAGCGATACCTACAATGATAACGCCAAGGACGATCAAGAGAAGTTGTTGTTGACCCATAATTTCCTCCGAATGAATTGAATGATTAGGATAAAGTGCGATATCAGATCGAATCCCCATTGCTTTCGCAATAACAGTCAAGATAGTGTAAACTATTCCTACTGCTTTCTCACTGATATCTGTTTTCCAACAGGTGGCTGAAAATCGCAAAGAACAACATCAACCACTACGTAAAGAATAAAATAAAAAAAAGTAAAGAACAAGTAAAAAAGAGAATTTGTAAATTTAATATGTGATAGATAACCACCTAAAAAATAATTATAATTACCAATAAATGTGATATAAGTCAACTCAAATATTCTATTACTTATTCTTCCACTTGCTTTTCTAAATTCCGTAAACGTTGTTCTCGTTTAGCTTTTTCTGTATCTAAACGCTGCTCCATTAAACGCTGCTCCATTCGTGTACGCAGATCTGGCTCTAAATCCACTTTAAGCATGATGACCAACTCTTTTTGATTAACCAATTCACGTTCATACCCTGCTATATATCGTATCCCCAAAACCCACCAGGGTAAATCTTTCAAGAAAGGAATCCCTTTGCGTGTCGTACGTTTTTCAGTGGTATATAAACCACCAATCGCTGCTTCTTCACCGGGCAACATCAATAAAGAAGTACTTGCTTGTGATTTATTAATCGTTGTTGTGAGTTGGCTAACATCACCTGTAGAACGTTCAACATTAATTTTGAGGAGTATAAAGGTAACTCCTTTATCAACAATTACTGTTGGTTGAACGCGTAAAATAGTACCAGCAGATACAAAAGATTCAATCGTGTTTCCTGCAAAATCACGGGTCTTTATAGAAAAATCTTGACCTACTTGTACATATCCTTCTTGCTTATCGCGCACTCGGATCTGTGGATTCGACAGCACATGCCCTAATCCTTTGTTCTCGAATGTCTTTACTAATCCAGAAACCGATAATGAACGATCAATTTGTCTTTGAATAGATAAAGTAAAAATATTGTTATCAGATACATTTTCTGCTGTTTGTTGTACTGCAGAAGTATTTACGACTCCAGATGAAATGGTACTCCAGTTTATCCCTAATTCACGTAAAGCCGATCGATCCGCTTCAAAAAAAATGGCTTCTATAATCACTTCCCGCGTATCTACACCAATTAAATCAACTTTTTCCAAACCTTCCGTTTTTTTTGTCAAAGGGTTGTACACACGAATGAAATTTGGTCCCTCTTCAAATTCTAATTCATTCTTTTTACATATCATTTCCAAAGCTTTTCGCCAGTGTGTATTGATAATCTCTATTCCAATCGCATTGGTTTTTTCTGAATGATCAACAATCACTTTCCCAATGGTTTTGAACGATACTTCATTGATCAATTGAAGGGCTTTACCAATTTCAACGGTTTCTGAAATAGAAACATTGAAATCAGGTTGATTCCCTTTAGTCCACTCAGGACGCGGTTGAGTTTGTGAGAAACTATAAAAAGGAAAAAAAATAACAATGAAAAAAATTAAAATTTGTTGTTTCATAGCATACAACCGATTAAAAAATAGATTTTGTCAAACTCAATTGTAAGATGAATGACTTTTTATACGATTTGTCAGAGACAATTCTTGAAATACAATATCCATCCATTCTGTCTGCTGACGAATCAAATTCAGTATCCACAATTTAAACAATCGCTCTTCGTGAACTTTAAAAAACGAAATTGCTTCTTTAGGAGTGATGCGAAAGATATGCGATTCTTCTTCAGCAATAAGGGTAACGGGCGCAAAAGAAATTTGCAAAAGCGAAAAAGCACCCCATGCATCACCCGTACGTAAAATTAGTATAGAGCTATGATTGCGCTCTATACGTATCCTACCAGATAGAACAACAATGATACTACTCTGATTTTCCCATTCAACACGACTGCCTTCATTTAAGGTAATTTCTTTACCAATCGTTCTAAATTGGAGATACTCTTCATACTTCCAACCCTTGAACAATTTTGGTAATAAGGTGTCTTCATATTTTCTTTCATCGTATTGAACTAACAAAGAACGCATTTTTTCAATTTGGGTTTCAGCTTGTCGGATTGCTCGCCTTTGATGAATTAACTCAACGGCATTGCGTATGGTAACTTCTAATTCAGTTAATAATATTGGCTTAGAAAGAAAATCAAAAGCGCCGCGTTTCATCGCTTCACGCATGGTCTCTTTAGTATCTAAAATCGTAAATACTATAAGTACTACATCTGGGTTTTTTGTATGTAATTTTTCCATTAGTTCAAAACCATGCATTCCCGGCATAGCGAGGTCAGTAATCACTAAGTCGATAGGATACGTATTAAATAATTCTAATGCTTCTTCGCCACTATTGGCTGTTAAGGTTTGATAGCCATAAGATTCAATCGCTGCCTTCATAAAATCTGTGATACTGGATTCATCATCTACGACTAGAACGTGTATAACTTCACTGGGTTTGCCGAAAATATTTTCTATTTGGGTCATATCAATCTTCCATTGTTGTGGCAACAACTTCTTCTATGGTTGTTATACCTTCTTTAATTCTTTCTCGTCCACTAGCACGAAGGGTCAACATTCCTTCACTAACTGCTAAATCGCGGAGTTCATCTTCATTTATATCGGTTTTGCTATTGATAATAAATTTGCGGATAGTACGAGAAAAATACAACGCTTCATGAATCGCTGCACGACCCTTGTAACCTTGATTGCAAAGTTCGCATCCAACGGCTTCATAAAAAATGGTATTTTTTATTTCCTGATCGTTAAATCCAAGCGCACGTGCTACCTGATCATCAATTAATTTAGACGGTCGTTTACAATGTGGACAAAGTGTACGTAACAATCGTTGTGCAACTACAATATTCATTGCAGTGGCAATCAAAAAAGGTTCAACCCCCATTTTGTAAAGTCGTGATACTGCAGAAGGCGCATCGTTGGTATGTAATGTGGAAAAGGTTAAATGGCCTGTGTTTGCAAGTTTTATAGCAATTTCTGCGGTAATTTTATCTCGCATTTCTCCTACCATCACAATATCAGGGTCATGTCTTAAAATTCCACGTATAGCGCCTTCAAAATCTAAAGTATGAGATAAACGAATCTGACGTGCATCGCGAATCATGTATTCTACAGGATCTTCAATGGTAAGTACATTTTTTTCTGGTGTCAATACTTGATAAAGTGCAGCAAGAAGTGTAGTTGATTTTCCGCTACCTGTCGGACCTGTGAGGATTACCATCCCTTGAGGTCGTGTTATGGCTTTCACAAACGCTTCTTTTGCCTGTTTATGAAATCCTAATTTTGACAAATCAGTGATTACTTTACGATCATCTAAGACACGAATGACAATTGACTCAAATTTCCTGCGAAAATCTTGCGCCACAATCGGCATAATGCTTACACGAAAACGAATCACTGCACCATCAATTTGACGTTGTATAAATCCATCTTGAGAAGCATCCCAAACAAATCGATCAACATTCCGAGTGCGATCTTTAATCACTGCCGAAATCGTTTCTGGTTTAAATCCTTCTTGAGTGTGCCATAATCTAAGTTTTCCATCAATTCTAAAAAGAAAGTCCGTCCGATTTTGACCACGAGGAAGAATGTGGATATCACTGGCTCCTTTTCTAACTGCTTCAACTAAGCAACCTTCAACCAAATTAATTAAAAGTGAACTGTTAGTATCTAAATCAAGTTCAATTTCATCAGGTCCAGTTTCTTCTTCTTGAGGAATGGATGCAACTTCACTGGTATATTCTTCAATTAAAGCCAAAAATTCATTTTGTGGTTTTTCAACTTCATCTAAAATTTGAGTAATTTCTTGTAGCGAAGCATAAGCCAATTCGTATCTAGAAAGTTTTAATTGAAACAGGAGCAAATTCAGTGAAGGATCAGTTACATCTTCAGTGATAAAGGTAATAATATCATTCGAGTTATTAGGAAATTTGTAAGGGATAATATGATTGATTAAAAATTTTTGTTTCGTCTCTTCTGAAACTTTTTCAAAAAAATCACGTATGTAAGTATATAAATCATCTTTTTTAATTTGTGATAGATCAACCTCAGGAAACCCGTAAATTCTGGCAATTGTACGAAAGACTGCATCGCGATTACAACCTAAATCGGTTGATAAAATTTCACCAAACCGACGTTTTGCAGGTCCTTCGCGTCGTTGAATTTCCAAAGCTTTTTGAACTTGTTGAGGGGTTGCAATACCTAACTCTATCAATTGATCACCCAGACGAGTCATGGTCTGTTCTGAACCTGAACGATTAGGTGTAGTTTTTCCTGGAGTCGGTAGAATTGGAGACATAGCGTATAGGTTCGTACAGTATGAATACTTCCAGATAAACTAAAGAAAATCAAAGAAAGAAGCAACGAATTGAAAGTATTTCTACATTTTTCCCAAACTATGGGATTTCAAGTATATTAAGAATATTTGAAATGTACTAAATCTTATAGCAAAGTAACGAAAAATGATTCCACAGGAATATATTTCATTTGGTATGGCAATCCTTTTAGGTGCACTGATTGGTACCGAAAGACAGTTTGCTTCTAATCAGGTTGATAAGTATATCGGTGGAATACGAACGTTTGTATTTCTTGCGCTTGGTGGTTCAATTGCTGCATATATTGAAGATAGATACATCCCCAACTTTTTTTTGCTTGCATTTATCGCGACGTTTTTATTGGTTTTAGCCAATTACATCTTCGTCACATCAAAAAGTGGCGAACCCGGAACCACTACTGAATTTGTGTCGCCTATTGTTTTTTCTTTGGGTGGGTTAAGTTGGTGGCAAGAATATGGTTTAACCATCGCTCTTACCATCATTGTACTTTTCTTTTTATCATCAAAAAGAATGTTCCAACAACTCACTACCCATTTTACTTACGAAGATATTCGTGCATCAACGGTTTTGTTGGTTTTATCTGGAATAGTACTACCAATAGTACCCAATCAATGGTATGGACCCTATTTAGCATTCAATCCTTATCGGATATGGTTATTCATTATTTTGGTTAGTTCGTTATCTTTTGCAGCATACATTGTATTAAAAATTTTTAGGCAATCCTTAGGAATTGTAGTCACTGGCATTTTAGGTGGATTGATTTCATCTACAGCAGCAACCATTGCATTAGCCAAACGATCAAAAGAATCACCAGCATATTCACAAATTTTTTCAGAAGCTGCAGTCGTTGCTTCTGCTATTATGCCATTTCGTGCGGTTATATTTGCGATTATTGTATTACCACAAAACTGGATAACAATTTTCCCTATCGCTTTACCAGGTTTATTGATTGGAGCGTGGTTATCCAATAAACTTATCAAAGAAAAAGAGCAAAATATCGGACAACTACAAATTTCCAACCCTTTCCGTTTGAAAGAAGCCACACAGTTTGGTATCATTTTTGCCGCAGCGACTTTACTGTCAAAGGCTGCAAAAGAATGGTTAGGAGAAAATGCTATTGTAATGATTACCGGTTTATCCGGTGTACTATCAGTAGATGCTGCAGTGCTATCATTAGGGGAACATATGGGGAATGTAGCTGACCATGCATTCATTCCCATGAGTATTGCTGCTGCAATTTTTACCAATTGTATTGCGAAGATTGGAATTGCTTACTATTTCGGAACAGAAATTTACAGAAAAAATACAATGAAATGGTTTTTAATCATCGGCATCACTTCTTTTATCCCACTTCTCATCCATGTATTAAGATAGTGAAATCAAAACTATGAAAGTATCAAGCAAGCACAAAGAATACTTGGCAATATTCTTTGTAACAGTGATATGGGGGTCCGCTTTTTCTTTTGTTGAGCGTGCTTTGCAAACGTTTAACCCTTTTCAACTAATCATCGCTCGCTTTATTCCTGTTCTACCCATTTTTTTAATCATCATTTTCAAACATCGCAAAGAGTTAAAATCTATTTCTACAAAGGACTGGATCTTACTTTCACTATCTGGCTTTTCAGCTGTTTTTTTGTACAATTTTGCTTTATTTACTGGACAAAAGTTTGTCAATGCTAGTATAGCCAGTTTAGTAATTTCTTTGAATCCACCCACTATTATCGCAGGAGCAATTCTTCTTAGAGGAGAGAAAGTTTCTAGGAATTTTTTATTCGGTGTTGTAGTCGCATTGTTGGGGATGATCATTTTATCACTTTCAAAGGACCAGTTAACATTTGATTGGACGGTCTTGTTTGGGATTCTAATTTTACTTGGATGTCCAATCAGTTGGGCAGCTTATACTTTGTTATTGACCAATACGGTGAAAAGAAACAATCCTTTGCTCATTACAGCATTATCCGTTGCAATTGGATCAATCACGTTAATTCCAATGATTCCAATTGGTTTCCCCCAAGGGGATTTTCAATTCGGTTTCGGTTGGTTGTATGCACTCTATTTAGGAATTTTTTCTACTCTTGTTGGATTCATTTTATGGAATTGGTTATTATTACAAAGAGGTGCAGCAAGAACTGGTATCGTTGTCTATTTGAATACCTTGTGGGGCGTTTTGCTGGCAGTACTATGGTTAGGAGAACCAATTACATTACAGATACTCATCGGTGCAGGATGTATTTTAATCGGAGTAACAATCGCCAAAAAGTTTGGGTAATGATTTTTACATCCCTTTTTATTTTTTTTTCACTAAATAACTGTAAAAAAATAATAAACAATCCACACGATAATAACATCCCAACTCTTGATACCCTTATCGTAAGTATTTTGAATCCTCCAGAAGGAACCAGTCGTCACTTAAATGCACTAAAATACATCAATAATGTCCTTTATATCGTAGGTGAGGATGGATTCATTGCAAAAGAGATTGAAGGAAACAATTATACCATTCATTATCATCCGCAGGGTATAACCTTTTGGGATATTACCAATACGGGAACTGCAATATTGGTTTTTGGTGATTTTGGGGTGATTTATCGTTCTACCGATGGAGAACATTGGATCACTGTAACCGAGGATTCTATTGCTGCAGGATTAAGATACCGTAAAGCTGCAATAGACGGTGCGAACCGAATTTGGGCAATTGGTGAAAATACTTTTCTCCATTATTCAACGGATGATGGGATTACTTGGTATCGTGCGAATCATCAAAATTTACTTCGCTATCGTGAATTTTCAGCGATTGCATTTTATCAAGGTGGTTATGGTTATCTAACTACCAGCACCGTCGGATTTTGGACTACCAATAATGGTATAGAATGGTTAGGAACAAGATCCATCAATTATTCAACCAATCATATTCTCTTTGTATCGCATAACGAAATGTACTTGGCTTGTAATGGAGGAATAATTTTAAGAAGTTTTGATCTTGGTTCTACATTTCAGCCTATGAATTTATTCAACCCGGAAAATGAAGTGATTTTTAAAGTTGTCCAATTGCATGACCGAACATTTCTTGCTGTATCCGCGATGATCGATTCAATAGGGCAACACAAGGGAAAAGTATGGAGAAGTAAGAATGGAATGGATTGGTGGACCATATTTACTTACAATCAAGAAATTCGTGATATCGCTATTGGAGATTATGGATCAATCATGATATGTGGTACCAATGGATTTTTAGCAAGTATTTCAAGGAGTCATTAAGAATGGATTTTTCTCATCTATCTCAATCGGGCTTTCATCCTCTTGTTGTACATTTTCCGATAGCATTATTCTTTGTGGCAACGATTTGTGATGCGATAAGCATTCTTTTGAGAAGGCCTCAAAAACTACAATTTACAGCGTTTTTTTTAAGTGTTTTAGGCACCATTGGAGCAATCACTGCTGTGATTACTGGTAAACAAGCGGAAGAACTTGTTTCCCACACACAAATAGTTTCCAATCTTCTTGAACAGCATGAGATGTATGCAAATTGGACATTGTGGACAGGAATAGGTTTAACCATTTTGAGAACAATTTTCTTTTTCGTAGAAAAATTGCAACGTGTCCACTTTTTAATTCTTATTCCATCCGTTTTATTAGTGTATTGGGTCGGTCAAACCGGTCATCTTGGTGGAAAAATGGTTTATGGATATGGAGTAGGAGTAAACAAGCAAACGATATTCCAAAATACAAATGAGATGCAGTATAAAGACAAAAAAATGCATGAAGAAGATGAAAACGATTAGCAAGTGAAAAAAGAAATTCTGAAAGCAATTGTAACCGCAACAGATTTGAATTCAAAAGGACAAGCGGTATTTCGGTATGATGGAAGAGTCGGGTTTGTAGATGGTTTGCTACCCGGAGAAACTGCAGAAGTAAATTTAACCCGAAAACAAGATCTTTGGTTAGGAATTTTACAGAAACGGATTACCCATTCTCCATTAAGATGTCAACATCCCTGTTCACATTCAAATCTATGTTTTGCTTCACCTTTGGGATGGTTGAAACCGTATGCACAAAAAGAGTATAAGCAAAATTCTGCATATCAAGTGTTAAAAAGGATTGCAAATCTTGAGTGGGAAAAATTTCACTACATAGAATCCAATCAATATTGGAATTATCGTAATAAAGTAGAATTCAGTGTTAAAGTTGTAAATGAAAATAAAGTCGTATGTGGGTATCATTCTACTCAGCAGCCCCATCAAATTATTCCTATTCGCAACTGTTTACTTGCAGACGAAACAATCAATCAATTTTGGTCAGAATTTAATGAAAGAAAGGATGTTCAACAGTTTCTAAAAAAGTGTCATCGCATACTTATACGTGCCGGTAATGGTATCCACTTCCATTTTTTTCTAAATGAACCATTAGATTTCAAAGATAACGCATTCCTAACAAATTTTTTCAATAATTCCATAGGATTAAACGGGATTACCACTTCAATTCAAAATGAAAATCGTGTAAAGATATTTAAAGGGGAATTGCGACTACAAGGTTATGATGGTATTCGTATCCATCCTTTTACCTTTCGTCAGGTAAATGATTCTATTGCTAAAGCTTTACAGCAAAGAGTTAAAAATGAATGCATCTCTGTTCAAGGCGAAATTTGGGATCTCTATGGGGGTTTCGGTTTCTTAAGTTACCCCTTAGCAAATGAAAACAGAATCATAAAAGTTTTTGAACACAACCGATTTGCAATTGAAGATGGGAAAAAAATCAAATCCAATCACTCCATAGAATTCGTCACAATGGATATTTCAAAGCAATGGAATACCTTTCCTTCTAAGTCAAAACCCATTGTTGTAATTATGGATCCACCGTACGCAGGTGCTGGTTTAGAGGTTTGTAAAAAAATAGTGAGCTTACGACCGCAAAAAATCATTTACATTTCATGTCACGGTGCAGCTTTGGCAAGAGATATAAAAATCTTTATGAATGGAAATTATCATATCAAAGATATTACCCTATTGGATATGTTTCCGCAAACGATGGACATTGAGTGGTTTGTGGTGTTAGAAAAGTATTAAGAATTGGAATGAGTTAATCCATTTTGTACAATAAGTAAACTTAGATTGAGTTCAAAAGATGCTAAACACAATGATTGAAGTATCAAATCTAAATTTGTTCTACGGAGAAAAACAAGCATTATTTAATGTTTCTTTAAGTATTCCAGAAAAAAAAGTGACTGCTCTTATTGGACCTTCCGGTTGTGGAAAATCTACCTTCTTAAGAACACTAAATCGAATGAACGATTTAATCCCAGGTGTAAAGATTACAGGTACCGTAAAACTGGGAGGCATAGACATTTACAAATCAAATGCAGATATTTATGCATTGAGAAAAAAAGTTGGAATGGTTTTCCAAAAATCTAATCCATTTCCTAAATCAGTTTTTGATAATGTTGCTTATGGACCAAGTATTCATGGTGTCAGAAATAAAAAAGAGTTGGAGTACATCGTTGAAAATAGTTTGAAAAAAGCTGCCCTATGGGAAGAGGTACACGACCGTCTTCATTCAAGTGCTTTGGATTTATCAGGTGGTCAACAACAACGGTTATGTATTGCACGTGCGTTGGCAGTAGAACCCGATGTATTACTGATGGATGAACCTGCTTCTGCTTTAGACCCTAGATCAACCAAAAGAATTGAAGAATTGATCAACGAACTTTCACAACAATATACCATTGTCATTGTAACCCACAATATGCAACAAGCATCCCGTGTTTCTGATTATACTGCCTTTTTTTATGAAGGGGAATTGGTGGAGTTTGCCGAAACTTCTGAAATGTTTCAAAATCCTAAAGAAAAACAGACAGAAGATTACATTCAAGGCCGTTTCGGTTAGATTTCTAAATCAAACGCTAAATTTTATTGTAGAATTTCTAAGTAAGAATTAAATTGATAACCTAAGATTGGGATACTGAGGTTGTTCATGTATTGTTGCATCAAAATCGGTGAACCTCACCATTTTTTCAAATTTCTTTTTTCTATTTTTTTCCTTCTATTGACATTTCAACCAAGTTGGTCCTCTACACCTTTTGATCAATCCTTTATTGGAATTCCAAATCAAGACAATGTAAAGATCTCCCATCAACGATATCCAAATGGCACAATTGTCTTACAAGTTTCCATCAATCATTATGAAATTCGGCAGGTATATGAAAACAACCGACTTTGGAATTGGATTGATCTATCAGGTGAAACAAGAAAATGGGAAGTCGGTGCTCCACAGGTTCCAGTTATTGCAAGAGCAATCCGTTTACCTAATACTGGAAAAGTGTCTTGGAATATTCTATCACAACAATATGAATGGTTAAATGATATCCTATTGTATCCACAACAGGAAATGTCCATTGAAACAGAAAAAGGAATTGAACAACCCAATTCATTTATTGTTAACGAACAAATATATCAAACGGATCAATTTTATCCTTTAGAAACTATTCTTTTGGGGCAACCAGCCATTTTAAGAGATGCAAGAATTGCTTTACTTGGAATCCAGCCGTTACAGTATAACCCAGTTACCAAAGTAGCGAAATTATTGACATATCTCGAACTAGAAATTGTACCGGTCGGAGGTACAGGGGAAAATGAAATCCATCATCCACCTAAACCTGTTCCCAGTTTTGCTGCTTTATATCGTGATGTTATTGGTGCGGAGGATTTGGTACTTGATAATGCTTCAGCACCACCTGGACAAATTTTGATTATTAGTAAAAATTATACCACCAATAGGAATGCAATCCAACCCCTTTTGGACTGGAAAAATAGGACGGGTTACCCAATTCAATTGCAAACACCTACAGGATCTTCCATCACGGTGCAAACCATACAAAACATCATCAACAATGCTTTCACTACTTTCAATCCACCTCTTGAATTTGTCATTTTAGTAGGCGATGGAGGTCCACAAGGTCAAACCTTTATGCCTACTTACTTTGTAAATCAGGTGGCTACTGATCATCCATATGGACAATTGGTCGGAAATGATATCTTAGCGGACGTAAGTATTGGAAGATTCAGTATTGCAAATGTGAATCAACTGCAGCTTATGGTCAATAGAACCATCATGTATGAAAAAGCCAACGAAACAGATACCACTTGGTATAAAAAGGGGTGGGGATATGCAGGAATTTCACACGGTGTACTTTCTAATCGTGCTGCGATTCAATTTTGCAATGAAATGATGCGAAATCGTGGGATTACTACTACCTATTATGATGAACACAATGGATTAATTAGTACTACCCTACTTACCCAACGATTAACCCCTGGAGCATTATTTTGGGCGCACCGTGCTGCTTGGGTTGGAGAAATTAGTGTAAATGATATTTCTACGATAAATAACATCAACAAACCTTTTGTTGCGGTCAACATCACTTGTGGAAGTGGAAATTGGTATGATACAGATACAGGAATTCACGAAGCACTGACCCGTTTAGGTACTCCTACTGCGCCTGCTGGCGCGTTGGCTGGATTATCTACTGCAACGCCAAATACTCATCCTGCATTCAATAACGTCGTTACAACAGGTGTGTTTTATGGGTTAGGGGTATTAAAAGCAAGACAGTTCGGAACTATGGTGTTATCCGGAAAGTTCCAATTATGGAGAAACTTCAATCTTTCATTGCCGGATCAAGTGAACAATTTTTCCTATTGGAACAATACAATGGGCGATATTTCCGCTAACTTATGGACAAATGTTCCAAAGATCATCACGATGAATGCACCGGATACTATTACGACATACACCAATTCGCTTTCGCTTACTGTAAACCATCAAAACCAACCTATTCCGAATGTTTTGGTAACCGTGTACAAAAAAAATTCAACTGGTGCTACTGAAATCTATCAGCGTCAAATTACAAATGAATCAGGACAAGTTACATTCACGTTTTCAAATCCAACGATAGGAACAATGTATATTTCAGCAGTTGGAATCCATCCCAATGACAATTGGAAACCTTATGTAGATTCAATGATAGTTTATCAACCACAATTGGGTCTTGCGCTAAATTCAATTTTGATAGATGATGACAATCAAAACGGTACTGTAGGAAATGGCAACCAATCTCCAAATCCTAACGAAACGATAGATATAAACTTCAATTTAATTAACAATGGAAATGTACCAATCAATGCTTTTACTGCAACCCTTTCCACACTCAACGCTTCAATCACGGTTCTTAATCCAACTCAAAATTATCCTTCTATTGCAGTGGGCGCCAATGCATCTGCCCAAGCGCCATTTCGAGTGATTATACCCCCTTATCTCCCTGAAAATCACCTCAATCTTCTAACTTTGACATTTCAGTCCAATCCAATGATGGATCCGATTACTATCCCTTTGATAATCCGTTCAATTAAAACCGCATTTGATTCTTTGCAAATCTTTCCTTCAACAAATTGGGATGTAGGTAGTACAGTTCAATTTGCAGCAAATTTTAGAAATATCGGCGGTTTATCATTAAACTCAAGTATTACAGGGACACTATCTACTTCATCACGTTATGTGACGGTAGTGCAACCAGTTGCCACTTTTCAAACCTTTCCGAATTCTGGTACCATAACCAATTCAGTTACTCAAAGATGGCAAGTTCACTCATCACTTGCTACTCCAAGGGGTGCTGTAATTCCATTTCAAGTACTGTTTTCAAATGGTTCTGTATCGGATACCTTGCGTTTTACTGCAACTGTCGGTACCCCGACCATGTATGATGTTGTCGGGCCTGATGCTTATGGATATTATGCCTACGAGAATATGGATACTGCCTATTCTGCACATCCCAATTTTAACTGGATTGAGATCATTCCTGCTTATGGCGGGCAAGGAACGCGGTTGACCATTTTCGACTATGCTTACAATCAAGATAGTAGTGTGGTGATGCGACTTCCGTTTCCAGTTCGATTTTATGGGAATACTTATGATTCGATCACCATTTCTTCCAATGGGTGGGCTGCTTTAGGTGCGCAAAGGAGTTACAACAATTTTCGGAATTGGAGATTACCTGCTCCTGAGGGACCACGTTCAATCATCGCTCCATTTTGGTGTGATTTATTTTTTAATGGTACGGAACAAGGAGTATTTACCTATTTTGATGCTGTTAATCATCAATTGATCATTACTTGGAATGTGACCACACTTCACGGTGGTCAAGCTCTAAACCAATTTCAACTAATTTTATTTGATTACAATTATTGGCGAACACCAACAAACGATACTCAAATTCTATTTCAATACAAGAATTTTAACAATGTACATGGAGATGATAATGATGTGGACTTCGCTACTATTGGAATTTCGGATGAAACTCGAACACGAGCGTTAGAACTAAGTTTTATGAATCAGTATGCGACAGGTATGGCGGCGATTCAAAATGGGTACAACGTGAACCGAGCAATTTTGTTTACTACTCAAATCCCAGATTCTTTACTGAGATGGATTGCTCCTAATGATAGAGATACTTTAGCCATCGGTTTTCCTGAAACCTTAGTATGGACAGGACGACCATCTTTGCAAACAGTAAACATTGATATCAACCGAAATTATCCTTCACCATTTTGGCAACGCATAGTTACCAATATAGCCAATACTGGATCAATTCAATGGAACGTATCAGGTCCTGCAACATATCGTGCAAGATTAAGAATCATTTCAAATGACGGATTAGATGGAGATACCACCAAAACCAATTTAATCATTCAAATACCCCAACCTACCTTAGAGCTTTTTTACCCAATTGGAAATGAAAGATTGCCTTACAATGTTCCGACAATGATTAGTTGGGGAACTTCACAACTTCCCGGTGGTGTAGCAATAGAGTTGAATCGAAATTATCCTAACGAAGAGTGGCAAGTATTGTATCCCAATTTACCTGCTCAAAATGGATCAGTAGTGTGGACACCCACGAGTCCGATTTCTTCTCGCGCAAGAATTCGTATTCGTTCGTTGTTGTTTCCCAATGTAGCAGATACTTCCAATCAAGAGTTTTCAATTGTTGCACCGGCTTACTTAGTCATCACTCCAAATCCAATAACCGCCACTGTTCCACCCAACGATTCGTTAATCACTAATTTAACTATTGCTAACTTTGGTGATGCTCCATTTGAAGGGGATTTAATCCCATTTACTGGATTAGAGGGGTACAATTATATGACTTCTTTGCAACCCTATGGTCCTGCTTTTTCATGGGCTAATTCTACCCTTGGAGTCAATGGACCAACGGGAGATGGTGTAAATGCTGGCCCATTCCTTATGCCTTTTTCATTTCCTTTATACGATCAAACCTTTGACACCATTTATATGAACACCAACGGATGGTTTACTTTTAATAATCCTTCCGGGATAACTTCCGGTGCTAATCAACAATTACCTTATTCTATTATGAGAACCTTTTTTGCGGTTTATTGGGACGATCTTATCACTACGCAAGGACAAACCAAGGTATTCCTTGATTCAATCAATCAAAAAGTCGTGTTATCTTGGAATAATGTACGTAAAGCCAATGAAAACCAATCTTCTTTAACTTTTCAAGCAATTCTTACACCGGATGGTGTTATTCAATACAATTATTTGAATCTTAATTGTATTGATACGACCGTCACGGTAGGGTTGCAAAACTATAATCATAGTGCGTTCTTTAATGTTTTCTATCGTGTAAGAGTTCCTGATTCAACCTCAGTGCGTTTCGACACCTATCATAGATGGGCTACACCCAATCGAACCATATTTTCAATTCCTGCAGGTGCTACTGAACACATTCAAGTTGCTTGGAATGCAACCAATAGAGTGCTCAATCAAGTCATTCAGGGAACTTTTCGATTTACTGGAAATGCAGAAAACACTCCGTTAGATGTACCAGTTTGGCTGAATGTTGGTTACAACCTAAACGATTCTTCAGTAGAACTTCCTCAATCCATCATTTTACAACAAAATTATCCAAATCCTTTTAATGTTTCCACCAATATTCGGTTCGTGGTTTCTAAAGAAACTAATGTGCACCTTTCCGTATTCAATATCTTTGGAGAAGAAGTAGCTACTCTAATCAACCAAAAAATGTCTGCAGGAATTTATGTGGTTCATTTTAATGCGAAAGATTTTGCATCAGGGATTTACATTTTACAACTACATGATGGAACTCAAGCATACACCAGAAAAATGGTATTGGTGAAGTAAATCAAAAGCGGTACTGTTGAATTTTTCTAAATCCCATTGTACTAAAGAAACTTAGAAAAAATCCTAACAACATTCCGACAACAGGCAAAGGAAATAATTCAATTGGAAATGGAAGGTAATAACCAATACCAATTTTGTTGCTTAAGAAATGAATGATCCACCAACAACCCATAGCAAAAGTAAAGGAAAGAAAACCGAGAAAAGTAGAGAGTAAAAGATAAGGGTTTCTAAAATAGGAAGATTTTGCACCCAATAAACTGAAAATCCGCACTACATCACTCGAATCAGTGACTGTAGAACGAATCGCTAAAAAACTCAAAGATAAAAGAATAAACAGGACAATCACTCCAGCAACAAGAAAATACTTTTGAATTTGTTTGTACCGAACTTCGAAGATACTGGCTAACTCACCTTCATAAACTGCTTCATCTACACCACTCAGTTGATTAGAAAACTGTTGAAGATTGCGCATATAGGTTGGATTTGCAATTTCACTTGGTAAAGTAAGAACTACAGAAGGAGGTAAAGGATTCATACCCAAAAGTTGCACCAAATCATCTCCGAACTCATTGGAAAAAATTTTTAATGCCTCTTCTTGTGAGATATATCTGAATTTTGTGCCAGGTGGAACTTTTTGTTTTAATTTTTGTACGATTGATTCTAAATCTGCTTGTGAAATAGTCGGTGAAAGAAAAATTTCTAATTCAAATTGACGTAATACGTCATTGCGAATTTGGATACCAAAATGGAGTGAATAGATCACCATTACAAAGATCAATCCTACCATCAATAGAGAAACAAAATAAAGAAAAAATCTCAATCGGTGACGAGCCAAACTAAATTTCATTTCTTTCCACAAACTCATTTCAGTTTCCTTCCAATGGAAGTAGTATAGAACCGCTACCAGATTCTGTCTCGGAAATCAACCGACCTTGTTCTAAATGAACGATACGAGGATTTAAAGGAAAATATAGATGTGCATTGGTGGTAGAAATTAGTATCGTACAATGGTGCGAATGTTCTTCAATCAGTTTTTCAATTAAATCTTGTTGTGTTTGAGTATCCACATTGGCAAATGGTTCATCTAATAACAACAGAGCAGGTTCTATTACAACAGCACGTGCAAACAAAGCGCGTACCAACTCGCCCGTAGAAAAAGTATCACAAAAATCATCGGCTCGGTCAACTAGTCCGTAGTGTTCTATAACTTGTGAAACTCTCTTTTTAGCTTCGTGTGTTGGAACCTTTGATATTTGTAAAGGAAGCATCAAGTTATCCAATAAACTTCTATCAGGAAGTAAACTAACGCTTGGATGAACCAATCCGATCTGCTGACGGATGAATAAAATGTGTTTAGTTTTCAGTTTCTTAATGGATGTTTGATCAAAGATAAGATCGCCAAAATCAGGTTTTTCAACGATATAGATTAACCTCAAAATAGTGGTTTTGCCACTACCAATTGGTCCAGTGAAGACAACTACTTCGCCTTGGTAGATAGTAAATGTGAAATCACGAATACCACCACCGGTTGGATAAGTTTTAGTGACATTTTGAAATTCAATTAAAGGTTTCAAGAATACTCACTCCATTGGAAGTACCTATTCTATTTGCACCGGCTCGAATCATTCTAAGAGCAGTTCGTAAATCTCGAATTCCACCGGATGCTTTAACCCCACAACGTGAACCAACAGATTGTCTCATTAAAGAAACCGCATGCTCAGTAGCACCACCACTGGGATGGAATCCAGTGGAGGTTTTCACGAAAGAAATTCCAATTTGAGCACAGATTTCACATCCTTGTCGTATTTGTTGATCGCTTAACGTTGCTGTTTCAAAAATCACTTTAAGTACATGGTTACCGCTTACCTCCAACAACTGTTTTAGTTCATTTTCTATATAGATCCAATCACCTGTATGAACAGCACCCAAATTCCAGACCACATCAATTTCATCTACACCATGTTCTAGAGACCATTGAATTTCATTTTGTTTAAGTTTTGTAGCGATCATTCCACTTGGAAATCCAACCACACAACATCGTTTTATTGGATGATTTCCTAACCATTCTTGAATACTTGGTAACCAATAGGAATGTACACAAATACTAGCAAAACGATAATTTTTAGATTGTTCACAAAAAAGTAAAACATCAGCAGCGGATGCTTCTGGTTTAAGTAACGTTTGATCAATCAAAGGGGCTAAAAGTTCTATTGCATCTGAACGAGCGCGGTAGAGTGTACCTCCACTCCAATCTTCGGATGATAGTAAAAGATCGGATAATTCAATCAATGTTTGAGGAGGTAAGTGTTTCTGTTCATTCATACCTTGAATAATACCTTACTGATAGGAAAATTCATAAAGTGTAGTACCATCTGAAAAACCTAAATTGAGTCCATATTTCAAATGGATGGCACCAATCGTTTTTACAAATTGGTCAGGAAATTCTTTCAACAGTTCTGTCCACACCGTAAAGGCAGCTGCTTCACCTAACGTTTTACCGGATTGTGCAGGGACTTCTGGGTCAACTCGCGTGCGACTAATTAAAATGTATTTTCCATCCTTCGTTCTTTCTGGAGATAGATAGAACGAATGTAAAGGCAATTGATAATGGGAAACAATGGTATTGGATTGATTTACAAGTCGAACGAGTTCTACGTTTTTCCGATAAAACAGATGGGATACGGCTAAAAGCAATATACTGTACACCAAAAAACTGGATAAGATAAACAATTGATATTTTCTAAGTTGAAATTGAAAAAAAATCGGGACCTGATTTTCATTTTTTACAAGTGACTTTTTTTCAATGGTGTTGGATTGTACCAACAGATCAGCAAAAGATTGTTGTGGAGTACGAAACAGGATAAACAGAGGAGAAAGGAATCCAAACAAAAGAAACAAAGTCATACTGATTAGAGTGAATGCAAATTGCAAGTTCGGAAAAAACATTGAAAGAACGTTTTTGGATTCGAATACAACTAAAGCAATTGCGAACGGTAGTCCACGGATAAATGAATCCAATATGGACAAATAATCTCCATTGCTTTTCACTACCACCAATCGGAATAAGCGTTTTCCTACACTTTGTCCTTTACCGATTCGGCTATGTAGAATTCCTTCATAAAACCATACAATAAGGAATCCAAGAATTAATCCCCAGTCACCGAGTGCTGACAAAGGAGAAAAAGAAATCAGTAGTGCGCCCACAATTGCAAGGATAACAATATCTACAACTCTTGCACCGATTCGACGGAGAAAGAAATTAAAATGCTCTTTATTGAGCCAAGTTGGATAATACTTCACTGGAGTAGCTTTACAGCGGTTCCTGATGCTGAAACCATTAACATACCATCTCGTATTACTTCATAATCTAAGTCAACACCGATTACGGCATTCGCACCTTTTTCACGTGCACGACTCACCATTTCGGAAATTGCAATATCTCGCGCTTGTTGAAGTTTTTGTTCGTATGCTCCGCTACGACCACCTACAATATCTGTGATGGAAGCAAACAAATCCCGAACAATGTTTGCACCTAATATGGCTTCACCTGTGACGATTCCTAAGTACTCTGATATTGTTTTACCTTCAATGGTGTTTGTAGTTGTGATAATAAAGTTGTACATAAATCTCCTTTCAAGTTTTTAAGAAATAAACCTACCTATTCTATGAAATAAATCATCGCAATAACTTTCTGCCAAATCTTTCGTTGTCGCTTCTGCAAAAACCCGTATTATAGGTTCAGTATTGCTTCCACGAATTTGGACCCAACCATGTTCGCGAAACTGTTTTAATCCATCCAATCTATCCCATAGTTCATAAGGTCTTTCATTTGCGAATGCTTCTAAAAATTGATGAATGCCGCCGTATTTTTCCAAAATATTTGAATCCAAATGAATGGAGCGTTTTATCAGTTCATATCTTGGGATTTCTTTTAGGATTTGGCTCAGAGGACCTCGTTGAGCAATCGCGGATAAAATAAGTGCTATTCCAACCAAACTATCTCTACCCGGATGGCAAGATGGAACCATTACACCACCATTGCCTTCACCACCACATACAGCATTCACTTCAAGCATTTTTTCTGCTACATTTGCTTCACCCACTTTTGTGCGGTATACCGGTACTTGGTAACGTTTCGCAATCTCTTCCACTGCCATTGTAGTGGAGATATTCACCACCACAGGTCCTTTCATAACTCGTAAAACCTGATCAATAGCTATAACCAAGGTAGTTTCTTCACCTAAAGGTGTACCGTCAGACCCTACAATAGCAAGCCGATCACCATCCGGATCAAAAGCAAAACCGATGTCTGAATGTGAACGAATTACCTCTTCGCCTAAGGCAATGAGTACATCTGGTGTAGGTTCTAATTTTCGTTGAAAGTTTCCGTCAGCATCCATCCCTAAAGAATTATCACTCATTTGAACATTCAGTTTTTCTAATAGACGTGGAATGCATTTACCTGCAACGCCATTTCCACCATCGCAGGAAACTTTCAATCTAGCATGACGAATAGCATCTACATCAACCCCCGGGGTTTTTAGCACACGTTCAATATGGGCATCAACTATATCAAGCGGTGATGGTATTGTAGTTCCCAATTGACGCCATTCAGAATAATGAAAGGTACGATTGGAAACGATTTGGTGTAGCATACGTCCTTCGCTCTCTAAAAGAAATCTTCCATCTTTGCGGAAAAATTTTAAGGCGTTCCATTCGGCTGGGTTATGTGATGCTGTGATGGCAATACCACCATCCGCATGCAGTTCCTCAATTCCAATAGCAATCGTTGGAGTAGCAGCAATACCTAAATCGTAAACTTGACAACCGCAAGATTCCAAAGTACCGAACACCACTTTTCTGATTGCTTCTCTTGTAGGACGGGGATCACCACCTACAACCACTTTTGCGCCTTTTGGAAGCTGAGATGCAAAAGCACTGACCCAATGAACAATCACTTCAGGAGTTAGGTCAATTCCCACAATACCGCGAACACCAGACACGGATACCATTAACGGCATAAATACTCTCCAAAGGAATTAAAAAAATAAAGAGATTGATAATCTCTGACAAGATAACAGTTTATTGCCTTTTTCTAAAAAAGTTTGAGCGTATATCTATGAATAGTCCATAAAGTAGTAGAATAAGCAAAAATGCACCAAAAAAATGATGGAGGTAAGAATATTCGTCTGCGGATGATGTGTAGGTAGGTAAAGAGATTTCAAACCGATGAAAAAATACATCTACCAATAATCCAAATAGTAGAGAAACAAACATGATAGATAAAACTTGAATTAGCATGCCTTTAGTCCCTAAAATGGATTTGAGTGCAGCAATATTTACGATATTGGTAGCAGGTCCTACAAGAAGAAACAGTAAAACTGCGCCGGGCGAAATCCCGGAAACTAATAAGGATGCTGCAAGAGGAGTACTGGACGTGGAACAAACATAAAGTGGAACTCCTATAGTTAAAGCAAATAGATATTGAAAGAATTGACTGGTAACATTTTGTAAAGAGGAAGGTGGAAAATAATAGGAAATTAGTGCTGCAATGATCATTCCAGGGATTAAATATCGCGAAAGATCAACAGGTAGTGTATGAAAAGCATAACGAAATCCTGATTTCCAATCTCTTTTTTTTGTTACAGGTTCTTGTGAACAGCAGCAATTTGTTGTACAATTTGAAGGTACAGAAGTAGCAACCCATTTAGGTGTGAACTGCGTATTTTCTTTGGGTTGCAACAAACCCGAAAAAATGCCTGTGCAAATAGCAGCAAAGGGGCGAATGATAGCCCAGAAGGGTCCTAATAAAGCATAAGACAAAGCAATAGAGTCGACGCTGGTTTCTGGTGTTGAGATTAGAAAACCACTAACAGGTCCTCTACCAGCACCTTTATCACGAATTGCTTTTGCAACAGGAATTACAGAGCAAGAACACAGCGGAAGTGGAACACCAATGAGGACTGCACGGATAATAGAAAATAGTCCATTTCCTTTTAAATGTTTAGTTAACATTTCTTTAGAAAATAAGACATGTAGAACACCTGCAATGACGAAACCAAAAATCAACCAAATTGCAGATTCAACCAAAATGTTCCAAAAAGATAAAAGCAACGAATGAAGCATGTTTCAACCGAAATTGGTTTTAGAGAAATAGTACGAACAATGAAAAATAGATATCAAGGCATTGTGCATCTTCTACTTATTAACCTGCTGTTTTTGATAGTTAGTATCAATTCTCCAATGAGTGCAATTGCCCAAAAGCAACCGTCATTGATTGTATTGACCGATGTTGATTCAATTGATTTCGGAAAATTAGTCGCTGGTCCTGCTTACCGAAGGCAAATCGAGTTAAAGAATTTGGGTAATGAGACCATCCATTTAGAAGAATGGCAATCCAATTGCCCTTGTCTATCTATTGAAGGTTTGCCTTCAGAGATAGAACCTCAGAATACAGCGCTGATAACATTGGTACTCAAAACGGAACCCATTGATCGAGGATATTATGGCTCATCGCTTTTTATCCTTTCCGATGATCCGATTCGACCTATCTTGAAAATACCAATAAAAGTAATCTGGACGGATGCTCTTGGGAACATCAAACCATCTGAACAAGAAATGAAAGAATTTTTAAGTGGGGCAAGCCAAGATTACGTTCCACCGACCAATATTACGATAGACACCCTTCGAAAACATCAAGCCATTGATCTATTGGCCAATCCAAAATTTGATAGTTTACTAAAAACGCTACCGCAACAGGTTCGTGATCAATGGATTGCTGCAATTCAATCCATCTCAAAAGGACAAGAAAGAATTGATTC
The DNA here is from genome assembly GCA_026417415.1 of bacterium. Taxonomy (GTDB): domain Bacteria; phylum Electryoneota; class JAOADG01; order JAOADG01; family JAOADG01; genus JAOADG01. The sequence goes on from JAOADG010000008.1 coordinate 313,182, forward strand.
TCCTTTAACCATACAAGAACCGCTCATTTTACCAAGTGGTGAAATCAATTGGAAAAGTGGCGAGCTAACTCCAAGAATGTTTGATAGCATCTATACAGTGATGCAGGGCTTAGAGTGGATACCACCAGAAGTTGAAGAGAGTGAATGGGTGCAGCAAGTATCCTCGCCTATCATTGTAGAGTTTTTTCATTCGTACACATGCCGTGAATGTAAAAAGGCAAAGGAGATCATTGAGCCCACAATCCTACGATATGGCGGAAGAGTAAGATTAAAATACTATTCCACAGATAGCGATTCTGGTTTAGCAAGGTTAATTGAATTTCAAAAATTAAGAAAAGTGAAAGCAAAACCATTTCTTCTTATCGTTGGACCGTATTCATTCACTAAATTAGAAGAATTGGATACTTTAGCAAATGCAATTGATTCTATCTTAGTGACCCGTGAAACGGGGATTGTTCCTTACCGAACCAACGGTGAAGTACTAAAAAACACTTTTACCAACCTTTCTTTTTGGACTTTGATTTCTGCAGGATTGCTTGATGGAATAAACCCGTGTGCTTTTTCAACTATTATCTTTTTCCTTTCATTTCTTACCTACATCGGAAGCAATCGGAGACAGATCTTAACCGTAGGAATATCGTTTTGTTTGGCGGTATTTTGTACCTATCTATTGCTGGGGATTGGTGCATTTGGAATACTGACTCAGTTAAAAACGTTTCAATTGATTTCAGAAATTATCTATTGGATAACCGCAGTTTTATTAGGATTGCTTATTCTCTTGACAATACGAGATTTATGGACATGGTTAAATGGTGCACCACCAAGTGACGCTATTTTACAATTACCAAATGGACTTAAGAAAAAAATTCATCAAGTGATAAAAGAAAATCTTACAACCAAGGGATTGTTTATTGGTGCAGTTTTAATTGGTTTTTTAGTTTCTTTATTTGAATCCATTTGTACGGGACAAGTTTATTTACCAACGATAGTCATCTTATTAAATGATCCATTGCTTTCTAGTCAAGCGTGGCTCTATCTCATTTTGTACAACCTGATGTTTATTGTTCCGTTACTGATTGTTTTTGTACTAGCTTACAATGGAGTTTCATCTCAACGGTTTTCAGTGTGGGTACGTGATCATTATGGTTGGGTAAAATTTGCACTCTTACTGCTGTTTTGTATGCTGTTCGTGATCATGATAGGAGAAATTCTATAATGAAGAAAATGCTTTGGATTTCTTGTTGGTTCATTTTCGTCATCTCTCTTTTTTCAAAAGATCTTCCCCATGAAATGCAGCAACAACGATATTGGATTTTTTTTCATGAACCAATTTTAACTTTAGAACAAATGCGACAACAGTTGCAAGAAGCAGAAAAGAAATTATCACCACGAGCTCAACAACGTCGTCAAAGAGTTAGAACATTAGGTAATTTAGCAGATCCCAACGATTTACCACTACCACAAATGTATTTAGATTCACTGAAATCTTATGGAATAGTCCTTTATCGTCAAGCCAAATCCATTCGTGCAGTTTCTGTATATGCTACACAACAACAAATCAACTGGTTGCGAATGCGTCCATGGATTCGTGACATTAAAAAAGTTGCGGTCGGTTATCCTGAGGAAATTTCACAAACGTTCCCAAATCCAGCGTTCCCTTTATTGGAAAATCGTCCCTACAATACCGATGAAACCAATTGGACTGAGGCAGATTATGGATATTCTTATCGGCAATTGGCAAACATCAATTTACCTCCTGTACACCAACGTGGTTATACTGGAAGAGGGGTATTGGTAGGGATGTTGGATGCTGGGTTTAACCGCTTAACCCCTGCGTATGGTTATTATCGGCATCGGATATTTGATAGTTTACAAATTGTAGCCACTTATGATTTTGTAAACAATGATACCAACGTAACCAATCATGGTGATCAAGGAGACGGAAGACACGGGACACAAACTTTGAGCTGTATCGCGGGATATTATTTAGGTTCATACATCGGTGCAGCGCCTCATGTCTCAGTTGCATTAGCAAAAACAGAAAACACACAATATGAAAGAAGAATAGAAGAAGACAATTGGATTGCAGGGTTAGAATGGTTAGATAGTTTAGGATGCGATATCGTATCCAGTTCCGTTTCTTACCGATACTTTGAGGATGATTCAGTTGGTTATCCTTATCGTTTACGAGATGGAAATACTGCACGAGTCACGATTGCTGCTGACCTAATGGCACAAAGAGGATTATTAGTAGCAAATTCCATGGGAAATCGTGGAGGAACCATTGAGCCATGGATGAGTGTCCCAGCAGATGGTGACACGGTGTTATCCGTAGGTGCGGTCAATTACGATTCAACCTATGCTGCTTTTTCAAGTCAAGGTCCTACCTATGATGGACGTATCAAACCTGAAGTGGTTGCACCGGGTGTTATGGTTGCAGTCGCAGCAACCTTTTCTGATACCTTAATTATTTATGGTTCTGGGACGAGTTTTGCTACTCCTATTATTGCAGGAGCATGTGCAACTTTACTGTCAGCAAATCCAAATCTTGCACCAATGGATTTGATTAGATTATTACGTCAGTCGGCACATCAAAGCACCAATCCAGATACTTTTTTAGGATGGGGGATACCGAACATCAATCGTGCGCTTGATTCTGCTTTAGCACTCACCTCAGTACGAAAAGTGAAGGAATGCTTGAAAGAAGCCAACCTACAATCTTTTGAGATTGTATCTCATCCAAATCCATTTAACCCTACTGTCACTTTGTATTTTCTACCGACGCACGAAACAAGAGAACTTTTAGTATTTGATGTTCAAGGAAGAGAAGTGGACCGCATTCAGGTATTCCCAAATGTTTCACAAATTAATTATACACCGAAAAACTTACCCAGTGGAAACTATTTCGTGCGTTTCCCGAACTCTCAAGTTAGAAAAATTACCTATCTTAGATAAATCCCTATTTCAAATATTCACCAACACTTGATTGGGTAAGTTCTGTATAGGTGGGCAACCCAGTGAAAAGGATTTTTTCAGAAGGATGAGCAAGATTGTAAGCATGGGTTAATTGGATCACGGCAGACAAATGACGTCCGCAACGTACCTCTAAGGGGATACCGTTTTGATCATAGGGTACTTTTAATAATCCGGTGGCAACTGCTTTGAAATATGCTGCATCAATGCCTTTTGTTATCATCTCATGTGTCGTTCTACCACGTAACCGACCTTGAGCAACATTAGCGGTTTCAATTAAAAAGGGTACGGTTTCGGTATGATCACCCAATTCTCGATGGGTAAGACCACGTAACTTTTTCGGTGAAGGTTCAAAACTATAATGTAAATCTTCCATTTCTAATTCTAACAAAGCTTCCGAAGCAATTTCCAAACCTTTTTCATGTGCGACCAAGGCATTGATGACAGGGTATTCCAAAGAAGCTTCATGCAAATCAATCGTCAAGCCAATTTTTTCATCACGAATCAATTTCGTTATACCGGCAGCCACACGCTCAGTAAACAGTCCACACGAATCACCCGGAAAACAACGATTAAGATTCCGTAAATCTTTGACCGATAATAGTTGACCACTCGGTTTGTGGGGTTGAACGTCAGGAGTTGGCCATTGATCCAGAGGATTAGTCAAACGTGAACCAAATTGGATTTTCATTTGATTCCCATTCGGTAGAGGTATCGTATAAAATGCAGGATGACCTTCACCCGGCTCAGTGGCAGTAAAACCCGATGCATTTGCACGTGGAATGATAAATACACGTCCTTTTTCTACTTGGATTGTGTTCAAAGCGATTAAAGATGAAACAAAAGAGGCAGGTTCATCCGGATGTGTACCTCCTAAAATCAAAATGGCTCCACCACTTTCACTGCCTTCTAAAATAAAAACATCTGTGTCCCCACGACTTCCTTTTAACCAACTAGCCCAATCAGAAAGCATATGGCGTTTTCCAAAAACCTTTTCCACTGGAATTGGATGGTGTTGTCTTTGCAAATAAAGTGGGTATCCGCCCAATGCAGTGAATAAAAGACAAACAATCAAATAGATCAATCCAATAAGGGTCTCACGTTTCATTTGATACCCAGTAATCGCAAGAGAAGTGGGATTAAAATAAAAGCTGACAGCATTTGTTCATACGGGATTCTGCTTAACGAAGCATTAGCCGTTGGGGTCTTTCTGAACAGTGACCAAAATGCTCCAATAGCTAAAAGAAGTGTAATCCCATAATACACCCAATAAAGCAAGGAATTCATTGCACCATTCCCAATAACTGTGAAACAAAACCTGCATTCCAAAGTACCAATAACCCCCAAACCAACCCAATTGCAATGTAAGGTAATGCAGGTCTAATTAGGGCTAAATAATTTTTTTCACCTACTACTTCAGCCGCAAAGGTTCCTGCTAAAGCAGTTGGTGGCATCATATCCCCTAAACCTGCGAAAAGGGATAGGGCTGCACCAACCACAATTTCATTTTTTCCAAGCATTGCTAACAATATCGGTACTCCTAAAACGGTTGCAGAACCGAATGCGGACAATGCACCGAAGAATGGCATGACGATTGCTGCACCAATTGGAAGTAAAGGCAAAGGGAGCAACAATGTGGAAACCACCAAATCACCTCGTGCACCGATCAAAGCCAGTGTTTGAAGAAATACACCGATGCCGACTAAAATCGCAATGACGGGCAAGCTTGAACGATATGCAAGTTGAAATGTTTCAAGCCGTTTAGAAGAAGGAATAAAAGGGATACTCAATAAAGTACCAAATAGAAAAACAGCAGGAACTCCGATGTCATGAATGAAGTTGGGGAATAATCTAATGACTAAAATATAAACGGATACCATCAAAAGAGGGAACAAAGAAAGCCATTGTGAAAACGTAAAACGATCTTTCGTGTCCGTATGCAAGAGTGTTCCATAAGTTTTTTTATACCGTAATAATGGACCATAAGCCATTCCAAAAGCGGTAATCAAGGCAGGTGGAAGTGTTAACATCAACAAAGATTTTTCAAAGCCAATAAAAGGCATATCCACACCATTGGCTAACATCATTACAGGCAAATTGATAGGAGGTGCAATCATTCCGAAAATGGCAAGCAAGGCGATTAAAGCACCAGTTTTTTTAACTGTCAATCCACGTTCAATAAAAAGTGGCGCTGCTAATGCACCAGTGGTTAAAACTGCAGCAGATGAAAGACCAGTCATTGCGCCCGGTAACATTAGAAAAAAAACCATAGCCAATAAAAATGCAGCAGGGGATTTTGCTGTGTAGTGTAAAAGTAAATTTCTTAAAAAACCAAGCGTTCCCGACTGTTCAAGTGATTTAAGAAACAACAATGCAGTACAAACAATTAAAATAGGATCAAAAAATACAAACATCCCTTCAACCCAATCTCGGAAAGCCAAGCCGTAGCCACCAATGAAAGTACCGAGGACTCCAGATAAGAATAGAGCGATACCCCGTGGCAATTTGAGCCAAAAGGTTAGCAATCCAAAAATTGCCAACATTAGAAGTAATGCAATCATAAGTTTAGAAAGTGCGGTGTATTAAAAATTCTGCCCAAGCTTCCATTAATTGGCGGTACTCAGTTTCTGGAAGTTGATTTAACAAAGGAACAGCTTCCTGAATATATTTTTTTGCTTTTTGGATCGTATAATCCAAAGCTCCACAATGAATAAAAAACTCTGTGACTTTTCTAATTTCATCATAAGTAGCATCAGATTTTCCTAAAACACGTTCCATCCATTGCTTTTCAGCTGGATTGGCTTGTGAATAGGCGTAACTAACGATCGTGGTATGTTTACCTTCACGTAGATCGCTTCCAACAGGTTTCCCTAAAACCTTTTCATCCCCTACGATTCCTAGTACGTCATCTTGCAGTTGAAACGCAATCCCGCATAGAGAACAAAACCTACCCAAAGATTGCACGTAAGGATGCTCTGGCTCGAAACGATTTAGTCCTATCATTGCTCCAGCTTCTGCACAAAATTGATATAAAGCACCCGTTTTACGCCACAACATATCCAGTACTTGTTCTTCGCTGACTTCATAAACGGGTAAATGTGAATATTGCACGTCAAGCAATTCCCCTTCAACCAGTGTATTCAATACAAAGGTATCTAAGATATTGATGAGTCGAATGACCAAATCAGGTGAGACCCCACGTTCCGTAGCCAATTCGGTCATCATTGATATACCCCAACCATGCTGAACGTCACCTGCAAGAATTGCTACAGAAATCCCATAATGTTCTGCGTTGCTAGGTGATAAAGGATGTTTAGAACGTTGTAGCGAGAGCTTTCGGAACTGTTCATGGACGGTATCTTGACCACGACGAGTGCCGTCCCGATCAATAATATCATCATGGACCAATGTCCACGTATGAAAAACTTCTACTGCGGCTGCAGCAGGTAAAGCACGAAGTTCATCACAACCTACCGCACCGCAAGAAAAAAGTAAAATGGCAGGTCTAAGACGCTTACCTCCATATTTAATATAAGAAGTGACGGCTTCGCGTATATCTAATGGTGCAAAACGATTGAGATATTTCTCTTGTAATAGATACTCGTTTGTCCAACGACTGCGTTCTTCAAGGCGTTGGAAAAACAAGTCAAAATTTGCCATAAATCACCTAATTCAAATGTTTATTGCAAGACCGTACGCTGCTCCTGCCGCTTCTTTAATTGCCTCTGAGAGTGTAGGATGACTATGTATCGTATGATGAATAAAATGTCCTGTTGCCTCTGCTGTTTTGGCAATACTTAATTCACCAATCAACTCACCTGCATCTGAACCCAACAAATGAGCACCTAATAGTTCACCATACTTTTCTTCAAAAATCAGTTTTACTAAACCCTCAGTTTCACCAGCAGCACGTGCTTTACCATTGGCACTAAAGGGATACTTTCCAACTTTGTAACTAATTCCACGTTCTTTAACTTGCTCTTCTGTTAAACCAATGCTGGCAAATTGAGGTTGGCAATAAGTCACTGCAGGAATTAGTTCGTAATTGACTGGGTGTGGATTTAGAGCGGCCATATGTTCAACTGCATGGATACCTTCTGTACTTGCAGCGTGAGCCAACCAAGGTGCTCCAATGCAGTCACCAATTGCATAAATGTTTTCCACAGAAGTTTGATAATCCGAATTCACTCGAATAGAACCTTTTTCAACTTGAATTCCAAGTGCTTCTAATCCCAGATTTTCCACATTTCCGGTAACACCGATGGCTAACAAAGCCAATTCGGCTCGAACGGAATCTTCTTTATCGCCACTAACCCATTGTACAATAACTTCATCACCATCCACTTGGATATTTTTGACCATTGAATTCACACGTACATCAATCCCTTGCTTTAGAAAACTTTTGGTTAACAGTTCACCTAATTCAGCATCTCCTGAAGGAACTAAACGGGGTAGCATTTCAAGTTGAGTAACTTTGGTTCCAAAAGCATTGTAGAAATAAGCAAATTCAGAACCAATGGCTCCACCACCAATAATAACCATGGATTTAGGTTGTTGTGGCAATGACATCGCTTCGTGACTACCGATAATTTTCTTGTGATCCAATCGTATATTTGGGAGTTCTTTTGTGCGGGCACCGGTTGCTAATAGGATAAATCGGCTACTGTAAGAATTGGTTTTTCCCTCCGTACTTGTTACGGTAACTTCGTTTTTTCCACTTACGACACCACGACCTGAAAGATGTTCTAATTTATTTTTTTTAAATAGAAATTGAACTCCACGCATTGAGATATCTGCTACTTTACGTGATCGCTGAATGATTGCATTCCAATCGTAATGAATATTTTCTGCAGATAGCCCATAGTCCTTAAGATGTTTCAAATGTTGATACATTTCTGCCGATTTCAAAAGAGCTTTGGTCGGGATACAACCCCAATTAAGACAAATCCCACCTAAATGTTTTTCTTCTACGACGGCAGTTTTAAGTCCCAATTGACTTGCACGAATGGCTGCTTCATAACCACCCGGTCCTGCACCAATCACAATCAAGTCATATTGATAAGACATGGATATTCTCCTTTAATTTTTACAATCTTCAAAAATAGAAGGATTATTGCGATTAAGCAAACATGACAAGAAATACGTATCTACTTGCAAAAGGGGAAAAAATGAAACCAATTCAAATTCTTTTACTTTTCTTATTAGTAGTTCATGTTTTGTCTTTTGCTACAGAAAGGAGATTAACATCAATGAATGAATTACAAAGAATACCTTTTCAAACCATTCAAGGGGAAACTACTTCATTAGAAGATTTCAAAGGAAAAGTGGTATTGATCGTTAATGTGGCAAGTAAATGTGGATATACTCCACAATACGAAGGCCTTGAAAAAATTTATCGTAAATACAAAGAAAAAGGATTCACGATCCTTGGTTTTCCAGCCAACAACTTTGGACAACAGGAACCCGGTTCCAATGAAGAAATTATCCAATTTTGTAAAACAAAATACGATGTTACCTTTCCTATGATGGCAAAAATTTCAGTAAAAGGGACGGATATCCATCCTTTGTATAAATATTTAACAGAAAATACTCCATTTGCTGGAGAGATTAAATGGAATTTCAATAAGTTCCTAATTGATCAAGAAGGGAATGTGGTCGCAAGGTTTGATAGTAAGGTACGTCCGGAAGATAAAGAGCTGATTACAGAAATAGAAAAACTTTTTAAGTAATCAATAGGGAACTTTTTTAAATTGAAAAGCGTGTAAATCACACCATATAATAGGAGCGGAAAAACCCTAAGGAACTATGGAACACAACAGTAATTATCCAAGCAAATCAAAACGATGGATTGCAATGTTCAGTATTGCAATGACCTTAGGATTCATAATTGGTATTCTTTTTACAGCAGGAAAAGGGTGGAATACATCTGCAAGTGCGTCAATACCTTCTTATGCCAGTAACAATTACGAATCCCCTTTTGTTGCAATCGCTGAACGTCTTAAACCTTCTGTAGTCAACATCCAAGTAGAAAAAAAGGGTGTGACAGATGATGTTATGCGATTTCATCAATTTAGAGATTTCTTTCCTTTTTTTGATGATGAAATTTTTCCAGAAACACCACGTCGAAGAACACCAAGACAAGTATCTAGTGGAAGTGGTTTTATTGTAGGAAAAAATGGATTAATTCTCACAAACAATCATGTGGTAGAAGGATCAGACAAGATTAAAGTCAAGTTTGCTGAAGGAAAAGAAAAAACTGCTGAAATTATTGGAACTGATCCGGATACTGACATTGCTTTAATTAAAGTCAACGAAACTTTTTCAGATGAGCTGGTGGTAAAATGGAGTGATAGTGATAAATTGAGAGTAGGCGAATGGGCAATTGCTATTGGAAATCCTTTTGGATTGGATTGGACCGTTACGGTCGGTGTTATAAGTGCATTGGGACGTTCTAATTTGCCGATCGCAGGGGGTGGTCCTACCTTCCAAGATTTCATTCAGACCGATGCGTCTATCAATTTCGGAAATTCTGGCGGACCTTTATTGAACATCCGTGGCGAAGTGATTGGTATCAACAGTGCGGTAAACACTCAAGGACAAGGTATTGGATTTGCAATTCCATCAAACATGGCACAAAAAGTTATTGCTCAGTTACAAACCAAAGGAAAGGTACAACGTGGATATATGGGTTTAGTTCCTGCACAATTGGATGATGCAAAAAGAGCTGCACTTTCAGCACCTTCTGATTTGAAAGGTATTTTTGTAGATAATGTCCAAGAAAATACTCCTGCAGATAAAGCTGGTTTAAGAGCAGGGGATATCATTATGAGTGTGAACGGAAAAACGTTTACCGACCCTACGCAGTTTCGATTATGGATTGCTGATCACAGTCCGGGAGAAACCTTAGAAGTAAAAGTTTGGAGAGATGGAAAAGTTAGAGAATATGAAATAACATTAGGTGATAGAAGTACTTATTTAGCAGAAAGTCGTGGAGCGATTCGATCAAAATCCATTGAAAAGAACTGGTTAGGTATCGAAGTTGCCTCACTGGAATCCAACCGTGCAAGAAGGTTCCAAATCGATGCTGATTATGGGGTAGTAGTGGTAAACATTGAAGAGGATTCTCCAGCTGATAATGTATTAAATATTGGGGATGTGATTTTAGAAGTAAACAAAAGAAGAATAGAAACCATTGACGATTGGAACGAAGTCAGGCAAGAATTTGCAGACAGAGCGGATCCCATTTTATTCCGAATTCAACGTGGATCACAAAAAACATTCGTTACTGTAACACCCAAATAATTCTATTCGTTTTGAATAAGAAACGCCGATTGCTATCGGCGTTTTTTATTTTTGAAGATTTCAAACTATATTTGAAAAACTCTTGGAGTAGAGCATGCCCAAAGTCACTCGAGAAAAAGTTTTAGAAATCTGGCCCGAAATCAATTGGATACAATCGGAAGAATTACGTGAAAAAACACTTCAGGCATGGCAATATGCGATTGAAAACAGTGTCTTATCCCCTGAGGATTTAGAGAGAATACCTTTTTCATTACTCATCAAACCTCATTATCAAGTATCCTTTATGAACCATAAAAGAACTTGTGTACATCTTGCAGTGGAAATGGCAAAAATCATGAAAAAGAATTTTCATGATCAGTTGCCGATCAATATGGATATATTGATTGCAGGTGCTATTCTTATTGATGTTGGAAAATTGATTGAATACGATTTAAACGAAGATGGTAGTTTAACAACTTCAAAAGCAGGAAAGGTACTTAGGCATCCATTTAGTGGTGTAGCAATTGCAGATCGTTTCGGATTACCTCCTGAAGTTTTGCACATTATCGCTACCCATGCCAAAGAAGGGGATGGTGGATACAGAACAGTCGAATCGATTATTGTTCACCATGCTGATTTTGTTAGTTTTGAACCTTTTAAGTAATGTATGCATTTTTTCATTTCTTGATTTCAAGAATTAGAACCATTACTTTATAGTCACAAAACGTTTTTTCTACAGTACTGCAAAAATTTCTTCCTGCATCTTGTAGTACCGAAATTCATGAGGTAATTTTGTTACATCAGCCTGCGCTTCGTGTCAATGCGATTACTCCTGCTCTCACACTCAACACTGTCGCAAGAACAGAGCAATTGATCGCCCAAGGAAAAAAAATTTACTCACTTTCAGTTGGCGAACCGGATTTCAATACTCCTTTAAAAATCCAACAAGCCGGAAAATGGGCAATAGAACACGGAATTACCAAATACACATCATCACAAGGAACAAAAGAGCTCAGAAAAGCAATTTCAGAAAAATTAAAAGCCATTCAAAAGTTAGAGTACCTACCCAATCAAATCTTAGTTGGGAACGGTGCGAAGCAGATTATTTCTATGCTTATTTTGGCTACCATCAATCCTGGTGATGAAGTAATCATTCCATCTCCATACTTTTTGTCCTATCCTGAGATTGTCAAATTAGCAGGTGGCGTTCCTGTGTTTGTAGATACAAGAATTGAAAACCGATTTTTGATCACAGCAGAGGAGTTAAAAAATGCAATCACAGAAAAGACCAAAATGGTCATTCTGTGTACGCCATCCAACCCAACTTCCACTGTTTACAGAAAAGAGGAATTAGAAAGTTTAATTCCCATTTTATCCGAAAAAAAATGTTGGATTCTATCGGATGAAGTGTACGAGCATCTACTTTTTGATGGTTTAACACAAGTATCTCCAGCCCATTTTCCCGAGTTGTATCCACAAACTTTGTATATCAGTAGTTTTTCTAAAACCTATGCGATGTGTGGGTGGAGGTTGGGATATTGTGCAGGCGATGAAAGGGTTATTCAAGCAGCTTGTACTCTGCAAGGACATTTAGTGTCCTCACCCAATTCCATTTCACAATATGCAGGAATTGAGGCATTGCGAAATACAATGGAAGAAGTAGAAGAAATGCGAAAATCGTACCAGCAAAGGCGCGATTTAATGTATTCTATAGTTAGCCAGTGGGAAAACTGTAAAGTACCTAAACCAGAAGGTGCGTTTTATTGTTTCGTTCAAATTGATCAATGTTGGAAAAATGGAAACTATCCTGGTTCTATAGAAGTAGCAAATCAATTGTTGGAGCAAGAATATGTTGCTGTGCTTGCTGGAAAACCGTTTGGAAATGACAATTGCATCCGATTGAGTTTTGCTACTGACGAAGCAACTATTATTGAAGGTTGCAATCGAATAGGTTCATATTTACAGAAAGTTCAATCCTAAATTTCATTGAAAAAATTGGAGGCATTTTCGAATGTCTATTTCTTTTATAGCAAAGCAAATTGCACCCTCACCGACACTTGCATTAAATGAAGAAGCAAGAATTCTTCGTGAAAAAGGAGAAGCGGTTATCCATTTAGGCGCAGGTGAACCAAAAAATAAAGCCCCCATTGCTGCGATTTTAAGTTCTGCTGCAAAATTAACGGAAGGGGATGTAAAATACACTCCTACTGAAGGGATACCTTCTTTAAGAAAGGCAATTGTTCGTTACACAGAGGAAAATTATGACAAACTTGTTGCACCAGAAAATATCTTGGTTTCTGGTGGTGCCAAACAAGCTCTGTTTAATTTGCTTTATACCCTTTTAAACGAAAAAGATGAAGTGATCGTTTTAGCTCCTTATTGGGTATCCTATCCAGAAATGATCAAAATGGTAAAAGGTGTACCTGTAGTTGTAAAACCTGAGGATGGAACTTTTCATCCCAGAATGGAAGACATCCGTAGGTATGTTACTTCTTACACCAAAGCCATCATCGTGAATAGTCCTAATAATCCTTCAGGTGAAGTTTTTCGTGATGAGTTTATCCAAGAAATTGTGGAATTTTGTGAAAGTAAAGGGATTTATCTCATCATGGATGACATTTATCATAAACTTGTTTTTGATGGGGTAGTTCCGGCGTCCTGTTACAAGTTTATGAGAAAAGATTTAGAAAACTCAACCATCATATCAATTAACGGTGTTTCAAAACTCTATGGAATGACTGGTTTTCGAGTTGGGTGGGTGATTGCACCAAGAAAACTGATCGAAGTTATGATTAACGTTCAAGCACAAACCACTTCATGCACTTCAATCATCTTGCAAGCAGCGGCGGAAGGAGCATTGAATGGTGTACAAAGCGTAATTCAACAATTGCGGTATATGCTTGAGAACAATCGTAATGTTATGGTTCGAGAATTAAAAGCATTCAATGGTGTCCATATTATTCCACCGAAAGGAACTTATTATTGTTTACCTGATTTTAGGGCTTATCTAAGTGATGCTTTTCCAAATTCAACGGCATTGTCCAAATTCCTTTTACAGAAGGCACTGGTGGTGACTGTCCCAGGAAATGAATTCGGAATGGATGGATACTTAAGGTTAAGTTACTGTGGAACGATTAAAGAGATTAAAGAAGGAATTGAACGAATCAAATGGGCACTTGATCCTAACTCACCGAACGAAATTTATATTGGAGAACGAAAATTGGTAAGGGATTGGTTATGAACAACATTCTAAATATCGTCACTCCTGCAGAAAAAGAAGCGCAAGCATTAAAATCCGATTATGGCTTAAAGTATTTGGGCCTAACCAATTTAAGAAAAGTTTATTGGAATTTACCTGTAGAAGCATTGTACGAAGAAGTTATTTTTCGTTCTGAGGCGACCATCACAAGAGGTGGTCCTATCATTGCTAATACCGGCAAACATACAGCACGTGCGGCAAACGACAAATTTATTGTTCGCGAACCGACTACAGAAATGAATATCTGGTGGGGTGAATACAATCGTCCCTATAGTCCTGAAAAATTCAATGAATTATTTGCAAGGTTACAAGGTTTTTTACAAGGGCGTGATTTATTCGTCCAAGATTGTTACGCAGGTGCTGATCCTGAATATCGTTTACCAGTTCGAATTGTTACCGAATTGGCTTGGCATAGTCATTTTGCTAGAAATATGTTCATTACTCCGACCACTTTAGAAGAATATCGTCGGTTTGTACCTGAATTTACAATTCTTGCAGTTCCATCATTTCAAGGTGTACCACAGATAGATTCGACCAATACAGGTACTTTTATCATTTTAAACTTTGAACAAAAACTCTGTATCATTGGTACAAGTGCTTATGCTGGTGAAATTAAAAAATCTGTTTTTACCATTATGAACTATTTGCTTCCTTTGCAAAATGTGATGCCGATGCATTGTTCTGCTAATACCAAACATGATGGTACCGAACCAGCGCTGTTTTTTGGTTTATCTGGAACAGGAAAAACGACGTTATCTGCAGATCCCAAACGTTCTTTAATCGGTGATGATGAACACGGGTGGAGTGACAATGGGATCTTTAATTTTGAAAATGGATGTTACGCAAAGGTTATTCAATTGTCTCCCACTGCAGAGCCAGAAATATACGCTTGTACTTCAAAGTTTGGTACCATTTTAGAAAATGTTATCTTTGATAAGGTGACCAGAAAAATTGATTTGGATGATGATACGATTACAGAAAATACCCGTGCATCCTATCCTTTAGAATTTATTGCCAATTCAGTACCATCAAAAATGGCAGGACATCCAAAAAATATTATTCTACTAACCTGCGATGCGTCGGGTGTAATGCCGCCAATAGCCAAATTAACCCCTGAACAAACGTTGTACCATTTTATCTCTGGTTATACTTCTAAAATTGCAGGAACCGAGATTGGATTGGGAAAAGAACCAGAGATAACGTTTAGCACCTGTTTTGGTGGACCATTTATGGTTCATCATCCAGCGAAGTATGCTGAACTTTTACGTAGAAAAATTGAAAAATATAAAGTAAATTGTTGGTTAGTTAACACCGGTTGGGTTGGAGGCGGATTCAATGTGGGACATCGTATCAGCATCCGATATACACGTGCATTATTGAATGCTGCATTGGATGGTACACTCAATCAAGTAGATTACTATCAAGATCCAGTGTTCGGTTTTATGGTACCAAAAAGTTGTCCCGATGTACCTGAAAAGGTATTGTATCCTGCTGAAGAATGGAATAATAAAGAAGAATATAATCAAAAATATCGGTCACTCGCTTCACGATTTATTGAGAATTTCAAAAAATTTGCAGATGGTACACCAAAAGAAATCATTGAGGCAGGGCCTAAAATTTAATTTGTAAACCCCATATTCTAAGCAATCAACGTAGAGGGAAAAGATGAAGCAATCTCTTCATGCGAGTCTTATTAGCATACTTATTGGTGTAATCATTGTGATAGGTTGCTCTGGAAAAAAATCTTCCGTTCCAGAAGTTCCGATTATGGCAGTATCAACCGTAAAAATCAATACTCCCCCAGGTGCTTTACCGGATGTTCCCGCAGAATTAGGGGGGAATGGTTTTGAAGCCATTGCTGAAAAGTTGGGTTGGCAAACCAATACCAACTATCCTTTGGTTGGAGATACCAATGCAATCAAAGGGGGAATCATTCGTTTATCTATGACTGAATTTCCATCTAACCTTCGGCATGAAGGTAAAGATGCTAATACTGTACTCAATTCGTTAATTCAAGGAATGTTGTATGAATCCTTATTAGGTTTACATTCCATGACCATGGATTGGACACCCGGATTGGCATCCCATTGGAAGATTTCAGATGATAAAATGACTTTTTGGTTTCGAATTAATCCCAATGCAAGATGGCAAGATGGCTCGAGAGTGACTACCGAAGATGTCATTCAAACATGGAAACTACTGGTTGATCCAGGTATCTTAGCACCATATACCAATGAATTATACAACAAATATGATGAACCTATCGCTGAATCACCCTACATTTTAAGAGTACATACCAAAGAGTTGAATTGGCGGCATTTTCTTTATTTTGCGGTCTCCATGGCAGTTCTACCTGCAAAAGAACTGAATGAACTGAAGGGTCCTTTTTATCACGATATTAAAAACAAACCCGGAAAAGACACCATTTCAACCAAAGGAAAAGATTACATTACTAAATACCAATTCAAAACCTTCATGGGATCAGGACCTTATATCATCCGACCAGAAGATATAGTAAAAGATCAATCGTTAACCATTACCAGAAGAACCGATTATTGGGATAAAGACAATCCATTAGGTCGTGGAACGGGGAATTTTGATAAAATCAAATTTATTGTAGTTGCTGATGAACGATTAACTTTTGAAAAGTTTAAGAAAGGTGAAATTGATATATATTACATTTCCCGCGCACAATGGTGGAAAGAAGAATTTGATTTCGATCAAGTGAAGAGGGGATTAATTCAAAAGCGAAAAGTATTTAATTTTGAACCACAAGGGATCAATGGCTTTGCGATGAATATGAGAAAAGAACCATTCAATGATAAAAGAGTAAGACAAGCCATAGCACATCTATTCAATCGTAAGAAACTCATTGAAAAACTTTTCTATAACGAATACTTACCATTGTACAGTTATTTCCCATCCAGTGTTTACGAAAATCCAAACAATCCAAAATTTGAATATGATCCAGAAAAAGCAGCTCAATTATTAAAAGAAGCTGGATGGACCACAAAAAACAGTGAGGGGATTTTGGTTAAAAACGGCAAACCGTTTGTATTAAACCTATCGTTTGTAAAAGGTCAAGAAAGGTATTTGACGGTTATTCAAGAAGATTTCAAAGCTGCTGGAATCAAACTTGAACTAAAAGAATCTACTCCAGCAACCATGTTCAAAATGGTCAACGAAAGAAAATTTGAAATCCATTTCCAAAGTTGGAGTGGGTTACAATTTCCTAACCCAGAATCCTCTATGCATTCAAAAACTGCAGATCCCGATAATACTACCAACTTACCTGGAATCAAGAATAAACGAATTGATCAATTGTGTGAAGAGTATAACAAAACCTTTGATATGAAAAAACGTATTGCCCAAATTCGTGAAATAGATTCAATTGCTACTTCAGAAATCGGCTATGCACTTGGATGGTATGCACCTTACAATCGTTTTGCTTATTGGAATAAATTTGGTATGCCTAAAGGAATTCTTTCAAGAACTGGTGATTACTTATCAGCAATTTCTTTGTGGTGGTATGATCCCAAAAAAGATGCATTGTTGAAAGAAGCGATTAAGGATCCAAAGAAACAATTGGAAGTAGGCGAAACAGAAAATAGATATTGGATTGAATGGCAAAAAGAACACGGGGATAAGTTATTAGGAAAATTTTAATTTAGTTTACTGAGAGTTCACTATGTCAAGCATGACACAATATTTTATTCGTCGTTTTCTACTAATCATTCCCACATTTCTTGGAATTACTATGATTAGTTTTTTCATAATGCAGATCGTACCCGGTGGACCGCTTGAGCAAGAAATTATGAAACTAAAAATGGGAATGGCAGCATCTGGTGAAATTGGCGAAGGTGCTGGAACTTCAAGTAAAGGTGATATTCAAATTCCTGAAGAAGCACTCAACGAAATGAAAAAGTTTTATGGTTTTGATAAACCAATCCCAGTACGATATCTCAATTGGTTGGGCAACATTTTACAATTTGATTTAGGTAGAAGTTATCGTTATGGTGAACCTGTTTGGGATGTGATTAAATCTAGGTTTCCAGTATCCATTTATTTTGGTTTAATTGGGTTCATTTTATCCTATAGCATTTGTGTTCCATTAGGTGTCTTCAAAGCAGTCAAACACGGTTCAACTTTTGATTTTGTTACTTCCGTGTTGGTGTTTTTAGGATATTCTACCCCCGGATGGGCTCTCGGTGCGATTTTATTGGTATTATTTGGAGGTGGAAGTTTTTGGGATGTTTTCCCACTCGGTGGGTTTAGAAGCGAAGGGTGGGAATATCTACCGTTTTGGGAAAAAGTTTGGGACCAAGTGTATCATACCATTTTACCAGTAACATCCTATATGATAGGTGGATTTGCAACTTTAACCGTTATTACGAAAAACGGTTTAATGGAACAACTTGGACAAGATTACGTCCGTACAGCTTTTGCAAAAGGGCTAACTGAAAAAAGAGTAATCTTTTTACATGCACTCAGAAATAGTTTAATCCCCGTAGCAACAGGATTAGGACATTTTCTTAGTATCATCTTAGCTGGCAGTTATTTAATTGAGTACACCTTTAACATCAATGGGTTTGGCCTTCTTGGGTTTACAAGTGTGGTGAATCGTGATTATCCAATTGTGTTAGGGGTTATGGTAATTTCAAGTTTACTAGGTTTATTAGGAAACATTATATCGGATATTTTATACGCTATTATTGATCCAAGAATTCGATTCCGGTAATCATTATGAGTAATCAACCAATAGAGACAAATCAGCAAACACTTCCGCAAGAAGAGATTGCAAAAGGGCAAGAGATTGCATCCATATCCTTGTTGAAAAAGCGTATCAGAAAATTTAAAACTCTTAAACGGGGGTATTATAGTTTTCTGATTATCGTTTCAATGTACGTCTTAAGTTTCTTCTTGATGTTTTTAGTGAACAATCGAGCACTGATTGTGAAATACAATGGAAATTACTATTTCCCTGTATTCAAGTATCATGCTGTTGAAGAGTTTGGCCAAAGTGGTTATGGTGAAGCTCGGTATCGTGAATTGAAAAAGCAATTTGCTGAAGAAAAAAAAGGGAATTGGGTATTGATGCCTCCTTATCCTTATGGTCCAATTGAAAGTTTGTTGGAAGAGTTAGAAGGGACTCCACCACACCCACCCTCTAAGGAACATTGGATGGGGACCGACGATCGTGGTAGAGATGTTTTTGCACGATTGGCTTATGGTTTTCGAATTTCTATTTCATTTGCGATTATCTTGGTACTAATTGAATATTCCATCGGTGTTTCTATCGGAGCGATGTTGGGATACTATGGTGGAAAAATTGATCTGTTTGGGCAACGTTTCATTGAATTGTGGTCTGCTGTACCCGGCTTATATACTTTAATCATTCTTACTTCAATTTTCCGTCCAAATTTTGCCATGTTGGTCATTTTCATTGCCATTTTTGGATGGATGGGGATTACTTATTATATCCGTGGCGAGTTCTATCGTGAAAAAGCTAAAGATTATGTATCTGCTGCAATTGCAATGGGTGCATCCGACCGAAAAATCATCTTTAGACATATTTTACCAAATGCTTTGACGCCTGTGATTAGTTTCGGGCCCTTTGCAGTTGTGGGCGGGATTGGTTCATTGGTTGCATTAGATTATTTAGGTTTTGGATTGCCACCACCAACACCCAGTTGGGGACAAATGGCACAAGTGGGATTACAAAACATTTCCAAATGGTGGTTGGTATTATTCCCGTTAGGAGCTTTATTTGTGACCTTATTGTTAGTAGTGTTTATTGGTGAAGCCATTCGAAATGCATTTGATCCAAGAGAATATTCGAGATTAAGATGAACGACAAAAACAGCAATCCAAATGTTTTAATTGACATTAGAAATTTAAAAACCTTCTTTTACATTGAAAAGCAAGCAGCACCTGCAGTTGGTGGTGTTAGTTTTCAAATTTTAGAAGGGGAAGTATTTGGGTTAGTGGGAGAATCGGGTTCCGGCAAAAGTGTTACTGCACAAAGCATCATGCGATTAATTCCAGATCCACCCGGTAAAATCGTGGAAGGTGAAATTTTATTACGTGGTGTAGATATATTAAAACTTCCACTGACGGAGATGAGAAAAATCCGTGGTAAAGAAATTGGAATGATCTTTCAAGAGCCAATGACCTCTTTGAATCCTGTTTTTACTATTGGTTTTCAATTGCGTGAAATCGTATTAACCCACGAGAAAGTGTCTAAAGAAGAAGCCAATCGCCGTGCTGCAGAAATGTTAGAAATGGTGGGTATTCCGGATGCATCAAAGAGATTAAACGATTATCCTCACCAATTTTCTGGCGGAATGCGACAGAGAGTCATGATTGCTATGGCATTAGCCAATAACCCTTCCCTCTTAATTGCAGATGAACCTACTACAGCATTGGATGTTACTATTCAAGCACAAATTTTGGAACTAATGCTTGAAGTAAAAGCCAAAAGAAAAGATGCTGCCATTTTATTGATTACTCATGATTTAGCTGTGATTGCTGAAACTTGTCAACGTGTAGCAGTAATGTATGGTGGAATGATACAAGAAATCGCTCCAGTGTTTGAACTATTTGAAAATCCTGCTCATCCATATACGCGTGGTTTAATTGCATCGTTACCATCCAAATCACAACAACCAAGACAAAAACTTAGAACCATTCCCGGTATTGTTCCATCCATTTTTGAACTACCGAAAGGTTGTAAATTCTGTACACGTTGTGAAGTAAAAATACCAATCTGTGAACAAGTAGAACCTCCGTTAATTCAAATTGCAGAAGGGCACTATTCAAGGTGTCATTTAAATCAACCAGGTAAGGATTTCCAGTTCAAAACAGACCTGATGGGAGTTCAAGTATGAGTCAAATGCTCCTATCCGTAAATGATCTTCATGTACATTTTCCAGTGTTTGGTGGAATTTTTTATAGAAAACTCGCTGAAATAAAAGCAGTAGATGGAGTTTCTTTTGAAATTCGTAAAGGAGAAACTTTAGGATTAGTCGGTGAGTCCGGTTGTGGAAAATCCACAGTGGGTAGAGCAATAATCAACGTTTTACGGTTTATTGCACCTGATGTTCATCTTAAAGGGGAAATTATTCTTCACTTAGAAGATCAACAAAAAATCAATCTATTAAATTTAGATAAAAAGAGTATGCGACCTTATCGTCGCAAAGTACAAATGGTTTTTCAAGATCCCTACAGTTCGTTAAACCCTAGATTAACGATTAAACAAATCATTGAAGAACCCCTTGAAATCCACAACCCAGATATGAGCGAATCAGAGCGTGATGATCGGGTAGCATGGTTGCTAAGTAAAGTAGGTTTAAGACCTGAGCAAGCAAGAAGATATCCACATGAGTTTTCTGGTGGTCAACGCCAAAGAATCGGTGTTGCAAGATCTTTAGCAACTAATCCCGATTTAATCATTGCAGATGAACCGGTTTCTGCATTGGATGTCTCCATTCAAGCACAGGTACTCAACTTGCTCTTAGAACTACAAGAAGAATTTCATCTCACCTATTTGTTTATAGCCCATGACTTATCGGTTGTCCATCATATTAGCAATCGCATTGCTGTGATGTACTTAGGGAATATTGTAGAAATTGGACCTTCAGAAATTGTCTTTTATGATCCTAAGCACCCTTACACAAAAGCATTAATTTCAGCGGTACCACGACCTGAACCTCAACGAACAAGGCCTAAACGGCAAGTGTTAGTAGGAGATGTACCTACACCATTGGCAAAACCATCTGGTTGTGGTTTTAGAACCAGATGTCCCATTGCAAAACCTGAGTGTGCCAAATCCGTTCCACAATTTGTAGATAAAGGGGATGATCATTTCGTAGCCTGTCCTTATGTATAGAACGGACTAATTGATGGATTAAGCGGATTGTATGCGAATATATTCGTGAAATCCAATCACTTGTTCATGTTTGGTAAGTTTTTGAAGTGTTTGTTCATCGCCTACAAGAATGATGCTATCCCACTCCGCTAAAATCCAACGTATAGAGATAAAACGAGGTTCATATTTTTTCACTGCGTTAATAAATTTTTGTAAGCCCGGTGAGATATTCCGTTGTCTAACAGGATTACGGGAGGCACCAATCAACTGATCAGACCAAATTTCATAATTGGTAGAAACTTTCCCATGCACTTTAGGATGCACACGGTAGAGATATTGGGATTGACGTTTTATGATGGGGTAAACTTCGGAAAATAGTGAAGGTTGAACGTAATTGGACATTCTACAGCTTCTCCTATCTTTAGATTTAACATGAGAGAGAGAGACAGACCTAAAGTTTAGGCCTGTCTCTGTCCAATAATGGAGGTGCAATATGAAATTGCAAATAAAATTTAAGCAGGATTGAATCGAATTTCAATAGGAAAGAAAGAATGGACACATTATTTCATAGGAGACAATTATGAAAAAGAAAATTTCGAAAAATGCTGCAAATGAAGATAAAATCGTGTATTCAAGCAACTCTTCTACTCCTGATGAAAATCCGTTTTCTGTCTTAAAATCTTTTTTTCCAGAACATACTCTCGGAAGCGATACAAACAATGATCCAGTAGAAACATCAATCATTGAACCAGAACAGAAAAACGATATTTTTTTAAGTTTAAAAGAAAAAACCATCTATATTAGTAAATCAAAATCTAATCGTTCAGGGAAAACGGTTACCATTTTGAAATGGAAAGATGCCAACGAACCCAACCTATCACAACTAGCACGCTTGATTAAAACTAAATTAGGTTGTGGAGGTGGTGTAGAAAACGATGAACATCAAAATAAGCCGATGATTGTTCTCCAAGGAGATTTACGTGAAAGGGTAAAATCACTATTGGAATCGCATCATATTAAAATCAAATTATCATAATTAAATAATAATTATATTGCAAATAAATAGTTGTATAAAATTAGTATTTTTCATAACTTATAATAATAAATTCAATTGAAAATGAAGGAGTTTAATAGCGATGGATAAGGATGTCCCTAACACCAACGATCAAATGATAAATACTTACAGTGCTGAACAAATTCAGGTTCTAAAAGGATTAGAAGCTGTCCGCATGCGGCCTGCAATGTATATAGGTGACATTTCATCCCGTGGATTACACCATTTGGTCTATGAAATCGTTGACAATTCAATTGATGAAGCCATGGCGGGTTATGCTTCTGAAATTAATGTAGAGCTTCACTCTGATGGTTCAATATCAGTTCAAGATAACGGGCGTGGAATACCAGTAGATATCCATCCTGAAGAAAATCGCTCTGCTCTTGAAGTAGTTATGACAGTTTTGCATGCAGGCGGAAAGTTTACAAAGAATACCTACAAAGTTTCAGGTGGTCTCCATGGTGTTGGTGCTTCAGTTGTGAATGCGTTATCGGAAAGTTGCGAAGTTCAAGTGAAACGTGATGGCAAAATCTATTCCCAAAAATATGAAAGAGGTATACCTACTACACAGGTTCAAGTGATTGGTACTTGCGATCCAAAAGATACAGGAACCTACACACGGTTCAAACCCGATCCCTTGATTTTTATTGAAACAAACTTTGATTTGGAGATTATTTCAAGCCGTTTACGTGAGTTGGCTTTTTTAAATAAAGGATTACGAATAACCTTAAAACATATAGAGAATAACTTTTCTGAAGAATACTTTGCAGAAGGTGGAATTGCACAATTTGTTACTTATCTACAGCAAGGCAAAGAACCGTTACATTCAAAACCGCTTGCTTTTGAAGGGACCAGCAATGCAATTGAAGTGGCTATCGCTTTGCAATGGAACTCTTCTTATACCGAACAACTTCTTTCTTATGTAAATAATATCAATACCATAGAAGGGGGAACCCATGTGATTGGGTTCAAAACAGCATTGACCAGAACCATAAATGCTTATGCACAAAAGATGAATTTATTCAAATCCGACAAATCGCTAACCATCTCTGGCGATGATTGTCGTGAAGGTCTTGTTGCAGTAATTAGTGTCAAAGTCCCTGAACCTCAATTTGAAGGACAAACCAAAACAAAACTTGGAAATAGTGAAGTAAAAGGTATTGTGGAACAATTGGTCAATGAACACCTTTCCACATTATTTGCAGAAAATCCACAAGTAGCTAAAAAAGTCATCGAAAAAAGCTTACAAGCAGCAAGAGCAAGAGAAGCAGCCAGAAAAGCCAGAGATCTTACACGTAGAAAAGGAGCATTAAACAGCGGCATGCTACCCGGCAAACTTGCAGATTGCTCTACCGAAGACAGAAATGAAAGTGAATTGTTCTTAGTAGAAGGTGATTCTGCAGGTGGTTCCGCCAAACAGGGAAGAGATAGACGATTTCAAGCCATTTTACCTTTACGAGGAAAAGTCATTAATGTAGAAAAAGCACAATTGGATAAAGTGTTGGCCAATGAAGAAATCCGAACTTTGGTAACTGCTATTGGCACAGGAATTTTAAGAAGTGGAGCAGATTCAGCAGAGGATACATCCGACTGGGATTATGAAAAAAGAAGATACAATAGAATTATTTTAATGACCGATGCAGATGTTGACGGAGCACATATCCGTACCTTACTTTTGACCTTTTTGTATCGCAATATGAAACCATTGATCAGTTTGGGTCATGTCTATATTGCGCAGCCACCGTTGTATCGTTTAAGAAAAGGAAAAATTGAAAGATATGCATATAGCGATGCTGAAAGAGATCGAATAATTCAAGAACTTGGCGAGAATGTGGTCGTGAATCGATACAAAGGGTTAGGTGAAATGAATCCAGAACAATTGTGGGAAACCACCATGAATCCTCAAACCCGTACATTGAAACAAGTTACATTAGAAGATGCACAACAAGCCGACATCATTTTTGAAAAATTGATGGGCGAAGCAGTAGAACCAAGAAGAAATTGGATTGAACAACACGCAAGATACGTTAAAAATCTGGACGTTTGATGAAGTGGAGTATGAGAATGCAGTTACCAAAATTAGAAACAGTTAAACTCAAAGTCCAAGAAAGCATTTTAGAAATCGTTTTAAGCCGTCCTGAGGTAATGAATAGTTTTAATGATCAGATGGGAAAAGAACTCCTATCTGCACTCCAATTGGGAAAAAAAGAGAATGAAATACGAACGATCATCATCACAGGAGAAGGAAAAGCGTTTTGTGCAGGCGAAGATCTCAAATCATTGACTCAAACACAAGCACCATTAGGAAATATTCTACGAAATCGTTACAATCCAATGATTACATTGATGCGTGAAATTGAAAAACCAATCATTGCAAAAGTCAATGGTGTCGCTGCAGGAGCAGGTGTATCATTAGCAATGGCATCAGATTTTCGTATTGCAGCAGAACATGCAAAATTTATAATGGCATTTATAAAAGTTGGGCTCGTACCGGATAGTGGTGCACATTGGTTTTTACCGAAGATGATTGGAATGGCACGGGCGTTTGAGTGGATGGCTACAGGAGATACCATTGATGCAAAGAAAGCGCTGGAATGGGGAATCGTAAATCAAGTTGTACCTTATGAACAATTAGATGAAACCGTTTTAAAGTGGGCAAAAGCGTTTGCGAGTGGGCCTACGAAAGCATATGGATACATTAAAAGGGGACTTATGAAAGCACTTGATTCTAATCTGCATGAAACTTTGGAGTACGAGGCCTATCTTCAGGAATTAGCAGGAAATACTGAAGATCATAAAAATGCTGTGAACGCGTTTATAGAAAAACGTGAACCCACATTTCAAGGAAATTAACTCGAGAAAACAATGAATATTGCAATTCGCACTCTAATTTATCGTGATGGAAAAAATATCATAGCACATACACCTGAATTGAATTTGTCTTCATGGGGTTCCACGAAAGATGAAGCAATGAAAAATTTGAGAGAAGCCGTTCAATTGTATTGTGAAGCTGCTAAAGAAGAAAATGAACTAATGCAAGTACTCGAAGATGCAGGTTACGGATGTGACCAAATAACAAATGTCTGGCATCCACCTGAACTAATTGAACTACAAGAGATAGAGGTAGAAATCCATGAAGACAACAACAATTAGTGGAAAATTAGTAGTTCGTGCATTAGAATTAAATGGATATGTTCAAAAAAAAGTAAAAGGCAATCACATTCTTATGACAGGATATAAAGGGGGTAATTATCTGGTAATACAAGCCAATGGAGAGATACCTTCTTTTCATCTTATGAATGTTTTATCAATGTCCGGAATTCCGAGAAAGGTATTTTTTCAATCGCTTGCTAAAGTAAAATCCAAAATGGAACGATCAGAATCACTTTTTACAACAATTTTTTCCAAGAAAAACAAGGAGCAAGTACCAGAAAAGAAACGACCAAAAAGTTTAAACTAAATGAATAGGGGGAAATCATGATTGAACGTGTAACTAAGGAACCACTTCGTGTTCGCGAAGAAAGAATGCTTGCAAAGCTCGAAAGCAACGAGCCCATTGAGACGCCTGATGAAATGTCTGATGAATATTACCAACATCTTTGCAATTTATTATTTATGCAAGCAGACAGTGAGTTGGCTGGGGGGTTCGGATATATGCCTTGGATTGCAAAAGCACCAACCATTACCGAAAAATACAACGTATCCATTATTGTCAAAGATGAAATTAGGCATGCCTACGCTTGTTACAACTTATTAGAAAAATTGGGTGTACCTGTGGAAGATTACATAAAACAAAACGACTTTATGTTAAGAGATTTTGAACACAAAGATTTAGGTACACAACGGTTAGCAAGCGATAAGCGAGTAAATATTTTTTACTATCCTATAAATACTTGGGCTGATTTTGTGATGTTCAATTTTTGTATGGATCGTGGTGCAGGGCATCAACTGGAAGATGTGAAACATTGTAGTTATGGGCCTTGGGCTAGAACCATTGAAGGGATCTTTCGCGAAGAGATGATGCATGTAGGTCACGGAGAAATGTGGGTCGAAAAATTTGCCAAACAATCCCCAGAAACTAAAGAAGAAATCCAAATCGCTTTGAATACATGGTATCCAAGGACGATGAATATCTTTGGCAAAAGCAATTCTAAGAAGAATGCTGAATACCGAAAATTCAAATTAAAGTTACGTGATAATGGTGAGGTCCGTGAAACCTACAAGCAGGAAGTGAAAGTATTGGTAGAGGATTACGGTTTAGAACTTCCTGATTGGAAAGAACAGTAACAAAAAAATATGGGGTGCTTATTGAAAGCACCCCATTAATTGGAACCATTTCTTTATTTTCCAATTTCCATTTTCATCATAATCAATCCACTCAGCAATTTAGGAAAAAAATCGGTGGACTTTTGCGGCATTTTTTCACCTTGTTCTGCTACTGCACGAACTTCATGTGCAGAAGTTGGATTTAGTAAAAACACTGCTTGATACTTTCCTTGTTCTCGCTTGTCAAGCGCAGCATTCGGATCTCTACCATAATCCACATTCGTTTGGGCTTCTAACTTCTTTTCATCAATTCCAAGAAGTTTATCTAAAAGTAGAGTATGCAAGATGGAAACATCCAACAGTTTCCATACTCTTGATTTATCTTTAGGTCCCAACTCATCCATAATATTTTCATCAAGTAACGATAGTAAAAAGTATCCATCTTTTCCTTGTAAAGAGACACCGAAATGATGACCTTTTTGTTTCATTCGCTCAAATAGTTCGGTACGGGTTGAAATGGGAGTTACTGAAAACCATTGCTTACTTTTCTCTAATAAACCTGATGCATCAAAGCCGTTTACATCACGTATTAAACGATGAGTAGGAAGAATCGTAAGTCCTGGTTCATCTAAGTTAATAAAAGTCATCATACGGTGGGTAAAGGTTTCTACTCCAATTGGCTTCCAACCCTTTTGTTTACATTCATTCATATAAGTAAGAGCAGTTTCAAAACGGTGATGACCATCAGCAATGAACAACAGTTTATCTTCAAGTCCTTGAGTTATACCTTGTATTAAAGATGGATCACTAATCTCCCAAACTCGGTGAATACAACTGAAATCATCTTTCGTTTCAAGTATTGGTTGCTCTTTACGACCCATTTCAAGTAAGTTAGAGATGCTAAGAGATGGATCACTATACAACATAAAAATGTGTCCTTCGTTTGCTTCATCTGCACGCATAAGTTTCAGACGATCGGCTTTTGGTCCTGCTAAAGTTTGTTCATGGGCTTTGACCAAATCTTTCCCTTTTTCTAAATCAAGTAATCCCACAAAACCATGTCTTACATACGTCTTTCCATCAACTATATATTCTTGATCATAAGCATAAAGTGCAGGTCTTTCACGGCGGATTAGAATACCTTCATTGTACCATTGCTTAAACAGTTGACCAGCAGTTTCATATCCATTATCTGGGGGAAGTGTAGGATCATCAACAGGTTTAATAACGCGTGCGATGTTGTAAGGTGAACGTTTGAGATATTCTTCTCGCAATTCAGGTCCAATTTTATCATAGGGTTGAGTCACGACTTTTGATAAGTCACCAATTTTATTCAAATTGTAATGAACTGCTCGAAAAGGAACTATTTTTGTTGTCATACATTACTCCGAATTTTGATAGGATAAACATAAAAGGAAGAGGTTTGTAGCAATTGCTGAATAATTCAATATAGAATCGCGATGTTCATTTCACAAAAAGAAACAAGCACCACAATCGTGGTGCTTGTTTCTACAATGAACTGATTAAATTTTACTGTGAATTTTTTACTGGTTCAGGTCGGTATTCACCAATTCCAAGTGGAATAAAACGATAAAGAATAGGTCCATTTAAAGTTTGGTTAAATTTCTGAATCTGCAAATCGTTTTCGGTTGGTAGAATACGCACAATCGGTTCACTTTGTAAGTCAACATTTTCTGCAAGAATTGCGGTAACTCGATAATACAAAGCTGGGAAATTATTTGTTTGCGTCTCTAACCAAGTGGTCAATGTAGAAGGTATAGCATCCACCAAGTTGGTACCGTTCAGAGTATCAGGATTAAAATGTCCTGTAGTACTACGATAGATACCATACCAATTATAGGTACCACCAGGAGCTTGCCAATTCAAGCGATAACCAGAACCTTCACGAGTAATGGTCAAATTGGTAGGTGCTTGTGGTGGATTAATTCCGTTGCCTTGTAAGGTAAAATTGTATGGATTTTCATCACTATCTGTATTCCCAAAACTTAATGTGCCAGTATGAACACCATGGGTTGTTGGAGTGAAACGAACTACAAAAGTCGTACTGCTATTTGCATTGATTGTAGTATTGGGTTGAGTGATTACACTAAACGCACCTGTGGTGGAAACAGGTGGATTATCCGTCAATTGCAACGGTCCCGTTCCCAAATTTTGTATGGTAAATGTAACATCAGTAGTTTGACCTACCAATCGTGAACCAAAATCCACCAAACCTGTATTGTCAGGGACATTAACTCCATTGACTTGTACATTCACTTCTGGGATTTGATTTGTGACATTCAAAGTCACCGGTACTGTATATGGTGTGTTCGCCGCATTCCCAGAAAATACATATGAACCAACCAATTGAGTACCATTTGCAAATGATCCAGTTCGCCAAGTCACCGAGAATTGAATTGCACTATTGGAAGGAATTGAAAAGGTAGTTTGACTGGGTTCTGCCCATCTTGCTGAATGTCTAAATCGAATGGCGTGATTTACGGGTATAGGTACATCCACATATACATTAATGTATTGTGTTGTACTCCCTTGAACTCCAACAGTAGTGTATTGATCATTGACAACGTTTTGGCCATATTGCATAATAATTGTACCATCTGAATAAAGAATCACTTGAGCACTTATATTCGTTGAAGATTGTCCCCACCTTTGAACATTATTCCAAGAAAAAATTGCACGGTTGTTTGGTGCATCCATAAGAACTCTTGTATTTCCAGAACCCGTTACATTCAAATCATCATAAAAAACGGCAAGTAGCGTTTGGAAACGAGTATCCGGCAATGCTGGGCTGTTGTAATAGTTCGCAGTGGTTGAATTAAATGTAATCCAACCATTCGTGCACATCCATACTTGCGAATAATTATTTCCATAAAATGGAAAACTAAACGGCAAAGTAAATGGTCCGGTGGTTGCATCATCACCGGTAGGTCCTGCTGTTCCAGAAGCAGTATTTACCCAAGAATAAACAGGTCCACCAACATCATTGCTGGTTTGATAACCAAAACCACCTGTTCCTGTATTTGCCGTTAATGTTCCTGTAAATGCAGCATTTCCAGTATTTTGAAGAGTTACTGTTTGGATAAAAGAATCACCCGGGGCTAATGATCGTGTTAACGGGTTAGGTAAAAAATTCAAAATGGGACGATCAAAAATTACAAAGGGACCATCCGAATCATCTACAAATTGACCGTTAGTTGAACTGATACGAATTCTTGCATTATTCGTAAGTGGATTTGTGACCAGCCAGTTTTCAGAACCATCATTTGCAGTATTTTCAAACAAACGTTCCCAAGTTCCAGTAGGATAATTACGATTGAGATCAATATGAACATTGGGCACATTGGGTATTCCTCGCCAGCGGATTGTGTAACTCGTACTCACTGCTAAAGAATCACCGCCATTAGGAGAAATTACGCGTAACAACGTATCTGATTGAGTAGTCGTGAATAAAATCGCTCGGTTAACATTTGTTCCGTTGGATATCGGACTTGAACCCGAAGTGTACTGATTGTAATAAGAATACTCGATAGCACGGGTGTATGTCTGATCTGCGATCCCAATTGTCGCATAATCGGTATCGTTAATATCACCAGTTACGTTATTAAAAGTACGGTATTGGAACAGTATCTTTGAATCACCTGTGGGAGTTGGATGATAAATAGGATCATAAATAATGATTTGAAATTCGTTCGGTTGATTTCCACCAAAAGTAGTAACACAATTCCACGTTAAAATATATCTACGATTAGACGAATCGTAATATCCGTAAACCCCATGTGTAGAAGTACTAAACATTAGATCATCCCAAAATACAGCAAGGATATTACGTGGTCCTTCATTAGCAGGCAAATGCCAGTTGCGAAAGTTGTTGTAATAGGGTTGCCATCCAAATGCTGCCCATCCGTTGGAACATACAGTCAACTGATTATAGGTCTGACCATAATAAACTGCAGTAAAAGGTAAATTGACTTGGATGTTTGCATCTTGATTTTCTCCACCATCATTCAAATTTAAACGATTTGCAGTTTGAACAATATCTACCCAACTAAAAATCGGGGCTTGGGAGTAAGCAACATCCGTATTGTCATAAGCGTAGTACCCATAAGAATCTGGACCAGTTGGATCTGTAGTAGAACGTGTACCTACAGGTAGAGTAAAGGTGACCGTATCACGCATGGAACCGTTAACAATAGCAACACGAAATTGAACATTTGTTCCCGGAACAATAGTTGTACTAGCGCTCACATTCCAACGATTGTTGGCATCATTGACCACTTGTGTACCGACAGGCATGGTTGGAAAACTGACGGTAGGATTAGAAATCGTGATTCCAGGATAAAAGCAAGATAAAGTAGCATTCACTGTCCCACTGGTAGAAAGACCGCCGTTGTTAATTAACTGAGTTGATAATTGGACAGAACCTCCTGGATTCAAACTGCTTGCGCCATTCAATACATAGTTTACAAAATTGACCTTGATAGATCGAATAGGTAACAGAACAGAAAGCGATCGATTCCCTTGTGAAGTCGTTAAATCTAATCGAAGTGCAATCGTATCTTGATCATTAAGTCCTGCTAAAGCCTGTACACGAAAACGATCACCAGATTGAGAAGCTCCGCTATTGATGTTTGACCAATTGGAATTCCCTAATAAAACAACGATACGTGGATCTTCAGAAACCAGTGTACCGCTTATATTCGTTGCAGTTGCAGTTCCCCTATTGAGTAAGGTAACCGTAAATTCAACGGTTTCTCCGGGATTTGTTTGGCCATTGCTGTTCCCGACAGTCCCATTCACATTATCGTCATCAATCGCAGAGATAGATTGAACCGTTAAATCTGAGGCATTTTGTGTAATTGAAACATTTTGAACGATTGGAAAGTAATTCTGATAGGATTTCAAGTTACTTATAGTAACCAACATAGTCCCGGTGGTTTGATTGGTTAAGTACAAAACAGCACGACCTGCGTTATCCGTTACTGCGCGATAATACGTTTCAGTTGTACCAGAGGCATTTTTCTTCCAAGCAGTAACCAATACTTCGTTAACAGGAACGGTACCTTGGGTAACGGTTATTTCTAAGCGGTTGATTCCTAAACCTAAAGTGGAAGGAATATTAGCCGTTAAAGTTTGTGGTACACCAGACCATAAGTTCGCTGTCGGATCACCCATCAAATTATTCCAATATGAAAAATTGCTAACGTTTGCTGATTGACCGATAATGTAATTTCGCCATAATTGATATTTTCCGGACCATAACATCGGTCCCGGTTGATGAAGCGCTTGAATTCCGTATCCGTAATAAATTCCAGTTGCCACAACATTATTGTAATTGGGGTGTGTACTTGAAGTTGCTGTAGCAACAGAAGCAATAGCACCTGTTGGTGCTGACGGTGAACCTAATCGAACCAAAGATTCGTTTAAACCGGTTCCAGAAGTCCAATTTCCTGTAGCGCAAGTGATACTAAAACTAACAAAAGGACGATTGTAATTGGTTAATGAGCTGACATTTGACTCCGATATTTCACCTATCCACGCTGCTCGATGTGCCCAATTTACTGCACCGTTTCCCAATCGCTGATTGATTAAAGCAGTACTCACTGCACCATTATGTTCATCATAATAAACTTCTGTAACACCATGCATGAGCATCATATCGTTACAAAAACGGATGGCAGGACGATTAGAAAGCACACCTTGAGCAACACCTGCATAACCCCAACCACGTTTGAACCATGTAGTATCTGTCATGTCCGGAGTTTTTTCATAGTTGACGGAACGGTTTACAATGGTTTGGAGTTGAGTTGCATTGGCAACAGAAAATCTGCCTAATGTGATATCACCAAGAATATCACCACCTGCTAACTGTGTATAATTGTGATCAGTGTAATTACTGGAATTCCCTGCTGGTATTGCAAAGTCGCCTGAAGTACCATGATCCCCAACGATAATCACATATTCTAAAGGAGGATTCCAAGTATTGTAAGCATTTTGGATTACACTCAGTACATCACTTGAACTCGATCCTGCACCTGAAGGTGGTAAAATGGTTGTTGGGCGGCCACTTTGAGTTTTCCAATCTGCAAAAGGTTGTATAATGTTCATTACCGTTGTGGATGTGCGAGAAATAATTAGAATAGAACCTGGTTTAGCAGTTTGGCTTTCTAATACCAAATCATCTGCTCCAAGGATGTCCCGATAAAAGGCAGCAAAACTCGGAACAGGACGAGTAGGACCAATCAATTCATTTTCACCAACACCACCTATGGGTAAAATCTCTACTTCTACCTCTTCATAGACCCGAACTACACGTGTGACTGGATTGTATTGAACGGGTTGTAAAGCTAACACTGCAATACGTGCATCACGAAGAATAGCCGGTTCACTCACAGTAGTAATTGATTCAGGATACCATCCATCATGATTGTAGCATTCAATATTTATAGTAAATGGAAATTCTTTGTAGCCCCGTTCTTTTTCTTTAAACTCAGGAAAAGGCTGTTGGGGTAAAACATCCATTCCTTCATAATCTTTATAAACCGCGCGATGAACAAGAACTTTGATATTCCCTTGATTTGGAAGTCGTACAGCGCGTTTTATAGAAGGTAGATTGGGATCACCAACACTCCATATTCTCGATTCACCATCAATGGTCACAAATGTCCATTCGCGTTTATCTGCTAAAACTTGTTCAAAACGAACTTGAGGATTTAGAAATTGAATCCGAAGATGACCGATTCCTAAAACTTCTGAGTGTACTTGTACCGAATTCTCAACGCGAAGACCTTGGTCAATATCGTCTTCAGTTGTCCAATTTCTTAACGTTGCAAAGGTTGGGAAAACAGGAACAAAAGAAAGAAAAACAAAAAGAAGGCGTGCAAAAAGCGCTTGTATGGTTTTCATAGTAACTCCTAAGCATCTCCAGCATGAAAAAACCATAAAGAAATTATAAAATTTTTTGACCTCGTTGCAAATTGCTTAGAAAAACCACTATTTAATAAAATTGCTAAATATCAAGTGTTAAAAATACTAACCTAAAATTTTAAACCTTTTTTGGTTTCCAACTGCCTTTTTCTGTTAAGCGGTTGCAAAATTCAATCCAATCTTCTGGGGATAACTCTTGAGGTCTTTTTCTTAAATCAATACCACATTGGTCGTAGTGTGGGGGTAATGGGGGACGGATGCTATTCAAGGTATTGCGAAGCATTTTTCGTCGCTGATTGTATGCGGTCCGTATCAACACATTGAGCAATTCCCAATTTAAAATTTTTATTTTTGGTGCATGAAAAGAAATTTTAATTACAGAAGAGTGTACTTTTGGTGCTGGAATAAATGCTTTTGGTGCTAAATGAAACATTCGTTCCAAATCGCTAAACATTTGAAGAAACGTAGATAAAATTCCATATTCACTACTGTTCGGTTTGGATAATGCTCGATCAGCCACTTCTTTCTGTAACATTACTACCATTCCAAGCAACTGGGGAGCACGCTGATCTTCTGTACTTTTACGAACGTAATCAAGCGCTTGAAAAAGGATTTTACTGGTTAGGTGATAAGGTAAATTTCCAAATACCACAAAGGGACCTGAAACTTCTAAAGACCAATCCATTTTAGTAATATCATCATTTCTTAGCACAAAACCGGGATGCCCTTCAAAGGTTCGCCATAGTTTATCGCACCAACGCTGATCCAACTCTACAGCAATTACCCGTCTTGCACGTTTTAGCAAATGTTTAGTTAATCGCCCATCACCGGCTCCAATTTCAAGTACTTCTAAATTATGTAGATCGCCCCAACACTCTGCAATACGTTTTGCATCCCAATCATACCGTAAAAAGTTTTGTCCAAGGGATTTTTTTAGATTAGTAGTGGAATTCATGATTTTTCAACAAACGTTCAGCTAATCGAACTGCACCTAAAACTGGAGAAAACATTGGTGACTTGATTTCAAAAGTGCCATAGTGATAAAGTTCATTTAAAAGTTCATTTCTCAAAAAGGTATCGTTTTCTATCAAACCACCAATCAATACTACATCTCGAACTTTTTCTGGTCCTCCTAACATTTTTTGAAGCGCAATCAAATGATTACCTAAATGTGATGCAGCCAAACGAACCAATTTCCGAGCAACAACATCTTCATTAAAGATAGATAATACAATGGGAGCGAGTTCAGCAAATTTCGTAGCAGTCCAATTGGGTGAATACACAATTTGAAGGATCTGTTCTTCGTTTGTAAGTGCAAGTTTTTCTAAAAGTACATCTTTTAACAAGGTCCCTTCACCGCGACCATCATAAGCAAGGAGTACACACCGAAGTGCTTCTCTACCTAACCAGACACCTGACCCTTCATCACCCAATTGCCAACCCCATCCACCAACACGAACGGGTTCATTTTTATCTTTCGTAATCCCATAGGCAATTGAACCTGTTCCTGCAATGAGAATCATTCCACTTTCGCCATCAAAGGCACCATACAAAGCGATCAAAGCGTCTGTTTCAACTTTACAAGGAATCCGTAATATATTGCTTAACTCCCGTTGTAGGGTGAAACGATCTTGTGCATTTCCTGCTCCTGCTAAACCGATGATGATTAAAGATGGACATACTTGATGTTTTGTCAAAATCGGTTCAATAATATTGAATAAATGCTGAATTGTTTTTTCCATTCCTAAAAGTTTTAAATTCCCCGGCCCTGCAGTGCACGAATCTAAAATTTCTCCTTGCGAATAAAGTATTGCACGGGTAGATGTTCCGCCTGCATCAATTCCTATTATCATTCAAATTTTTCCTGTTGTCCGTACATTCGGTTGATAAACTTTCTTCGTATTAACGCACGTTGGCGTGCTTCAGTTTTTGACCAGATTTTCAAACTATGATGGCGTAGAGCATCTGTATTGTCCGGATGCCGACGATAATGATACAAAACTTCTTGAATTCGGTGAACACGATACTTTTCACTGCATTTTAATATCATATCATAATCTTCACCATAACTACCAAAACTCATTTCATCAAAACCACCAAATTCCAGAAGTACACTTTTTCTCCAAATTCTTGCTGCACCAGCACCATCTCTACGTAAAATATTGTTACGATTGTATTGTGAATGTGTGATTATTCCAAACTCAGGCATCACGTTTCCATCTTCATCCACTAAATCGTAATAACTAATGGCAACACCAATGGTACGATCTTGATTCAAAGCATGCACAGCAAGTTCTAAAGTTCTTTCCGAATACAAATCGTCACTATCTAATTGAGC
The DNA here is from genome assembly GCA_026417415.1 of bacterium. Lineage (GTDB taxonomy): Bacteria > Electryoneota > JAOADG01 > JAOADG01 > JAOADG01 > JAOADG01. The sequence continues at coordinate 349,165 of JAOADG010000008.1, forward strand.
AAGATAAATTCCTTTAGAAGCAAATAAACCATCGTTTAATGCTTCTCCAATTACATTACTGCTACGTTGCAAAAGTCGTATGCGTGGATCTTTTTGGATATACTCTTTTACTACAGAAACAGTATTGTCAGTAGAAGCATTGTCAACAACCATAATTTCAAATTGTTGAAAAGTTCCTTGTTGAACCGATTCAATGGCTTTACCAATCAATTTAGCACGATTATACACTGGTATTACCACACTTACAATAGGTTCATTGGGCTGTAAAGGAGCATCGGGTGGACATTCTTGAATAAAAAAGTTTTCTTCCAACCATGCGCCACGACGTTTTAGTGAATCATAGAAAACGTTTTCAATTTCTTGTTCTTCTTCACGATGTAAGAAAAGGTAAGAAAATCCACCCAATTTCCCTTGGCCGGGAAAATACAATTTTGCTGCACGTGCTTTTTCTTCTTCAGTCATCTGGGGTTCTTCTAATTTCTGCTGAACAAGTACTTTGGGGATATGAAGGGTTCTAAAATGTTCACCTAATCTTAATCGTAAATCATAAAGAGGACAAAAGCGAAGACCACTACGAATGTAACCCACATATTGAAGGGCTTGTCGTGCAATCCAGGTACAGGGACCACGATCTTCTCGCTCGGTAATATCGCCGCGGTCTTCAATCAAATGGACGATGGTACTTTCGTTTTGTTCAATTTTTTCGTAATCAGTGAAACACCAACCTACATCTGGGCGGTTGTTCATTGCACGATAGATTGTACTCAGTGTATGAGGATACAAGATACAATTGGATGGAATTAAACCGATCAATTTTGCGGTACAATTTTTGAAAAACTTTAGTAAAATATCACCTGCGGTTTCACCTTCTATTGTTTCAAGAGTGTGAAATGGAAAATCTATTGAATGGTTTTCTATAGTAGAAGGTAGGAACAATCGGAACGAAATATCGGATTGTTGCTTTAACGAACGAATTAGTTCTATAAGATTTCCCGGTGCTGGAAGTACCAATAGGTCTAATGCAGGTTCCATAACTACCTCGTTTGATGTTGCGTGAAAAGGTTTAGCAATCTATTTTACAAGAAATGAATCATATAAAAAAATGTAAAATAAAAAGTAATCTATTTTTCCCCAATCTTCTTCTATGGTGGGCGTTTTTCTTTTTTATTCCTTTCTTGAATACAATCAAAGCGCAAGTTGTTGTATTCAATAGAAAGTTGGATACTTTCAGTACTTCAGAACAATCCTTCATCTTAGTTCTTTCAGGGGGTGGAGCCAGAGGGTTTGCACATATAGGAATTTTAAGAGCATTAGAAAAACAAGAAATCATTCCTGATCTGATTGTAGGCAGTTCTATGGGTGCAGTTGTAGGTGCGCTGTTTGCTTCTGGATACAATACCTATGAAATTGAAACCCTGATGAAAAAAGTGGACTGGACAGAGCTGTTTACCGACAAACCCTCAAGAAAATCAATGTTTTTAAGCAAACGTGAGTTTGAAGAGCAAGGGCTTTTGACTTTGCGTTTTGGTTCTGGTGGTCGTCCCATTGTGCCGACTAGTTTTACCTCAGGACATCGTTTGTATGCTCAGTTAAGAAAATTATTTGAAAATGCACCTTTTCAACCAAACCCAAGTTTCGATTCTTTAAAATTCCCACTCAGAATTGTCTGTTCTGACATTATCACAGGTAAACAAGTAGTATTTAGTCAAGGTGATCTTGCAATTGCTTGTAGAGCAACGGTAAGTTATCCACTTTTTTTTGAACCTGTTCCTTTAGACGGAATGCTACTTGCAGATGGTGGTATCTCGGAAAATATCCCTGTAACCGTTGCTAAAACTATTGCAGATAATCAAATCGTTATTGCAATTGACTGTACTGCACCCAACGAACAATTTCAGAAACCTCAAGCACCTTGGGAGGTTGCTGATCGTGTAACCACGATATTGCAACAAGAAAAAAATCAACAAAGTCGTCAACAAGCGGATATCCTTGTTACTCCGCAATTGCATCAATTTACCTCTACATCGTTCGTCAACTTAGATTCGATAATTTATTGCGGTGAACAAGCAGGAAATGAATTGACTCATCAACTTGGAAATGTCGGAAAAAAATTGGGCAATAAGAAAAGTAAGGGAGTTGTAATTTACGGCATACCTTTAGATGTTAAGGATTTAAATGAATTAGAAAAACCTGCACAGGACGAAGATGAAGTTAGAAGAAGAATAAGCCAATATTATAGTTCCAATGGTTGGGTAAGTGGTTATATTCGATCAGTCGATCGCACCGATTCTTTAACCATTTATTCAATTCAACCCCCAATTATTAAAGAAATTTTATTAGAAGGTAGCAAATTGAAATGGAGTACAATTTCTTTAGGTGAAACTGGACTAAAAATAGGCGATTATCTTTCTATTGCAGATTTAGATAAAACCGTGGATTATCTTTATGGTAGTGCTATGTTTGATTTTGTGTATCCAGTAAGGGAGGCAGTTCCTGGAGGGATTCGTTTAAGGTTTATTGTTTCTGAAAGATCGCTACCGATTATGAAAATTGGTGCGGGATATGATTTGCACCGCGGTGGTAGTGGTCTAATACAAATTTTATATGACAATTTGTTTGGTATTACTACTCATGGTTCGTTAAAATTTTTGTTTGGAGAAAAAGATGTACAAACCTCTGCAAAATTCAATGCAGACCGTTTGTATAAAAACATTGGTGCTGCTGACTTTGAATTAAATGCTACAAAAACGGAGTGGCAAAATTTTAAGCGTACTCAATTACCACACGTAATTTATAGTCGTTATGGCATTAGTTTTTCCGTTGGCCAGTCGGTCAGAAGATATAGTATTGTTTCCTTCGGACTAAGATATCAACAAATTCAAGTAGAACAAGATTATATCAAACATTTATACAAAGTTACTCCTTTATTTTTCCGTTGGACCTTGGATACCGAAGACCAACCACCTTTCCCAAAAGAGGGATCATTAATTACCTTGTTACTTGAATCTGATCAAGGAAAGTGGTCCAATGCAAAGTACAATCGTGCATTCTTTAATTACAACGTAGTATCCTTATCTACCAATAGATTTACAATGGGACATCAAATTTTAGGAGGTTTTAACAGCAAGAATTCACCCAGATCAGAATGGTTTAGAATAGGTGGTCCTTGGGATTTTTGGGGATTGAAAACAGGAGAACTTGAAGCAAGAAACATGACTTTAGTAGCCATGAATGCTCGGTATGATTTAATTTCACGTTTGATTGCAGAAACCTATCTTGAAGCCAGGACCAATATTACTTGGGTTTCACAGAACGATTGGGATTGGAGAAACAATCAACGGATTGTAGGTTGGGGTGTAGGTTTAGCACTTTCTACTTGGATTGGTCCTATGAGAGGGGTAATTAGTTGGGCGGGTGAAACAATCTCTAAAGCAACCCCAACTTTTTCTGTTTCATTAGGCAGTTCTATACCAAATCCTATTCGTCCAAAAATGGTATTTTACTAATATGAAATATATAATCATTTTATTGCTTCTGCTTCTAATTGTCTCAACTATTTTTGCTTCAATACCGGACAATGTTTGGATACACTATTCGGGAAATCTTAGGGGAATGCTAGATCCCTGTGGATGTAAGATTCCTGCAGGTGGAATTGCACAACGAATCGGCGAAATAGAACAATATCAAGCGTTGACACATCACGAAGCACACTTTTGGGTAGATGCTGGAGAATGGATGGACCTATTTGATCCTATCAATGGTGATAAAAAAACCATTTGTTTGCTCAATGCTATTCATTATGGGCCCATTGTAGCAGTGAATGTATCCATTAGAGATTTTTTAAGAGAAACTACTTTGCTTGATACATTAACAAAAATGAAATCAATTCCATTGATCTCTGCCAATTTACGCGACACCTATCAAAAACCACTGTTTCCACCTTATCGCCTAATTGATACCATCATTCAAAAAAAGCGAGTTAAAATTGGAATTATTGGTTTAACTGATCCTATCAACAATAAATCAATTACGAAAAAGAATGGATTGATTGCTTTGGATTGGACACTTATCTTGAAAGATATAAGGAAAGAATTAAAGCAACTTGGATGTGAAGATCTTATTCTTTTAACCGATGCACAAATTCCAAGATTGGATTCTTTACTACAAAATGAGCGTCCTTTTTCTTTAATTGTTTCATCTTCTCCCAGTTGGCGTGCGGGTGAGATTCATCTTAAAAACTATGGTCCTGTGGTTGCACCTGAGGTACAAGGAAAAAATTGGGAAGCTGTAAAATCAAATTCTACCAACAAAAGTGGGTGGGAGTTGTTCACAAGGCCATTGGTACAACCGGTGAAAAAAAATCAAATGGTTGAAAAGTTAGTGGAAGATTGTAAAAAAACAATTATGGATCCGTTCAATCCACTGAACGTACTCACTAAATAGAAAAGTGGAATAAAATGAAAAAAGAACAAATTCTCTTTTATTTAACAAAAGCTGCAGAAGTTTTAGAAAAAGCCAATGCAAACTATTCACACTTTCCTGTAGGTAGTGTAGTCCTATTAGAAAGTGGTGATATGTATGTCGGAGCAAATGTTGAAAGTAGTAGTTATGGTTTATCTATTTGTGCTGAACGTGTTGCCTTGACCAGTGCATTAACTGCATCAAGAAAAAAAATTGTTTACATCTTTGTGATTGCAGATTGTGAAGTACCTGTTCCACCTTGTGGTGCTTGCCGTCAACTGTTGTATGATTATGCAAAGGACGCTAAGGTAATCTATTCCAACTTAACATTTGAGTACATTGAAACTACTGTAAAAGATTTGCTACCCAACGCTTTTCATAGTGATATGCTAAATCAAAGTCAGAGTAGAAAATGAAAAAAAGAGGGATTTTAATTGGGGTTGCTGGAGGTACAGGTAGCGGAAAAACATTAATCGCACAAAGAATTATAGAACAATTGGGCTCAAATGAAGTTGTGGTAATCCAGCAAGATTCCTATTACAAAGATCTTTCCCATTTACCATTTGAACAGAGAAAAAAATACAATTTTGATCACCCTTCAGCATTTGATAAAGATGCATTGTTACGTGATTTAAATGCTTTACTCAATAACCAAACCATACAGTTACCTATATACAATTATGTAACTCACACACGTGAACCTTATACCGTACCAGTCGGACCACACACGGTTATTGTACTCGATGGTATCTTGGTTTTAGAAGACCCTGAATTAAGAGCATTGATGGATATTAAAGTTTATGTGGATACCGATGCTGATATTCGGCTGGCAAGAAGAATTCGAAGAGATATTTTAGAACGCGGGAGAGACATAGAAAGTGTTTTAACGCAATATGAAAACACTGTGCGGGTGATGCATTTGCAATTCATTGAACCATCCAAAAGATATGCTGATGTGATCATTCCTGAAGGTGGATACAATACGGTAGCAATTGATTTATTGGTTACCAAAATACGAGACATATTGCAACAAAGACGGATTTCCTTATGAATATTATTAAAAACGATAGTGGTTGGTTGGAACTGATTGTAGGACCGATGTTTTCTGGGAAGACAGAAGAGTTAATCCGTAGAGTGAGGCGTGCTGCTATTGCTGGACAAAGTGTTATGGTTTTTAAACCTGCGATCGATAAACGATATGATGAAATAAAAATAGTTTCTCATTCTGAAATCCATTTTCCATCCCAACCGATTCAAAATGCTTCTGATATTTTAACTTATACTCAAAACATTCAAGTCATTGGAATAGATGAAGGTCAGTTCCTTGGGAACCCATTGATTGATGTTGTGAATGCATTATTGGAACAACACAAAAGAGTGATCATCGCTGGTTTGGATTTGGATTATCGTGGAATTCCTTTTGAACCTATTCCTTTTTTAATGGCAATGGCTGAATATGTAGATAAATTTTTAGCAATCTGTGTTCGGTGTGGAAATCCTGCAAGTCGTACCCAACGATTGGTTGCTGGAGGTGCACGGGTAATCGTAGGGGCAGCTGAACTTTATGAAGCAAGATGTAGAAATTGTTGGACCAATCCAGATGAAATCGTACCACCAGATATAGAACAGAAAAGAATAGATTTGCTTTGAGGATAGTATGGATATACCTGTACATCAAGACATCAAACCAATCATAGAAGTGATACAAAGTGAGTATCACACGAAAAATAAAACAGAGATACCGAAATATGAAATAGGAATCATATTGGGGTCTGGTTTAGGCATTTTATCAGAAAAGATAATTAACCCCACAGTGATAGAAACCAAACACTTACCAAACTATCCAATTTCTACTGTAGCAGGACATGCTGGAAAAATTGTACTCGGTGAATTATCTCAAAGAAAAGTTATTGTCTTTTCAGGGAGAATCCATTACTATGAAGGATACACACCACAGCAAGTGGTTTTACCAGTCAGAATAATGAAGGCATTAGGTGTAAAAGGAATGATTGTAACCAATGCTGCAGGTGGTGTACGTGAAGATTTACGGCCCGGCACATTTATGCGTATAACGGATCATATCAATTTGATGGGGATGAATCCGTTACGAGGGCTACATCAAAATGAATTAGGACCACGATTTCCAGATTTAACCTCTGCCTATACACCAGAATGGGGTGAAGTAGCAGACCAAGTGGCTAAGAAGCAAAACATCCCACTCAAAAAAGGAATTTTAGGTGCATTGAGTGGACCTACCTATGAAACTCCTGCTGAAGTCCGAATGTGGAGAATTTTAGGTGTATCTGCTGTTTGTATGAGCACTGTGCCAGAAGTGATTGTTGCTGCTGCGATGAATCTAAAAGTGTTAGGGATTAGTTGTATTACCAACGTTGCGGCAGGTTTATCTAATAAACCATTGGATCATTCGGAAGTGACTGAAATTGCAAATCAAGTGCGTGAGCCATTCATTCAATTAATTACAGCCATCCTGACGGAATTAGAGTGAATCACTCCTACAAAATATTTTTCTGGATTAGTGTGATTTTCTTTCTAATTCCAGTTGTGTATTCACAAAAATATGAACCACATGTTTGGGAAACCCATCGTTACACAGGAAAAATTCGTTCCATTCAATTTACCAAAACCAAAGTGTATGTCTTTTGTGATTATGGCATTTACCCATATGACCGTTTCTTTCGGAAATGGCTTTCTCCGATTACTAAGAATCCCGTTTTTGGAGACGAATTCCTGACTATACAACCAAACGATAAACCGACATTAATTGACAATTTTACCTTAGGTCTGTTCACAAATACGAAGTACTATGAATACAATAATACTTGGGATTATTGGTTGGAACGATTACCTCCCAACGTGATACAAGGACCTGACTCAATTGATTTAAAGGAAGAGGAGATTACCCATTGGATTCCGCCTTTCGGTTGGACCATTATGCCAGATAAAAAAATTGTTGCACCTTTTCACAGTTGGTTCAATGTCCGTTTTGCGGTTACCGATGAGAGAGGTGATACTTGGTGGAATATAGAAAAATTGGGTCTTGCTGTAGGAAATACCATTACCAAAAAAATTACTTTTGAACGATTAGGACCTAGTGAAAATTCAATCCAATCTATGAGTATTGATCAAAAAAATCTATTCATTGGTGGCACCAGTCGTGGTCTTTCTCGTTTTGATAGGAATACAGGTCAATGGAATTGGTATGAACCTTTACAAAGTGGATTTGAATTTACTAGCGGTGATATTCGTGCTATACAAATCAAGTCAAACGATGTCCTTGTGTTGGCAACTGCACATGGGGTAGTCATTGCAAATGGTGATGATACAAGAAACTGGAGAAATTTTAATCAAACGGATGGTTTATCATCAAATGATGTGAAAGATATTTTAGTCGTTGAAAATACAATCTATGTTGCAACGGGTAGTGGTTTAGATGCAATAACAAAAGACAACAAAATAAAAAAACTTTTCAGTATCTTTTCTTACCCAATTTCTGTATATCAATTGACAAGATGTGAAACCATTGTTTTTGCTGCTACTTCCATCGGAATAGCAATGATTCAAACGGTTGGAAACCATATTGCCTTTATTGAAGGTCCAAGTGAATTTAATTCCAATCATTGGACTTTTGTTCAATCCTTTAACAATGAATTATGGTGTATCAATACTGAGGGTTTGGCTTATTACGATAGAAACACAGATCAATGGACATGTTGGAGTAAGTTTCATCAATTGGACGGTGCACAATTAACTTCACTTCAAGTACATCCTGCATACATTTGGATTGGTTCTAACCGAGGTCTATATCGTTTAGATCGTAACCATGTCAATAATACATCTTCAAGTCCGCGTTTTTCGCCACGCATTCATCATTATACTCAAGAAAACGATGGTTTAATTTCCAATCAAATATACGACTTAGAAAGAGATGCCGATACTTTGTGGATAGGGACCAATCAAGGGTTGACTGTATTCAGATTCCAAATGAATGGAAAAATTCAGGAATAAGATGAAACTAATCTTCATCGGATTCATCATTCTTTTCCTTTTCTACTCTGCACAAGCCAATTCTTTTATTCAAAATTCTGATAAACTAAAACAAATGATTGATTATGTGATTGAGCAGAAATATGAAGAATCCTTTCAAATTGCTATTCAATTTGAAAAACAATCCTACAAACTTGAAGCATGGACCTCGCGAGCCATTATTTACCATGCTTTAATGATTGACTATGAATCATATGAACAAGCTAACTTTTTTTTTCAGGCCTGCGATTCTGCAATGTACTATGCTCATACATTTGAAAAAAACTTAGCAAATCAAGCGTACGCACTATTCGCAAAAGGATTAATAGAAGGTCTTAAATCCAATATTTTACGGAGACAAGGAGATTTTTTAAAAGCCATAACCTCTGCATTGAACATGAAAAAATATCTTACTGAATGCATCCAATTGGATCCCAATTTGATTGATGCATATGTAGGATTAGGCAATTTTGATTATTGGTCATCAAAAGCATTGACTTATCTCCCTTTTCTAATTGATCATCGGGAAAGAGGGATTGCACGTTTAATAGAAGCGGAAAAAAAATCACTTCTACATCCAGTTATTGCCTCAACAGCTCTAATATGGATCTACATGGATAAAAAAGAATATTCCATTGCACTAAAACGTGCTGAAGAATTATTGGTTAAGTATCCAAATGCGAGATCATTAATGTGGGCTGCTGGTGAATCGTCTTATCAAATGAAGAATTGGGAGAAAGGTATATATTATTATGAAATGATTTTACAAAGTGTAAAATCTTCTGCGGGGCAAAAAAATCATTACAATGAATTGGGATGTTATCACCGTTTAATCGAAATGTACCGAATGATCAACAATAAAGAAAAAGCAAAACTCTATATTAAACTGGCGAAATCACTCAAGTTATCGGATGAAGTGAAAGAAAGGAAAAAGAAAGATATCAGTGACATAGAAAAATGGGAAAAAGAATTAAAATAGATACACACTTGGATCATTTCATTACCCAAGAAGAACGTGAACTCATTCATATGATTCAGGAAGTTGCAGAGTCTACAAGAACCCAAGTGAGAATAGTCGGTGGATTTGTACGTGATCGTCTGATGCAAAAATTTTTCAATACTCAAATTGTATATAAACCTGAAATAGATTTTGTGACCGATACTTCTGCGATTGATTTAGCAAAACGAGTTTCAAAAATTTTAAATGATTCCATTATGTACCAATATGGACATTTCGGAACTGCAAGAGTTGAATGGAAAAATTGGCAACTTGAATTTGCACAAGCAAGAAAAGAATCATATTCAATTGATTCGAGGAATCCAATTGTTACGCCAGCAACATTTGAAGAAGATTTAGCACGGCGTGATTTCACGGTTAATGCATTAGCATGGGGTATTACACAAAAGAGTTATGGAGAATTGTACGATTTGTTTAATGGTGTAAAAGATTTGCAAAACCGAACGTTACGAACTCCATTAGATCCAGTAAAAACGTTTTCTGATGATCCTTTACGACTGATGCGTGCAGTCCGTTTTGCAGCAAAATTATCTTTTGAAATTGAACCAACAACGTTAGAAGGAATGAAACAATCGGCAGAAAGAATTCAAATAGTACATCAAGAAAGAATTACTGAAGAATTTTTACAACTAATGAAGTCACCTAAACCATCTTTAGGTTTACAGATTTTATTTCAAACAGGTATTTTGCATTTTATCATTCCAGAATTGGTCGAACTAAAAGGGGTTGATCAAAAAGGTCAACACGGTCATAAAGATGTATGGGAGCACACCTTAAAAGTATTGGAGAATGCTTCAGAGATGACGGATGACATCACGATACGACTTGCTGCCTTATTTCATGATATAGCAAAACCTAAAACCAAAAAATACATTCCTGAGCAAGGGTGGACATTTTATGGACACGAAATTCTTGGTGCCAAAATGATAACCCGAATTTTTCAAAGATTAAAGATTCCGACACATATTACCAAAAAAGTTAGTCAAATGACTGCTTTACATATGAGACCTGTTGCTTTAGTTCAAGAAGGAGTGACTGATAGTGCTGTGAGAAGGTTAAGAGTAAATGCTGGAGAAGATCTAGAAAAATTATTGATTTTATGTAGAGCAGATATCACCAGTAAAAATCCTCAAAAGGTTAAAACCTATTTAGAAAATTATCAACACATGAAAGCAAGAATCGAGTTAGTAGAAAAAAGAGATAAACTGCAAGCATTTCAGTCTCCTATCCGTGGAAATGAAATTGCTGAAATCTTTCAAATCCCATTTGGACCGAAAATTGGACAAATTAAAGCTGCGATTGAAAATGCGATTTTAGATGGAATCATACCGAACGAGTATGATGCTGCAAAAAATTGGCTAATGCAAAACAAAGATTGGTTGATGAAATTACCAGAAAAGCAGTTAAAAAAAAGGAGTTTAGAAGATTTGACCGAAGAGCAACTCCAGCGCGCTTTACAAAATAAAAAAGATTGTGAGGAAATTGACAATGGAAACTCCTAATGAACCAATTGAACAAGTACACCATGAACCACCTGTTGTCAATAACATTCCAAAACCTAACCTTTTCCAAAAAATCATTTGGGTATTTTCCAATCCTTATGAATTAGGAAAACACTTAAAATTCCAACCCCAATGGTTGTTGCCAGTAATTCTCAACATGTTGTTGATCATTCCATTACAAATCATATTGTATCCGCAAACTGAAATGAAGATGGAAGAGGAAATCAGAAAAAGTTTTGAGAATTCAAAGGTACAAGTTAGCGATGATCAACAAGAAAAAATCATAGAGACCTCTAAAACAGTTGCAAAATTCACCACTCCTTTATTGAGTGCAATGAGTGTACCTCTGATTGCTGTAATAACTACTTGGATTTGGATGTTTGTTGGAAATTTATTAATTGGTGGGGAAGCAAAATTTCGTGAATTGTTTGCTGTGATTACTTGGACGATGCTGATAGTAAATTTTGGCGGTTGGATTAAAGCACCTATCGTAATTGTACAAAATACTGTAGAAGTATATTTAGGACCAGCTGTATTTTTATCAAATGATGCATCTAAATTTCTTAAAACATTTTTAGCCGGATTAGATTTTTTCTACCTTTGGCAAGCCATTGCAGAAGGTATCGCGATAGCAGCCATCTACCAATGGTCAAAAACAAAAGGAGTTGTGTTAAGTTTATTGATTTTTATAATTGCTATGTTGGTGATCGCAAGTTTGTCACTCTTCTAATTGTCCATTCACCTTGACTCAAACGTTCTGCATTAAACGAAATCCACGATTATTTCGTCTAATATAAGTACACTTACTCACACAATAGGACTGCAACTTTTCCATTAAAAGATGGAACTAATTTAGTAAATAGGAATGATTATGAAACGAAGATACATACAAAATTTTCAAGTTATGCTTTTCATTCTTTTTTTTCATTTTCTTTTTTTTACGACGGCAAATTCAAGTAATCACCAAATGCTCACAAGTGACACTCCAATTACAGTCGATCAGTTAATTGAAAAAGCACTTCAAGTCAATCCGACCTACCGTTCAGTTTGGGAAGAGCAGACGTTGGTGAAGTACACTTTGTATCGTGCATTAGGACAATATTTGCCATCTTTTGATCTTTCGTCTTCATACCGTTTAACTGATGACTTCACAAATCACAGAAGATACGGTACAAGTACTCACGGAATAGGTATTTCTTATACCATTTGGGACGGTGGATCTAGATACGGTACCTTGCGAAATGCAAAATTGGCCATTCAAACATCTCCTTGGATTTTGACTCGTTCACAACAACAAATTGCTTTTGAAGTACGTCAAGCATACCATGATGCATTGGCTACGTTTGAATTGACAAAAGCTGCAAGAAGCGCTGTAGAATTGAGAAAGGAACTGCTTAAACTTGCAGAAACTAAACAAGCGTTAGGTTCGGCCACAGAACTAGATGTACTTTCCACAAAAGTTCAATTAGGAACTGCAGAGAATGCACTTCTTGCAACCTATCAGGACTCAATTTTAGCAAGACAAAAATTAAACCAAGTTGTTGGTATTGCATTAACTAGCAATTATCCTTTAGCACCAGTTTCCGATACAATCATGAATTTGTTATCAGTAGATACTTTGGTTGAGATAGCAAAGAAAAATTCACCAGCAGCTCGAATTTCATCATCTGAATTAGAACGTTCACGAAACAATTTGCGTGCTGCCTATGCGACATGGTTTCCAACATTAACTTTAGATTACTCAATCAGTTATTCAGAACAGGGTTCAGGTATTCAAAAATGGACTTTAACACCAGAAAATGGTTCGTCTATTACTGCTATCTCATTACGTTATCCATTATTTACAGGTTTTCAGAGGACAGAAATCAGAGAAAAATCTAAAGTTGACCAAAGGAAAACAAAGTGGGAATTTACAAAGAACGTGTTGGAAATTGAAAAAAATGTCCGTGAAAGTTATGCACGATTAGAACAAGCACTGGCACAGATTCGAATTGCAGAAGGGAATTTAGCATTAGCCAAAAGTCAACGATTGTTACAGCAAGAACGATATCGCGTAGGAGCTGCAACTTTACTTGAAGTACAAACTGCACAAAATGAAGAGTTGAATGCTGAAATTGAATTGATCAAAAAAAGGTTAACAGCCAGAACTGCTAAAGCATTGTTAGAACTATCTGTCGGCGAATCAATTGTATCAAAATAGGAGGTTACTACGAAACGAAAAAAACTAATATGGATCATTTTAGGAACCATTATTGCAATCGGATTGATTGCAGCAAATTTTTTAAGACAACATCGCCGTGGAGTTGAAGTAAAATGGGCAATTGCAAAAGAAGGTACGATTGTTGAAACAGTTTCAGGTAGTGGTAGAATTCAAAGTGAAGTGGGTGTAAAGGTATCCGCACAAGTAGCTGGTAAAATCGTAAAGTTGTATGGAAAAGAGGGTGAGCGTGTTAAAAGAGGAGATATTTTAGTTCAACTCGATCGAGAAATCTACCAAGCAGGCGTTGAACGTGCGCAATCCAATTTAGAAAGTGCAAACGCACAGTATGAGAAAACCAAAGCAGAAGTGCTACGTTTACGTGAATTGGCGAACAAGAAATTGATTAGTACCAGTGAATTAGAAGCCGGTGAAGCATTGTTACTCCAAAACACCAGTGCAGTGGAACAAGCCAAAGCGATGCTTAAAGAAAGCAAGGACATGCTTTCAAAAACCACCATTGTTGCCCCAGTAGATGGAGTGATTACTGAAATACGAAAGAAAGAAGGTGAACTAACCTTAGGAGCACAGTTTCAAGAAGATGTTATTTTAGTGATTAGTGACTTGGGAAAAATGGCAGTTGAATGTGACATTGATGAAAGTGATGTTGTCAAAGTTGCTATTGGAGATTGTACACGTGTACTGGTAGATGCTTTTCCGGATTGTGTACTCATTGGAAGGGTTACCGAAATTGCTCATTCAGCCCAGATCATTGCACGTGGAACACAAGATCAAGTGACTAATTTTACGGTGAAAGTACGTTTAGAAAACCCGCTGAATGGTTTACGTCCTGGGATGAGTGCTACCGTAGATATTGTTACCGATCTTCTAGAAAATGCGATTATTGTTCCTATCCAAGCCATTACAGTAAGGCAAGAGACCTTGGAAAAAATGGATATTGAGCAAACCGGTGAGATTACTACACAAGCACAAAAACGGTTGTCAGATCGCTTAAAACGTGAAAAATTACCTGAAATCGTGTTTCGTTTGGAAAATGGAAAAGCACGAAAAGTTCCCGTATCTACAGGTATCGCTTCAAATTTAGACATTCAAGTAAAGAATAGCATTTCTGTTGGAGACACAATCATTACAGGTCCTTATCGTTTAATTTCTAAAGATCTAAAAGATGGTGATTATGTTTATCCAGAAGACATTAAGAAAAAAGAAAAAGAGAGATTAAAGCGTTTGAAGGAGAACAGATAAAATATGCCAAACTTCATCATTGAAATGAGACAAATCACAAAAAACTACTATTTAGGACAAAATGTTGTACAAGCATTAAGAGGAGTTGATTTCCAGGTAAAAGCAGGAGAATATGTAGCCATTATGGGTCCTTCTGGTTCAGGAAAATCCACACTGATGAATTTAATTGGTTGTTTGGATACTCCTTCTTCTGGGGAATACTATTTGGACGGTGTTGATGTTTCAAAAATGTCTGATGATGAATTGGCAGAAATTCGAAATAAAAAAATTGGATTCGTATTTCAAACGTTTAATCTTTTACCACGTGCAGATGCTCTACACAATGTGGAACTGCCATTGATTTATGCAGGAGTATCTGCAAGTGAAAGAAAGCAACGTGCAATAGAAATTCTAAATCGCGTTGGATTAGGGGATCGAATCCATCATAAACCGAATGAATTATCCGGCGGACAAAGACAAAGAGTCGCTATTGCGAGAGCACTGATTAACAATCCCTCCATCATTTTAGCCGATGAACCCACAGGAAATCTTGATTCGAAAACCGGTGAAGAGATTATGCAACTTCTCGATCAACTTCACTCTGCAGGAAATACGATTGTTCTTGTTACACATGAAGATTTTATTGCGGCTTATGCAAAACGAATCGTACGACTCTTTGATGGACAAATAAGCAGTGATGATGTGTTATCTAAAAGACAATCCTCAATGATTTCAACATAAATGCATACTATTGAAAGAATTATATTTATCATTCGTGAGAGTATTGACGCAGCAATTCGTACCTTACGGATGAATAAAACACGAACATTTTTAGCAACCATCGGAATCGTGATGGGAGTTACGACTGTATCAACGATGTTAGCAATCATCCAAGGTCTTAATCGAGCTTTTGCTGAACAATTCCGTTATGTGGGTTCTGCTGTTTTATACATTCAAAAATGGCCTTGGGTTGTAACTGATGATTGGTGGATTTATTGGAATCGTAAAGAGTTAACATACGAAAATTATCTATTTTTATCCGAACGTTCTGAGTTAGCAGAAGCGATTACTGTAATGAATGGTTTTCAACATCAGGTCCGTGGCATCTATGGAGCTTTGTCCGGTGTGACTATTCTTGGAGTGGATGAAAAATACTTACAAGTACGTGGTGGAGATATAGAGAGTGGAAGGTTCATTACCTTTGAAGATAATCGGAGTGCAAGAAGAGTTGCGGTGATTGGTCAAGACGTCAGAGAGGAATTGTTTGGTTTATTCGATCCTATAGGACGTGAAATAAAAATTGGCAACATACCCTTTACAATCATTGGATTATTAGAAAAACAAGGAAAATCGTTTGGTTATTCTTTAGATAAAATAGTTCTAGTTCCATACCACTCTTCGCACCGATTTGTAGGGAAGCGTCCCGGAATAACAATCGCTGCAAGTGCTTATGAGAATACCAATTTAGATGATTTAGAAAGTGAATTGACCGGTTTAATGAGAATATCAAGAAAACTCAAGCCACAACAAGAAAATGATTTTTCTATCAATCGTCAAACTGCATTGGAACAATTTTATACAAGTATCACAAGCGGTGTTTATACTGCAGGGACACTGATTGCAGCAATTTCTTTATTGGTAGGTGGTATTGGAATCATGAACATCATGTTGGTTTCGGTAACCGAGAGAACAAATGAAATTGGAATTCGGAAAGCGATTGGTGCAAAAAGAAACTACATTTTATTGCAATTTTTACTTGAAGCTTCACTACTGTGTGCAATTGGGGGAATATTTGGATTAGGAATTTCGTATGTGATTAGTGCATTAATCAAAAGTGTTCTTCCCACATCAATTCCTTTTTGGTTAGCATTCGGTTCTATTCTTTTTTCATCTATTGTCGGAATTGTGTTTGGTTTCTATCCGGCTGCGCGTGCTTCCAAGTTAAATCCCATAGATGCATTACGATATGAGGGTTGATGATGCTCTTTCAAGAGATGTTAACTCAATCCCTTCTTTCTATTGGTTCTCATAAATTAAGAAGCACTCTAACCTTGTTGGGTGTAATCATCGGTGTTACTGCAATTATTGCGATGATGGCTTTTATCAATGGGCTACAGAAAAAAATTACAGAAGACATTACAGCACTATCGGGTGGTGTATTTCAAATTCAAAGGTACGATATACGAATTGGATTTTCACATATTAATCCTCCACGTACTCGACCACCAATAAGGTGGGAATACGTTCGGTTTTTAAGAGAATTGCCTTCAGTTGCCAATGTTGGTGCAGAAGCATGGGTCTGGGGAAAAACGGTGGTAACTGAACGTGTACAAACCAATCCAAATGTCAATATAGCGGGTGGAACGGTAGAATTTGCAGTTAACAACGGTTACGTAATTCAAAAGGGTAGATTTTTTACTGAAGAAGAAATTGAAGGTAGAAGAAATGTTGCAGTTCTTGGAAGTAAATTGGCTGCTAAATTGTTCAGAAATCAAGAAGCTTTAGGTCAATGGATAAGAATTCAAGGAAGACCATTTCAAGTGATTGGTGTGTTTGAAGAAAGGGGTGCTTTATTTGAAGGGGATGAAAAAAATAATCTTGCAGCAATTCCATTGTCCGTTTTTGAACAGATTTGGACTTTAACGCAAGGTGTACATATTACAGTTCAAGCGCGAGATCCATCATTATTTGAGCAAGCGATGGAAGATGCAAGAGTAATGATGCGATCGCTTCGCAATTTAAAACCACAAGAACCAGATAACTTTGCAATTTGGAATAATCAACAGATCTTGGATACATTCAACAATTTAACCAAATGGGTGAAGATAGCTGCAATTGGCATTACAGCAATTTCGTTACTGGTTGCTGGAGTTGGAATAATGAATATTATGTTAGTCACGGTGACAGAAAGAACAAGAGAAATTGGAATAAGAAAAGCTGTTGGAAGTAAAAAAGTCAATATACTGATGCAATTTCTTTTAGAAGCGGTCGTATTATCTCAAGTAGGAGCGATAGTAGGTTTGATATTTGGAATAAGCATTCCATTATTAGTCAATTTACTATTTCAGTTTCCTGTTTCAATTCCGTTATGGACAGTTTTTTTAGCATTTTTGTTTTGTAGTATTGTAGGAATCATATTTGGTATATGGCCTGCTATGAAAGCAGCCAATTTGGATCCAATTGATGCATTACGATATGAATGAGTATATTTTCAGTAACATTAGATTGACATTTACCGGTTACATTCAAGTTTGAAAAAGTGAGACCTATGTATCGTTCAGTTACACGAGCAGATTTGGACGGAATTGTCTGTACGGTATTATTAAAGCAAATATTCGAAATCCACTCAGTATTTTTTACAGAGGCGTTTCCTCTCCAAAATGGTCAGGTTGAAATTTTTTCAAATGACATTATAACCAATTTACCCTATCATCAAAATTGCTGGATGTGGTTTGATCATCACGCTTCCAATGAGCCGAACTTTGAATATCGTGGCTCTTGGAAAGTTGCACCATCAGCTGCTCGAGTGGTTTTTGATTATTTTCAAGACCCACGTTTTCAGCGTTTTCAAGATATGGTGTTGCAAACGGATAGAATTGATAGCGCATACCTTACCTCAGATGAAATCGCCAATCCATCGGGTTACTTTTTAATTGAACTGACCATTCATCCTAAAAATCCTGAGGATGAACCATATTGGCTTAAGTTAATCCAATGGCTTTCTGAAAGTGCTTCAGCAGAATACGTGTTGAATCAAAGTGAAGGTAAAATGCGTGCCGAGAACGTTTTACGAGAGCTTGAAGAGTATAAGACATTATTAAGTATTCATTCAAAACTTGATCAGAACATCGTGATTACTGATTTTCGAACTATTCAAAAACTACCTACTGAAAATAGATTTTTAGTGTACGGACTGTATCCAACTGCTGAAATTTCAGTTAAATTGGCAAACGTCCAAACTAAACAAGGAGAAATGGTGAAAATTTCTTTAGGACGTTCCATTGTTAATCGTTCATCCAATACAAATTTAGGGTTGATTCTTGCGGAGTTCGGTGGTGGTGGACATTCAGCAGCTGGTTCTGTTCATGTAAAACCACAAGATGCAGATATGGTATTACAATCCATTTTAGAGAAATTATCCACTTCGTAATATATTGGAAAGAAAAAAGGGAAATCTATGTTTTTCACACCTATAGTTATTGAACAATCAGGAAGAGGTGAACGTGCTTACGATATTTTTAGCCGTTTGCTTAAAGAAAGAATAGTTTTTTTAGGTACGCCTATTGATGATCAAGTAGCATCGTTGATCATTGCACAGTTATTGTTTTTAGAGGCAGAAGATCCGGAGAAAGAAATTGCCTTATACATTAATTCACCGGGTGGTTTGGTAACTGCCGGTATGGCAATTTATGATACGATGCAATATATCCGTGCCCCAGTGAGTACCATTTGTACTGGAATGGCTGCTTCTATGGCTGCCTTAATTCTTGCTGCTGGTGAAAAGGGCAAAAGATATGCATTGCCCAATAGTAGAGTGATGATCCATCAACCGTCTGGAGGTGCAAGAGGTCAAGCTTCTGATATTTTAATTGAAGCCGATGAAATTCGAAGAATTAAAGAACAACTCAATGCTATCCTTTCTAAGCACACGGGCCAACCTATCGAAAAAATTGCTTTAGATACTGATCGTAACAATTATATGAGCCCTGAAGAAGCATTGAATTATGGCATCATTGATGAGATCATTACAAAGCAGGTTATTCAAAAAGCAGACAAAAGTGGGTAATTGTATAGGAAACAAAAGGGGCACCAAAAAGTGCCCCTTATTTTTCTTTACATTGCTTGAATATTTTTAATAATTGCATCTCCGAAAGCAGAAGTACCAACTTTGATGGCGCCTTCCATCAACCGGTGTAGATCATAAGTGACAATCTTTTGTTCTATGGTTTTTGCTATTCCGTAATTGATTGCATCAGCAACCTCTTTCCAACCTAAGTATTCAAACATCATTACACCTGCTAAAATAACTGCACTTGGATTGATGACGTCTTTATCAGCATACTTTGGAGCAGTTCCATGGGTGGCTTCAAAGAGCGCATGAAAATCACCTATATTTGCTCCCGGAGCAACACCAAGACCACCTATTTGGGCAGCTGCCGCATCGGAAAGATAGTCACCATTTAAATTAGGTGTAGCGACCACAGAATATTCATCTGGACGTAAAAGAATTTGTTGAAACATACTATCTGCAATTCTATCTTTGATGATGACTTTTCCTTCTGGGCATTTTCCATCGTACTTTGACCACAAATCATCTTCACTAATCACTTCATTTGCAAATTCTTGACGTGCCAATTCATAGCCCCAATCACGAAATGCTCCTTCAGTAAATTTCATAATATTTCCTTTATGCATTAATGTTACTGAAGGCAGTTTGTTTTTAATAGCATACTTAATCGCCATTCTAACCAACTGTTTTGTACCAGTTTCACTAATTGGTTTCACACCAATTCCAGAATCGGGGCGTACTTTTTTACCCATTACTTGAGTTAAAAATTCCCAAACTTTTTGTGCTTCAGGGGTACCACGTTGCCATTCAATACCTGCATACACATCTTCAGTATTTTCGCGGAAAATAATGATATTCATCAGTTCAGGATGTCGAACTGGTGAAGGAATTCCCGGTATCCAGCGAACAGGTCGTACACAGGCATAAAGATTCAATAGCTGTCGCAAGGTTACATTGAGAGAACGAATTCCACCACCTACTGGAGTTGTTAAAGGTCCTTTGATAGCAACGTGGTGTTCAGTAATGGCTTTTAATGTATCTTCTGGAAGCCATGTATTGTTTCCATAAAAATTGACTGCTTCTTCACCTGCATAAATTTTAAACCAAGCGATTTTCCGTTTTCCGCCATATGCTTTTTCTACTGCAGCATCAAATACTCGAACCGAAGCTTTCCAGATATCTCTTCCAGTACCATCGCCGGCGATAAAAGGAATAATCGGATGATCAGGAACGATCATTTGTCCATTTTCATAACGAATGGGTTCACCACTGGTTGGGGGAGTGACTTTTTCATAGTTTGACATAGTTTCCTCTTAATTAAAAGTTAGCTTGAATGAATGACTCCTTTTTGCTTCACGTAACTTAATGTACCACCAGCTAATAATATATCTAACTGACGTTGTGAAGTAATCGGCAATTTCACAAGGTAATGTTGATTTTTTGTTAAATTCACGACGGTTAAAGGGGAATCCAATTGAATCGAGCTTACATCAATATGCAATTCATCCCCTTGCTCGATCAAATCATAATCCTTCTCATTGACAAAAAAGAGTGGTAAGATTCCAAAATTAATTAAATTGGCAAGGTGTATTCTAGCAAAAGATTTAACCAGAACAGCTTTTACACCTAAATACATTGGTGCTAAAGCAGCATGCTCTCGAGATGAACCTTGACCGTAATTATTTCCACCTACCACAAATCCACCACCTGCTTCTTTTGCACGTTTTGCAAAAGTGGGATCCACAATTTCAAAAACGTATTCTGAAATTTTGGGTATGTTTGAACGTAAAGGCAAGACCTTAGCACCAGCGGGCATGATATGATCCGTGGTGATATTATCCCCTACTTTAAGCAAAACACTTCCATTTAATTCTTTGCCTAAAGGTTCTCGTGTGGGTAATGGTTGAATGTTTGGACCACGACGAATAGAAACATTTTCTGCTTCATCTTCTTTTGCAGGAGCAATGATATTGCTATCATCAATAAAGAATTCTTCAGGAAAAGAAAATTGAATTTTACCAAAATTCAAATCTCGAGGATCCGTTATTTCACCTGCTATTGCAGTAGCAACCGCAACTTCAGGGCTACAAAGATAGGCAAATGCAAATTTTGTTCCTGTACGTCCTTCAAAATTACGGTTAAATGTTCTTACAGTTACACCCCCCGTTGGAGGTGCAAAACCCATTCCGATACAAGCTCCACAGGCGCTCTCCATAATACGGAAACCAGATTGAACAATCGGTGCAATACCACCATTCAAGATTAATTGATTGAGAATTTGTCTGGATCCTGGAAATAACGCCGCACTTACGCGTGGGTGAACGGTCTTACCCCGTAACATTTCTGAAACCGTCATTAGATCACGATAACTACTATTGGTACAACTACCAATGGCTACCTGATCTGCAAGTTTGCCAGCCACTTCGCGTACTGGTTTGACATTGTCCGGACTATGGGGACATGCAATTAAACAATCCAAGGTAGATAAATCAATCTCAATGACTTCGTCATATTCAGCATCAGGATCAGGAGCATAGGGTTTCCATACATCAGCACGTTTTTGTCGTTTCAGAAATTCTAACGTAATTTCGTCTGAAGGAAAGATAGAAGAGGTTGCACCCAATTCTGCACCCATATTGGTAATGGTTGAACGTTCAGGTACTCCTAACGATAAAATTCCTTCACCGACATATTCCATTACTTTGCCTACACCACCTTTAACTGTTAGACGTCTTAGGACTTCTAAAATGACATCTTTTGCACTAACGAAATCACGTAAAGTACCAACCAAATGAACTTTAACCACTTTTGGCATGTTCAAACGAAACGGTTCACCGGCCATTGCTAATGCCACGTCTAAACCACCAGCACCAATTGCTAACATTCCTATTCCACCGTTGGTCGGTGTATGACTATCAGAACCTAACAATGTACCACCGGGTCGTCCGAAACGTTCTAAATGAACTTGATGGCAGATCCCATTTCCCGGTTTAGAAAAATAAATTCCATATTTATAAGCAATATCTTGTAAGAAAGCATGATCATCTGCATTTTCAAATCCTGTCTGTAACATATTATGATCCACATAACTTACAGACAGCTCTGTTTTTACACGTTTTAATCCCAGTGCTTCAAACTGTAAGTAAGCCATCGTACCTGTAGCATCTTGAGTTAGCGTTTGGTCAATGCGAATGGCGATAGGCGAACCGGGTTTTGTCCAATCACCCTCTATTAAATGATCACGAATGATTTTTTGAGTAAGATTAAGACCCATTGAAAACTCCATTTTGTAAGAAATGGTAATTGAAGAGGTCAAATAAGTTAAAAATGAAAGAAAGAATTGTCAAATGCTTCATTTCTTTCGCTATAAGCAGAACCATTGAAATCAAATAAAAAGGAACGTTTTAGAAAGGGTTCTTGAAAATTTGACTTTTATACTTTCTTATACTTAATTTAAGAAACTTCTTTTTGAAGATTTTCACGTCTTTCTGATTAAGACCAAGTTTATTCGTTCTATCAAACATAAAAACCGATAGGTTCCCATCAATATCTTGGGTAGATAACTTACATACTTGCGGTTTTACTGTGATTATACTCAATGATCATGGAAAATATCCTTCAATACAATTTGAGTTGCATTGTAGAACCAACATCGTTAATGTTAGGAATTCTTAATTGAATGGTAACTCTTTGGAAACAAAATTCCCTTCATTTATTTGCTAATGGGGTAGCGATGAAAAAACTGACCTTCCTCGTGTGTATGCTAATGTTAGCATTCACCAACAACGTTTTTGGACAAGCAACAGGTAAGATTACTGGGAAAGTAATGACCACCGATGCAGGACCTGCTATGGGTGCTTCTGTGTTGGTCGTTGAATTAAAGAATGTAGGTGCTTCTACTGATTTAGAAGGTAACTATACCATTCTAAATATTCCACCGGGTACCTATACATTACGGTTTTCTTACATTGGTTATTCTGATGTAGTGGTAAAAGGTGTAGTAGTTACTTCAGGTTTGACTTTTCGACAAAATGCTACCCTCAAACCGGAAGGAATTCAACGTGAGGAAATCATTGTTACGGCTGAACGTCCGAAAATACAACTTGATGATGCTTCCGGTGGTGCAACCATTCGACAAGAAGATATTACACGAAGTGTTAGCAAAGACGTGGTCGGGATGATTTCGAAGCAAGCAGGTGTGAAGATTGGAAAAGAAGGTGAATTACACGTACGTGGTGGAAGAAAAGGTGAAGTAGCATTCTTAATTGATGGTGTAGATGTCCGTGATCCCATTTTAGCTACCAATACCAACATTAATCTTGATGCTGTCGCTGTTTCTGAAGTGAGTTTGCTTACGGATGGTTTTTCTCCTGAATATGGACAAGCATTATCTGGGATTATCAATGTCAGTTTTCGTGAAGGCGATGCTGATAAGTATTCTGCAAAAGTTGAATATTTGACAGACCAACCTTTTGGGAAAGCATCTTTTGATACAGATAAAATGTTAATGTTTTTAAGTGGACCTGTCCCCGGTACCAAATCGTTAATGGTTAATCCACTCACATTCTTACTACAGGTGAATAGTATGTGGACCAATACCTATTTACCTTACAATGTAAAGCGGTCGTCAAATGATTATTTAGGAATTGGTCTAAATCTTCCGGAAAGACAACAGAATACTTACGATATCACAGCAAAATTTGCCTATCAGTTACCTTCAAAAGAAGGCACAAAAGGGGGTGCAAAGAAGGTTTCGTTGACGTACACAGGTTTCTATCAAAAATGGGACTTATATCCGTATGGTGAAGCCAATGTAAGTGGAAATTACGGTTATCGCTATAAGTACAATGTAGAAAATCGTCCTTGGGCTTGGTCTAAACGAAATTCAGCAACAATTCAATTTGTTAACAACTTATCTTCCAAAACCAACTACAATTTAAGTTTTACTTATCAAAACAGCCATACTGAAGTACAACCCAGAAATAAAAATCCCGGTCAATTTACCCTTAGAACGAAGGTAGAAGACCTTCCTTTTGCGGGAGGGTTGGATCTTGACGGAAACGGTTTCCCTGATGGTTTTGTTGATGCAAACAACAACAACATATATGATGGCGGTGGTGAGGGTTATACCGACTTAAATGAAAACGGACGGTGGGATAGAGGAGAGGATTGGATTGATCTGAACCAAAACGGGGCTTATGATGCAGCAGAACCCTGGATAGATAGGCCTGATCCTGTAACAGGGCAAAATAATTTAGGGGTATATGATCCTTGGGATCCCTATACGGATCTTAATCGAAACGGTCGCTGGGATGGTGCCGAACCTCAATTACCTTCACAAGATTGGAATCGAAACGGTCGTTGGGATGGTGAACGGTACCAAGATGCCAATGGGAATGGGCGCTTTGATCCTTGGGAACCTTATGAAGATACAAACGGAAACGGAATTTACGATCTTGGTGAACCCTTTACTGATTTAAACGGAAATGGTGTACACGATGACGGTGAAGGGTATGATGATATTAATTTTGATGGAAGGATGAATAGACGAGAATTAGTTTCTGCCAATCAAGATACCCAAGAGCCATTTTTAGATGGTGATTTCTTTTATGACACAGGCGAACCTTTTATTGATCAACCCGATCCTGTGACCGGTGCTTACAATGGACGTTGGGATATTGGTGAACCTTTCCTGGATTTACCATCTTCTAATTTTGGTTTTGGAATGTTTGAAGGTGGAATTCCTACACCGAATGGAATTTACGACGGTCCCGGGAATGGAGCGGATGAGTATGAACTGTTTTGCAGGCCTGCAACCCCTGCAGAGTTACGAGCGAATCCTGCGTTACCAGTAATTTATTCCTATAATTGGAATGCTGCTGGATCAGATTGGCCAAGAGATGGACGTGGAAGGTTAGATCCTCTTCAATACGTGAACGGACGTTCAACATGGGTCAATCAAACGATTCATGACAGAAATAACCCAAGATTTGATCCTCCTAATTTTTCATGGGATCCAGAAGAAGAAGCATTTATAGATTATAACCAAAATGGTGTTCAAAACGGTCGTGATTTGTTTTTGAACCCCGGGTTATGGGATGAACAGGCAGTTTGGCAAGATCGTCGTTCGATTGAATATTCAATGAAGTTTGGATGGCAATCCCAAATCAATAAATTCCATGAATTGAAAGCGGGTGTGGAACTGAAATATCGGGATTTAAAAATGCAATCCATTATTGGTCCTGATTTACCTTA
Organism: bacterium; assembly: GCA_026417415.1. Classification (GTDB taxonomy): domain Bacteria; phylum Electryoneota; class JAOADG01; order JAOADG01; family JAOADG01; genus JAOADG01. The sequence continues at coordinate 374,673 of JAOADG010000008.1, forward strand.
TACTGGGGAAGTTCCATTGCCACCAGGAAGCCCTTGGCCAGATCGTGGTGATATACGTGATTTTTATAATTACAAACCTATTGAAGGAGCGTTTTACTTTAACGATAAAATGGAATTTGAGGGGCTGATTGTCAACGCTGGGATTAGAAGCGACTTTATGATTACCGATAGAAATTTAGTCAGAGAATCAAAAAGACAAGTGTCTTCTGGTATACCAGGGGCAATAGAGGCAAATCCAGGAAAAATAATATTTAGCCCTAGATTAGGAATTTCACACCCAATTACTAAAACGGCTAAATTGTTCTTTAATTATGGACATTTTTATCAAAGGCCTGATTTTTCAACCTTCTTCCGTTCAACGACGGCAAATGTAGCAGCCGGTTCCGTCATTGGAAATCCTAACTTAAAATATACCAAGACGGTTCAATATGCACTTGGTGTGCATACTGAGTTGCCGGATGGTACTACCTTTATGATTCAAGGGTATTACAAAGATTACTTTGATTTAATTGGTACACAAACGGAACAATATGGTCCCTTGACCATTGATAGATACGCCAATAAAGCATATGGTCGTTCAAGAGGTTTTGAATTAGATGTGGATCGGACGTTCTCAGAAGTAGCACGCGATGGTGAATTTAGAGCCAACTTTACTTACGACTTTTCGTTTACAGCTGGAAAGAGTTCTTCTGATGATGCGGATGCAAGAAATCGTCTGTTAGGAGTACCAGCCAATACTGAAGAGTACCCATTGGATTGGGATGAGCGACATCATATTAATGCTAGTATAGGGTTGCAATTCCGTGAAGGGAAATATCCACACTTTGGAGATTTCAAACTCCCCTTAGATGACTGGCTTTTGACAATGGAAACACAGTATGGTTCGGGTGTACCTTATACGCCATCCCAATACACGACAGGTATGCTGCCGAGTTTAATTCCAACCAATAGTGCACGATATCCTTGGACTGAAAACACCAATCTAAAGTTTGAAAAATATTTTAGGTTTGGAAAAGATAAACCTGCTGGTACTTTCAAGCGAACTATAGTAACAGTAGGTGTGGATGTGAACAATATATGGAATAAGAGAAATGTAAATAACTTATATTCTGAAACTGGAAATCCATATCAAGCAATCCATCCAGAAAATCCTGCGTTTAATCCATTTGATAATCGGACGGAATATGATCGAAATCCAAGAAACTTCTCACCACCACGTCAAATTCTATTTCGAATTGGCTTGGCATGGGAATAAACGGTAGGAGTGATTCAAATGAAAAAAGCAATTCTTATTCTTCTATTATCAACTACCGTTTTCATTTGGTTAGGTTGTTCAAAAGATGAAGATAACAAACAAAATGTCGGAACGGGTGCAATTACTGGGAATTGGTACGGAAATCAGAGTGGTACTTTTACGGTAGCAGGAGAACTAATTGTACCAGCAGGTCAAATCCTGACTTTAGCACCGGGTACCGTTTTGTCTTTCGAAAGATTTGCTTCAATGCATATCTACGGAAAATTGATTGCTATTGGAACCAAAGATAATCCAATAATTTTCACTTCTTCCTCAACAATTCCTGACAGAGGGCATTGGGAAGGAGTTGTTTTCCATCCTAACCCCGATACCTCTGTAATCAAATGGGCTCAATTTCGGTGGGGTGGAAGATTTGATTTATCTACTGACACCATTTCTACACCTGGCGGTGTGTTCAAAGGGTTAATTTCGGTTGATAGTACAAATTTAATGATTTCAAATAGTATTATCACAATGGCTGGATGGGATGGAATTGAAGTTCAAAATAGCGGTTATGCTAATATTACCAATTGTACCTTTTTCAAAAATGCTTTTAATGCTGTAAGTGTGCGTCTTGGTGGCAGGATAGAATTGTACAATAACATTATCAGTTCCAATGATGACGCAGCTTTTCGTATTCGAAGACCTGGAGGTGGAACGTTTACGGGTGGTTATACTTGCGTGTGGGATAATAACACCAATCCACCCTATATCAATGAATTGGGTGCACCATTTGAGCAATTACCGGGTGATTTTGTTCTTGATCCGTTGATGTTTGATCCGATGAATTTTGATTTTCGAATACGTGCAGGTTCAGGTGCAATTGATAAAGGAAATCCAGCTTCACCTTTAGACCCCGATAATACAAGAGCAGATTGTGGTGCTTTTTATTACCATCAAAGTCCAAATGAGCTTTTTGGTCCTCAGAAAGGAAATTTAGCAGCAGGGACCTATCTTGTGAAATACGATATTTGGGTAGAACGTGGGGATACATTAACCATTGCACCAGGAACTACTATCAAATTCGATGGTGGATATTCGTTGGTAGTTCATGGAAAACTATTTGCAAGTGGTACTCCTGAAAATCCTATTCGTTTTACCTCTGCTAAACTGATTCCTGCCCGTGGCGATTGGAAAAATATTTATTTTGATGGAACTGCTACTTCCAATAGCGAATTAAAACATGTAATTGTGGAATATGCAGGAATATTGATTCCCAATTCTTCTATCGCAAATGGTGCTATCTCGATTAACAACTCAAATATGATTTTAGAAGATGTACAGATTAAAAATGCATTATTTGTTGGTTTGCATTTATCCAGTGGAGCAGGAGGATCTATCCAAAGATTAGAAATCAATGGTTTTGGAATGTATGGTATTCACTGCGAATTAAATGTGACTACCGATATACAAAAGATAAAAATCTTAAATGGTCTTGGTACAGGTTTAAGAATCGAAAACAATTCTACACCCACCATTACCAATGCATTGATTGTTAGTAACAACGTTTCTGGAATAGAAATTGAGCGGTTAGCCAGACCAGTGTTATCATTTTTAACTGTAGCCCACAATGTTTACCATGGAATTTCCATTTCATCCAATTCTACAGTGACTTTAACCAATTCCATCATTGCAAGTAATGGATTACATGCTTTAGAGACCATGATTTCTTCTCAAATCAATCATACGCACAACATGTATTGGAGAAGTCCAAACAACAATGCCCATTTATTGGTGAATATTGAAAATACAAGAGTACGAGATATTGATTTAGATCCAACTGAACAAGTTGCTGATCCTCAATTTATTGGCGGAAATCCATTCAACTACCGTCTTAGTTCAAGTTCACCGGCTCGTAACGCTGCATCGAATGGTACGGATCTCGGTGCGTACGGCGGTTCGGGACTATTTTAAAGTCGGAAAGGATGCATTCAATGCTTCATCGTTTTTTCATAGTATTTATTAGCATAAGTTTTGTGTTATCTGCTTGGGGTGCTTGGGATGTCGAAAGAGATGCACCGCGTGGGCCTGTTCGAAAAGAATTTGCAACACAGTTATCCAATCAAAATATGCAGAATCGGGTTCACCGAGCAGGCGCAATTTGGATGAATATTACCAATTATGGCTTCTTTGGAAATTTAGGTCGCACTGACTCTGACGCATTGAAAGATCCGGAATATCCCGGTACTTGGGCTCCGCAATTAGAATATCCCGGTGGTTCTGGACGGCAGTACCTATTTATGGGTGCACTTTGGGTAGGTGCTATGATACGTCAAGAGGGTACTGAATTTCCAAGGGTAAGTGTTGGAATCGATGGATGGACAAATCCTTCTGGCAGACCAAGAGGTGAATTCTTCCCAGGTGAAGGTGCACAAAACGGAATAGTTGAACGAAGTACAAGATTGAATGCGTACAATCGCTTAGGTCAATACATTACAGATACAATCAATGCAGTTAGTCAGCAAGATTTTGTTTGCTCTTTTACTGATACCTTAAAAGAAACTTATTATGTTGCGAATGATGAAATTGACGGACCTCACTATCCATTAGGAATCAAAGTATATCAAAAAAGTTATTCTTGGACTTACAATTATGCTCAAAATTTCATTATTATTGATTATGAGTTTGAAAACATTGCAACAAACTATTTGAAAAATTTATATATCGGTTTATATATGGATGCTGACGTTGGTCACATTGATGAAAACGTTTGGCATACTGATGACATCACTGGTTTTCAAGAGTTTTATTATCCCCCACCAAGACCTGATGGAAGAAGAGATTCCGTTTTAATTAACACCGCTTGGATTGCGGACAATGATGGGCGTCCTGCTAACGTCAGTAGTGGTTCAAATTTTACCTGTCCGGATGTTTTTGGTGCACGTGTGTTACGTGCGCCGAATCCCAGATTAAAGACCAGTTACAACTGGTGGATTTCAAATGGAAATTCTGCATTGGATTTTGGCCCCTCGTGGCAAAATGATGGTTCCGAAGGGGATTGGACCGTTACATACGGTACACCTATGGGGGATAAAAGAAAATATTTTGTGTTATCTAATCGTGAATTTGATTATGATCAATTGTATGTGGATAATCCAACCTATATCCAGAACAACCCACAAAGAGATTTAGACGTACCCGATGTTTATCATCAATGGCGAATCCCTGATGCTGCGAATGCTACAGATTTAGCCAATGGCTATGATACACGTTATTTACTCTCTTGGGGCCCTTTAGGAGTATTTGATTATTTTGATCCCCAAGGGAATCGTGTATATCGACTAAATCCCGGTGAAAGATTTTCCATGACCGTTGCCTTGGTTATGGGGCAAGGATTTCATGATCCAAACAACCCGCAAATTGGAAATGTAAATATTGATCGAAACAAATTCCGATTTGATCTTTTACAACGTGCTGCTGCGCAAGCGGCTCGTGTTTATGATAATCCTATGAAAGATACCAAAACACGGCAATATCCAAATGGTGATGGATGGTATGGGGAAGATGTTGGTTCAGATGGACTTTATGCCAATGCACCCGGAGATAGCATCATTATTGATGGTTTATTCCGTGCTATTTATCCCGGTCCTGATATTGATGGTACTGAAAAAAACAACATTATAGACAATTTGACCAACGCAGACTATCCCGAATTTGCAAATAAAACGGAAGATACCCATCCCTGGAAACCTGCAAGATACGATTACACTTCAGGGAATCGAGTTCTTGATTTAGGTGATGGGGAACCTGACTTTTTAGGTCCCCCACCCCCACCTTCACCAGTAGTGACAGTACTTTCAGATGGTTCAACCAATTCTGTGAAAATACGATGGTATCCTTACCCTTCTGAAGATCCCCTCTACGTAGATCCATTCTCAGGGTTACAAGATTTTGAAGGTTATAGGTTGTATGTATCAAATACTGGTTTAGAAGCTGATTTTAGTTTTGTAAAACAATGGGATAGAGTGGATTTTGGTTACTACACAAGCAATGATTCCTTGGTTGAACCACCGGTCACTGCAGATTCAGCTGCACATTTACCACCTGTGAAATTAAAAGACGGAATAACGGTTTATTTACGTCCAGTGGGACCAAATACTGGATTTGCTGAGATATTGGATAGTGTTTTAGTCACTAGACGGTTTACAAGACCCAATGGTTCGGAATATGATTCGACATTTTATGAAAAATATTATGAATATGAAATGAAAGATGTTGCTCCCATTTTTGCGAGATATTATGCAGTGACCGTGTACGATTATGGTGATCCCAAAACTGGTACTGAATCGCTAGAAAGTGCAAAGACCGCAACTGCAGTTTTAACTGCACCTTCTGGTAATCCAAACAATAAAGTACTAGCAGTTCCCAATCCGTACAGGGTAGATGTTGATTATACACGTGTGTATAGTGGTGGTTTAAGTTGGGAAAATCAAGACGATGGAACTACAGGCTTTTTCCCACAACAAGACCGAAGAATATGGTTTATCAATTTACCGAAACAAGCACTTATTCGAATTTATACAGTTTCGGGAGATTTAGTAGCAATGATTCCGCATAACATTCCTGGAGATAGCAACCTGTGTACCAATTTAGATTATGCGGAGTGCTGGAATCTTCAAAATCGAAATGAACAGCTTGTTTCTAGTGGTTTATATTTGTTCTCGGTGGAAGATAAAACACCAGGAAGTAGTGGTGATATCCAAACCGGTAAGTTTGTTATCATTCGTTGATGCCTGCGCAAGGAGCGGTAATGAGACGAAATTCTCTTAAACTATTGATCATTTTAGGTTTATTCATTTTCCCTTGGATTGTATGGGGACAAGCAAAAGTTGGAACTTCTACATTTCAATTCTTAAAAGTAAGTCCTTCCGCAAGGGCAATGGGAATGGGAGAAGCATTTATTGGTTTAGCAAATGATGCTTCTGCAGCTTACTATAATCCTGCTGCCTTATTAACTTTAAGAAGCCCAACTGGAATGATTACCCATGTAGCATATCCATCAGGTGTGCAATTTAATTATATCGGTGGAGTATACCCCCTACCAGCGGTGTATGGTGCGATTGGTGGTTACATTGCGGGATTAACTACCGATGATATGATTGAAACAACACCTACTATGCCTTATGGTACCGGCAGAACGTTCAATGTGTCCGAATTTACTGCGTCTGTATCTTGGAGTCAAAGATTGACCGATAAATTCACTGTAGGGATCACTGGACGATACATTCGTTCTAATTTAGCAGACGTTAGTGCCAATGGATGGTCTGCAGATGTTGGAACCTATTACGAAACAGGGTGGAAAAATATTCGTATAGCAATGGTAATACAGAATTTTGGTCCCGATGTCAAATATCTACAAACAGAGCACACCTTGCCCATCACTTTTAAGTTTGGTGGTGCAGCCGAGGTATTCAAACAGGGCGATCATTCTGTGACTGCTGCTGTAGAAGGTTGGCATCCAAATGATAACATCGAATTAATTGCTATCGGTGCTGAATATAGTTTCCGTGATTTTGTTCAATTTCGGTTGGGAAAGAAAATTAACGGAATAAGAAGAGATAAATATGAAGAATACGTTGTAAATAGTAAAGGTAAAGACCCATTTGTTGAGTATCCTTTATTTGATGAAAATGGTAATCTTACATTTGATGGTACTTCAGTAGGATTTGGTGTATCGTTACCTATCGGTTTATCAGTGGATTATGCACTGTCCAATATTGGGTATTTCGGTGAATTGCACCGAATTTCATTAAGTTATACTTTAAAGTGAGGGGAGTGTGAAAAACATACATTTGAATCGCTCCATAATGGTTGTTCTGATCCTCATGTTGTGGGGATTTGTAGGAATATCAATGGCTGAAGACGTATCGGGAAGCGTTTCAGGCAACTGGTTGCGAAGCAACAGTCCTTATCGAATCGTCGGGAACGTGGTCATTGAAACAGGAAATGCATTGTTTATTGAAGCAGGTGTATCGGTAATTTTTGCAGGACCGTATGCTATTGAAGTTCAAAGAAACGCTGTTCTCAAAGTGCGTGGCGACTCGTTGGTAGGGACTACTTTAGACGTTATTGATACTGTTAAATTTTATAGTGCTTCCAATCACAATGATTCCTTGGGAAGAGGGGTTCGCTTTAATGAAGCGAGCAATCTATCCGAAATTCGTTATGCCAAGTTTCAACGTTTACGTGCTCAGGGAATATGGCCCAATAACAACGGTGGTGCGATTTATGTGAACGGATGTAACCCTACATTACAGTATTTGGAATTTTATCTTTGTAGAGCAGATGTATATGGTGGTGCAATTCATTTCATTTTTTCCAATGCAACACTAGAGCATGCATTAATTGATAGTTGTAGAGCGGTTGACGGTGGCGGGGCAATTAATCTACTATTTTCCAATGTAGTCCTGCGGCATGTGACTGCAGTTCGCAACTCTTTACAAGGGACCTCAGGTGTCGGGACCTCTATTTTAGTGGGTGAAAATTCAAATCTTACCCTTTCCAACTCCGTTCTCTACCGAAATGCTGCTGGTGACAGTGGAATCGCTAAAATTGGGAGTGGAAGTAGTTATTCCGCAAGTTATTCATATTGGCGTTACATTTCCAGAGGTTCTGGGAATGTGACGACTGAATTGCAACCAAGCCATTGGCAGGCGGGCACATGGAAACCCTCCCATTCAAGTCCGTTGATTGATGCAGGTGACCCTTCAATGCCTGTTGGGCCTGAACCAAGACCAAACGGCAATCGTAGAAATGTTGGATATTATGGGGGTACAGTTTTAGCCACTCAATCATTCCCAGTTGCACAAATTACGCCAGCACCAGAACGGTCAGTCATTTTTGGGAATGTAAAAATCAATCGTCAAGTATCGCAATCCAAGCGTTTTTCAAATATTGGGCGTGCTCCACTTGCACCGTTATTTATTAAAAATATCATTTCTTCGGATCCTGCAGTACGTTTTCAGGTCGGTGAAACATTGGTCACAAGAATTGATAGTTTAGCTCCACTCTATCCAGATAGTTCATACGAACTCAAAGTGATCTGGACTCCCACTACTATAGATTCATTAAGAAGTTTCATTACTTGGGAGTGGAACAATTTAGACACCATTTACCGTCGTGATACTATCATAGTTACCGGCAAAGGCATTAATCCGAGAATTTCAATCTCTCAAACATCTTTAAATTTTGGTAGCCACAGAATCTATTCCAGAGATACACTTTCTATCAACATTTCAAATGTTGGACTTACCAATTTGTTTATTTCACGATTAGGGTATGGCATCCCATTTTCTGCAGGTTTTGGTGCTAATTTAGTGGATACAATTACTATACCCCCCGGTTCACCGCCTGTACAAATGAAAGTGGCTTTTTCACCAGATACTATTGGGTATTTTTCATCTAGAATATCAATCTTTAACAATGATAGTATTGTTCAAGTGAACTTAACTGCTTATTCCGAGGGACCTTACGTAAAAGTTAATCAGTTATACAATTTTGGGTATGTACCAAGGGATACTGCCAAATTATGTTCAATCAAAGTTTACAATAGCGGTAACGAACCATTGCGAATTGATAGCATCCGATTTACAAACAGTGTATTTCGTTCAGCTATGACAGCCCCAATAACAATAGGAATAGCAGATACAGTTTTAGCACGACCTGACTCTGGGATAATTCCCATTATCTTTCAACCTACTGCAATTCAGGTCTATAATGCTCAAGCAATCATTTATAGCAACGATGGGCGTTACGACACCATCAATGTTCGTGGTCAAGGGGTTTTATTTGGGACGTATCTTGCTGGAAATATTACTGAAAGGATTACAGTGGATAGATCACCTTACGTAGTTACTGGAACTGCTGTAATCCCCCGTGGTACAGAAATACGAATCGAAGCCGGTTCAAGGGTTCTGTTCGAACCCAACGCGACCTTAAAAGTAGAAGGGGTTCTTTTAGCTGAAGGGAATCCAAACAACCGAATTACATTTGATTGTTTAGATTCTTCAAGAATTTCTACACCATATCTTGAATTTTATGAAACAACCGCACAAAATGTACTTTCATTTTGTAATTTTTACGGTCCAGTGCGAACCGTTGGAGGCACATCTACACAACGTACACCGATAATCAAAGTATTTAGGTCAATTTTAGCAATTAAACATTCCAATTTCTTTGGACTTAATGCAGTTGAAGGGGGTGCTATTCATTCACGGTTGAGTAGTATTGAACTTACAAGAAACACCTTTACTCAAGCAAATAGTACCAAAGGTGGATTTGTTTATTTAATTGATAGTCGAGTGGTTTCTACAAGAAATGAATATAGAAATGCAAGAGCGGATAATGGTGGCGTCTATTATGGTCAAAACCAAGCGGTTATTATCTCAAGAAATGATCTTTATGAAGAAAACGCAAGTAAATGGGGTGGGACATATTACTTGGTGGACAATTGTCAAGCAATTGTTGACAATTCTGTTTTTGTTAATAATCAAGCTGATTCGAGTGGTTCACTGATGTACATCTCATTATCACCAGTTCGCTTTTCTTCCAACATTGTGACGGGGGTTTTAGGACCTAATGATTTTGCGGGACCTGGTGCCGATTTTACACAACCTCTCATTAATTATAGTTTAATCGAACGAGTTAATTCTTCTTACACACCCTTAGCCATTTGGGGTACACCGATCAACTATCATGTTTTACCAGACAATTCTCCAGCAATTGATGCTGGTGATCCGAACCCTGCGAAAAATGATTATTGGTTCCCACCTGCTAAAGGTACTGCAAGAAATGATGTCGGATTGACAGGTGGTCCTTATTATGGAATTGGAGATTTGAATTTACTCGGAATTTCACTGTTTTCCAATCAAGGGATCGGTGGATTACCTGAAATCGTTGTATTTTCTTCTTCTCTAACCAACCCGGTAACCGTAGATACATTGTTATATGTTCCCGATCAAGGTACATCTCAAGTTCTTCCGTTGACACCTATACCCAATGCGAACAGCGTTTTCCGTAGTAGAGTACCTCAATTAGGACCGGCTTTGTTGACTGCAAAAGGTCATACTGCAACGGAAAGAATTTCAGTAACCAGAAGAATCGGAGTGATTACATCTGGGACCATGTCATTAGGTCCTTGGGAGGTATCCCTTGGAAATGATCAAGGCTGGGTTATCGCTCAAATTGAAAGTGAATGGAATGATGGAACTTTTGGTCCCTTATTAAATTTACAAACGAATCGTGAAGTAGAAATTACGTTTTGCGGCGAAGTCCCAGGTGGTGAAGAATTTATCTTCCAAAGATATGAAAATGGAACTTGGATTACTGCTTCCAACAGTTGGAAAGGTAATGGTAGAATTATTGGAAGAGTTGATCAAAGTGGGCTTTACAAGATTGTAACGACACAATCTACATCTACGTTAGCCCCTCTGCCGAATACCATTGTGTTAGAAAAAGCATATCCAAATCCATTTAATGCATCAACTACTTTGAAACTCTTTGTACCCTCACAAGGACAATATAAAGTAACCATCTATGATCTTTGTGGTAGGCAAGTGGCTACATTGATGGATGAACAACTTCAACGTGGTTATCATCAATTGTACTGGAATGGGTTAACGTCTAAGGGAGTTCCTGTTTCATCTGGATTGTATTATGTAAAAGCAACTGCAGAAACAGGTGGTTCCGATTTACAAAAAATCGTTTTGATTAAGTAGGTGGCGACTATGCGAAAATATCTTGTACTTTTCCTTACGGTAGCAACCATCCTTTTCCAAATCAACGGATGTAAAGATGAAGATGAACAGAAACAAATTTTTGGAAACCCTGTTGAACTGACTGAATATGGTTGGGAACTGTTTGAAGTTTCAGATTACCAAAATGCTGTTCGTTATTTTTCGGATGCGATTGCTGCAGACAGGTCTTATAGTGATGCTTGGACTGGCTTAGGTTGGAGTTATTTAAGACAAGCAAATATCGTTCAAGCATATGAAAATTTATCGGAAGCAGTTAGGTTGTCACCCAATTCAAATGATGCACAAGCAGGATTGGCATTTTGTCAATTTTCACGCGGTGAATATGTACAAGCTGATAGCTCAGCACAACACATTCTTAATCGTTCTACAATATGGCAATTCACACGTGACCGATCCATTGAATTATTGGATTTAAAAGTATTACAAGTATCTGCAAGGTATCTTACGGGAAATTTTGTTTCAGCACTGGCGTTATTACGTACGTTTGATCCGGATTTTAATTGTGATATTAATACACCTGAGGGATTAGCCGAATTATCAAACCGTATAGAAATGTGGAGTAGAAGATGAAATCCAACAATTTCTTTATATTCCTATTCCTCTTTGGAATCATCCTCATTATCCATGGTTGTGCTAAATACGAAGGAAGCATACGGCCCAATCAAATCCCCATCGTAGAATTTGCAACTACTCCACAAGACAGTTCGGTTTTTAATGCTGCTCCTATCATTTCTTGGTTTGGAAGAGATCCGGATGGTTTTGTTGAGTTTTATCATTATGCGGATATCATTGATCCAGCAGCAATTGCAAACCCGAGGGATTATATTTCCCAGATTCCAAGAGATGCATGGGTAACTACACCAGCAACCAATGATACGATTGTATTATTAACTACTGCTGGAGATACTACTGAACATATCTTCTATCTCAAAGCGACGGATGATAGAGGTGGAGAATCGGAGGTGATTTACCGAAGATTTTGGCGAACCAATCAACCACCCAACATTCCTGAAATTCGAACCCCTACCGGAGATACTTGGTCAACCCGCGTAGATGTGCAGGATACAATGTTTTGCATAGATACACCGAACGATCTTTGGCCTGGGATACCTATCAATTGGCGCGGTACTGACCCGGATGATCGTGTGGATAGACAAATTGAACTTCAATACAAGTACTATCTCATTAAAGCCCCAAATGATACTATTCAAAGGTTTGTTTCACAACAATGGACCAATATCAAGACCATTACTTTATCCGGTTTAGAATCAGGTTCCTATCGTTTTGAAGTGTATTCAAGAGATGATGGTTTGATTGTTTCACGATTACCTGGAGTGATGTATTTTTCAGTAATTCGTCCAACCTTTGAGCGAAGCATCTTGGTGTATATGGAGGGAACCAATCGTCCAACATCAGACAATACTGCAGGAATTTTAAGCGTCGATTCTGCAAAGGTTTATTACTACAATTTATTAAATGAGATACGCAATTCGGGTAATTTTATGTACTTAAATTATAATTTAAACGACCCGAATGATGTGACTTTTTACAATCATACCGGTGCTTCTAATGATAGCATTCCTCCTGTGATTTTGTTGGCAAGATATCGCTGTGTGTTGTGGATGCAAGATGTCTTTAAGGCGAGTTCAGCAACAGGTGAAGCATATCTGATTAAACGTACCAAGTTGTTTGGCCAGTATCTTGCTGCTGGTGGTAGAATGATGATTGGAGGAAGGCAATTATCAAGGATTGTATTTAACAGTCCTACATCAGGTACAAGTGAATGGGCACTTACGAGAGAAAATTTCTTCCGTGATTATTTTGGTGTAGAACTGACTATAGATCAGACACTTTCCACCAGTCCAGCACAAGCTGAATTTGTGGGTGCTAATCCTGCATTTATTGGGTTTAGTCCCATGACTGTGGATACAACCAGAATGTCCAGAAACCTTGCGCGCCCCTATCCTGCAAACACGGTGTACAATGGTATTCCTTGGATAAATTTGCTTGAACGTGTAGGAAATTCACAAACCATATTTACGTTCGTTTCGAATACCGATACACTTAACCCATATGTTGAAAATGAAGATTCTCAAGTAATCGGTAGTACCCCTGAAACCATCGCTGGTAATCAAGTGACCTCTCCGCCAACACCAACAAGTTGTTTAATCAAGATTCGAAAGCAAGGAATTTTGGATAGTATTATTTCTGTTCGCAACTTAACCAAATTCAATCGTGATCCCAATTCAAATTATTTAGGTGAAGTTCGCTCAATTACTGGAAGGTATGCATTCATTAGTTATCGTTATGGTGAACCTTGGAGAGATACAGATACTTTGAGTGTTACATATTATTATCGTGCAACTTCAAATTACCACTTAAAACCCACCTTGACTGCTTATGAAGCAACGCAAACGATTGGGAATACTGGAATTTCAATGTTAATCACCAAAACAGTGATCGGCACATTCCCGTGGTATTTTATGGATCAGACCAATGTGGTTGCTAACTATGGAAAATTATTGAATTGGTTAATGGCACCTCCAAATGTTCAATTGAGATGAAAAAAAGTTTCTTGGATCAGTTATCCCCCCTCAAAGAGGGGGGATTCGTATTTTCAATCCGTATATGGCTCATCATTTTATTTTATTTTTTTGTTTTTTTCCTTCTTGCTTGGAATATCCCGAATCCAATCACCGGGATTGATAGCGGGTTAAAATGGTTAGGTGCTCAGCAATTTGCAAATCACAATACCATTACGTTACCAGATATCCAACATCCTAATTTTCCTCCATGTCCAGCACCTTTTGTGGAATTGATCAACAGAAAACTTTATCCGGTATTTCCGCCTTTACCAATGATAATCAACGGTATTTTATTCAAATATTTCACCGATCGTTTTTGGTGGTTGCTTCCTTTAGGATCTACTTTTTTACTAGTGATACTGTTGGTAAAAAAATATTCAATGAAGGGTACTTCTGTTCATTTTTTTATTGTAACCTTATTGTTTTCTACTCCGATTGCTGTTTATTCCATTTCATTTTGGGAACATACAACTGCTCTGCTTTTACTAGTTATTGGTTTTTTAGCCATAGAAAGTCATAAAAAACTATTCAAGATCGCTGCAGTACTATCGTTGGTATTGGCTTCGGCATTCCGACCTGAATCAATTTTGTTTAGTTTGGGTCTTTTCTTTTATTTGATAAAAAAGAGAAAACCCTTATCCACCCATTTACTAGTAATTTTCTTGATACTTCACTTTGTTTACTTTTTATTGCACAAGATTATTATTGGCACGTGGCTACCCTTGCAAATCATATCCAATTATCACAGCAACCAATCCACCATAGCGCTTTTGCTACAGAAAAAAAATCCTATTCAATCTTGGTGGCGTCTATTGTTCGGTGCAGGAAACGGAAGAATTGAAATTGTCAGCATATTGTGTGTTGTTCTCTTTTACTGGGGTTATTTAAAAAAGAATAAATTGGTTTATTCACTTTGTTTAATTCCACTTTTGTATCTTTATACTCGCATTTTCAACGAACAACCGATTTACAGCATCATTCGTGGCAATGGACTTTTATTGACGATGCCTATCGTGGTCCTTTTCTTTTTTTTACAAAATCAATTTCCAGAGTTAAAGAAGTGGTTTTATGCATCTATTTTTTTAATCATTGGCACATTGTTTATGGGTCAAACCGTTGAAGGCATCCACTGGAGTGCACGTTTATTATTGCCTTTGGCGATTCCTTCAACCATTATTCTAAACCAATTGATTAATGTAGATAAGTTTTGGAAGCAGTTTGGAAAGGCAATAGTATGGACCTCTACCTTGGTAACAATTTATGGGATTTATTGGACGGTTCACATCTCATTCCAACAAAAAAAATGCATTCAATCTATTCCCTTAACAGGGGAACCAATTCTATCATCAATTCCTTGGTTAGGTGGGGATTTAGCCCCCCTCCAATTTTCACAACCGATAGTGTTTTTATTTCACCGTGAGCAAGCAGGCAATTGGTTGTTTGAAACAAAATTAAAATCGGAAACATCTTTTAGATTTATCACACATCCTCAAAATCCTCCGATTTTTGTTTCAGAAAAAATTTGGAGGCAATTGGTTGTACAAGATACAGTGTATCAAATTCCAATGCCAGAAAAAGGTTATTCTTATCATTATTACCAATTTTCTTTAACGCAAGATACAGTTGCTTTTGCAAAACTTGCAGGTGAACTGGCAGCATTAAAATTTGCAAGAAACAGCGAAGAAGGAATACTATTAGCAACTACTGCATTACAATGGAATCCCAATGATCTAAGGCCAGCAATGGCTTTAATTGCATTTGGTATAGCTCGTAAAAATGTTCAAGTGATAGAAAACGCAATAAAATTTATTCCCGATTCTTTGCGTGATGAAAAAGTTGATAGGTTAATCAAAGAAGCAAAAGATTTTTTAAAGCGTCATCAAGAGAAATGAAAATGTATAATTTTTCATTTTCTTGTCAGAGATACTTCTTTAATTGGTGTGGTAAAAGTTCTACTGCCCATAACCCTTCAGTACAATTTTCACACATCTTAAAAGGTGGTTTTGGACTGTTAAGAAATGCTTTACGAAATAGTTGTGCATTGGAATTGTTCCAAACATTTGTAAAACCCTCTTTAAGAACATTTCCGTAACTATATTCAGAATTCTTATCAAAACAACAAGGCACCAATTCACCATCCGAGTGGATGACAGGATGCCACCATAATCTACTACAACCTTTCCATTTTCGTCTTAAAACTATTGTCCCATCTGGTTTTTCTATGTATCGCCATAGTTTCGGATTTGATGGTAAAAAAATTTTTGAATTTGGATCTTCTACACGATCTAACTGCATTGTTTTATACACAATTCCATCACAACCAATTTTTTTAGAAAATTGAATCGCATCTATCCATTCAGCTTCATTTACTTTTGATAAAAGCATTTGCATGGTTAAGATAGGATACTTTTTTTTGCTAGCATCTCTAATTTTGCGAATTTGTTGAATACCCTGAATAGCCGTTTCTAACCGACCACCAACACGATATTGTTCAAAAGTTGTTTGTGTGATACCATCAATAGAAACAATCAATTCGTTTAATCCACAATCTACCAAGCGTTCGGCCCAATTATTTTTATGAAGCAGAATGGCATTGGTAGAAGTAATTGAATAAGTTTTGGTTTTTGTGCATTCACGAATCATTTGGTCTAATGATTGTACCATGAATGGTTCACCTTGATTAAAAAGTAAGACATGTGCAATTTTACCTTGAAACGATTTCCAAATCGCTTGAAACTCTTCTAATTTCATTATCCCAGATCGCTTTAACTCGCCACGTCCCACCGGACATTCAGGGCATTTCAAGTTACAGCGAGCAATCGGTTCTATCATCGCTGAACTGGGAAAAGGAGCTCGTGTATCATTAGGCATCTTTAGTCGTAAAAGAAATTGGTGGAGAATTTGAGGATAACGGTGGGGAATCGAAAGGGATTTTTTAGAAATCGCTAAAATTTGTTTCAATCCAATACCATTCAAGATCATTTTTTTTCCCAAACTGAGACCCAATCGGTTGAATGGAATTCTTCAAATGGAGAACCTAAAAAATTACCAAATTCAGTAATGAACTTCCATCCGACATCTTGAAAAATGGTGAACAGTTGATGATGAAGATGAGGGTACAACAAAACACTTGAACTACTCCAAGTTTCATTTTTCCATAATGCAACTGTCATTGTTATCGGACTTCCATTCAATTTTGGTGGATAGTCAAGCAAGCGAATGAATAACCCTTGATTGGTTTGAACAGGTTTTAGAAAACGTTCACGTAAATAAAGAATTCTATTCCAATTACGATTTTCAACGATCAACTGACCACCTGTTTTGCTACATTGGAACGCATTGACTAAAAACTGACGCAACTGTTTTTCATTGAAATGCGATAAAGTATTTCCTAAACATAAGAGTGCAGAAAATAAAGGCCAATGTTTTGGAACTTCCTCTAAAATATTTCCTACAATGATGTTATCAGAAAATTGTGGTAATTTCTGTTTAGCAAGTTGAATGAGTGATTGAGATAAATCCATACCAAAGCATTGGTACCCTTTTTCTGCAAGTGACTTTAGATGACCTCCAGTTCCGCAACCAAAATCAACAATAGGACCATCTTCAGGTCTGGGTAAAAGTTTGAATAGGAGTGGCAATTCACGTTTTAAGCGATCGTCCCATTGAATCAAATTGTCATAATTTTCACTTAACCAATTATACAATTCATGATTTTCCATAAACCCCTCAATTTAATCGGTCTGTCTCTTACGGTTTAGACGATAAAGGTAATCATAACACAACATCCAATTATCATTGGTACGAAAATGGGATGAAATAATAATCAACAATATGAAACTTAATTGATGCGATTAAAAAGTAGAAAGAAAAAAACGATTGTAGGTTTCTATATTGAAAAAATTCTAAAGTGTTCTTACAAATAAAAAATAGGACGATTTGAAAAATCGCCCTATGATACAGAAAGTCAATTTAATCTTATGAAATCGGTTTTCCCATAGAGGCAAGAAATTCTTCGTTGTTCTTCGTATGTTTCATACGTTCCAATAAAAATTTCATCGTATCAACTGGTGAAAGTTCACCAAGCATATTGCGTAAAATCCAAATTCTATTGAGTTCCATTTCAGTCAATAAAAGTTCTTCGTGTCGTGTACCAGATTTATTAATATCAATTGCAGGAAAAATTCGCAATTCAGCCATTCTTCGGTCTAAAACGATTTCATTGTTTCCTGTACCTTTGAACTCTTCAAAAATAACTTCATCAAGTCGGCTACTGGTATCTACCAATGCTGTAGCGATGATAGATAAAGAACCGCCTTCTTCAATGTTCCGTGCTGCTCCGAAAAACTTTTTTGGATCATACAGTGCTGTAGCATCCATTCCACCCGATAATACACGCCCTGAGTGGGGTGCTACTGCATTGTGAGCACGTGCAAGACGAGTAATTGAATCGAGTAAAATCACTACATCATGTCCATACTCTACCAATCGTTTCGCTTTTTCAATGACCATATTTGATATTTGAATGTGTCGTTCAGGTTTTTCATCAAAGGTAGAAGAGATCACTTCGCCCTTAACTGTCCGCTGCATATCGGTAACTTCTTCAGGGCGTTCATCAATTAAAAGAACGATGAGAATCACTTCAGGATGATTTCTAGTGATGGCATTTGCGATTCGTTGTAAGATAATTGTTTTTCCTGCACGAGGTGGGGAAACAATTAAAGAGCGTTGGCCTTTACCAATTGGAGTAAAAAGATCAATCATCCGATTGGTGACATCACAACCTTCGTATTCTAACCTAAGTTTTTCATTGGGATAAATAGGTGTTAGGTTATCAAACAACACTTTACTACGTGTTTCTTCAGGGGCTTCAAAGTTAATAGCTTCAACTTTTAGAAGTGCGAAAAAGCGTTCACTTTCTTTGGGTGGGCGTATTTGACCACTTACGATATGTCCTTTACGAAGGCCAAATCGTTTGATCTGTGATGGGCTTACATAGATATCATCCGGTCCCGGTAAATAGTTTGAAGTTGGGCTTCGTAGAAATCCATACCCTTCCGGAAGAATTTCTAACACTCCATTTGCAAAAATTAAACCATCTTTTTCGGTTTGGCGTTCTAAAATCTTGAAAATGAGATCTTGTTTAGTCATACCCGCATAATCCTCAATTTTTAAACTGCGGGCAATTTCATTTAATTCCGGGATCTTTAAGGATTTTAGTTCGGCGAGTTCCATTGGTAATCTTCTCGAACGAGGTTAACAACATTAAACAGCAACCCACCTCGTTTGGGTTTCTACTGTTTTCCTAATTATCAATTATTTGGCTAAAGCCATAGGTGAGTACTTGTAGACCTATGTAGTCAAAATAAGGTATGCTATAGTAAATTAAAGAATTTTTTTTCCCAATGTCAAGCGAAGTAATACTAAAAAAAATTTTTTCATGCAACGTATTAATTACCATACTTATCCTTGATACTCTTTACAAATGATTACTGAATACTTTGTAAAAATTCGCCAACGATTACATGAGACCCTGTAACGAGTATAATGTCTCCTTTGTTGTAACGTTGTTTTGCTGCATAATAAGCATCCCTTACGCAAGAATAAGCGGTGCATTCTACATTCACTTCTTGAAATGCAAAAGCAATCTCTAAAGGATTTCTATGCTTTACTGTTTTCAAAGGAACGCTGTAACCGACGATTGGATAGTTCATTACTTGATTGACGATGCCAAATAGATCTTTTTCTTGCATAAGTCCAAAAATAAAATGAATGGTTCCTCCCTCTAAGAGATAATGCTCCCGCAACGTTTTCATGACTGCTTCAATACCAGAAGGATTGTGAGCTACATCAAGAAAAAGTAAAGGTTCAGAAGAAAATTTTTCAAAACGTCCGCGCCAACGAGTAGTTGAAATGCCCTTTTGAATCTGTTCTGGAGACACTGAAATTCCTTGTTCTGACAAAGCAAAAAAAATAGTTAAAGTTCCATTAAAATTATCAATTTGGTGTTTACCAAGAAATGGGAAATGGCAAATAAGATCATGCTCTAAGAATTTTTTTGTGTTTTCATTTAGACCGATCGTCTGAAGTGTAACTTTGTCTGTTTCTGTAAATGAATTCTTTCTTACCATTTTCGTTTGAAAGAGTTC
Organism: bacterium; assembly: GCA_026417415.1. Lineage (GTDB taxonomy): Bacteria > Electryoneota > JAOADG01 > JAOADG01 > JAOADG01 > JAOADG01. Next base: position 394,456 of record JAOADG010000008.1, read on the forward strand.
AGGTGCATAATAATATCGTTTTGCTTTTCTTTCTTTCCATCGTTTTTCTAAAAATTTTGCAACACCAGCGGTCTGTTTACTGGACGTAGCAATAGAATTGGGTTTCCAAATTCCAGTTTTATCTTGAGCAATTTCTAAACGATTTTTTCCTAATATTTCAGTATGATCAAGATCAACTTTTGTAATATGGGCTACCAATGGTTGAATAATATTGGTACTATCCCACGTTCCACCAAGACCGACTTCAATAACATTGATATCTGTTTGTAATATACGAAAAGCTTGCAAGGCAATGGCTGTAGTGACTTCAAAAAAAGTTGCTTGATACTGTTCGCAAAGCGGTTGAATGCTTTGAAGCAATTCAATCACCAATTCAACTGGAACAAGTTCTTGATTGATTTGTATTCGCTCACGCCAATCTACAAGATGTGGAGAAGTGTACAATCCTACTTTGTAACCAGCCACAGAAAGAACGTTTGAAACCAGAGCACAAGTTGTTCCTTTTCCGTTCGTACCTGTAACATGAATGTAAGAAGAATATCTTTCTGGATGACCAAAATAATCTACCAATTTTCTAATCGTGTCCAAGGTTCTTGTCATCCCAAAACGGTGGCGTTGGAAAAGCCACTCCATTAGTTCTTCGTAAGATTTAGGCATGAGATTGGAATGAGTAAAATGTATTCTCGAGAGTTTCTAATGTTAATAACTCGTAATGTGAAAGAGTGGATTGAAGAAATAGCGAAGCACTTTGTAAAAACGTATCATAGAGATCTGTTAAATAGATCTTGTATCGTTCTTGCAGATTTTTCTCTAACACAATTTCCTGATATAGTTTTCTAATTTGTAATTCATTCCGTACAGTAACCGCTGTCGATTCTGCACTATCTACAATTTGAACTTCAGGCCATAATTTACTAATAGTCGGTTTAATAATCGGGTAATGGGTACAACCCAACAACAAGGTATCGCATTGTTGTACCTTCAAAAAGATTAGGTATTTAGACAAAATCATTTCAAGGATGTCGCCTTCAATTTCGCCTTCTTCAATAAGTGGAACCAACAACGGGGCTGGTTGACTCCATACTTGTACATCATAAGAAATTCTTTTCAAAGTTTGTTCGTAAACACCACTTAAAACAGTTCCACGTGTCGCTAAGACACCAATTTTCCCACGAGATTTTGAAATCGCAGCGATTGCTCCGGGTTGAATTACCCCAAATACAGGAATAGGAAGCGATTGTCTCAAAAGGGGAAGAGAATGAGCGCTGGCAGTATTACAAGCGACAACAATCGCTTTTACATTTTGTGAAACCAGCCAAGTTCCGATTTGTAATGAGAATAGTGTAACCGTCTCTGCAGATTTTGAACCATAGGGAACACGTGCAGTGTCGCCAACATAAAGAAACGTTTCGTTTGGTAAATGATGAAGGAGTGCTTTGAGTACAGTTAAACCACCAATACCCGAATCGAATACCCCGATGGGTCTATCCACTCAATCTGTTCTCCAATAGGATATAAGTTTAGTTAGGCGGACTTTGCAAAAGTCCGCCCTACTATTCAAAATTTGTAAGATGATTATTGTTTTGGTTTACTATGATGTTCAATTTTAGGATACCATTCATCCAAGTTAAAGCCCTTAAATGTGGGGCTCTTTTCGTTATGGCAAACAACGCAATGTTCTTTGGGCTTTTCCACAAAACCATTTTCAATGGCTAATTTTTTATCTTTTGAGTGGGTGGTTTTGTAAGCAGAACCCGGTCCATGACAAGATTCGCAGTTGACCCCTTCGGTTTTAAATTCTGTTGACGAGATATGGCAGCTTAAGCACTCTTTGTCTTCTTGTGCAGAACCTTCACGACCAAGTTTTTTCATCACTGCCGCTGCTTCTTCAGTGCCCAAGGTAGCAAAAGCATTCGCATGTTTGGTTTTTTGCCAATCTTCATAAATGTTCCCTTTTGCAGCACCCTTATGGCACATCACACATTTAGAATTGCCAATATAGGTAAAGCTTTTTTCGTTTTCTGCAAAAGCAATGATACTCATAGCCAATACGATGACTACAAGTAAAATAGAAAGAATTGTTTTCATAATTCGTCTCCTTTTAACTAAGAATTAGTGTTCCATTAATTACTTTGAGTCCAGATATGACCTGCTGGACCGTGACATCCTGTGCAGGTCAAAGTGGAATCGTTCCAACCAACACCGATTACTTCGGCAAAACCAGTGTCCAAATGACCCGTATCGTCCCACCGATTCGGTACTTGATGACAACCGGAGCAAGGTAATGGAAGGGATGGAGGAATGGAAGACAAATGAACTTGATGTGCGCCCACTCCACGTGCATTACGAGATACGTTCCCGTTTAAATCTGTAGGTGGCGCCCAATTACGTGGTTCTAATGGATTTATACCAATCCCTTTCATACCGTGACAGAAATTGCAATCAGTAACAGTTATTCGGTTATTTTCAGAATGACACTTTCCACAACTCATACTTTGGTTGCCAAAACCATCAAAATTTGTTCCATGACACGCTGTACATTGTCCGATATCAAAACCATGACTTCTCAACCATTCATCATGAGTAACGTCTGCAGGTGATGGAAATGGATGTGGGTTTGATGAAAGTGGTACGTAAGATTCATTAATTTCTGCACCACAGCCAATTACTAAAAAAATAAAAAAAATAGAAATGATCAGATGCACTTGCATAGTTTTCTCCTTAATTATGGCACCTGACACAAGTTGGTTCCTGAGGGCTTTGGTCATGGCAAGCCAGACAACTTTCAAAGTACAATTTACCTTCTTCAGCATGTTTTCCACCAGCTCCAGTATTTGCCCACTGATAACCCAATGGATGACGAATGGGAATACTCTTTCTATGACAATCAGTACAAAATTGCCGAGTTTCATGACAACTTAAACAGCGTCCACCCATAGCAGCATCGGTTGAATGTTGAAAAATATAGTTTGGACTATGAGGTGAAAGATTTGATGTTGAATTTGAATGGCATTGATCACAACTCGCTTGTTCATGGCAAACGCGGCATTCCACTAAATTTGCACTGGCGTCCAACCCGTGAATCCTTGAATTCCATTCCGGTGATGTATGATTAAACGGTTTTCCAAAACCGCCGCCTTTAATACCAGAAACGTGACAAGTATTGCATTCGTTGGTATTGTTTGTATTATGGCATTCTTTACATTGTTCGTGATTCGGATTTTTTCGGACACCTGCTTTTACTTCTTTTGCAGAACCATGACATTGAATACAGGTCATTTCTACAGTTTGAAGGTGTAGTGTGTGACTAAACTTTAATGCGGTAACGCTCTCATTTGCTCCAAATACTAACCACGTGGTATTTAAAATAAATGTGAAAAGAAAAAGGAGTAAAATTTTGCGAATCATCGTGTAATTCCTTGTGAGAAGGTATAAGTCAGTGTACCAAGAACTCTACCATCACGTTTAAGTTTAGGATTAGAATAGTATTGGTATTCAAGTTCACCTGTCAAGAATTTGAACCGATTTGGAGTATAGCGAACACCGGAGATGAAATTGCGTGTGGTTTGCGTTTGAATGCCAACTTCTTCCCATTCTGATTGAATGCTGGATGCTCGCAGATACCAATGGATTTGTTTGAATGCTTCATAGTAAAGGGATATCCAAGGTCCATTGGACTTAGACAAATATCCGAAAGAATGTTGATAACCAATTTGACCATAAGGTGTAAGACACGCTACACCAACTCGATGTCCTTCGTTACCGGAATAATAACTGGTCGCTTCGGTACGAAAGCCCCATTTTGCAGGTACAAAATAATAATCAAAGATGGTCTGCATTCTGGTCGAAAAGGGAAAAACTGCAATCCCAATGGGTGCGTCAATTTCAGTAGTTTTAGGAAGTTTGAAATTTCGAAACCAACTCGAACTTGAAATTTCTGGACGATAAATTCCTATATCACTAAACCATATGATTTTTGACGATGCATACCGAATGCGTAAAGAACTGGTGCGAATATCTTGTGATAGAAGTCGGTATTGAGTATTACTTAAAATTGTCCAATGAGCATTGATTCGTCCAAAAAGTTGTAACCCGAGATTGTTTCGGAATTCATTTCCTTCGCGATACTGATCAGCATAGGACAATTTCAACATGAATCGTTGGAAAGGATGGAGTTCAAGTTTAGAATACCGAAACTCGCCACCATAGATTGGAGAATGACCTTTAGAAATCTCAAAACGATGATTGTCAGGTGATACAATACCACCAAAAACAGTTATCCCCAAATATTTAGAAAGATCCGTTGTGTATTCTAAACCATCTATATTGCCTAATCCTACACCTCGGTATAGAAAAAAACGACCTATCTTGAATTCAGTATCAGAACCCCATTGACCATATTGCCAATAAGCCGAATACAAATGAAAATCACCTGATTCACTAAATTGATCCGCATGATTTCCGCGATACTGAAAATGTGTGTTGAAAGAACTTTGCAAAGGTAAATCACTTAACTGACTCCTAATCCCACTAAACAACCAGAGGTGGTCTTCACTTCCACTATTTGTGGCGTTTACAAATTGATAAGAGTAAACGCTGGTATAAATACTACTTTGAATTCCAACAGCTGACCCCGTCGACGAAAAGCCAAGTAAGAAAAGGCAAAAAAGAGTAAAAATTAAAACAAATCTCATTTTAACTCCGAATCCGTACTGGAACTTTCATTAACTTTCAGATCCGTTTGATCTATATGATCGGCATTATTTAGATGATTCGATGTATCAGAATCAGGGTCACCGGGATGAACAAAATTAGGTTGTCCTAAAGTTGCTTCGGCAGCTTTGCGATGATGGTGTTCCCATTCCTCTTTGCTCATTCTACCAGTTAAAAAAGTCAAAGATAAAGGATATTGTTTTGGATGGAAAATTACAAAAAAGAAATGCCAAATTAGGATTGCACCTACTGCTAAAATGGCTTCATAATAATGAATGACGCCCGAAACGCGTACTATCCATCCCGGCGCCCAAGAAGTGATAATTGTAGGGAACCACAAGATAAATCCGGTCAATCCCATAATGATGGTTCCCCAAACCAATGCCCAGTATTCTGCTTTTTGAGTATAGTCGTAGGTACCAAAATGAGGGGGGTCTTTACGTAAACGTAAATAATAAAGAACATTTTGAAATGCCAATCGGGTATCTTCTATTTTCGGGTAATAATTCTTTAATTTTTCACGACCGCGTTGTGTACCAAACAACCAAATGACATGCCAAACGGTGCCGATTAGTAACGTGATTGCTAAGACCCGATGCGTTGTTGCACGTCTAATTTCATTCATTCCAAAGAAATTCAGAATTTTTACCCACCAAGAATCTGCAAAGCGAAGTGCAAAGCCAGTGATGGCTAATCCAATGAATGTGAATAACAACAACAAGTGTTGCCAAATCTCTTGTTTACTCATTCTAACAATGTAATCTTCTTTTTTATGTTTATGATAGTGTTCTCGTAAATAGTAAACGAAGATAATGACATTGTGAATAAGCATACCTCCTAATGTAAGTGCAATGAGGACAATATAAATTACGCGTACATAATCATGTTTTCCCCAAACTTGACCAAATGCTGCATGGGTATAGGATTGGGCAAATTCTGCATTGGAGTTGGGATGGCATTTCCCACAAGTTTGAATGACATGATTAGGATGTGTAGAGGAAGTAGGATCCAGATGGCTACGGATAGCATGGGTAGTATGACAATCATTACAGTTGGCAACGATTTGTGATCCTTTTAACGCCCATCCGTGGTAACTGTCTTGATAACTTTTAACTACACCATACCATATTCCAAAACGATCGGTTAAAGCACGATTCTCATGACATCTACCACAGTCCGATGCTATGTTTAGAGGGTAAGTTCGGGATGCAGGATTGGATTTTGGCAAAATGTAATGCGATTCGTGACAATCGTTGCAGGTAGGTGAATCAGTTATTCCACGACGTGCGGCTGCACCATGAATTGAAGTCAAATAATCTGCAGCTGCTTGTTCATGACATTTGCCACAAGCACGAGGTAAATTCTGTCGGTGGGTAATGCTTGCCGGATCACCAGCCGATTGGATTTCGTGGGTACCATGACAATCTGTACACAATGCGCCCCTGCTAAGTGTTGTGTCCTGTTTCCATGCCTGCCACTTTTCTGCATGGATAGATTTCATATAATTGGAAAGAGTCATCGGTAAACGCACAAAATCTGACGTTAGAACCAAACTATCACCATGGCACTTACCACACATTTGTGGTTGATTAAATGGATGGGCCATACTTTTCCGATCGGTCACCCTACGAACTCCATGTCCACCATCATGGCAATCCCCGCAATTGGCTGCCACTCCTAAACCTGTCGGATCGTCCCGAAAGTGCATTGAACGTTTATATTCTTCCAATTGTTGAGAATGGCAATCCCCACAATGAAAAGCTTGTTCGTTTGGTCTAAGATGAATAGAATGACAACTGGCACAAGTCATCTCTTGACTAATCAATTTTGCCATATGGACAGATTCACTAAATTCATTCATGGACTTATGGTGACAAGCCAAGCAATTGGAAAATGCATCGTTGGATTTTTTTGGATTTGGAATTCCGTGCGGATCGTGACAACTGCTGCAAGAAACTTTAGCTACTAAACTATCAGTTGGTATGGGTTGATGTATACCGTGGATCCCATGAGGACCGTTTTTTAAGCGTGCCATCGCATCAATATGGCAATTTTGGCAGGTCTTTGTGATGGATACTGGGTCATTGAGTTTAATTTCGCCATGAGGTTTATGACAAGTTGCGCAAGCGTGTCCATCTTTTGAAGGGAATACTTTGAAATGTTTACTGGATTGAAATTGTTTACTTTCTTCACTATGACATTTGGTACAAGATAAACCTGCTACTCCGCTCGCATTTGAACCTATCCGATGCATATCACCATTGATGGTGTGGCAATCTTTGCATTGTGCTGCGATAAAAGGAGATGTTCCACCACCTGTGCCATGAACTGATTTTCGCCAATTTTCTGTAATTCCTTCATGACAATCATCGCAGTTAACTGGAGTGTATTTCGTATAGTGAGGTACATCATCATAATTCCCTGCCGAATGGCAATCAATGCAATTTAGATTTCCATGTGCGCTTTTAGAATACTCTGAAGTTACAAACATCTTTCTATTATCACTACTTTTTAATGAAGCATCTGAGTGGCACATCATACAGTACTCATTGGATTGCCATTCTGATTGTGCTGCAAAAGAAGTATCAAAAAATGAGAATGAGAAAATGAAAGATAAAAATAGAGAAAAAAGTGTTTTCGTTAGTTTCATAATTCTTTACTCTTGGTAGGTGAATCGTTGTGGGTATAAAAATATACTTTCCGATGCACTTTATATCAAGTTATTTCAAAACATTTGAATAATTCACATTAGACACTCTAAAAAAACAATCCGTAAGTTAAGTTGCAAATAAACAGTCAAAAAGTATAGAAAACAAAATTATCGGATTAAAATAGATTTGAGCAGTTTTTCTGTCAATTCAGGATTGTGTGCACCATTTGATCCATCATTCTTCACAGAAAGATAATTCTTACGTGTTTTCATACTAAGCGTTGAAAGGTTCATTTTTTCTACTGAATCTAACAATACACGAGTCATTTGTTGCCACTCTTTGCCCATTTTTATGTAACTTGCATCATGGCAATCCCCGCATTGTTCTGTTGTAGGACGAATAATTTCTAATCCTGTTCCATGACAAGCAGTACATTCAACACCAGCTTCTGCCATCAGTGATGGTAAGGGTTTACCATCGTTTGCTGTGCCCAAGTACATCGCTTTTTGATATGTATGACAATGCTTACAACTTGTTTCGTCTTTGGCATTGGCATGATGACATTCTATACAATTATTACCTTTGGTTAACGTTACACCATGTTGTGTAGTGCTATGACAATCAGAACATTGGATCCCTTTTGAAAGGTGAATGGAATGGGGAAAGGTCTTTTGCCCCACCAACACTCCAATCGCATCAATCCCCGTGTGGCAATCATAACATTTAAGATTATGGGGTAGTGCTGGAGTACTTTTTTTCGTAAGTGCTTCTTTTTGACCTGTGAGCAATTCTAACGATTTTTCTAAAAGTGCATTTGCATATTTCGGATTGTGCCATCCACCTGCTTGCCGTACCAATTGATAATTGATGGTTGCTCTTTGGATTGCATCTTGTGAAACGGTGCGATTGTTTTTTGCAACTTGTAACGCCTCTTGAACATTCTGCAACTTGATTTGGAATGAAGTTTTCCATTGAGTAGTTAATTTTTGATAACTTGGATCATGACAAGGTAAACAATTGGCTTTTACAGGTTTATTCAATAAAAAGTGATCTTGATTGGTTGGATGGCTATGACAAGATTCGCAATTTAATCCTGCTTTCCACATAATATCTGGCTGTTCAGCAACCTCAACCCCGCCAGTTCCACGAAACAGCATTTCAGTAGCACTATGCAAATCCGAGTGACAACGGTTACAGTCGGTAATGGTAGTTTGTGCTTTGGATAAAGAAATATGTTGAATAGTGGTATGACAATTCTGACAATCTACTTTTCGTTCTGTTACATGTTTTTGATGCATAAATTCAATTTCGTGAATTCTATCAATGTGATCTCTGGAGGCGTGGCAAATGTTGCAACGTTCATGAGGAACCTCACCGTTGCCAACTTTCATAGGGCCATGGCACATTTGACATTCAACTTGTTTCTTTATCCATTCAGTATGATCAAACTTTGGTTCCGGTTTCCCAACTTCTTTTACGGGAGCGGAATGACATTGGGTACAATGAACAGTACTCCCTTTTTGAAAGACATTACGATTGTTCAAATGCGAAGGAGAATCATTAGAAGAGGCAAAAGCCACACTACTCGGAACATCTTTGAAATGACATAAAAAACACGTAGATTCTGTTACAGTGATATGAGCCCCTTGAACAATTTGGCCATGGCAAGAAGTGCAACGTAATTGTTTGTTACGTACTTCGTGGGATAAGTGACTTTCATGATTGAATTTGATTCCTTGTTTCCATTCTAATGGTCCTACCAATAATCGTGATTCATGACAGTCACTGGTTGTACAATTTTGATCTTCAATTTCTGCCCAAGGTTTAGAACGTTTATAAACACCAGTTGCATAGTTAACCAACATGGAAGCTGCTACAAACTTCCCTTCTATCTTACCTTTTAATCCAGGGGGGATATGACAGGTAATGCAATCCACATGTTTATGCGAAGAAGTTTCCCAACTTGCAAAATAAGGTTCCATAATGTGGCAGGAACGGCAAAAGGCTGGTTGAGAAGTTGCTTTCACAAATACAACTGCAGTAATAACAGTGAGAATCACTCCTGCTAAGATAAGAAGAATGATTTGACGAGCGCCTAAAGAAAAAAACCGTTGAAAACCAATTTTAGTAAGGGTAAAAGGAAGTAAAAAAACAACTTTAAGCGCTGATAAAAATTCTTTGAATAATTTCATACCATCAAGAAGCAAGTTCAAAAATTGGAAAAGGAAAATTTATAGAAAAGTGACGCACACAAAATAATCAAAGAATAAATTAAGAACCAATCATTGTGAAAAAATTATTTTTGATACCATTCTATTTTTTATGACATGCAGTACAATTTTTATTGGAATGACAAGTGAAGCAACTTTCGTGAAGTACAACTTTACTCTCTTGCACATCCCAACGAGTAACTTCCTTCTGATGACAATGACTGCAACTTTCAACGTGGTGGCATTCAATACACTGAATTTTCAAATCATGCTCGTGTAACTTGTGATTAAATACAATTTGCGTACCACCCAGGTATTTGGTTTGAAATACTTTTTCATCTGGAATAGGCCGTTTACGATTTGTCCAATCATACAAGATTGAAGGTTCAGCTATCTTTGCACTATCTGATGGCTTTACTTCAACGGGTGCTTTTGTTTTGGGGTCTTTCGAATAAGCGTTCAACAGGAATAGAACCAGTGTATTCGTAAAAAGCAGAAATACAATCAAATATTTTTTCATATTGACTCCTAAGTTGTTTCAACCATTTTCAAAGGTACAGTTTGATGCTCGTGGTTAGTGGTTTCTTCGTGTTCATGTTCAGGGAAAATTGGAAAGAATCGTGCTATAAAATAAAATGCCATGGTACCTATTGTGACTAAAAATAGTGAAATCGCAATTTCGCTGTAAGAGGGATAATAGTTGGCATTTGATTGCCTTAGCATTCCAATCCAGCAAACATTGAAACGATTGTAAACAACGCCTACAACTACTAGAAAGGCGGAAAAGAAAATCCAACGTGGGTTTTGTCTAAGTTTTTTTAGTCCTAAAAGAATAACAGGGACAATAAAGAAAGTCATTTCTAAAAGACCATGAATACTTTCAAATGAACCTGTGAAAAATTCTTTGAATGCATCACGGATATAGAAATCTTGAAGTTTCACTCCGATGTAGATAATTAATGCAATTAACAAAAATCCAGCTAATTCAACTAGTACGGGTTTCTCCAAACTACGATGAAATGCTTTTGCACTAAATGTTGATTCAACAATAACCATTGCAGGTCCAACCACAATCGCAGAGAGATAAAACATCAAAGGTAACATCGGTGTGTACCAAATAGGATGAAGTTTTTCAGGCACAATCAAGAATACTGAACCTAATGAAGATTGGTGTAATGTGGAAAGTAATATCCCTGCAATCACCAATGGGATAGTGGCGCGTTGCATAAATTTCAACAAACGGTGGAACTTGAATTTTTCTAATACTACAGGTAAAAATTCTAAGAATAGTACTGTTAAATACAACATCACACACCATGCAACTTCAAACATCACTGAATGGTGATTCCACATGATTACAGGATGCCATACATTGTAGTACTTTCCTAAATCGTACAGTAAGCCAACAGCAACTAAAGCATACCCTAAAAAAGCCGTAAGAACAGTAGCACGGACAACCGAATGAAATTTATGATACCCAATTAAGTACACTAAAAAACACAACGTAAAACCACCAGCTGCTAATGCAACACCACTTACTACGTCAAAAGCAATCCAGAATCCCCAAGGAAATTCATCCGATAAATTGGTGGTCGCACCAAGCCCTTTAGTAAAACGTACTATTGTTAAATAAATCCCTTGGATAATGATCAATAGATAAATGATCCAACGGATTTTACGAAAAGTACTCATTCCACGAATTTCAGTGCGTAGAAAAGAAACAACTGTTTGAAACATTCTAAGAATCCTTATCTTTTTTTCGTTTTTCAGATCGAGAGGTTTCTTTATGTTCTTGCTCAAGAGACATTCTACGGTTTACTAACCAAGATATTCCACCTAACAGAATAGCGCCTGTAATCACCACATTCGGAATTCTTCTGAGAACAGTACCAGTAAGTTCTGGAAGTTCAACTTCCGGTAAATCAGTTCTAAAACCAAGTTCTTCAAATGGAATACTACTTAACATCAAAACTGAAGTTCCACCAACTTCTGTTTCTCCATAAACTTTATGAACATAACGATTTGGAAAAGTTAAAATTCGTTTGTGCGCAATTTCTAATAAGTACTCTCGATCACCGAATCTACATGCTCCTGTTGGACAAACCCATGCACATGCTGTTGGAAGACCTTCTTTTACACGCTGGTGACACATGATACACTTACGAATGACAGGAATGGGTTTATCCCATTCATATTTTGGAATTTGAAAGGGGCAAGCCATCATACAGTAACGGCATCCCATACATTTACTGGGATAGTAAATGACAGGGCCGTTCTCCGTTTTTTCTAACGCAGCTACAGGACAAACGGAAACACAAGCCGGATGTAAACAATGCATACACATTTTGCGAAAATATTGGTGGTTTCGCTTGAGTACTACAGTAAAGTTTTTATAGTTTAATTTATCGTCAGGGGCATCGGAAGGAAGGTTATTTTCTTTAGCACAATATTCTTCGCATGCCTGACAACCAACACAGCGTGTGAAATCCAAAAGCAAAGCTTTACTCATAGAACATCTCCAAAGATAAAATAAGGGGAATGAATAGTGCGGATGAAGGGATTAACTGGACAAGTAAGAATTCAGTGAAAAGATAATTAAAAAAATTATTTTAACCAAGCAGTGAATAAAAGCAATTGTAAGATAGATACTTTATTGTGATGTCATTTTCCCTTCCCGTTCGAGAATCCACCCTTTGACAGTCCTATGGATTTCTTTTAAAATATCTTTAGCAAGTTGAAGACCGCCATCAGAGTGTATCGGCACCTTTCCCTCTTTCATTTTATACAAATCGGAAATTTGCTTTTCAATACCTCGTGGAAAGCCACCGTGAAGCACAAAACGTTCATAAAAAATGGGTAAGGAATAATCACGAGGAACGGATGTGATATCATTTAAAATGAAAACGGCTTCGATCCCTTTTTCTACAGCGACTGAAGCAAGTAAACAAACTGCCTCAGGGGGAAGTGTTTCTATTTGTGCGGCTTGTAAAAACAATCTACTTAAACGGTCAGCTTCCTTCGCTTGTAAAAGGTTCATAGGTATCCTCAATTTATCAAAGTCGTTTAATGAAAATTACGGTCTGATCATCCGATAATACAGTAGTTCCAACATGTTGACGCAAATGGTCAAATAAAACTAACAAACCATCCTCAACTTTCGTCTTAGCAAGTAATGGGAGCAAGGATCTTAATTTTTCCATACCAAAAGGTTTTCCATCCACATTGAAAGCTTAGGGTATTCCATCAGAAAAAATAATTAAAAAGTCCCCGCTTTGTAAAGTGATTTCACCTGTATGATAAGGGATGTTCACGAATGAACCCACAACCGTCCCACCAATAGAGAGTTCTTCATAAGTAGAAGAATTTCGTAATACTATAGGGTTGTCATGACCAGCATTTACGTACTTCACTAATCCAGTTTTCAGATTGAGTACTGCATAAAATAGTGTTACAAAGATTTCAGGTGATGTAGTTTTAACCAATTCATTATTCAATTTTTCAATGACTTTAGATGGATCTAAACTACTTGATGCTAACAAACGTAAGGCTGCTTGGACATTAGACATCAATAAAGCAGCAGAAATTCCTTTTCCAGAAACATCACCCAATGTGATGACAAGATTATCATTAGCAAGTTCAATAAAATCATAAAAATCGCCTCCAACCTGATATGCTGTTTCATTTCTTGATGCTATTTCCCAACCTTGAAACTTTGGTGGGGAGGAAGGGAATAAATTCTTTTGAATGTTTCGAGCAATTTCTAAATCATGTTCAATCCGTTCTTTGATGCGAACTTCAGAAAGCAATTTAGAGATGTCACTAGCCATTAAATTGAATGAATAAGATAATTCACCTAATTCATCTTTCGACTCAACTGGAATACGATGTTCTAAGTTTCCTTTTCTTAATTCAAAGGTTCCATGCAACAAACGTAAAGTGGTTTGGACAAGAAGGTTAGTGATTTGGACTCCGAGGTGTACTACTACGAAAACAAATAAAAACAAAAGGATACTAAGAAAGCCAAGAATGTACCAAAATGATGAGCCAACAGGGTTGGTTTCGTTGATGAAAAAAGATTTCAATTGTGAAAAAGTGACATAAAAGATTGCTAAGGTGCCGACGCTAAAATTGGATGATGAAGAAAAATTGCTATTGGCAAGCCATGTAACTCCAAACAATAAAAAGAATGGTTTTTTTGAGGTTGTATCTCGAAAAGAGGATTGGTAAACTTGAACCAATGAAGTATTAAATGTACTATCTGAATTTGAAACCTGTACCTCCGTAGAAGGTGTCTGAGAATTGGTATTAGAAATGTTGTAAAGGTTCATAGAACATTGTAAATGATTTTCTATTTCTAAAAAATCATTCTCAGATAATATTTTTCTTATACCAACAATTTGTTTTTCTTTTTCTATAAATGCAAAGACATAGATAGCATTGGATCCCGTTACAATTCCATAAAAAGGATAATCTATTTTTTTACGATTGTAAACTAGATATCTAAAATCAGTATTAGAATGAACAGGGATAAATTCTTTGTGCTCACTTTTCTTAGAGGTTTGTAACTGAAATAAGCCAATTTCTACGTTAACGGTGTCCTTTACAAAAAGTTTGAGTGGTGTGGTTGATATTGTATGGATGGGATTGTGATTGAAATTAGAGAGTACTTCCTGAACGAGTAGATCACTTTTTTTCAATAGAAATGCTTCTAACAATCGTCCATTCAGTTTCCCAATCAAAAGGATTAAAAACATCCAAAACAATAAGAAAGAGAAAAGGAGAGGCACAATACTTGTAAAAAGAAAGGATAGAATTAATTTAAAACGAACAGTATAATGTTTTTGAACAAGATTAATAATGGGTGTAATCAAACCTCGAACAAACAATAAAAGTGTGGAAAGTAAAATGAGTAAACTGGTAAACGATAGAAAATGCTGTAAAAAAGAAGTGTTGTAAGGATTTTTTTGTATTGTATCCAAAATGGAAAGTGTACAGAATAAAAAAATAAATAGAAATAAGGTAAGAGAAAGAATAAAGAGAAAAAGTCGTTGTTTATTTTCCAACCTATCAAATCGGCATAAAATGCCAACCAATAAAAATGCACACACAACTTCAAAAACCGTATTTTCTTGGGTTATGGAAACGATAAAGATTAAACTTGTGATAAACACCCAAGAGAACTCATTTTGTAATACTATGTATTTAGGGATAAAGAAGTAGCGAAGTGTAAATGCGTAAACAACAAGAATAAACAAAGAAATAAAAAATGAATTGGGGAAGCTATTGATTAAAATGGTAAGAACCAGAAAGAGAAAACTCAGAAATAAAACAAATCGGCTATTGAATTGAGAAAATGTGGGTAATCCCCATACAAGACATAAAATTCCAAACAGTAAGAGAACTTTACTAGAAAATGCATCTGGAAGAAAAATTTGAATCAAGAAGTGCAATGAAAGAATGATTATACCAAGAAACGTTAGTACTTTATTGTCTAAGGAAAAAATTGAGGGGTTTCGCAGATATTTTATTAAAAAAGACATCATAAAATTTGGTAGGACCCTTAGAACACTTGAAAATGATTATTCTAACGATTAAAATAGAATAAGATAAATCATTCCACAAGAAAGTTTGAAACTAATTCAATTGAATAGTACTAAGTAGATCAAATAGGCCACTCCCAATGAAATTAAAAAGCAAGATCCTTATTTATTTGGTAGCGACTCTTATTGTTACCATTGCCATCGTTTTTAGTGTACAATCCAGTTTCTTCGTTAGAAAATACTCCCGCTATGAAAAACAAATTCTTAGAAAATACATCCCCTCGACTTTACAAAAACTATTGGATCAGACCTCAGACTTAGATTTATTGTTATTGAATTGGGCAAAAGAAAATGTTTATCAATCTTTATCAATACAGAGTGAAACTGATTTTTCCAAACAACTTATCATCCAATCATTGAAAAGTTTGGGAGTAACTTATATTGGTGTTTTCGATCAACAAGGAAAACCCATTTTCGTTCATGTTAAAGATATTCAAACCAATCAACCTTTAGAACTCCAATCATTAAAAGATGAATTAATCATTCGTTATCCTTTTTTGATTCAACATCAAAACAAAGAAAGTGCCTATAAAGGACTTTTAGCGGTAGAAAACATACCCCTCTTGTTGGTATCAAGACCAATCATCAACCACAATTCACAAATGATAGGCACTATGATTGTCGGTTTATTGTTAAACCACAACGTTTTATCCAAAAGTTACGGTAGTGAATCGTTTTCAGTAAATTTTTATTCAAGATCGGATCCAAGTTTACCCAAAGATGTACGATTAGCTTTTGCTGAACTTACCCCCCAAAATCCTGTTCGTATTGAAACGGATAAAAAATCAAGTTTTTCAGTTGCTTATCATTTGATAAGTGACCTTACAGGTTTCCCAGAATTTTTAATTAAGGTTAATACCGCTTCTGAACTTGAAGGAATTCGTAACACTACGCTCATGCAATTGATTGTTGTGATTTTAGTTTCTGGAGTAATTATTGTTATAGTAGTGTTGGTTTTAATTAATCATACAGTTTTGAGAAGATTATTGAAATTTGATAAAGAAGTTACTGAAATCACGAAAAAAGGAAATACTACAATTCGTTTAACTGATTTAGAAAAAGATGAGCTAAGTAATCTTACTGCAAACATCAATGAAATGGTGACTAATTTGGTGCAATTGGCAGAAAATGCGAAGGAACAGGAAAGAAGGTTCCGTGATATCTTAACTAACATTCGTATGTTTGGTGTAATATTAGATCAAAATTTTGAAATTAGATTTGTTAATGAATATTTCATAAGTGCTACGGGTTATCAAGAAAGAGAACTTCTGGGGAAAAACTTCTTTGATTTATTTATTCCAGATATTTCTAAAGAACAAGTAAAGAATGATTTTTTATCATTACTTGAATACAAACAGCACTTAGCACAATATGAGAATGATTTTGTCACAAAAGATAAGAAAGTACGTAGAGTTTCTATTAATGTAACGTTGATGCTTGACCTGCATAACAATATAAGTGGTTTAGCATTGTTAGCACAAGATATTACCGATTATATAACGGCTTTACAAAGTATTGAAAAAAGAGAAAAGTATTTAAGTTCATTAACACAAACCGCACAATTGTTATTATTTAATCGCGGTGATATTCCATTTAATAAGTTTGCTGAAATAGTTGGAATCGCATGTGAAGCAAATGCTGTTTTAGTGCTGTTACATCAAAATAGAGAAGGTTCTCAATCTACACTTAAGACCATATCAGAATGGTACAGTCAAAAATATGTAATGGATGATTTTGCAACTTTAAGAAATTCAAAGAGTTATTATGATCTTGAGTTAAGTGGGTATTATCAAAGATTCTCATCTGGGGAAACCATTTATTGTAATTACTCAGATGCGCCACAAAAATTACAGCCATTTTTCAAGAAATTTAAACTACGTTCTATTGTTATTGTGCCTTTAATTACTGCTGATGAATTCAAAGGGCTGCTCTTTGTTGCTAATAAAATTGTTGAATTGTCTCTCGATCCTGTCGAATTAAATTTCTTACAAACAGCTGCAAATTATCTATCTCAAGTACTTTTGAGGGAACAGATTTATCGCACTCTCGAATTAGAAACTACCTATCTTGCTGGACTCTTTGAAAGTGCACCGGAAGGGCTAGTCATATTTAATCCCAATAATACTATTCGGTTAATCAATCAAAAATTTTACGAAATGTTCGGTTACACTAAAGAAGAATTAATTGGACAAGAATTGGATGATTTTATTGTTCCTACTGAGCTAAAAAAAGAGAGTAAAAAACTTTCTGAAAAGGTGATGAAAGGAGAGTATATCAACCATGAAACAATACGAATAAGCAAAGATGGTAAAAAAATTGCAGTATCCATTTTGGGTGCACCAATACAATTTGGGAAAGAAGTTCATGGTGTTATTGGGATCTATCGGGACATTTCTGATAAGAAAAAACAAGAAGAAGAAATCAAAGAGAGCAATAAAAGAAATGAGTTGTTGTATAAATTAACCGGGCTGATAACCAATCATCAGCGACTTGAAGAAATCTATCATTTTGCTTTTGAACATATTGATAATCATTATGGTGTAAAAAAACAGTCCATATGTTTTATTGAATCAGATGGTCAATATCACCTTCGTGCAACCTTCAATCTAAATGAAAAAGAAAAAGAACTAACAAAAAAAATTTTAGAAACTTACATAGAGCATCAACATCTTCGTGAAAATATCTTTTTCTATTCGGACCAAATCAACAATGAATATTTAGTAAGCATTTTCCAAGAATTGAATATACATACAATAGGGTGTTTTCCAATCCTTTCAAATCGTCTCCCAATCGGATTTTACTTTGTTTATTTTAGCGAAAAACATGAATTTTCTGAAGCAGAAACAAGAATATATGAAGCGATCACAGATACTTTATCAAATTCTGAAAGACATTTTCGTTCTTCCAGTTTATTAAAACAAAGCGAAGAAAGATTTAGAACATTATTTCATTCAGCCAAAGATGGATATGCATTATTAACAAATGATTTAGAGATTCTGGATGTTAATCCGGCATTTTGCAAGTTAATTGAAAAGAAAAAATTTGAACTGATTGGAAAAATATTGACTAATGAAGTTCCGATTGAATTTGCAAAACTCATTCAGTTCTATTTAGCTAATGAAGTAGATTTAGGAGACAGTTATACTTCTGATTTAGAATGCAAACGGAATAATCTAAATAAAACGATTTTAGAGATTACGATTACAAAAATTAAAATTGAAAAAGATACACGATTTTTTATTTCTATCCGTGACGTAACCGAAACAAGAAGGTCTGAAAAGCTGCAGGCCTTTCTCTATGAAGTATCTAGAGCTGCTAATCTTGCGGTGAATGTACAAGAGTTTTATGAAACCATCCACTTTCAATTAAGATTGCTTTTCCCTGCACAAAATTTTTATATCGCTCTTTACGATCCCAATACAGACAAATACACTTTTCCATATCAAGTGGATGAATACGATCCACCTATTTATGGTGCAGTATCCATGAAAGGTACTCTCACTGATTTTGTTCGGTCTAATGGTCAACCGTTTTTAGTAAGTAAAGAAACTTATAAAGAACTGGTAGATTCAAAAAGAATACAACCATTAGGACGTCCAGCAAATAGTTGGATGGGAGTTCCATTGACTACAAAACATGGAATTATTGGTGTTGCAGTAATACAAACCTATGATGAAACAATTTATTATAACCAACAAGATCTGGATGTATTTGCACTTGCATCTGAACAGATTGCTGTTATGATCGAAAAGAAGAGAGTAGAAGATCAAATTATTCAGAGCGAGTTACGATATAGGCAGTTATTTGTTAACAACAAAGCCATTCAATTGTTAATCGATCCTACCTCAGGTTTAATCACAGATGCTAATGACGCTGCTTGTCAGTATTATGGATATGAAAAAGAGGACTTACTAAATCTAACTTATTCGGACATTCATACTTTATCTATTCAAGAAATCAAATCACGCTTTTCTGATGTGCTGCAAAATAAAATAAATATCTTTGAAAGTCGGCACAAGTTAGCAAATAATGTAATTCGTGATGTAGAAGAGTTTTTAAGTCCAGTGGTTATCAATGATAAAACTTTGATCTATGCAATTTTACACGATATAACAAGTAGAAAAGAGGCAGAAGCAGAAGTAAAACGTCTTGTTACCTTAGTAGAGTCAACATCAGAAGCAATTATCATTACTGATGAAAATGGTTTCATTGTGTATGTAAATCCTGCATTCACAGAATTTACAGGATATTCAAGAAGTGAAGTACAAAATAAAACTCATTTAATATTGAAATACAATCCAGTTGAAGATAAGGTTTTTGATGAGTTTGACCATGTTATGCAAAGCGGTGAGGTATGGTCAGGAAGAACCACAAATGTTAAAAAGGATGGTTCTATTTATTATGGTGATGCTACTGTGGTTCCGCTTAAGAATTCATTGGGTTTGATAGAGGGTTATGCTAAAATTGAGCGAGATATCACAAAAGAAATTGAGTTGCAAGAAAAATTAGAACGTAGTCAAAGATTGGCATCGGTTGGACAGTTGACTGCTGGTGTCGCACATAACTTCAATAATCTGTTAACTGCTATTTTAGGAAATATTGGTCTTGCAAAAATGATATCCAATCCAGAAGCGATAGCTTATCTCAATATAGCAGAGCAAGCAGGAAATCGTGCAACAGACATTGTTAGACAATTGTTAGTTTTCAGTAGAAAGAAACAACCCGAGAAAAAAGTGATCAATATCAAATTATTGTTAAATGAAGTAACAAAATTAGTAAGAGAAACAATTGATAAACGTATTGAGTTTACTCTTCATGAACCTAAAGAAGATTTAACTATTATTGCTGATGCGAGTCAATTACATGAAGTAATTATTAACATATGCATGAATGCATCTGATGCTTTAAAAGCAGTAAAAGAATCGAGCGGTAAACCCAAACGAATAGATATCATAGCTGAAAAAACTCTTGTAACCAAAGACCAGGCAGAAAAAGATCCAGAAGCTTACCCCGGTGAGTTTGTAAAAATTTCTATTTCTGATACTGGAATTGGAATGACACCTGAAGTGATTAAACATATTTTTGAACCATTTTTTACTACAAAGGAACAAGGAAAAGGGACCGGTTTAGGATTGGCAACAGTGTTTGGAATTGTCAAACAACACGAAGGGTGGATTACTGTTGAAAGCCAACTTTATGTAGGTACTACTTTCCATTTGTATTTTCCATTTCATCATGGTACAGTTGAAATTTCAGAAACGAAAAGCACATTGGACAGTGATTTACCAAGAGGTAATGAAACCATTTTATTGATTGATGACGAAGAGGTGATTAGATTTTTAGGAACGTCAATCTTATCTAAATTAGGGTACAAGGTTTTAACAGCTTCTAATGGACGAGAAGGGTGGGAATTGTATCAAAAACATTCTGATGAAATCAAACTCATCCTTCTTGATTTACTAATGCCTGTAATGTCTGGTGCTGAAATGCTCCGATTGATCAGTTTATCTCAGTATAGACCAAAAATCATTATTTGTACCGGAATGAGTGAAGAACCTATCCCTACTATCCCAGGAATTGATACCTACAGTGTTATCTCGAAACCATATCGTGTTATTGAATTAGCCAATGTCGTTCGCTCTGCGTTAGATACTAAGAAAGAATAACATTAATTTTGAAGCCAACGAATCCCCAAACGAGCGTGTTCACGTACCAACTCTGAACTATCTTTGGATAGAAGTTGTAATCCTTCTTTAGCAAGTTCATTTCCCCAATTGGTCAATGCAATCGCCACATTTCTAAGAAATCCATTTCGTCCAATCCGTAGAATAGGAGTTTTATCATACATTTCTTTGAAATCTTGTTCCGATAATGTGACCAAGTCAAGCAAATAGGGTACAAATTTTGAAGACAGAACTTTTTTTTCAATTTGAATTGTATGAAATCGATTCCACGGGCAACAAATTTGACATTCATCGCAACCAAATATCCAATTTTTCATTTTACTCCAATATTCAAAAGGAATGTTCCCTTTATATTCAATGGTTAGATAACTGATACATTTTCTTGCATCGAGTATGTATGGAGCGATGATTGCTTGAGTCGGACAAACATCAATGCATTGAGTACATCTGCCACATGAAACATTGGGAATAGTTTGTCTATGATTATTTGGCTTAATAGTCACACTACTAAGAATGACTCCAATAAAAAAATAAGAACCCTTTTGGGGAATAATTGAACAACTATTTTTACCAAAAAAAGAAATACCACTTGAAGTAAGAACATCTCGTTCAAGAACTGGACCTGTATCTATATATACCTTGGAATGAGAGAAATACTTGCAATCAATTTGATTAGCAATTTCTTGTAGGCGAGGAGTCAACTGTAAATGATAATCTTCAGATTGTGCATAATAAGCGATTCTGCCATAAGCGGGATTACACAAATTTTCGTTAATAATTGGATATTGTTTGTAAACTGTAATCCAACTTTTTGCATGATTGAGTAGGATACATGGATTTTTACGTTTTTCCAATCCACGAGGAAGGTAGGTCATTGTTCCGTAATAGGAATGATTGATCCAATTTTCAAAATACTGAAAAGTTCGTGGTGGAATTTCTAGGTTACAATAACCTACGCCATCAAATCCATAATCCGAAACAATACTTTGTAACCATTCAACGTCTATACAAGCCATTACAAAATGCTATTATCAGGAATAATTGCATCTTTTTCAATCACCATAATTCCTTCACGTACCGTCCAACCATTTCCACTCACATGTTCTTTAATAGAGCGGCGTCTAATGATGACATTATTTCCAACCCGAGCATTTTTGTCAATGATTGCTTCTTCAATGATACAATTCCGACCTATACCTACATCAGGTCTTCCAATTTTACGATTCAATTCGCGCTCTTCTTCGGTTTCGTAATAATCTGCTCCCATCATAAAAACTCGTTGTAATTTACTACCGGGTCCAATCCTTGAACGGATACCAATTAGGCAATCACGTAAAGAAACACCATCTAAATGACATCCTTCGGATACAACCGAACGTTGTATGGTGACTTGATTGAGTTTTGAAAAAGGCAAATGACGTATTCGTGTAAACAACCTGTTTTTGGAATGAAATAAATCAAATTTTGGATTGGGCTGTGCTAAATCTAAATTGGCTTCAAAAAAACTGCGAATTGTTCCAATATCTTCCCAATAATCTAGAAATAGATAGGCATTCACATAATATTTTTGAATTGCATTGGGGATAACTTCCTTCCCAAAATCCATCATTGATTCATCTTCTAGTGCTTTTTCTAAAACGTCAACGTTAAATAAATAAATACCCATTGAAGCTAAATAAGGTTTTACTTTCCATTCATATTCAGTTTCACTCTCTACGGGCTTTGTTCGTTTGAATTTTTCTACTAATGAAGGATGTTTTGGTTTTTCATAAAAATCCACAATTCTATTTTTTTCATCCACCTGGAGAACCCCAAACCCAGAAATTTTCTCTTCTTCTACTGGGATAACTGCAATTGTAATTTCAGCAGAACTTTTACGATGGGATTCAATCATTTTACGATAGTCCATTCGGTAAATATGATCACCACTTAAAATGAGAATTTCTTTACAAGGATGTGGACGTAAATGTTTCAATGATTTTCGTACAGCATCTGCAGTGCCTTGAAACCATGATTGGCTTTCGGGCGTTTGCTCTGCGGCAATGATGTCAACAAAACCTTCACGAAATGAATCAAGTGTAAAACCGTGATGTATATGTCGGTTTAGCGATGCAGAATTGAATTGAGTAAGGATAAAAATCCGATATAAATTACTATTGAGACAGTTTGAGATAGGAATATCAATTAAACGATATTTCCCCCCAATTGGGACCGCTGGCTTAGAACGATATTTGGTTAAAGGATGAAGTCGTGTACCTGCACCACCTCCAAGTATCACTGTTAAAACATTGTGCATAGCAACCTCAAATGGATAAAAGAAAATATACTTAACAATAAGAAATAAGAAAGGGGAGCCCATAGTGGACTCCCCTTTTTTGAAAACGAAGGATTATTTAATCAATAATACTTTTTGAACTGCTTGGAAATTGCCCGAATTCATTCTAATCAAATACATACCTGAAGAAAGATGACTACCATTGAATGAAACGCTATGAAAACCTGCACTTAGTCGTTGGTTCACCAAGGTAACGATTTCACGACCATTTACATCATATACAGCCAACTTGACATCTGATGTAGTTGGAACAGCAAAACGAATTTCCGTACTCGGATTGAATGGATTGGGATATGCTGGGTACAGGGCAAATTCGCTCGGTAAAGTAATATCCACGTTTTCACGAACATCGGTAACCGGTGTTAAAATGGCATGCAATCGGTAACTTCGGTTTTGAGCAATCCGAGTGGTTCCATTATAGGAGAAACCATGGCCGGGGATAAAAGCACCAACGTTGTCATGACCAATGATGTTTGGTAATTGGGATGTCGCATCAATGCGTTCAAACCACACATAGAAATCACCAGTCACATTAATTGTGTATGTTAACTGAATGTCATGCCAATTGGGTAAAGTATTGGCCGCTTGTACAGTAACATCTTGTGTGTGTAATAAGTTGCCAACTTCACCATTATTATCAGCAAAAATCTTCAATCGTATCGTTCGTGTTTCTGTACCCATGTTCCCGTTCCATTGAACTCGAATGGTAGAAAGATTCCAACCACCGGTTGAAGGAGGTAATGAATCGGCTATGGGTGTAAACTTCACCATCGGACCTTCACCCATTTGGAAAATGTACATATACTCAATCCTTCGTGCGTCATAACCCAATTCATAAGTATTCGCTGGCCGCACAAGAACTGTATCAGTTCTATTCAATGTAGCATTGTAAAAATTGGTCGTATCATTTGCAGGATTTTCGTCACCTGTTAATACCGTATATGCATCAACGACAACTGGTCCTGCTGCAGTAGGTGTCCAACCTCGTGCTGCTTGGCCTGTAGTACCTGTTCTTAACAATACCGTCGTATCTTCTCCCGCAGGTAAATCACCAATATTAATGGACGTTACTTGCCCTGAACGACGCCAACGGAGTATCACACTTGATTGAGCATTTCTTCCTACGTTTGAAACTTTAACAGTACCTTTTGTAGTATAACCTACTGTTGTGGGATAAGGTACCAATAAATTTGATGTCGCAAGGTCATTATTAGGTTGATCAGTACGTAAAATCATAATATCATCAACATAAAGACCAGCACCATTTCCGTTGCTGTTGTCCGTATCACCAATGGCAACAAAACGAAGTTGAATAGAATCGCCTACCCACGGAGATAAATCCATTTGTATGTTAGCTGATGAACCAAAGGGTGTTCCCGGAACGTAGGTAGTCCAACCATCTCCACCAGCACCAGTACGTTTATAGTCGTGATGTTGGTATCTCCATTGACTATCTGGATGTGCAGCTTTTAGTTCTACACGGTAATAATCTTCAAGAGTATTTTGACCGGGAGACACATAATCCGGCATATCACACCACACGTTGTATTGCCACCAGTAAGTATACCCCGGTTGCAAATAGATGTAAGGTGAAGTTAATGCGGAACGGAAATTGGTAGGTGCATCATCAATCCACATTGTCCAAGGAACTGTATGGCCTACTGTAGTTTGTTGAGTACGTGCCCAATTGGTAGGAGAAACCGGATTTCCTGATACACTAACCAACTGTGATGGGATAGAAATGGCTTCAGCATTATTGGCTAGAATTTGGGTTGCACCATCGGACAGTAAAATATTATCCACATGCATTCCGTATAGAGTTGGATCGTCAATTGTACAATATGCTGGGTCTGAGCACATAGCGAAACGCAACTTAAATTGTGCAACACGCATAGATGCTGGGATAGGAACTGTGACTTGTTGCCAACCATTGGATGAACCACCCCAACCTGGAATGTTTGGTCCCATTCCAAACTCTACACCAAAAGCATAAGAAGATGTTATGTTGTAAAGATAACCCGTTGCACCTGCTGCAGCGGTAATGGGAAGGGGTGCCCAAGTTGTTCCCCCATTGGTACTGTACCAAAGATTACCAGTATCCCACCCATTGTAACCAGTAGGTTCTCCGCCCGGTGCTTCTAAAGCAACGTAAACACGAAACGTAAGAACTGGATTGGAAGTGCCTGAAAGATTTAATACTGGCGAATCCAAATACATTAGTTTATGATCTTCATATCCACCGTTTAATGGAAAACGGATAGTATCGCCACAGTACCAGCTTAAACCTGTTCCCCCATACGCACGCCGATAATCAACATGCCAATAGGGTGTTGCAGCTGTTAAATTGACCACAGTCCAACCTTGTTCACCGCTTTCAAAATTCCAATTGTACACTGTGTCAACATTGATTTCATCAATTACACGAT
The DNA here is from genome assembly GCA_026417415.1 of bacterium. Taxonomy (GTDB): domain Bacteria; phylum Electryoneota; class JAOADG01; order JAOADG01; family JAOADG01; genus JAOADG01. The sequence continues at coordinate 420,075 of JAOADG010000008.1, forward strand.
TACCAAAACGGTCATATGCGGGCAATTGTAAACTGCGATCTGAATTCGTAGTCAGCGTTGTTGCCATAGCAGAAAAAGCAACAACCAAAATCATAAAGAATACCCAAGCTCTCATAAGAAATCCTTTCTATTGAAATTGGAAAAAAACAAATGAAAACCAAACAATCGCGAATAATATGATCAAATTGAAAAGTATAAATAGAATTTCAAGAAAACAACATTCATCAATAAGTTTCAATTTTTTTATGTTCCAAATGTAAAAATTTACTGTCCTATTTTGGATTTGCAAACCTTAATAGCATATTGTAAACTTTAAAACTCACCCATTACGAACAAAGTTAGGAGTGCCTATCACATTTTGCGAATGTACGAATAAGTTGAAAGAATACTTTTGAAAAATACATTCAATTTGTTCCGAAATAAATTTTCTACCTCAACAATAAGATTTGGGATAATCTTATTTTCTGTATTTGCTTGGGTTGCAACGGCTTCAACTCCATCAGTTGTACGTCTCAATATCAAACCATCTTTACCACTTGTGCCTGATCCTTTTGAAAAAACGGGAAGACGTTTTCCAACATTAGGTTCCAGCCCTGCAATGCTTCTAGGTGGTTACCACAATTGGCTGATCCTTAAAGTCGAAATGGATACATTGACAAAAAACATTTATACCCAATATCAGTTAAAAAATAAACCATTTGGGAAACCCTTCGTACAAACATTATCCGAGTATAAAATTGCAAGATTAGAAAACAACAAAAAAAGATTATTTGCAGACGCTGCCTACAAAGCAGTTAGTTCTTATCGTGAACAACCCAAAGAAGCACTTGAGATACAAGTTCCTTTGAAAGTCAAATCCAAAGTATTCAATCGCATTTTTGGGGGTGATCGTGTTGGATTACGAGTAAATGGTGAACTATCAATCAACGGTGAAATACGAAAAGAATCTACTGATAGACAAATCACGCAGCAAGGTCAACAAGCAGCGACCAACTTTAAAATCGACCAAAAACAACGTTTTACAATTACTGGAAATGTAGGTGACAAAGTTTCTGTTCGGATTGATCAAGATAGTGAGAGGTTATTTGAATTTGAAAACGCAATCAAACTTGAATATACCGGAAATGAAGATGAAATCATTCAAAAAATTGAAGCCGGAAACATTTCGTTAGAATTACCCGGAACGCAATTGGCAACATTTTCGGGCCAAAATAGAGGGCTTTTTGGACTTAAGAGCATTTCAAAAATCGGACCACTAAAACTAACCACTATTGCTTCATTAGAAAAAGGTAAAAAAAACAAGTTAAAAATTTCAAACGGTGAGCAACAAAGAGTTATTCAAATTCAAGATATCAATTTTATTAGTGGACAGTATTTTGCTTTAGATTCTGCTAATTATCTTAATGCCATTCGTAGTTTCGGACCTAACTTTTCTACCGACATTGGTGTCCCAAACGATCTGATCATTCGCGAAATTTATGTTTATGTATCTCAATCTCAAATCATTGGTGGACAAATCCCTATCCGTGGTTATGCAATGGCTTCGCCACCTAACCCAGCACAATTTGATACAGCCAATTTTACAGCAGATAATAGAAACAATTTTGTTGCCCAATTTGTTCGATTACAAGAATCTGATTACACCATTGACATTAATCGTGGACTTTTAACCCTTAAAAGGCCGTTACAATATGGGCAAATCTTAGCAGTTGCTTATCGAACGGATCGTGAAATTGTTGGTACACAACAAATATCACCACAAACACCACATTTAGTCCTCAAGTTGCTTCGTGGGCAGACGGATGACCCACAATCGGCAGTTTGGAATTTGATGTTAAGAAATGTCTATTCCCTACAAGGAACGGATATTTCAAAAGACAACTTTGAAGCAACCATGTACAGAAGTTATACTAATCCACCACAACAAAGTAGAAACAATGTTTTCTATACGCATATATTTGGATTAGATAACAACGCTCCGAATGGTACACCTGTGATGAACGGCGATGGTTTGATTGATGTTATCCCCTCACTCATTGACTTACAAAATGGTGTCTTAAAATTTCCTGATTTAACTCCTTTTAACCCTTCTGGTTACTTTGTAAATGGGCAATTGGTAACCTATCAACTTGATTCAGCCGAAAAAAATCCATTGCTTTACCTAACCCCTAATCCACAAACTTCAGGCATTACATCAAAATTTTATATAGAAGCGAAGGTGCGTTCAAGGTCAAATACTCTAAATCTTGGAATAGCAGTATTAGAAAACTCCGAAGAAGTCACGTTGAACAATACAATTCGATTGGTGCGAGGCCGAGATTACACCATAGATTATTTTTCTGGTACCTTAACCCTACTGGATCCACGTGCTTTAGCTCCCGGTGCTGATGTTGATGTCACTTATGAATCAGGGCAGATTTTTCAATTAGATAGAAAAACTTTATTGGGAGTACGTGCAGAGTATGAATTATGGGATGAGTCCTTTGTGGGCTTTACTTTTCTATCTTTAAACGAAAAACCATTAGACAAAAGAATTCGCTTGGGTAGCGAACCCATATCCAATAAAATATGGGACATTAATACCCGAATGGTTTTTCGTCCTACTTTATTTACGAAAATGATGGACGCACTACCGTTAGTATCCACTGAAGAACCATCTCGAGCGGTTCTTGAGGGTGAGATAGCCCAAGTATTCCCAAATCCCAATACAATGACCAATGCATCTACTGGTGATTACAACGGGATAGCGTATGTAGATGATTTTGAGTCCGCAAAACGAACCACACCGATTTCATTAAACCGATCTTACTGGTCATTGTCCGCGTTTCCCAAATCAGATTACATTCAACCTTCAGACAATTTAGCACCTTTTCAAGCCAGAGAATTCCGATGGTACAATCCCTTTAATCAAACTCCAATCAAAGACATATGGCCCAATCGAGATGTAAACAGCAACGTTGCCAATACGACTCAAACACTGGTATTGGAGTTTGATCCCAAAACTACAAGACAAGGTGTAGCAGATACGACCATTTCGCCGAGAACATCTTGGGGTGCAATCACTCGATTTTTGGGGGGTGGCTATGCGAATCAACAAGAAGCGAAATATGTTGAAATTTGGCTAAAAAAAGAACGCGGGACAAACGGAAAACTGTTTATCGATCTTGGTAGAATCAGTGAGGATATCATCCCTGACGGTAGGGATCAACCAAGTACAGAAGATAATCCTATTGTTGCAGGAACCAATCAAGGAGATGGCATTCTTTCACAGGCAGAGGATATTGGGTTAGATAGAATGGCTGGGAGTGATCCCAATGACTTTTGGGATATTAATCGTAACGGAATTCGAGATTCTGCTGAAATTGTGGTCGGCACAACAAGAAAAACGGTGATGGAGCCGTTATCCTTTGATGATTATCTCAATGAATCAAATTACAACGTGTACACAAAAATTAATGGTACTGAAGGAAATCGGTTGGATGAAGGCGGAAATGATCCTGATACTGAAGATTTAAATGGGAATGGAGTTACAGATAGACAAGACGATTTTTATCGCTTCATCATTGATATTGGCAATCCTAACTCTCCATACATTGCAGGAGGAAGAGACAATCCAAAAGGATGGTATTTATACCGAATTCCTATCTCAGATACCTTACGTGTCAATAATCCCGATTTACAAAATATTTTCTATATACGTATTGGTTTAACTGATTTTTCTCAAGCAGTTGCAATTAACATTGCTGAAATCAATATCGTTGGAAATGAATGGAGACCACCAGGTCCTTATTCGTTACAGCGGACGGAATACCCGTTAGAAGCAGATGTCATCAACACAGTGGATAATTATGACCCCAATAGCCCTGCTGGGTATGTTCCACCACCGGGAGTTTCTGGTGAGATAGATCCAATTACCGAAGTTAGGCAAAAAGAGCAATCACTAAGAATAAGAGTGAAAGAGCTTCCCACAGGACATTCCAGCTATTTGGTAAAACAATTGTATGAACCCATCAATTTACTTGAATACAGAAGATTAAAAATGTTTATCCATGGGGGTGCATTTCAAACGAAATTGATATCTAACACCACACCGATTAATTCTTTTGACCGGTATCACGTGTATTTCAAATTAAGAATGGGGACCGATTCAACCCATAACTATTATGAGATTGCTAAGAGAATTTATACAGGGTGGGACCAAAGAAATCACATTGATATTCAATTAGAAGATTTGCCAACCTTAAAGTATGAAAGAATCACGCAAAATGCGGGATTGCCAGATACGACTACAAGAATGACAACCAAGATACTTGCTGACGGAACAGAAATTCGAGTTCGAGGGAATCCAACGTTGCAGCAGGTACGTGTGTTTAGCGTGGTTGTAGAGAACCGTGGCATTCCAATTACAGAAAATGACAAAGTCGAAATTTGGGCAGATGAATTGCGGGTAACCGAAGTCAAACGTACGCCAGGATTGGCCTATCGGTTGTCTTCTGATTTAGATTTTGCGAAAATTATGGGAATACGATTTCAATTATCACAGACCGATGGTAACTTTCATAACGTTAACGTTCGTACCGGTAGTAAGAACACAACTATTACAGGGACTGCAAATGCAAATATCAAATTAGATGAATGGTTTCCAAAAGGCCTAAAGTTAAATTTTCCTCTTGCGACTACTTTTTCGCAAACCATTTCTAAACCTGATTATTTGAATAATGGAGATATTTCTTTGGATCGTTTAGCGGGTAGAACCCTAAACGTATGGGATCCTTTCTGGAAACACATCGTAACCAATCGATTTTTAAATTTCAAAGCAGGTGAAGGTGGTGATGATACTTTGTTATCGTACCAGAAACAATACAGTATTGGAGTAAACGGTCTTTCCAGAGTAGGAACGCCGACCGAATGGTGGGAAAAATGGTTGGTCAATCAAATCACAACTTCTGCCTCCCAAAACGAATCGTATAGTGCTTCTCCGACTTTACGTTATCAAAAACTTATAACAAGAACAGGTGCTATTGCCTACAATGTTCCAATTGAATTTGGGGAAGGTTTGAAGGTATTTGGTTGGACAAAAAATATACCATTTTTTAAGAAATTGTCTGAATCGAGATTAGGATATTATCCGAATCGATTTACTTTAAACTACCAATTCAATGAACAGGTTGGCTCAAGCGCCACCAGAGAACGAAACATCCCCACAGACAATTGGTCTTTCGGTATAAGTAGAAGTGTACAAACAGGGTACCGTTTCTTTCAAAATTGGAACTGGGAGTACGCTTTAAGCACACGTTTTAATGCGGTGCGGACGGAACGCGACCGTGTGCGTATAGGGTATGCAGCACGTGGATTTGATTTTATGTACACTGATACAGCACGCTATCGTGATTCTTCAGTTGTTTATCCAACCTTACCAGATAGTATTGCTGGATTAAAACCAGATTTAAAGATATTTCAAAAGTTAGGTGGTTACTATTTAATCAAAGATCAATCAGACCAAAGTATATCTACCAACTGGTCGCCTTCCATACTTAGTTGGTTAGGAACAGATTACCGTTATACTACGCAATACACGTGGAATTGGGGAGCAAATTATGCATCTACGGGAAGAGGTGTTGCTTCCAGAACCAATGCAGATCAAACCTACACACTACGACTTAAACAACTGTTGAGAAGAGAATCTTCACCTCAAGAGACCCCGCGCAGAGGAAATGAATCTCAAAACACCAGAAGAATGCGTTCGTTGGATAAGGGTGTCGGGGAGAAAAACTTTTCCACACCCAATCCAGAAGATTTCCAACCGAGTGATTCCCTAGAAAATATCCAAGGGGGAAGAGGACGCAGGCGACGTCAATCGGTTTCAGAAAGCACTACCTATCAGGATACATCCAAAAAAACCATCAACTTTTTCCAGTTGTTCGGAAAATTATTAGATAAAATGGATGATATCACCATATCAATCCGAAGAAATCGTGAATATGCATTTCCTGCTGTTCAATCAGGACAAGCAGATTGGCGTTTTCAACTTGGGCTTTCAAATAATCCAAAATTAAAATCTATAGAGCGCGTGATAACGCGTCCAAGTGCAAGATTAACCAGAGATTATGAAAGTCGTACCAATCTTCGTCTCACACAAGATATTCTGGTCGGATTAGATCATAAGTGGTCAATTCAAGAAATCAATCAGGGGAATCGTTCAGAGATAAGACAACGCACAATTTTTATGTTGAAGAACCCAGACGGTACCCCTAAATCACTGGATTTACCAAACTTTTCAATTCGTTGGTCTGGGTTCGAGAAATCTACTCCATTAAAAGATTTGGTTCAATCCATCACATTAGAAAACAGTTATCAAGCAACATCTACATCCAATTATGGATTTCGGCAAAATCCCGGTGACTCAATACAAGTTAAGTACATTGGAAGCATTGACTACACAAAAAATTGGAATCCATTAATTGGAGTTAACATCACTTGGAAAAATCGTATAACTACCACTATACGTTACAACAACACTTCTACTTTCAATGATAGTCGGCAAGGCAGGGAACAAAGAAGGAGATCAAGTCAAACCAATTTGCAAGTTTCAGCAGGTTATACTTGGCAAAAGGGGTTTCGTATTCCTCTTAAGTTTTGGCCCTTTAATAACAAATACTTCAAAAATCAATCGGAATTGTCGTTATCATTTAATCAATCTGAAACTAAAACAGAAAGTGCTGATAAATTGTTGACAGGATGGTCTCCTTTTGTTGAAACTGCTGCTACCAGTACTTATACTCTTACTCCAAAGTTTACTATGACGTTCAGTCGTTCAGTAACGGGTTACATTCAATACGAAATGGGAGCGAATAAAACCAAAGGTGGGACAAGCACAAAAATTAATGCATTAAAATTTAACGTAAGCATCCAAATTAGAGGTTAAAGCCAATCAACAAGTTATATTGGATTTGTATTCAAACTGAAGCAATTAAAAATGTCAAATAGTAATGGGAAAGGTTTTGAATGACAAAATTGTACAGGCGTTCATTAAAGTTTTTTATTTTTGCGATAATCATTATTCTCTCGTGTATGCGTGTGCCAGAAAAACCTAAATGGGATGTGGATCTGGTTATTCCTATCAGTGAGAGAATTTACCGACTTCAGGATCTTGCAGCAGTACAAGTAACTTCCTTATCGGATACCCTTTTTCGTGATACTTTACCAACAGATCGTTTAGGTTTTTACAGTTACAACGATACTTTAATGCTCTACATTGCTGCAAATTTTAATTCTTATACATTTTTTAATAAAATCACAAGCGATCAACAATCTAGTAAAGTTTTCAATTACGTATTAGATACCATTACTGTCGAACCAAGAGAATGTGGAGAAGTACTATTTCGTCCCATTGATTTTGGTCTCACTTCAAGTTCAACCATTCCTGTACCAGTAGATTTTGATACAATCCGACCATTAGACAGCATTGGACGTGGGTTTGAATGGATTGATTATTCTTCCGGCAGTATTTTTGCAATTGTTCACAATCGTTTTCCGACAGTTATCAGAGTGTTTCGGCTCAACTATTATGATGAAAGCGGGAATTACATAGGTACTTCACCAACAATACCCAATATTCTTCCTATGTCTGAGGTAACGATACCAATTCAGATAGTAAATCCACCAAGAAGAGTGTACAATCGAATGAAAGTGCGGATTACAGGTCGATTGGATACTACTTCAAACCTTATTCAAGAGACAGATAGTTTGTTTATTACCATCAGAACTGATACCTTGAAAGCATTGGGAGTACGCGGTGAATTAGCTATGCAGATCGCTAATGCTGACACTTTTATTCATACTGAAATCAATGATGAAATTTATTCTGCTGACATTCGTGAAGGAACAATTGAAGTTACAGTCGTAAACCACACCGGTGCGCATATTGACAGCGTTTGGGTTATGTTTCCTGAGATAACATACGATAATAGACCCTTAGTGAAATACTTTTACAATGTAGCGACTACGTTATCAGATGTCATCAATTTACGTGGGTATCATGTTGAATTACCATTACCAAACGTAGGTGAAACTCAAAAAGTACATTCCATTGGAAAAGCGTTTTCAAGACCTACAGCGACAGGTGAGTTTATTACGTTACTTTCTACAGATTACATTGAACTTCGCTATTCCATTAGCGGATTGAAATTTAGCAGATTTAGAGGAATACCCGATTCCATTGAAATTGATTTTGATCCTACCTATACTGCAATAACCGAACGATTAAACGGAAATCTTAACATACATCTCAATTCTGCGGACTTAGTGCTTCTACCAAAATCAAGTGTGAGAAATTTACCTGTAATTTTGGATTTAACTTTGGATGCTTCAAATCCAGAAGGCCAAACAGCAAGTTATAGGATACAAGATCGGTATTTTTCAAACCTCAATTCTTCTGCTGTATTTCCTAATGCACATCCCATTCTAAATTTGTTACCGGATAGCATTATCACAACCGGTAGAATTCGTTTAGGAAAGCAATTTCTTGGAAATATGCCCGAGATACGAGTAACAGAAGATGATTCTGTCTATGGAAAAGGTCTCATTGAAAGTCCAATGGTATTTACCATCAATGATCAAACATTATATACCGATCCCTACGAAGGGGTTGGACAAGATAGACCTATTCTTCGAGGAAAAGTGATTGTTCAAGGTGAGAACAGATTACCTATAGGTGGAAGAGTTCATATTGAAGTTACCAATGATACAACGCGACAATATAGCAGAATTGCATCTGCAGATATTTTAAGACCACCGATCAATCGTACGACCAGACGACCGTCTGCACCGACAACGTTCGTAGATACAATTCCTTTGCCAGATTCGACAATTCAGATATTCAAACGGAATAAGTTTTTTATACGACAAGTATTAGAAATTCAAGGAAGTGGAAATGATACACTATTAGGACACGGAGAAGATTATTTGCGTATAAAATCAAATGCTAAATTTACTATTGATACAGGAGGATTAGAATGAAATTGAAATTTGTTCTCATCCTCCTGTTGGGATTAACAATATCATCTATTTCTACTGCTCAATCTATGTCAACCGCATTTACCGCTTCAACAGTAGGTGCGAACGTATCGCGCGTACGTGGAATTGAAGCAAGATTCGTAAATCCAGCATTAATGGGTTTGAGTCGTGATTTCAAACAAATGATCTATTTCCCAAGTTTTGCTTACCGTTTTGGCAACAACAGCATCCATAACGACCAAATGGTGAAGTGGTTTCAAAAAAACAGAGTTTGGACAGTATCCGAAAGACAGACATTAGTTCAAGCGGTGAAAAATGATTTTCGTATGAACGGTGCTGGTTATTTAGGGTTGGGATACCAATATTCAAATTTTATTGCAGCGTACGATGCGATCGGATATTTGGATACTAACATTCCTGACGAATTCATTGATTTAATTGCTTTTGGCAATCAAAACCAAAGCAGTTACAATTTTGGAGGAGTACGAGCAGGTGCTTGGATAGGATCTACCATTTCCTTATCGTTTGCAAAATCCTTGCAATATACTGGTGTATTCAAAGAACTTTCAGCGGGTGTAACGTTAAGGTACATGATTGGCCATAAATACATCGGACTTAACCAAGCATATGGTAATTTTTATACCACTATTCAACCAGACACCATTGTCGCTAACGGTAAATTTGTGACAGCACAATCAGATCAAGGGGATGGAATTTCAATGGATTTAGGAATGGCTGGAAAAATCAATGACAAACTTACCGTTTCCTTGGCATGTTTCAATCTCAGTGGAAAAATCAATTGGGATCGAACAACTTTAAGAGAAAATAGTTTTTCCGTTTCGGACAATGGAATTCCAATTGATTCGCTTCATCGCGAGAATTTTTTAGAGGATTGGGCAAATTACGAAAGTAAAATAATAACGAAAAATGCGAGCGTTTCTATAAAATTACCCGCGTTTTTACAAATTGCAGGTGATTATATTGTAAATGATGATTGGAAAATTTTTACAAGTTTCTTACAAGGATTAAATAAAGGAAGACAAGTGGTTGGGGAAATGCCAATCGGAAAATTTGCATTTGGCGGCGAATGGAGTAAGTTAACCTATTTCCCCGTCCGAAGCGGGATTTCTTTGGGGGGTAACTCGGGATTTGAATTCGGGGTTGGATTTGGATTACGGCTGAGCAATTATTCTATGGATATAGCGGTAACTTATGAAGGGGGGCTAATGAATCATGCAAAAGGGTATGGTTTTGCTTTTTCCCATCAATATAAACTTAACTAAACCATATAAAAGATGCTTCAACAACAAAAACACCCACCAGTAAGGTGGGTGTTTTTGTAGATAGAATTACTTCTTAAGGATTATCTCCATAAGTTACATTACGAAAAGTTCGTGGTGGGTTAAAGTAATTTGCATTTTGTTGCCATCCTGCATAACCAAACTTCATGTTTACGGCACGATAACCCAACGCATTTAAGTATGTAGTTGCATATGCACCTGAATGTCCGGTGTAGCAGTAAATCACAATTAGACGATTCGAGGGTAGTTTGCGTAATGTAGCAACATCATTCAAATCGCGAACAAATACGTTTCTGGCAGTGGGGATATGACCAGCAGCGTAATCGGTAGCTTGACGAACATCAAGAATGAAGATGTTTGCACCAGCATTTAAAGAATCGCGAACAGCTGCAGCACTAATCACTGCTGTTGCTGTTGAAAGATAATTGTTTAGAGCAGTACGAACATCACCGGAACTTGGTTCAGGATAAGCATTGTAATCTTCTAAAGCATAAGCCACAGTATCTACTGTACCATTAATCGCTGACGTTGAAGTATAATGGCCTGTAAAGTTCAAACCATTAGCGTTGTTATCATCTGTCCACCCGCTCATTCCATATTTAAAGTTCACAACGTTGTATCCTAATGCGCCTAATGCAGCAGTTGCTAATCCACCTGTATGGCCCGTAAAACAATACACTACTAATCGTTTCGTTTTGTTTCTAGTCCAAGTGTTTAACAAACTTTCATAGTTTGGATTAGCAACAGATTTCCACCATAATAAATGCGCACCCGGAATGTGGCCACCATACGGGGGATTTGCTGTCGGGTTTCCGCGATATACTGCGCTATCCCTAACATCCAAAACTACATAGTTGGTATCATTTAGAACTGGTTCCAATTGAGTAGCAGTCATTACAAAGGATGCAGTATCAATGAAGCTGTTGAATGCATTGAAGATGTTCATAAAGTTTTGTGATGGAGTTACTGGTTGTGGAGCTGTAGGGCTTGTATCGTCGTCAGAGCAACCAACTACCAAAATCACAAATAAACTGAAAAGAACAAAAGTGATGAATTTACTTTTCATTCGGTTTCCTCCTTTAATTTTCATGTTTCCCCGGTATTAGTGGCGGGGCGTTGGTGATTACATTGCGATTTGCATCGCGTTCTATTTCGTGCATTAATCCATGTTGGATTAAACTGTCAAGAAAACTTTCTGTTAAAAAGAACTCATTTCTACCATGGCAATTGTTACAAACGGGAATAGTCGTACGTCTTCCTAAACTATCTATGACAACACGAGAATTTTGTGGTGTATGTTTTTGAATATTATGAGGTGTTGCCATCATCCAAGTTGCATCATTAATGTAATTCGGAAGTGATAAATTCCAGGGTTGCATATAAGTATTTGGAGATATTGGGATGTGACGGACAACCACGTAATCATATTCATTCCGATCAAGGCGTGGGTTACGTCCAATTTTAAAATCAAAACTTGTCGTATCTACGACAAAACCGGTATCCATTGCATGGCAACTGTAACAACTTTTAATTTTAACACTGTGGCAAACATTGCATTGAACACGAGAATGTTGAAGACCATGTTGTGGATTAGTTGAATTGGATAGGTTATGGCATTGTGTACAGCTGGCGCGTGGTGTCACATTGTAACGATGTGGATAGGTCTGATTACTTTTTGCAGAATGCATTTCAAATTCATTATGGCAACTCATACACGTCATACCCCTACGATGATGAACATCGGCACTTCCACCAGGAACTTCGCCACGAAAATCTGCACCAACTCTTGCACCATGGCAAGCAATGCAATTCAAATCTTGATTTGGAGTTCGATTAAAGCGATGACCATTTACAAAACCACTCTTGACTGAACGTGGCATACTGATGTGACATTCACCACATGTGGTATGGCAAGCAATACAACGACGTTCAAACATCGGCCAATATTGTGAATGAGTGGTATCACCGCCGCGCTTGACAAATTGTCCGTGATATCCTGCTTGAGTGTAATGAATTGATTGACGATGGGCATTTACAATGCCTTCATGACAATTTCTACAAACTCCACCGCCATTTTCTGCAGAAGGATCACGAATCAATCCAACGTGCGCACTATCTTTTGGCAAAAATCCATCACGTCCACTATGACAAGTGATACACCGAATACTAGCATGCGGATCATTTCTAAGATAATCCATAGAAACTAAAACTTTTTCATGTGCTGGAACCTCCGGCACAGAACCACCTCAACCATCGCCTTGTATTTGATTGGAATACTTACGTAGCGGCCCTGAAGAAACTGAATGTGGTTGGGTCCCTTGTGAAGGACCTAATGTTGCCAGCAATGCGTTGGCATTTGTGTGGCAACTGATACAATCTCCTTTGGTTAAATCAGAGGTTGGACTGGTTGGAATGGGTTTAAATGAATCTTCTTTAAGACAAGAATTGTATAGAAAAAGAGAAACAAGTAAAAGAAGAACCATTAGTTTTCTAAACATAGTTGAACCTTTACATATTGGAGAATTTCTTTTGTCCATTGACGGATTTTTTCATTTTGGGATAAAAGTAAATCTTGGGAATTGAGTTTTTCAATGGAAAGACAACCAAATAATGATAATAGGAACTGTCTAAATTTTCCGATTTCATTAGGTTCATTACGGCTAATAAAATGGATTAGTTCGTTGCAAGGGCAGTCGTCCGATGGTACAAATTGTAATAAATCTTCAGGTTTCGTGTGTAACATTTCAAGTGCTTCTGCAACTGCTCTTTCAATGGAACCGGCAACAATTTCACATACTAACCGTCTTCGTAAAATTTTTGAGTTCACATCTCCACTTTCAATTAGTTGATTGTACAATGAAAGTGCTTCATCGTAATGACCGCTTAGAAATCGTTGATTGGCTAACATCAATATCATATGTGAAAAGAATAGCAAAAGATATGCCAAAAGAAAATGTTCAATTGGAACGAGAAAAATCAAAGGAAATGAAACATAATGAAACAATCTAAATGTTTCTGAAACGTTTTATATGGGACACTCTGGATTTGTTGAAGGAGAAGATAAATCCAAGTTTTCAACAGATTTTTCTTTTCCCGTTTGTTGCAGTGTTTTCAGTCGTCGCCAAAACGTTACGCGGGAAATACCTAACAATTTTGCAGCTTCATTAACTCGATGGTTTGCACGTGCCAATGCAATAAGTAAGGGATTAACACCTGTTTGAATTGATTCTAAGTAAATTGAAGAATGAATAGGATCCTTACCATTCTGTTTTTCAAAAAGATATTTAGGTAAATGTTTAAGTGTTAAAACGGGACCTTCACCGATTGCAATAGCATACGATATAGCATTTTCAAGTTCTCTTACATTTCCTTTCCATTCAAGGGATTGGAGAAATTTCATTGCGTCGTCAGATACCTTTACAAAATCCGTTTCTTTTTGAGTTTTTGCCCTTTTCAAAATAGCATCCACTAAATAGGGTATATCTTCAACGCGTTCTCTTAAAGGTGGAATTTTAAGTTGAATGACTGATAACCGATAAAATAAATCCTCTCGAAAACGCCCTTCATGAACTTCTTCAAGCAAATTACGGTGGCTTGCTGCAATTACACGGACTTTTATTGGAATGCTAACTTCACCACCGACAGGTGTAATTTTTTGTTCTTCTAATACCCGTAACAATTTGACTTGCAATAGGGGCGATGCTTCAGCAATTTCATCTAAGAATAGAGTTCCACCACTTGCGCGTTCAAAGTAACCGGTATGATGAGCTTTTGCATCCGTAAATGCGCCTTTACGATGCCCAAATAATTCGCTTTCTAATAATGTATCGGGAATAGCACCACAAGAAAGTGCTAAAAATGGTCCGTCAGAGACAGGACTATATTGATGAATAGCACGTGCTAATCGTTCTTTTCCGCTCCCCGATTCACCCTGAATAACCACAGTAGCACGACTTCTTTGAAGGGAACGTACGGTTTGAAAGAGTTCTTTCATCACTGGTGTGTGACCAATCATTCCACAAAATTGATAATGTGAATTCTCTTCTGGCTCTATGGTTTCAATTGGCCTAAAAGTAACAATTCCACCAATGACTTCTCCTGTTTCTGACCGTAAAATTGAGGTATTGATCATTAATTGAATAGGAGTCCCGTCCATCTTTCGTAGTTCTACTCGATGATCATACTGATTCTTCCCGGATTGTAATGAAATTGCAAGAGGACAATGATTGGCACAAGCACTTGTTTGAAACAATTGTTGGCAAATTCTACCAAGTACATCATTTTCGTTGACTTTTAAAAGTTGTTTAGCAACTTTATTGATGTATTGAATTCGCCAATCGTTATTAACTACGAAAGCACCAAATGGAATTGAATCTAAAATAGATTCATATTCTTGAATGGATAGAGTTTGTTTCATTCGAACCTAAAAAATTGTTTCGTATTGAAAGAATGTATATATTTTCTTGTTTACATTCAAATAAAAATATGCTTGAAGAAATCGTAAGATTATTAAAAGGTTTATCTGATCAAGGACGTTTACGAACTTTGGTATTGATTGCCAATAATGGCGAATTAAATGTCCAACAAGTTGCTCTTGCTTTGCAATTACCTTTTTCCACAGCATCAAGGTACTTAAGAACATTAGAAATATATGGATGGTTAACCAGTAGGCGAGAAAGTAGATGGATTTATTACAGATGTAGAAACTTCAATTCTGGAATTTCTACCTTGAAAGATCATCTATTCGATCTACTCAATGAAGAAGAATTGTTGATGGAAGATACTCAAAGATTATTCAATCAGTTGGCTAAAAAAGAAACCATCTATCCTTTGGGAAAAAAGAATCAAACGAAAACAAAACGTGAAAAAGAGATACTGCCTCCGTTACCCCCTTTTTCTTTAAAATGATTATTTCAATTTTTTGAGTGCACTTTCAATGAATTCGCGGGCATATTGTCCATGTTCCACAAGTTCTTTTGAACCTGTTTGAGCTATCACAGTTTCAGGGTTTAGTGCCCAAATTGTCACGATACCTTCAGGTTCTTCTTTTAAGCAAACGGAACAAGGTAAAAATACCCCTAATGCAGGTTGATTTTCTAACGCTTGATGTGCTAATCTGGGATTGCAAGCACCCAAAATTACATACGGTGAAGTTTCTACACCGATTTTATTTCGTAGTGTTTCACGAACGTCAATGCGCGTTAATACTCCAAAACCATTATCCATTAACGCTGCAGTGACTTTTGGCTCAACCTCTGAAAGTGTACCTTCTACTTGAAAAGTCAATGCAAAATCCATCGTCAACTTCCTTAGTATTCTACGTTGATTATCTTGGTATTGGTTTTTCCTAAAAATAAAAGTTGTTTATGAACTTCAGATTTTTTTCCAACACATACAAGAATAAACTTGTCTGGATTCAACAATTCACCTGCAACACGCATGACATCCCCTTTAGTGACTTTAGCTATTTTTGAACGATATTCTGGAATTGTTTTAGGGGATAGTTTGTAGATTTCTAAATCAAGGATATGCGAAGCAATATCGTTGGGTGTTTCAAATTGTAAAGGATAATTTCCAGTCAAATACATTTTTGCTTGCATTAATTCATCATCAGTAGGACCCGAACGAATAAATTCTTTGACAATTTCTATAATTCCTTCTACCATCTCTTTAGTTTTCTCGTTTCTTGTGAACGTCCCTATAGAAACAGGTCCAGCAAAAGTTTCTGCAACAAATCGTCCACCGATGCCATAGGTTAAACCACGATCAGACCGTAAAATCTTCATCAACTTTGAATCGAAATCGCCACCCATCAAAATGGTTTCTAAAACTTCTACAATGTGATAATCAGGATGGTTGCGTTTAATCCCATGATGACCTATCCGAATGTTAGTTTGCACAGCATCTTCTTTGTTTACAAAAAAGATTCGCAACTCGTTACTTTCTGTAGGCGTTGGATCATCTGGTTTGGGAAGTAAAGGACCACTTCGCCAAGTTCCGAAATATTGATTCAATTTTTGAAGCATTTGACTGGTATCAAAATCTCCAACTACGGCTAATAAACTACTGTTCGGTAATGCGAGTTTTGACCAATGCTCAACAAGATCATTTCGTTGAATAGAAGAAACCGAAATGCTATCACCTTCAAGTGGGAATCCATAACGGTGGTTTCCATACAATTGTCGGTAGAACACTTCACGTGCAATCTGTTCTGGTTCATCCCGTTTAGCACGGAAACTGGCGTACTTTTGAAACTTTAAACGTTGAATTTCATTTTCTGGAAAAGTTGGATGGATAACCATTGCACTCAATAAGGATAGCATTAAATCGCTATGTTTGGAAAGTCCGAATGCACTTACATAAAGTTCATTAAAATCCGTACCAGCCCCTAAAACTGCACCCACACTATCAATCATTTCAGAAAAACGAATAGAGTTGATCTCTTGTTGATTGAGCTTTACACCTTTACGAAGTAATTCTGCTGCAAACTGCGTAATACCTTCTTTTCCTTTTGGATCTTGAAAAGCGCCATTTAAAACAATTAAACGAAATGCTATCGTAGGAATTTTATTCTGCTGAATTAAAAAAACTTTTAAACCATTTTTTAAAGTATGCGTTGTATAGGGCGGCAAAACAACAGGCGTAGTTTTCAAAACTTCTGTTGGAGTGTAGGGTGGAACAACATCGTGATCATTGCCTATACTGAAAAGCGGAAAGAAAAAGATAGAAAGAAACAAAGTAGTAACAATAAAAAATCTCATATTAATCTCCATAAGTATTGGAAGTATGGTTGTTCGGGATGACCATCAAAACAGTTCGTTTATCGGGATGTAAATACTCGTTTGCTACACGTTGGATATCTTGTGCAGTGACTTTTTCGTAGGCCTCAATCTGTTCTAAAATTTTACGATAGTTGCCATATTTCGCTTCAGCAGTGCCAAGCAAAAACGCGCGACTCATTGTAGAGTTCAAACCGCGGATAAGATTGTTTTCATAGCGGTTGCGAGCTTTCACCAATTCACTTTCACTGGGTAAACTGGAACGTATTTTTTCTATTTCGTCCCATAAGATAGATTCTGCGCGTTGAAGATCAGAATTCGGTTTTAACCCTACATAGAAAGTAAACATTCCGGGTCCCAATTTAGTATCTGCATCACCACCTGCAAATCTTGCAATTTGTTCTTGGTGAACCAGACGTTGATACAATCTGCTGGATTGACCGCTTGATAGAATCATGGATAGGATTTCTAAAGCTGCAATATCTGGATGAGTCATCTCGGGTATCTGAAATGCTGCAAATAAATAAGGAACTTCAGTTTGTCGTTTATATATGATGCGTTTTTCGCCAGTTTGCGGAACTTCTACCATTAAAGGTGGGGGAGGGGTAGGTTGTGATGGAATTTTACCCCAATATTTTTCAAATTTTGCGATAGCCTCTTCCGCTTTGAAATCGCCAACCAGAACCGCGATAATGTTGTTGGGAGAATAATGCAACCGATAGTATTCTTGCACATCTTGTAAAGAATAATTCAAAATGTCGTGCATCCAGCCAATCACTGGCCAAGAGTAAGAAGAGGTACGATAAAAATTACTTGTTAACTGTTCAATTGCTGAACCAAAAACATCATTATCTACACGCATCCTGCGTTCTTCAGAAACTACATTTTTTTCTTCTTTTAGCACCTCATCATTTAAAATTAAATTGGCAAATCGTTCAGCTTCCAAATGAATCACTAACTCCAATTGATCACTCGCAATGGTTTCAAAGTAAACAGTAACATCTTCTGTGGTAAATGCATTTAATTCACCACCGTATCGTTTTACCAATTTTGAGTGTTCTTCTGGGCCATATTTTTTTGAACCCCTAAACATCATATGTTCAAAAAGGTGAGAAATTCCTGTAATTCCAGGGTGTTCGTTGCGACTACCCGTTTTTACCCAAAGTTGAAGAGTAATTACAGGCGCTGAATGATCTTCCAACATGATTAAGTTCAATCCATTTGAAAAGCGATGAGTGATCACATCATTAACCATTTTTTCAATAGGGGCATATTGAGCAGAAGGTGCAGCATACAGTAAAGACGCAAATGATATGAATAAATACGCAGTAAACACAATAAAATATCTCATCAGTTACCTCGAGTTTTCCAACCTATATTATACGTATAATCGTTTTCAATCTAAAACGATGTTACATTAAGAAATCATTCAAAAAAGGAATTGACTTGGAAAAACTTGAAAGAATAAAAGAACTGAGCACTCTTCTAAAAAGAAAAGTTCTTGTCTTAGATGGTGCTACGGGAACTGCTTTAGAAGAACAAAAGCCAACGGTTGAAGAGTTTGGTGGTGAACGATACGAAGGATGCAATGAAGCATTGAATCTTTTTGCACCATATCGAATAGAACAACTTCACCACAGTTACATTCGTGCAGGAGCAGACATTATCGAAACCAATTCGTTTAATGGAAATGTTTTTGTTCTTTCAGAGTACGGATTGGAAAAAGAAATTATTGAAATCAACCGATGTGCAGCTGAGATTGCTGTAAGGTCCGTAAATAAATATGCATCACAAAGAAATGTTTTTGTGGCAGGTGCGATGGGTCCTACCAATCGGGCGATCTCTGTGACTGGAAATGTGACTTTTGATGAATTGGTTAATTCCTATTTTTTACAAGCACAAGGCTTACTGCTAGGAGGTGTAGATTACCTTCTTTTGGAAACACAGCAAGATACTGTAAATCTAAAAGCTGCTTGGATTGGTGTGTCTAAAGCAAAGCAATTGTTAAAAATGCTATCTATTCCAGTTGCAATTTCCGTGACGATAGAACAGAATGGAACTATGTTGGCAGGACAAACCATTGATGCACTGTATTACACCATTTATCCCTACAATCCTTTTTACATTGGACTTAACTGTGCTACGGGTCCAGAGAAAATGACGGATCACCTAAGGACCTTAGCTTTAATTTCAAACCACCCCATTGCATGTGTACCCAATGCTGGATTACCGGATGAAAATGGAAAGTATCAAGAGACCCCACAACAGTTTCAAGACGTTTTTCAGAGATTTTTAACAGAAGGATTTCTGAATTGTATAGGTGGTTGCTGCGGAACTACTGAACACCATATTCGCGTACTTAGAAAATTAGCTGATGAGTATGAACCAAAAAAAGTTTTTTATCCTGTGAGTAAATCTGTTCTTACTGGTGCTGAGACCTTACTCATCGATCAAGCAGTCAGGCCCATTTTAGTCGGTGAAAGAACCAATGTGATTGGTTCTAAAAGATTCAAAAACTTAATCTCTGAAAACCGTTATGATGAAGCAGCAGAGATTGCTAAAGAGCAGGTGGAGAAAGGTGCGCACATCATTGATCTGTGTACAGCAGATCCTGATCGTGACGAACTTCAGGATTTTCTAAAAGTTCTCGAACCTATTCTCAGAAAAGTACGTGTTCCTATAATGATTGATACCACGGATCCTATTGTTGTGGAAAATGCTTTGAAAAGAATAGGAGGAAGACCTGTAATCAATTCAATCAATTTTGAAGAAGGAGAAAAAAGATTAGAACAAATCGCTCCTTTGGCTAAAACCTATTCAGCAGCAATTGTATTTGGGTTGATTGATGAGAATAAACAAATGGGTATGGCTGTAACTCTTGAAAGAAAATTAGAAATTGCTGAACGTGCATTTCGTACACTTACTGAGAAATGGAATTTTTCACCCACCGATATTGTGTTTGATCCTTTGGTTTTTCCGTGTGGAACAGGTGATCCCAACTATAAAGGTTCAGCAAAAGCAACGATAGATGCGGTTCGTCTATTAAAACAAATGTACCCCGACTGTTTGACTTTACTTGGTATTTCCAATGTGAGTTTTGGGTTACCTGTATTGGGAAGAGAGATCCTTAATTCGGTTTTTTTATACGAAAATGTACAATCAGGATTAGATTTAGCAATCGTTAATACTGCTGGTTTACAAAGATACGCTACCATTCCAAAAAATGAAATTGAATTGTGTTTAGATGTAATTTATGAAAGAAGTGAGACGGCTATAACCAATTTTGTGAACTACTATCGTGGAAAGGTAAAAGAAAAAGTACAGGATGATTGGTCAAAGCTTTCAAATGAAGAAAAAATCGCGAAATGTATTCTGGAAGGAATAAAGCGAGGTCTATTGGATTATATCAATGAAGAGTTAGAACGTCATCATCCATTGGATATCATCAATGGACCTTTAATGAATGGAATGAAAGAAGTAGGAAAGTTATTTGCAGAAAATAAACTCATAGTGGCAGAGGTACTCGAATCGGCAGCAGCCATGAAGTATGCAGTGGATTATCTTCAAACCTTTTTGGAAAAAGGGAAAGAACATCATAAACGCGGAAAAATGGTTTTAGCTACTGTCAAAGGAGATGTACACGATATTGGTAAAAATTTAGTAGATATGATTTTTTCAAATAATGGTTATGAAGTGATTAATTTAGGAATTAAAGTATTACCTGATACACTAATTGAAGCAATCAATACTTATAAGCCTGATTTTATTGGATTATCAGGATTATTGGTAAGAAGTGCACAACAAATGGTGTCAACTGCAAAAGATTTTCGAAATGCGGGTATTGATATTCCTCTTTTGGTAGGCGGTGCTGCTTTAACAAAAAAATTCACTTTAACGAAAATAGCAACAGAATATAAAGGACCAACTTTCTATGCAGCAACTGCTATGGAAGGTTTACAAATTGCAAATCGGTTGATGGACCCTCAGGAACGAGTAATTCTGGAAAATGAGTGGCGTGAAATACAACAGAAATTGCTTACAGTACCAGAAGAAGATATCCAGTTTCAGCAAATGCCCGTAAGGCAAAAATGGGTAGAAACAGAAATTCCTCAACCCCCTGATCTTGATCCTCATGTCCTTACAAACATACCGCTTGATGAAGTTGTACCATTAATTAATCCGATGATGTTGTACGGAAAACATTTAGGACTGAAAAATTCATCAACTCGTTTGAATAATCCAAAGGACAAACAAGCTTGGGAATTACAATTGCAGGTGGAAAAAGTTTTACGACATTCTATACTTTTGGGTGTCATTCAACCACGTGTAGTTTATCAATTTTTTCAAGCTTATTCTGAAAACGAAACCATCCATATTTTATCTTCAAATGATATGAATCAAATGGTATCAATAACATTTCCACGTGAGAAAAATGAACCTTTTCGTTGTGCTGCAGATTGGATTATGCCGAAAAAAGAGAATCATTACGACAACTTAGCAATCTTTGTAACCAATGCAGGTTTACAAGTACCCAAGTATGCAAAGGAATGGATGGATAAAGGTGAACTGCTCAATAGTCATATATTATCTGCTATTGCGATTGAGATCGCAGAAGCAACAGCAGAATGGATACACAAAAAAATTCGTCATTGGTGGGGATACCACGATAAAGAAAAAATGACCTTTCAGGATTACTTGAAATGTAATTATCGCGGTATTCGCTTATCCTTTGGTTACCCCGCCTGTCCGCGTTTAGAAGATCAACAGATCATATTTCAATTGTTACAACCAGAAAAAAGTATCGGAGTAAAATTGACAGAAGAATATATGATGGAACCTGAAGCATCAGTCAGTGCGATCGTTTTTCACCATCCGAATGCTGAATACTTTTCAGTTTAAAACGGGCGAAATATAATAAATTCTTTTTTTTAAATCAATACTATTTTGATGCATTTGATTTTTTTCAAAAAGTTGCGTATCATTTCACAAGAAGTGTAAAGTATAGAATAGCCCAAAGTCCTTGTAATTTCCAATAAACTTACTACTTTGAAAAAGAAAATAACCTCACAATAACAACACTTCTTGTGCTATAATTCACGAATTATTTAGAGGATTTAGCAATGTTATTTAGAATAATTAAAAAAGAAGATTTCAAAACGTTTGTAAATCTTATGTTACAAACAACTGAAGTGATTGCGCCTAAGTTCATTAAGAACAATGCCAAGGGAAAGCCCATACATCAATTTTTACCAATATCAAACTATGATGAAATGGTATTGGATTATGAAAAATGTGAATTCTCTGCAAAGACCTACTTTTTACCCTATAAAAATACTTTAAGTACTTTTCATATGAAGGATCACGATTGGACGCAGGAAATTCAGTATCGCATTCAACCTCGGGCTATTTTTGGTTTACATCCTTGTGATATAAATGCTTTAGTCCGATTAGACAAAGTGTTTGCAAGAGATTTTTATCCCAACCCTTACTACATATCTAGACGAAAGAACACCTTTATTGTGGGGATTGATCACTTGCCTTGCGATGATGGTTTCTGCCACGCAATTAACGCCAATCATATTACTCATGGATTTGATCTGTTTCTAACCGATTTAGGGGATCGCTATTTTGTGAAAATCAACTCTGACCGTGCATTTATGGCAATAAGTGAAGTTCCTATTCAAGAAATCACTGACGAAGATACAAAAGATTATTTAGCAGTTCGAAAACAAATTTCACAATCCTACAAAGTTTCAGTAAAAACAGACGATTTACCCAATTTGTTAGACATTGAATTTGAATCCAAGGTATGGAAAAAATGGGGAGATAAGTGTCTAAATTGCGGGACCTGTGCGATGGTTTGTCCTACTTGCTATTGTTATGGAGTCACCGAGCGTGTTTCAATGGATCACTCAACTGGTAAAAAAATTGCCTATCTCTACTCTTGCAATCTCCTCGATTTTGCGATGGTGGCAGGTGGACACAACTTTCGTCCGAACCAAGAAACGCGCCTCAAGTATCGTTATTACCATCAACATCGTGGGTTTGTAGAATCCTATGGTGAACCTATGTGTGTCGGTTGCAATCGTTGCGGAAGATCTTGTCTTGCAGGAATTGATCCAGTGAACGTTATCCGCGACTTGCATGAGGAGGAAAAATTATGAGATTGTTTACACCTTACGACGTCACTAAAGAAAGCGATATGCTAATGCCTTTGGAATTTACCAGAGCAAATCGCTTGATGCACGTTGATAAAACTTACAAAGCAGAAATTACAAATATTATTCGTTTAACCGAGATGGAAAAACTGTTCCATATCCGAATTATCAATGAAGAAGAACGTGCTCGCTTTTCGTTTCTACCAGGGCAGTTTGTAATGCTTGAATTACCCGGTTACGGAGAAGTACCCATTTCAATTTCCGGTTCACCTTCCAATCGTGGATACATTGAACTGTGTATCCGTAAAGCAGGAATTGTAACTTCAATCTTACATAAAGCTCGCAGAGGGGCAAAAGTCGGTATCCGTGGTCCCTTTGGAAATAGTTTTCCTATGGAGAAAATGAAAGGAAACAATATTCTTTTAATTGCAGGTGGATTGGGAATGGCGCCTTTACGTGCACCATTGTTTTACGTCACGGAAAATCGTTCCGAATATCAAGACGTCCACATTCTTTATGGTACCAGAACACCAGACCAATTGCTGTTTACTTATCAATATGATGAGTGGAAACGAATTGATGATATCAATCTCCAAATCATAGTTGAAAAACCAGACATCACTTGGTCTGGAAAAGTAGGAATGATCACCAAATTATTGGACGAATTACCAATCAAACCATTAGAAACCTATGCAATTGTTTGTGGTCCTCCAGTTATGTTTAAGTTTGTGTGCAACCGTTTGCGTCAATTTGGAATTCCCATGCATCGTATGTTTGTATCACTGGAAAGACGAATGCATTGCGGTATGGGAAAATGTTGTCGCTGCAACATCGGTTCTACTTTCATTTGTGTGGATGGACCTGTGTTCGATTACTGGTCAGTTCTCAATTTAAAAGAAGCTATCTAAGGAGGGATTACAATGAAATACCTATTTATGGAATCCAAGCGTCCGAAGGTAGCTGTATTTGATTTTACGGATTGTGAAGGTTGTGAACTACAATTTGCAAATAAAGAAGAAACTTTGGTGGATTTTCTAAAAGCCATTGATATTGTCAATTTTCGTGAAGTTATGTCTGAAAAAAGCGATGAATACGACATTGCTTTTATAGAAGGATCGATTTCCAGAGCAGATGAAATTGAGCGACTTTTGACCATACGTCAGAAAGCCAAATTTCTTATTGCTTTGGGTTCTTGTGCCTGCTTTGGTGGTGTTAACCGAATGAAAAATAAATTTCCAATGTCCGATGTTAATAAAGAGGTCTATGGTGAAACCCCTAAAGAAACATTACCTGTAAGATCTATCAAAGAACTTGTCCATGTTGATTTTGAAATACCGGGTTGTCCAGTTAGTAAAGCAGAAGTAGAAAGAATTGTTCAACACATTATTTGGGAAGTGCCCTATCAATTTCCTGTGTATCCGGTATGTTTTGAATGCAAACAACGATTTACCATTTGTCGTTTTGAACTGGGTGAGTTGTGTTTGGGACCCGTATCTGCAGGTGGATGCGATGCACCATGCCCTGCAGGGGGAACACCTTGTTGGGGGTGTAGAGGAATTTGTGCTGCACCAAATTTTCAAGAATTTTTCAATCTTGCAAAAGAACGTGGATTTTCAAAAGAAGAAGTAATTGAACGAATGGACTTTTTTGGAGGATTTCGTTCTGTTACAGGGAGTAAGTAAAATGAAAATCAATTTGAATGTGGATGTTCATCATTTAACACGTGTAGAAGGTCACGGTAATATCATTGTGAAAGTTGAAAAAGGCGAAATTAAACAAGCCAGCTGGGAAGTTGTTGAAACCCCAAGATATTTTGAAGCCATTTTAAGAGGGCAAAGATACGACGCTGCTGGAATTCTAACAGCAAGAATATGTGGAATCTGTTCAATAGGACATTGCCTTGCAAGCATTCGTGCAACAGAACATGCATTTGGAATAGAAATTCCAGAAATTGCTAAAAAGTTAAGAATGTTAGCAAAACATGGCGAAACTTTACAATCCCATTTTTTGCACCTTTTCTTTTTGGCTGCTCCAGATTTTATTAACCTAAAAAGTGTCATTCCGTTGTTAGAAAAGAACCCACAGGTAGTTGCAATTGCTGCCCGTTTGAAAGGATTGGCAAACAATTTATGCGATTTAGTAGCAGGACGAACGACTCATCCTGTCTCTCTACATGTAGGAGGAGTGTCAAACTTTCCAGATAAACGGAAATTATCATTGTTCAAAGAACAGTTAAAACAATCTATTCCAGATTTACATGCTACTGTTGATTTGTTTCGTACATTTGAAATTCCTGATTTCGTGCGTGAGACCGAATTCGTTTCACTTAAAGGAGTGGACGAATATCCATTTATTGGTGGCAATTTAATTTCAAGTGATGGTATTGAAATGAAAGAGCATGAGTATAGGAAGATGACCAATGAATTTGTTGTTGAACACAGTACTTCCAAATGGTGTAGGTTAAGTCGTGAATCTTTTGCTGTAGGGGCTTTGGCAAGGTTGAACAACAATTATACATTATTACACCCAGAAGCAAAGAAAGTGGCAGAAACATTTGGATTAAAACCGGTTCATCATAATCCCTTTATGAACAATGTTGCCCAATTGGTTGAAGTTGTTCATTGTACCTACGATTCTATTCGTCTGATTAATGAGATCTTAGAATATCCTGAAAACACTCCTACGATGGTTAAATTTGAACCAAAAGAAGGTGTGGGTGTTGGAGCGGTTGAAGTACCTCGAGGGATTTTATACCATGAATATGAGTACAATCAAAAGGGAAGAATAGTGAAAGCCAATTGTATTATCCCAACAACTCAAAATAACGCCAACATTCATTATGATATCTATGATTTGGTGAGGAAAAACGTACAAAAAGGTATGACTGATGAAAAATTGGAATTGTTATGTTCTATGCTCGTGCGTGCCTATGATCCTTGCATTTCTTGTTCTGTACATTAATTTTTTAATGAATTGAATAAAAATTTACACGGGGCGATGAGCCCCGTTTTTTATTAAATTAAAAAACGATAACTTGTGGGATACCATTATGCCTATTGAAAAACTTTCTGAGTATAAATATAGAGGGGCAAGAGCGTTGGTCATTCTACATGAAAGAGAATTGTATTCTCTTTATGAGATATGGAAAAAAGCAAAGTTCTTGAACATTGCTCCCCCAATTACCGATGATCCTGATTATGAAAGCATAGATACTCTGTTGTTGCATATTTTCCGATCAGCACGGGGATATTTACAATGGATAGCAGAAAAATTATCTTGGAATGAACCTACTCTTCCGCCGATACCAAAAGAAAATGAATTGGATGAAATGGCTTTGGAATTTTTAAAACATTTAAACGAAACCTATCAAGACATTTTATCAGAGTTAACAGAAGACGATTCAGAAAAGGTTTTTAAATCAAAATGGGGGATTGAGTATAGCATTGAAGCAATGTTAGAGCACGCAGTTGTGCATCCGATGCGACATCGTTTTCAAATTGAGGAATGGATTGAATCCAAAAGCCAACAATAATCTGTTTCAAGCAACAGTACAGTCACGTGCTGGAAATAAAGTTATCGTTGAGGCCTCTAAAAAAAAATACATTGGTATCCCCTTAAAAAAGCTCAAGTTCTTTAGAAAAACGTTAAGTGGACTTGTCACGGGTGATAATGTATTGTTCCAATTGGTCAATTGTTATGAACATCCGAACCAAGAAGGGATTTGTGGTGAAGGTAAAATTGTAGAGATTTTACCCAGAAAAAATTGTTTTTTAAGAGCAAATGTAATTGAAGGTGGACCGCCACAAGAAATCGCTTCAAATTTAGATAGAATCCTTATTTTATCCAGTGTATTACCAAGATTAACCCCATTTGGCCTTATTGATCGTATTCTTGTAGCAGCTGAATTCTGTCAACCAATAGAAATTTTTTTAGTTTGGAACAAAGCAGATCTTTTACAAAACAGAGCAGATTTTTATCAAATTCCTGAAATTCAAGTTTACCAGAAAATCCTTTACAATGTGTTTTTGATTAGTGTGAAAAAGAAAGAAATTGAACCATTCAACGAAATATTAAAGTATGGAAGAAGTTTATTGATAGGGGCTTCTGGAGTAGGAAAAACCTCTTTAATCAATTGTCTAATACCAAATTTAAATTTAACGACCTTACCTGTTTCTTTATTAACAGGAAAAGGTCAGCATGCAACCACATTAGCAAGAGAATTTGAGTATGGAGTAAATGGAAAAATTGTGGATACACCCGGAGTAAAAATGTTTCCATTAAAAGGGATCATAGAAGACGCTACACCTTACTTTATTGAATTTCAGAGGTACTTGGGTGCTTGCAAATTCCGTGATTGCCAACATCAAAATGATCTCGGTTGTGCAATAAAAAAAGCTGTTGAACAAGGGGAAATAGCAGCATTTAGGTATAAACATTATTTAGAAATACAAAATCAGATCAAAGTTGAACGATATTAACCCAAAAGATCTTTTTATTGATATCCCGAATCTACCTTTATTGGCTATCTCTGGTGGTGCAGATAGTATGGCATTGCTCATTTTGTTCCAAGAATCTGAAAAACAATTCGGGATAGCACATGTCACTTATGGAGAAGGAAAATGGCGTGAAGATGCATACAATCTAATCCATCAGTTTGCTACTCAATTTCATTTTCCTTTCCATCATTTTCAAACAGATGTTGTACCTAAAAAAGGAATCGGTTTTGAAGCCAGTGCAAGATTGATACGCTATGAGTTTTTTTCAAAAACTATTGATACATATCATTATTCAGCACTTATCACTGCACATACACTTGATGACCTAGCAGAAACAGTTGAAATTGCCATCCGAAGAAAACAAGGAGAACATGCAATCGCAGGAATTCCAAAGATAGGAGAACTTCTTGTTCGTAATCAAAGTGTTCCTATTTATCGTCCTTTCTTAGATATTACTCGTGAGCAATTAAAGGAGTTTCTGATTACCCATCAAATTCCTTGGATAGAAGATCCCACAAATGCTGATCCTTCTTATTGTTTAAGAAATCAAATTCGCTCTGAATGGTCAAAATTTACACGAGAAGAGTATTCCAAACAATTAAAGAAAATGAAAATACTTTCAGAAGAAGCCAATCAATTGATTTTGAATGCACGAAATAGAATCTTTGCTGAACAACAGAAATTCATTGAAGAATCGGATCATCAAAAGGAAATTGTTCAAACCATTTGGTTAAAAAATTTGACCAATATTGAATTGATTGAATATTTACATTGTCTTTTTCGTAAATGGGGCTATCATTTCGGAATGATTTCAGGGGGTCAGCGTCTGCAATTTGAAAAATCGTTAAAGGATTGTCGCTGGGGAGCACAAGGAAAATTTGGTCATTGGGTGAATTACCGTATAACTTCTAAACACACTGTTTTTCAGAAAACTATTGAAAACCATAGGTTTCAATAGCATTTATTCGTATTATATTAGCAAAATATGGAATTCAAAACATGAGTGATAATTCATCTCGCGAACCAAAATCGCCGAGAAGACCAAATCCAAAACCAAGAGGGGACAATAAGTTTGAATGGTCCAAAGCTACAAAAACGATCTTGTTGCTTACGACCTTTCTTATTATGACCGCTTTGTTCTATTCTTCTTTTGAAAAGAAGAGTGAAGAAGGTATTACAATCCCTTATCCTGAGTTTAACAAATTGGTTATGGCTGGTGAGGTCAAAAAAGGGGTGATCATTGATAGAATATTTACTGGTGAATTGACACAAGAATCATCTGCGAGGATTAGTAAAATTCCGAAAGGTAAATTCAAAACCATTTTACCATTTCAAGAAGTACCTGTAGAAGTAACGGCGATTTGGGATGAAAAAGGAATAGAATACGAATTCAAAGAAAAATCTAACAGTTGGCTTTATTTGGTTTTGATTAACACGTTACCGTGGATAATTTTGATTGCGATTTGGATATTTCTGATTCGTAGGATGCAAGGGGGTGGAAGTAGTGCACGGAATGCATTCAATTTTGGGAAATCTCGTGCAAAGTTGATTATTGAAAACAAAAACAAAGTAACATTCCGTGATGTTGCTGGAGCAGATGAAGCAAAAGAAGAGCTTAGGGAAATTATTGAATTTCTTAAAGATCCTAAAAAATTTTCGCGTTTAGGTGGTAGAGTTCCAAAAGGGGTGTTGATGCTAGGACCACCAGGAACAGGAAAAACTTTACTCGCAAGAGCAGTTGCAGGTGAAGCAGATGTACCATTTTTCTCGATGAGTGGTGCTGATTTTGTGGAAATGTTTGTAGGTGTTGGTGCTTCAAGGGTTCGTGACCTATTTGAACAAGGAAAGAAACATGCGCCCTGTATTATCTTTATAGATGAAATTGATGCAGTCGGTCGTCACCGAGGCGCTGGTCTAGGTGGAGGTCATGATGAAAGAGAACAGACCTTGAATCAACTTTTGGTTGAGATGGACGGTTTTGAATCTAATGATGGGGTCATATTGATGGCGGCGACCAATCGTCCGGATGTGTTAGATCCAGCGTTACTTCGTCCAGGTCGTTTTGATCGCCAGGTAGTCGTTGATAGACCTGATGTGCGGGGACGTGAAGGTATTCTTAATGTTCATACCAAAAAAGTACCATTAGCAGAAGATGTGGATTTAGAGGTACTAGCGAAAGGGACACCAGGTTTAGCTGGTGCAGAATTAGCAAACTTGGTGAATGAAGCTGCACTTAATGCTGCAAGACGTGGTGCAGATAAAGTGACGATGGCTGATTTTGAAGAAGCAAAAGATAAAGTGATGATGGGAAAAGAAAGAAGAAGTTTATTGATTAGTGATAAAGAAAAACGTTTGACAGCGTATCATGAAGCAGGTCATGTGTTGGTATCTTATTTTACTCCGAACAGTGATCCCGTCCACAAAGTAACAATCATCCCACGTGGACGTGCACTTGGGATCACCCATTATTTACCAGTTGATGAAAAGCATAACTATTCTAAATCTTATATTGAAGGTTTATTGGTTCATTTAATGGGTGGTCGTGCTGCTGAAAAAATTGTTTTTCAAGATGTGACAACAGGTGCTGGAAATGATATTGTTCGTGCTACCGAGTTTGCAAGAAAAATGGTTTGTGATTGGGGTATGTCAGAAGTATTAGGACCATTGGCTTATGGAAATAATGAACAAGAAATTTTTATCGGAAGAGATATGGGGAGGGTACGAAATTATAGTGAAGAAACTGCCGTGAAAATTGATGAAGAAGTTCGACGAATTGTTCAAAATGCAGCAGATAAAGCAGAAAGCATTATCCAAGAACACATTGATAAACTGCATGCATTAGCGAAAGCATTAATTGAACGTGAGATATTAGATGCAGAAGAAATACAAATGGTCATGTCAGGGAAACCGTTACCGCCTATTCGTAAGCTCGCGGTGACCGATCAGAATTCTTTATCTATAGAAGAAATTCAAAAGATAAAAGATAAAGTAGCCAATAAAGAACCCAATTGGGTGGAGAAACCAGCGATATGAACTTGGATAATGAACAATTACCCAATGAAGATCTTCTTCGTGAACAAATACGAAAAAAATTAGAAGAACAAAGCCAAAAAATTCAGGAGGAATTGGAACGGTTACGTTCTAAAGATGAAAAAACTGTTGAAGCAGAAAGATATAGAAAGTTATTAGAAGAAGAGCGAGCGAGGTATTATCAATCCAAAGGATATGTCAAAGTTGTTGCTGAAGATGGTACTGTAGAGTGGATTCCAAAAGAACGTGCTAAGGCATTAGAAGATAGAATTGGCGAAGAAATTGATGATTTAGAAGCCGGACAAAAACGTGTATTGTGGTTTGTTGTGGGTGTGGTAATGTTGATGATTTTATTGGCACTAATTCTTTTCTTTTTATTTTGGCCAAGACCGGGAGCAATTCGTGTAGTAACCAACGTACCTAAAGCAAGTATAATTTTAAATAATGATACCACTATTTTTGTTACAGATACTGTAATTACTGATTTAGAAGCAGGAAAGCATATACTCAGCGTGTATAAAAAAGGTTACAAGATTGTTGGTGAACCTTACCGAGCCATTGATTTGAAAAGTGGTAGTGAGATTCTAATTGCTTTTGAATTAGAACCTGCTCCTGAACCGGTTAAGATCATTGAAACAAAGACCCCCACAGTTGTTGAAGAAGATACTTTTTTAACACGTATTCGGCAAAAGGCTGCAGAGATAGAAGCAAAATTAAATCAACCACAATGATACTTTTCTATGAGCAAAATACAAAAAGATGAGATCGTCATTGCAATTAAAAATTTACTTAAAGCTTTGCGAATTGATGAGTTACAAGAGTTTGCAAGTACACCTGAATTAGTAAGTGAATTTTATAGTGGCTTTTTAGCCTTTTTACATGAACCTCCATTAGATTTGCCGCTTTATCCAGTCACAAATGCTCATTTAGAAAATATTGTTTTAAGAAAAATTCCTTTCTATTCTTTGTGTTCACATCATTTATTACCATTTTTCGGTACGGTATCAATTGTATATCGACCCGATAAGGATTGTGTATTGGGTTTCTCAGGAATCGTTCGTATCGTTCGATATTTTTCACAAAGGCCTACCATACAAGAAGTGTTAGCCAATAAAATTGCGGATGATATCCTTCATCGCATTGGGAATAATACGTTAATCTATATTGAAATTAATGCTCGTCAGCTGTGCGTTGAAATGAGGGGTGTCCGAGTAGGGGGGATGGATATCTTTTGTTCTACTTCAAGAAATGCTAGTTCTGATTGGATTCAATTGGCTAAAGCGACTTTAGCAACTGTATAGAATGGCTGAATTTTGGTACTATTTCATTGGATCAATACCAGGCGGATGGGTACCGATTTTTTCCATTTTACTCATCTTCATTATTGCTATTGTTTACACCAAAATACGGGATCCAAACTATCCAAAAGATGCTATTCAAAAGTATCTCTTGTATACTTTTATCGGATGGGTTTTACTTTTTGGGATTTTGCGAGTTACTTTTCCGCCTCCACCATATCCTATTCGGATAGCAGTTTACCCTCTGGAAAATTCTGATAACCAAACAGAACTTTCCTATCAGTTATCACGTGAATTGGAAGAAGCATTTGCAACAACCAATTATAGATTTTCAATTGGTGGATTTAGAAGATTAAGTTGGCAACCGAAACCATCAAAAATCGTTCCTGATTCAATTCTTGAATTACCAAAGTTACTTCAATTACACTGGGTCGTTTGTGGAGAATGGTACTCAATCGATTCGATAAAAAATCATCTTCAATTAAAAATAACTTTGAACAAAGTAAACACGAATATTTATTACCAATTTGAACAAGAAGGTAATCCGAAAGAAGTAATTCGGAATAGTGCTAATCAAATTGCGTTTTTAACTAAAAAACAGATTCAAGAAACAAACTTTTCTATGCTTACTCCAGAATGGAGATATGCATGTGCAAATACTTTTCAAAAGAATCTGGATACGAGTTATACAGAAAAATTATTTAGAAAAGCAATCGCTTCTGATTCAATGAATTTGACAGGATTCGCTTGGTGGGTGGATTATTTATGTAAAACCAATCAGTACCTAAAGTATCAAGAATATCTTAAACAAAAACTTCCAATATTATTGAAAAATGCAGAAACATATCCACTTTTTTTAATTTCACTTGGTAATTTTTATCGCCTAATGGGTGAATCTGAAAAAGCCATTTCTGCCTTTTTACTGGCTAACCATTATGCGCCAACCAATCCAGAACCCCATTATTATTTGGCATTACTTAATCGTGAAGAAATTAAAACCAGATTCCAAAAAACGGCGTTTGATCATCTAAAAAGAGCAATAGAATTGGATAAAGGATTTGAAATTGCAAGATTAAAACTACTTAGTATGTTACAACCTACGGGAATCACTCGGGATATTGAAAATTACATTTTACCGGGTTTAGAAATTGCACCTTATTCAACGGATCTACTATTGAAATTATCTTATTTCCAATTGGAACGCTTTCCACCTAATCAAGTTATTCAAACTTTAGATCGATTGATTCGGATTGATAGTACATACGGAGATGCTTATTACAATCGTGGCATCGCTAATTTAAGAGAGAAAGACACTATTAATGCTAAACTGGATTTTTATTCTACTATACAAAAAAAGGGTTCAGTTGAGGCCTATTATTATTTAGGGTTAATTCATGAGTATAATCAACAATGGGATTCTGCTATTTATTATTTTAATCAACGATTACGATTTGCCAAACAAGCCAAGGATCAGATCGCAACCTTACGTGCAAGAGATAAATTGCTTCTATTATTGAGACAACACCGCTCAACAAAATTAGATGTTCCCTTAGTAGTACCATAAATTATGAGCAAGCCAAAAGTAATGGGCATTTTAAACGTAACACCGGATAGTTTTTCAGACGGTGGCAGATATTATTCTTTAGAACTGGCTTGTAAACATGCTGAAAAAATGTTAAAAGAAGGAGCTGACTGGATTGATATTGGTGGTGAATCGACCAGGCCTGGTGCAGAAGAGATTTCTTTACAAGAAGAACAAAGAAGAATTCTACCTGTCATTCAAGAGTTAATCCATAGATTTCCCAGTATTCAAATATCCGTAGATACAAAAAATTCGGATACAGCCAAAAAAGCGATTCAACTTGGTGCAAAGATGGTAAATGATGTAACTGCGGGTAGATATGATGAAACAATGTTTCAAGTGATTGCAGAATCAAATGTTTATTACGTAATGATGCATAGCCGTGGTGATTCCAAGACGATGATGAATTTTACTCATTACAACAACCTTATCCATGATATTTATACAGAATTGATGAGTAGGGTAAAAAAGGCGATAAGTGCAGGAGTCCATCAAAATCAAATCATAGTAGATCCGGGAATTGGATTTGCAAAAACCTCACAACAAAATTTAATTATTCTTAAGAACTTAAATGAGTTGAAAAAATGGAATTATCCTATTTTGATTGGGGCTTCTAGAAAAAGTTTTATTGGTGCTATAGACCAATCATCCCCTCAAGATAGATTAGGTGGTTCTATAGCTGTAGCAAGTATTTGTGCTTACTTTAGAGTTGATTATATTCGTGTACATGATGTCAAAGAGACAGTACAAGCAATACAAGTTGTGCATTCCATTTTTTCATCTTAAAAAATTAAGTAGTAGCAATATGAAGAGGGTGGTACGGTTTGTCTGATATCGGTCACAATTTTCATTCTATTATCATCCGCGATGCTGTGGTGCAAGATATTGAAACAATTCTTGCGATTGAACGTGATTCTTATGTAGATCCTTGGGGTGAAGAATCATTTCGCTATTTAATGTTTCAAAAAAATGGGATTGCTATCGTTGCAGCGCAACAATTTCCTATAGGATATGCATTTGGTAGGGTAACCTTAGATGAAGGTGAACTATTAAACCTTGCAGTTTCTAAACCCTATAGAAAAAGAAATTTAGGTAGAGCCATTCTGAATGAATTTCTAAATCGTTGTTGGAAATTAGGTGCGAATAAAGTTTATTTAGAAGTACGTGTGAAAAATACTGCTGCTATTCAACTATATAGATCAGCAGGATTCATTATTGAAGGTCGCAGAAATAAGTATTATCAAGATGGTGAAGACGCATTTATTATGAAATTAATTAAACAATAGAAGGAAATAATTATGGCTTGGTTTAAAAGAGAAGAAAAAGGAATTTCAGAAGAAACACAAAAACGTGATACTCCAGATGGACTTTGGATAAAATGCGAGGGTTGTAATGAAATCCTTTTTAAAAAATCTACAGTAGAAAACAATTATGTTTGTCCTAAATGCGATTACCATTTTCGTCCACCTGCAACATTGTATTTTCAATTACTCTCACCTGATGCAGAACCTGAAGAATTGGATTTTCGTGTTAGACCAATGGATCCATTAGGTTTTGTGGATACAAAAAAGTACTCTGAAAGAATTGAATCTTTGAAGAAAAAACTAAACTTGGATGATACCCTGCGAGTAGCCAAAGGAAAATTGGATAAGTATAACATAATGATTGGTGCAATGGATTTTGAGTACATGGGTGGGTCCTTAGGAAGCGTAACAGGTGAAATTTTTGCTCGTGCTTGTCAGATTTGCCTCGAAGAGAATAGGCCTTTGATTACAATTGCTTGTAGTGGTGGTGCGAGAATGCAAGAAGGTGCATTATCCTTGATGCAATTAGCAAAAATGAGTGCTTGGTTAACGAAGTTGGCAGATGCAAAAATTCCATTTATAAGCATTTTAACAAATCCTACTACGGGGGGAACCAGTGCTAGTTTTGCGATGTTAGGTGATGTCATTCTTGCTGAACCAGGAGCAGTGATTGGATTTGCAGGTGCTCGAGTGATTAAGCAAACCATTGGACAGGATTTACCCCCAGGATTTCAAAGAAGTGAATTTCTTTTAGAGCATGGGTTTGTGGATCGTGTTGTTCATAGAAAAGATTTAGCTACAGTAACGAAAAGAGTTCTTAGAGGATTGATTGGTTAATAAAAGCATTCTTTAGATATTCTTTAGGGAATTTTGGAAATAAAAAACGGGTATCATAATACCCGTTTTCTGTGAGGGAGCCGGGATTCGAACCCGGGACCCACGGCTTAAAAGGCCGGTGCTCTACCTGGCTGAGCTACTCCCCCTTTAGAAAATGCTTATCAATTTTTCAGCCAAGCAATATATTGAAAACTTCTATCAATTTGCAACTTTGTTTGATTCTTGACATTTTCCTATTTCCTTCGTATATTATTGTGCCAAGTGATGAGAGCCAAACGCGCTACTTTGGAGCTTGGTCGGAAATGTTCCCCGTTGTGGACAAATTAAAAATATCGTCAAATCTATCCACGGAAGATTGATGTAGGTTCTTAAAAGGAAAGGAATAAACTATGAAAGTTCTATTCGGTATTTTAGTATTTGCGTTAGCACTTTTAATTGGATGTGCTACTCCTGAACAGAAAGCCCAAAAGCTCTTTGACCAAGGCAAGTATCAAGAAGTGTTGGATAAATATGGAACGCTTCCAATTGCAGCTGAAGCCAAGGCAAAGATCGCTGAAGGTCTTTTCAATGAAGGAAAGTATGAAGAAGTTATTGCGAATTATGGTGATACCCAATGGGCAGCACAAGCAAAGAATAAAATTGCAGACAAATTGCTCAGTGAAGGTAAACTTGATGAAGTGATTGCGAAGTATCCAGATTCACCAGCTGCTAAGCAAGCCAAGGAAAACAAAGCCAAGACAGAATACGAAGCACTACTGAAAGAAAAAGATAAGAAGAAAAAAGAAGCTGGAATGTTAGAGATTATGAACAAGTATCCTGGTACCCAAACTGCTGAAATGATTAAAGCAGAAATGGAAAAGAAGAATCAACCAAAAGCTCCAGCAAAGCAAGCCGCCCCCAAAGCTGCGAAACCAGCTGGTAAGAAAATGGAAAAGAAATAAAACCATAATGGTTTTTCAACAACCAACCCCTCCTTATGGAGGGGTTGGCTGTTTTTGAACTGTTATTAATTCAATTTGATAATTCCATTTTAAGATAGAATTCGTATTATACTTAATAATACAGTTCATTTTGAGGATGACAATGGTAGATTTTGATAGTAAGTTTAACGTTGACAAGCAAAATGTACCACAAGAAGTAAAAAAGAATAAAAATTTTGTAAGAAAAAATAAATACTACGATAATCCGAAAAATTTTTCAACCACCTACTTTGGTAAACTTATTACTGGCTTAGATGGTGCAAATGCTTATCAGTACTCAAGGACGGGTGCTTTTGGAGTTGTGATAAAAACCGATTCGTCCGATCCCCCAAGTGATCTTTTGGTTGCTTTTCCCAGCCCTTATTACTTAGAAACAAGTTGGGTCAATAGAAAACGTTTTCGTTTTGCAACCAAAGAAGAAATTGAAAAAATCATTCATGCATCTTCAGAAAATCCATCCAATTTTAAAACTGGCGATTTAGTTGAAACGACAGATGGTTGGGAAGTAGATACTCGTAGAGGTACTTATTATATCCCAACGGGAATTATCGGTGTTATTGATCATGAAGATGATCCCATTAACCCAAGAGTTGAGGTTGAGTTTGGAAAGAAAGTAATTTACACGAAACAATATGTAATTTTACCTGATGGTAGAAAAATTTCTAATTTTCAATTGGTCAATGCTGCGACCAGTCGTAGAATGGTCTCTGTAATCTTACAAGATTATAATTTACGTGTAGATTTACCAGAAGATATTCTAATTCATAGATTACCTAATCCTGAAGCGTTAAAAAAAGTTGTAGCAAGTCCAAAAATCAAAGAAAAATTACTGGAAGGGACAAAATTATTAGACCCAGAGTTTCGTAAAGAATTAGAAGAAGAATGGAATCTGAAAAGTTTTTCTTATGGTCGTGGTTTTATTGCTTTAATATACGGAAAGCCGGGAACGGGCAAAACGACCCTGGTTCGTGCCTTAGCAGATCAAATCGGAAGACCCATTTTTCGAATTGAAGGTAGTGATTTAGGTACAGATCCAGAAGAGTTTACTTCTTTGCTTGATCGTGCAATGCGCAGAGCACTGCGATTAAATGCAATCCTACTAATAGAAGAAGCAGATCAAATTTTACAGCGTAGAACTCTAAATATGTACCCTTCAGTGCTTGCTAAAATAAGTGAAGTTTTACAAAAGATAGAAAATTTTGAGGGTGTACTATTATTAACTTCTAATCGAGCATTTACGTTGGATGATGCTGCACGTTCTAGGTTGAATCTAATCTATGAAATGCCTCCATTGACTGCTGATTTAAGAGAATCAATATTATTGACTTCTTTACCAAAAGAGTTACCAATTGAAGGGGTATTGCCGATTGCACAAATTGCTGCTTTAGATTTAGATGGACGTGCGATTAAAATGGCCATTCTAAATGCTGCAAGGCGTGCGAAAGCAAATGGGAAAAGTAAATTACCCGCTCAGTATATTTATGAAGAGGCAAAGTTGTTGCTTGAAGGATTAGAAGGGTTGCGAGATAG
Organism: bacterium; assembly: GCA_026417415.1. Taxonomy (GTDB): domain Bacteria; phylum Electryoneota; class JAOADG01; order JAOADG01; family JAOADG01; genus JAOADG01. The sequence continues at coordinate 458,385 of JAOADG010000008.1, forward strand.
TGTACGAGAAGCAAATTTTTTCTTAGAAGAAGAAGAATAAAGGTTTACGATAGTACCATTTTTTTCTCCACTCGATCTGCAAACCAAAACAGCAGTGCTACTATAATTGCTGGATAAATTGGTTCTATATTGAAAAAATAATCACCGTGAAACCATGGCAATCGTTTGGAAAATGTCCAAATAAAAGCAACTAAACTTGTTGTAATCATTGCCCAAAATGCCCAGAAATTGGATAGTTTGAATTGATTACTCCAACTAGTTAGAAGCGGTAACAGCAATGCTGGTCCAAAAATGGACCCAAATTCTAACCATATCTGAACAATGCTTTCATTCGTTGATGCGATAATTGCTGATACAATTACAGTAATGAGTAAACCGATTTGAGTGTATTTGGTGGAATACGATTCATTTTCAATGAAATGATCCGAAAGGTTTTCACGTCGCCATCTCCATAAAACATCCCGACCTATGGTTACAGATGCTACGAAAGTGTATGAATTGATGGTTGACATAATGGTAGCGAACATACTAACCCAAAAAAAACCACGCAAAATAGGTGGGAGAACTGTACTTGCTAGTGCTCCGTAACTTTGGGCAGGATGCTCAAGTTGTGGGAAAAGAGCTCTTGAATAAAGTCCACTAACCGTAGTTAAAAAATCAAAAGTGAACCAGAATACGACAGATAAGATCATTCCAGTTTTTGCGACTTTGGGTGATTTAGCAGAAAAGCAGCGTTGATAAAAAGTAGGTTCAACCAAGGTGCTAGAGGCAATGAAATACCATACTAAAATGGAAGTGAACCATTGTCCACCAGTAGGAGTTAAGAGTTCTTGAGGAATTTTGGATTGAATGAATGAGAAACCACCTAACGTAAAATAACTAAATGAAACTAAAACAATAAATCCACAATACATACAACAGAACAAAAACAGATCTGCGTAAATGACTGAACGTAAACCACCATTCAATATGTAAATCGTTGAGACAACCAAACCTAAAAGTAAAGCACACCAAAATGGGATTGGGAAAATCATTTGGATGAGTAGTGTTATCATCAATAAGTAAGCACCGGGTGCTGCAGTAACAAATTGAAAGATACCACCTAAAATCGCAGTGCGTTTATCGTATGATTTTTCTAATTGATCTGGGATGCTAAGAAGACGTGATTCATTTACTTTCTTTGAAAGAAAAAAAGCAAAAATAAGCGCGTAAAGATAGTAGGGAACACCAAATACAAACCAATTGGATAATCCATATTGATAAGAATATTCGGCTACACCTAAAATACCCCCGTAAAAAGAGGATACAGTAGAGGCGACAAATGCTGGTAAAGTGATGGTACGAGATGCGACAAAAAAATCTAAATTTCCTTTTCGCCAGCTTTTCCTCGCGAGCAAACCGATTCCAATCGAAATTAGGAAAAAAACAGAAATGATCATGAAATCAGAAAAGTTTAGTTTTAACATTTCAACTTCCAAAACAACCTTGGGAATTGTAGGTATTAAAAAACATTTGTACTATAGAATTGTACTATAGAATATAAATTTAGACGAGGCAACTGTGGTAAAAAAATCGTTTTCTAACATCAGTACAATCACTTGTATTTCCTTGACCTTCCTTTCTATTTCATTTTCTGTAAAAGCAAGTGAGGTAGAAGCAAGAGAGGTTTATTCATTAATTCAAGTTCAAAATGATAGAAAGAATGTTTTACGAACCTTGCTGGTTGAGGGCTTTGACCTCGTACGTTCTGATCATCTACAGTATTACCAAGTGGTTGCAAATCAAAGTGATTTACAACGATTACAAGAGTTGGGTTTCAATTATATCGTTCAGATTCATGATATGTCAGCATTTTATGAACAACGATTGCAAAATGAAAGTTTGGATTTAGTGGGAGGTTATCCTACCTATGCAGAAACGAATGACTCTTTATGGCTTTATAGGTCACTTCGTCCAGACATCGTATCCATCCCAGATACTATCGGATTTTCTATTCAAAATAGACCTATTTTAATGATTAAAATCAGTGACAATCCAAATGTAGATGAAAATGAACCGGAAGTATTCTACAATTCAATGATCCACTCAAGAGAAATGATTACCCATACCTTGTTGATGTATTTTATCCGCTATTTAATTAACAATTACAATTCTGATGCACGAGTTCAAAACATTGTGAACAACCGTGAATTGTATTTTGTTCTTACGGTAAATCCAGACGGTATGGTTTACAATGAGACCTCGAATCCAAATGGTGGAGGAATGTGGAGAAAAAATAGGAGAGTGAATCCGAACAATTCTCGAGGTGTTGACTTAAACCGAAATTTCGGCTTTATGTGGGGTTATGATAACTTTGGATCCAGTCCAGTAGGAAACAGTGAAACCTATCGCGGTACTGGACCTTTTAGTGAACCTGAAACACAAGCGATTCGGGATTTTATGAATGGTAGACAATTTCGTATCACACTCAATTATCATAGTTATTCAAACTTCTATGTTTATCCAATTAGTTACCGGCGGATTTATGCACCAGATCATTTGCTATTGCACAATCTGGCTCTTAGAATGAATGTTGTGAATAATTATCAAGTGGGACAACCCTGGTGGCTGTTGTATCCTGTGAATGGAGATGCACCAGATTGGCAGTACAATGTTTCTCCTGATTCATTAAAAAACTTTGCATATGTGGTTGAAGTGGGAACACAAGAAGATGGATTTTGGCCGCCTTTATCACGAGTACCTATTTTATGTCAAGAAAATTTAGAAGCAAATTTAAGAGCAGCTGAATTAGCTGCTGAACCGAGAATTGTTTTACCTCCTTCAAAACCAATCTTACTTTCACCTGATACAATACAGATGGATTTACCAATCGAATGGATGGTCCCAAATTCCACAATCAATATCCCCGTTTCTTATGATTTTAGAGCTACCGACTATTTCCCTATTGGAGTGGAAACTTTTGATAATAATTTAAACAATATCGGATGGTTACCAATGGATGTGACGATTACGACTACTCAATTTCACTCAGGTTATCGCTCTTTTCAATTTTTAAACCAAAACAATGCACGTTCTATGTTAGTATCTGCTCATCCATATCAAGTCCAACATGGTGATACATTAAAATATTGGCTAAAGTATGATATTGAATCAGATTACGATTACTTTTTTGCACAAATTTCAACAGATGGAGGTACTACTTGGATGTCTTTACGTGGTGATCGCACCGATACTACTAATCCTAATGGATTAAATTGGGATCATGGAATTACGGGAACTTCTAATAATGTGTGGGTCCGATGTAAACATCCTTTACAAAATTTTGTTGGCAATGATGTGTACTTTCGTTTTGTTTATATCTTAGATGGTGGAACGGTGGAGGATGGAGTATGGATTGATGATATAGAGCCATCAATTTTAACAAGTAATCCTTGGACATTGAATTTTACAAACATTACACAATCTTCTCTACAATTGAATCAGAGTGGTGAATGGTATGTACAAGTACGAGCGACTGATGCAGAAAATGACAAATCCTTATGGTCTAATTTGAGAAAATTTGTTCTTGTTGCAAATAATGCGAAAAATGAAACACAAAGAATACCCTTTCAATTTGCAATCACAAAAATTTATCCGAATCCTTTTAACCATTCAATATCTATTCACTACACAATTCCATTCAATACTAATGTGATCATTCAACTGTATGCTTTAGATGGAAGACAAATTGCAACTCTTTCACAAAAGTTCCATCCTACAGGAACATACAATATCAATTGGAAAGCACCGAACGAACTCTCTTCCGGAATGTATTGGTTAGTTCTTTCCAATGAACAACATCGTATCATGAAAAAAGTTCTTTTCATCAAGTAAAGGTGGAATTTTGAGTAAATCGCAAAACCCTTTTATCCGATTGCTGTTTGTAGGAAAAGAGTACTGGAAATTGTTTCCAGTTGCAGCGATTTGTGCTTTCATCTATGTAGCGTGTTATAGTGCTGTAATGTGGTTAGGTGCAGGTTTTTTGAAATTGATTTTCACTCCTAATTCAGAAACATTACCAGTTCCCAATGGAATCAATGAAACACTTAAATACTATACTTGGAAGATCATCGGTGAAGGTACACCCTTTGACAAATTGCTTAAAATTAGCATCATTCTGTTAATTCTTTACTTTTTTGCTGCATTTTTCAAATTTCTCCAAAATCGTACTCTGTTGTTGGTTGAACAAAAGTTAGCATTCAAAGTCCGTTCCTTGTTGTTTGAAAAATACTTATCACAATCTATCGGTTTTTTTCATAAAAGAAAAGCTGGTGAGTTAATGACTACCTTGTTAAATGATGCACAATCCTTAAATCACCACTTGACAAAAGTATTTGCTATTTTTCTCCGTGAACCTGCAAGCATACTCGTTTCCATCGTGCTTCTTGCTTCAATTTCGCTCCAAATGTTGATCATTACACTGCTAATTATACCTTTAGCAGGTATTTTAATTAATGCCATAGGAAAGAGTTTGAAGAGAAAATCTACAAGAGTTCTACAAGCATTAGATCAATTTACAGTTTTTTTAAACGAGAGATTTTCAGGAATTCATTTAATCAAAACCAGTGGTACAGAACAAAGAGAAATACAATTATTTCATCAAGAAAATCAACATCTATTTACTCAAACGTTTCGGCAAAGACAACTTGACTTAATGGTAGTACCATCTACTGAAGTATTAGGGATGGTCATTATCGTGACCATTTTATTAGTTGGTGGTTACAAAGTATTGTTCACTGGTATCATCACGGCTGAAGATTTTTTAAGATTTATTTTATTGTTATTTGCCATGTTGGCTCCTGCTCGTGCTTTAGCGGATGGGTGGTCCTCATTGAACATTACGTCAGCAGCTGGAAAACGTATTTTTGATATGTTAGATACTGATGAATCACTATGGATTAGTCCTAATCCAAAACCATTACCACCGCAAATAGCAGAAATTGAATTCCACAATGTTAGTTTTAGATACCAAGATAACTTACCTTTTACATTAAAAAATATCAATTTAAGAATTCTACCCCAAGAAATGATTGCATTAGTTGGTCTTTCAGGCGCGGGGAAATCTACGCTGTTTCATCTGTTATTGAGATTGTACGATCCAACTGAAGGAAAAATCACATACAATACAATTGATATTAGAGAATATGATCCGATAAACTATCGGAAAATATTTGGTATTGTATCACAAGATACAATTTTGTTTCACGATACTGTTGCAAATAATATCGCTTATGGTTTAGATGAACAATCTTCAGAAAAAATTGTTTATGCAGCAAAACTTGCTTATGCCGATCCTTTTATACAAGAATTAGATAATGGGTATCATACAATAGTAGGAGATAGAGGGGTACGATTATCTGGTGGTCAAAAACAGAGAATAAGTTTAGCACGTGCATTCATTCGTGAGCCAAAGATATTGTTGTTAGATGAAGCAACTTCTAACTTAGATAGTGATAGCGAAAAATTAATACAAACTGCATTAGAAAAAATGAAAAATCAAATTACTATTTTAATCATTGCTCACCGTTTAGCAACCATTAGAAACGCCGATCGTATTATTCTTCTTGATGCGGGCGAGATTTTAGATATTGGTACTTATCAAGAACTAATGCATCGCAGTGAATTGTTTCAACGTTTAAGTAGACAACAATTTTTAGTTTAACTTCATTCGGTACATTTATTTTCATTTATGATAACATTTGATCAATTAGAATATGCAAAAAATGTTGCAATTTCTGCTGCTCTTGAAGCAGGGAATCTTCTAAGAAGTGAGTTTCATCGAATAGATGGCCCTAGAAGCGAAAATTCACGATCAGCTATTATTGATAGAATAGCTGAAAGTATTATTCAAGAAAAATTAAGTTTTCATTTTCCTCAATGGGAATATCAAGGTGAAGAATTAAAACAAGAAGTCCATGCAATTGGAATTCCTTACTGGACGGTAGATCCAAACGATGGAACAGCAGAATTTTTAAAAGGTCAAAGAGGTTTTTCAGTTTCTATCGCATTGATAGACGAATATGGTGAACCTGTACTTGGAGTTGTTTATTCTCCTTGTGCACCTGATGATGATGGCGATTTAATTGTTTATTATCGGGGTGGAAAAGTAACGAGGAATCATCAAACAATACGCAGAGTACCAATTTCAACAAATAGAGAAAATCATATTCTAATTGCATCATTAGGTGCTGACAAAAAACCGTCTTGCAATTTAGAATTAATTCAACCGTCGCGTTTTCGATGTTTACCGAGTATTGCTTATCGGCTTGCACTGGTAGCGGTCAATGAAGCGGATATTGCTATTTCTATCAATAGTCCAAATACATGGGATATTGCAGCAGGACATGCGATACTACTCGGTGTGGGCTACGAGATTACCAATGAATATTGTCAGAAAATTCGTTATACTCCACAAGGGACATTATCCAGTCGTGGAAAATTTCTATTAGGTGGCAATCCTTCCTTGATTTTTAATTATGCAAAAAAAGAGTGGCAAAAAATTCCTTTAGCAAAATCAGAAGCATCTAACGATCCCATTTATCCAGTTCGTACACTTGTAGGAAGTTCCTGTTCGAATTCAAAAGTGTTGACCCGTGCACAAGGGTGTTTTTTAGGAGCAATCATTGCTGATTCGATTGAGTTAGAAAATCATTTGCGAGCGCTTGGTTCAATCATTAATGAAAAATTCAGTACTAATTTTCAAGAGCAAATTCCGCTTGCCGGACAAGGTTCAACTGCAACAGAATTAGCAATTTTACTATCACGTGCATTGATTAAAGAAAACTCAATCAATCTAAAAATCATTGCCCAATATATCCAATGGTGGCTTACTACCTATACGAATACTTTATTTCAAGCATTACAATCTGCAAATCTGAAAACAAATATTTCCCCTCAATTCAATACATTCAATTTACAAGATAGTACAAGTTTATTTTCAGTTTTGCATAATATCGCTCAAATTAAATGGATATACCCAATGGCAATGTTTGGTCTCTTGAATCAACATCAGACAAACGATTTCAATATTCCAATAGAGAAAATAATCGCTTCTTATCCTATCAATGCATGTTTACTTAGTCTTTACAAAGCGATACTCCATACCTTACGAACTGTAATTTTGACAGGAGATAGAGAACGTGCATTTTCAGTAGCGTTACAGCATATCCTTTTGACAAAGGATGAACCATTGATTCAGCTGGTGAGAAACGCACAAAAAAGAATCTTTTTGCAATCTGCTGATATGGATGAAACTCTAGTATCTTTTCAAAATGCACTGTACCATTTACTTCACACTACTTCGTTTGAAGATTTTCTTAATCATCGTAGTGATATGTTACAAAAGAGCTCGAGTTCAGCGATATTAAGTGGGGCTATAGTTGGTGCTATTGTCGGCTATAGAAATATTCCAAAATTTTGGAGTAAAATGATTTTAAGTGCTCATCCTACTAAGAACTTTTCGCATATTCAAATTCCGAGACCATCAGTATTATGGAGTGTAGATGCACTACAAATCGCTGAAAGATTATTGACCATTAAACAAAATAATTTAACGAAGGGCAAGCACTTTACGTACTGAATGGATCTTATCCATCTTTAATAGAATGAAATAAACTCCACTGCTTAGTAGTTCTTCCTGGTATTGTAAAATGTGTTTCGTATTAATCCAACCACGATAAATCATTTCTATTTCATTCCCTTCTACATCGTACAAAGAAAGTTCAACTTTCATTGGTTTTGGAGTTTGAATTGGAATTGTCATTGTATGATTAAATGGATTTGGATATGTTAGAATGGAAATGTTCGGAAGTGTATTTTCTGAAAAATGTATTTCATTTGAATTGGACACTTCAAAGATAAATATACGGACCGTATTTGGTTGTGAATGGTATTGATAATAGGGTTGTCCAATAACAAGATCCTTTCTATTTTGTCCTGTTATGTTTCCACCACCAGAAATTGAGAAACCGAATCGAGTATTATGTATTAATTCAGGTGGCGAAATCGTATAAAGTAAATTTCTATAAATGGAAAACAAATTAACTTTTCCAACAAACAATGTATCGCGAATTGTTTCTTAATAACACTTATTCCAACTTCTACTATACCATCTAAATTGAAAACAGATACATTTGAAAAGAAAATTCAAACTAACCATCTATCGTAGGGTTTGGTTGTTGGAAAGAGCGAACTGTACTACCATTAGATACCTTTTTAACTAGAATGAGGATTTCATACCTTTTATCATTGGGCAATTTCTTAGTAACTTAAATTGAAAGTTATCATTCAGTTTGAAGAGATTGAATCAACTATAAGATATCAACCAATCATTGATCTACACTGTTGTACGTTGTAATATTTTTAGAAATTAAGAAACGAAATGAAATCTTATCATCGTATATTACTGACTGGTGGTGGCACAGGGGGACATGTACATCCAGCAATAGCAGTTGGTGAAGCGCTTTTACAAATTGATCCCAATACATCCATTTTATATGCAGGTTCTGGTTTACCAGAAAGAGACCTAATTCCACCAAGTATGAAATATGTAGAATTTAAATCAATAGGTCTTCCGAAAATTTATAGTTTACGTTTTGTAAGGTTTCTTTTGACTTTAGGGGTTGGTACTTTACATGCAATTATACATCTCTTGAAATTTAAACCTACTGCAGTATTCTCTACAGGTGGCTATGTAAGTGCACCCTCTATATTTGCTACTACGATTATCTCTAAATTGAAACTCTTGGGTAGATCTATTCCAATAATCGTTTTTGAACCCAATGCAGAGCCCGGTCGTATGAATCAATTGATTCAAAGATTCGCAACCAGAATAAGTGTAACATCTGAAATAGCAAAAAATGTATTTCATTCTGAAAATGTATTTGTAGATGGCTATCCAATACGATGGAACATAGAACACATCTCAAAAACAGAAGCTCGGAATAAATTGTCTATACCTGAAAATGCTATTGTTATTCTTGCATTTGGTGGCAGTATGGGAGCTCGTACTCTCAATCATGCACTATTAAAGGTTTGGAATGAACTCAGAAAAAATGAGAATGTTTATTTAATGCTGGCTGCTGGAAGAAAAAAATCAGACGACTTTGATCCAATACGAGAAGTGAATATTCAACGTCGAAAATTGGGTTTGGAAAATGACCATCGTCTGATTGTAGTCGAGAGTTTTGATGATATGTCTATCCCTTATTCTGCTGCAGATATTGTTGTTTCAAGGGCTGGCGCTGGAACGATTGCAGAAATCTGTCATTTTGGAAAAGCTGCAATACTCATCCCAAAATCTAATCTACCACTAGATCATCAAGCAGTCAATGCTTTTTCAATGCAATCCCAACAAAAAGCATTAGTTGTCTATGAAAAAATTGTTCTATGCAATAACAAAATAGAAACAATTGTACCTTGGCAAACGTTGTATCGTGAGTTGAACAAACTGATTGAACAACCATATCTTCGACATCGTTTGGGACAACAAGCAAAATCCAACGTATCTACCAATGCAAAAATTGAAATAGCTGAAAAATTACTTTTTTACAGTGCTGGTACTAAAGATCTTCATCATAAAGATAGCACAAAACATACAATAGAAAAAAATCAACTTCCAATAGGATTAAACGCAATTGCATTGAGAAACCATTTTGAAAAAGAATTACTCAATCATTCTATTTCTTGGAAATGGACGTATTTGTATTCTGACCAAATATTACAAAAGGAATTTCCTAAAATTCCATCCATTGAAGTCATTCAATCAGTTCCTTTTTATGATTATTATTGCTATCGTGGGAATGCAATGTTAGGTAATGAAAGTTGGGAAGTTCAAAATGAAGGAATTAAATTATCTGCACTTTGTTTAAATCATGAAGTATTACCAATTTTATTGAATTGGATTCGAGATCGCAGGCCGACCACTTGGTTAAAAAGAAAAATGGGAGGTGATTTTCAAACAGTTGGATTTCTTCGTCGGAATGCAACGGCAGCGATTCCAGCATTTCATGATTGGTCTGAAGAAGTTTTACTTACTTTAGTTTTCGCACTATCGGACCCCTATTGGGAGGTAAGAACTGCTGCTGCAAGAACGTTAGCACGTTTACCCAAAGGAATCAATACAATGGATTACGACCGAATGGTAGATGCTATAGAGAAAACCCTTACTTATGAAAGACATTATGAAGTGCTTGCTGCTACTTGGATTGCCTATGGGTATATTCTACAAAGAAAACCACTAAAAGAATTCTTAGATAGATACCTTGTTCATCCTAATGATTTAGTTCGCACTTCACTAATGTTCGCAATTGAACTGCTCATTCAAAAAGGAGTACAATTTGAAGAAGAGGAATTGAATTTCATTTTGAATAAAATTCTTATGACTACATCTCAATTTACTCCAAGTTTTGGATTAAGAAGTGCGATTGCTAATTTTCAAAAAACAATTGCGGAGTCAAAGTGCTCTATTGGTTAAGTAAGTATATATCTAATGCTTTTCCTACCTTTGATTTTTTCAGATTAGTCCAATATGTATCCTTTAGAACGATTGCAGCTTCATTAACTGCTTTATTCTTAGCATTACATTTAGGCCCGAAAGTGATTCTGTTTTTACATAATAGAGGATGGCGAGATGTTCCTAAAGGTTTTGTAATTGGCGACAGTGAATCGAAAAAAGGAACACCAACCATGGGTGGGTTGTTGTTTCTATTGGGAACGTTGGTTTCAGCCATCCTCTGGTGTGATTTATCAAATCGTTTCGTCCAAATTCTACTAATTGCTACTCTGTATTTTGCATGTTTAGGGTTTTGGGATGACTATGGTAAAGTTAAAATAGGAAAAGGTGAAGGGGGGCTTTCTGAAGTAAAGAAATTATTTTTACAATTCGTCTTTGGAATAGGATTAGCACTCTTTATCGGTTATACAGATTATTCTCCTTATCCTGATGTTTTTCGTACAGAAATTTTTCTACCATTTGTAAAACCATCTATTTACAAAGGAATTGATATCAACATAGGCATTTTTTATATCGCTTATGTTACCATTTTTACGATTTTCATTTCTAATTCTGTGAATATCAGTGATGGTTTTGATGGTCTGGCAATTGTACCTGCAGTAATTACTACTGCTGTATTTGCAATTTTTGCCTATATCTACGGTACCATAAATTTAGCAACTGGATTATTGTTTCGATACTTCCCGGGAACAACTGAAATCACTATTTTCTTAGCTGGTTTTATTGGCGCAGGAATAGGATTTTTATGGTTTAATTGTTATCCTGCGCAAATGTTTATGGGAGATACCGGTTCGTTAACCATAGGTGGAATGTTAGCAACTACGGCAGTATTATTAAAACAGGAAATGTTGTTTTTGTTCGCTGGTGCGTTTTTTGTAGCAGAAGGGTTGTCTTCACAAATCAGCGATAAGATTGGACAAAAATTTTTAGGGAAAAGGTTGTTTACCAGAGCACCTTTGCACTACGCACTACAACATTCAGGACTATCTGAACCAAAAGTAGTTGTTCGTGCATGGATTCTGTCTTTCATAATAGGTCTTTTTGCACTTGCTACTGTGAAACTTCGTTGATGGCTATTTCTATCCAAAATCTTGTAAAAGTTTATCCTAAAAAAAATGGAAATCCACCTGTTAGAGCATTAGATGGATTCTCCTGTCGTGTGAAAAAAGGCGAAATTTATGGCCTGCTAGGATTAAACGGATCAGGAAAATCAACAGTAATTAAAATTTGTACAACATTATTAAAACCTACCGGTGGTGAAATCAAAGTTTTAGGTTTATCGCCTACAACAGAAGGTAAGGAGTTACGGCCCAAGATTGGATTAGTAGCACAATCTGTATCTCTAAATGAATACGCATCTGTCCTTGAAAATTTTTTATTTTTTGGGAAAAGATATCCTAAAACAAAAGAATTTCTTGAAAAAGAAATACGTGATTTATCTGACATCTTTGAGTTGCACCCCTTTTTAAACAGAATGGTCAAAGATTTATCCGGTGGAATGAAAAGAAAAGTAGATGTAGCGACGTCATTACTGCATCGTCCAGAGTTGTTGTTTTTAGATGAACCCACACTTGGTTTGGATGTTCCATTTCGAAGAACTATGTGGAAACATTTATTACAACTTGTGCGAGAAAGAGAAATGACCATCATGCTAACTACGCACTATTTGGAGGAGGCGGACCAATTGTGCGATACAGTAGGGATCATCCATCATGGCAAACTGTTGATTGAAGGTAAATCAAATGATTTGAAGAAAAGTATAATTCAAAAAACACCTAGTACTACTTTAGACGATGTATTTCTTTACTATACAGGATTATCAATTCAAGAAGAAACTGAACAGTTATGAATTTATTTCGAAATCAGTTTATTGAAGATGTACTATCAATCGCTATCGATCGATTAAGGACGCAGATACGTGTTCCAGTTTGGGTTGCAATGGAATTTATAGAACCGATTATGTGGTTGATCATGTATAGTCAGTTATATACAAAAGAGATTACAACTTCGTTCCTTGGGAATAGATCTTATTTAGATTATTTCGTTCCCGGATTACTTTTAATGACTTGTTTTTTTGCTGCTTCTTGGAGTGGGATGGGATTGTTGGATCGGTTACGTTCGGGTTTCATCAATCGTGTATTAGTAACCCCTATTTCACGTTGGGCAATAATATTGGGGTATGCTTTAGCATTGACCATTACTTTATGGATTCAAATGGTAATCGTTTTATTGACAGCGTTTCTGTTGGGTTGGAGACCTGAACTAACTTTTCATTTACTATTTTTTTTATTTATAGCAGTAACCATGGTAGGTATTGCGTTTAGTGCATTATCATTTGCTTTAACCTTTGTAGGACAGCGTGAAGAAGCAATAATCCCCGTATTAAATTTTCTAATACTCCCTTTAATTTTTTTATCAGGAATTTTTATTCCACTTTCCTATTCTCCTAAATGGATACAGATTGCAGCCAAATTTAACCCTTTAGCTTGGACCCACAAGTTTGCAACTCTTCCGTTACCTCAGGCATACGGATATTTATTCCCAATTGTCCTTTTTACTTTGTTTGCTTTATGGATCAGTAGAAGAACAGTAAAACCTTATCTTTAATGATCTTTTTTCACTTCAATCTGACAAGAGTTTGGTTCCCCCGAAACCGAATCTGATAGTCACGTTTTAACTCCCAATTTAGGTAGTACCCATTTCTGCAAGCCAAACCATACTAAAAAAATTGCAACGAACAACAAAATATCTGATAGCACTGATTTTCTCCAATTGATCAACTTGTTTATCTCCTTTAGTTACAAAAAACGGACTACTGAAAAGTAGTCCGTTTGTATATTAAAGACACTACTTATTTATTAGAACGAAGTTCATTTTCTAATCTTTTGAGTTCAGCTTCTGCTCTTTCTCTTTCTTGCTGAGCACGCATTAAATCAGAATTTAGGAATAGTAGATCAACCTCACTATCTACGGTCCAATCAAATAAAGACAGTTTTGTCTGCCGAGATAATCTTTCCCGAATTGCAGCACCTGCCGTACTTCTTCTACCTTCTCCTGTTTTTGCAAAAGGATCAATTTTATAAAACGGAGTCGGTGGAATAAATTTAAACATACCGTTTAAACGCCAAGGTTCATAATTCTTTTCTTTCTTAGTATCGTACTTATGTTTGGTTGAATTTTTGGCGTTGGTAATTAAAAATTCTGGTGAAACAAGAAAACTCAATCCTTCCATAATTCTGAATTCACCTAATACTGATAGATAAGCATAAGGTTCTCTTGAAAAAACATTTGGTTTTGGCATTCTAGCAAAGAACAATCCAGCCACCTGACCACCTAATGAAATAGTATTTCTCACTGGATAAGTATAAGCCATTGAATAAGTAATGGATTGAGCAGATTTTGTTATTGAACTTACAACATCATTGTGATTTTTATACGTGATGGACACTCCGAAAAACTGACTTTCTTCTGGAGTTAATGGACGTGAATACCAAGATGTTGAGAAGGTCATGGATGGTTCCATCGCTGCGGAGTAATAAGTGTGATAAGGCAAATTATTAACTTTAGATGCAGGATAGCTCATTCCACCTGTAAAAGAATGAACTAACAACAATTGACCCCAAGTCGTATAAATGTTTCCAAACTTTAGTCGCATTTCCAGATTGAATGGTATGAGATCACTAATCCCAAGTTTACCATAAGGATCTGCCCATAAAGGATCTTGATAAAGAATTTGAGAAAGTCCTAATTCAATATTTCGCATAAAACCAAAATGTACACCAACTACACCAGACATGTTCCGTGTTTTAACGTTGGAAAAATTTTTAGTCCACACACGTCCATGTGAAGTTACCATCATTGAACCTGCTGGTATGGTCATACCTGATTGTACCCAATTGGTTCCATATCCCCCCGCAAATTCTTCACCAGAGGAAGGAATCACCAAAGAAAACAGTAAAACAAAAGACACAAGTAAACTAATAACCAGTTGCATACTTCCTCCGAAATTAATTAACTGTAACGAACATACCAAAATACTCCACAGTAGTCAAGTAAAGCAAGAATTTCCGATTATTTTCTAATGAAAAAGTAATAGTAAACATTTGCCACGATAGCCATCTGGGATAATACTGCAACAATTTGTGATGCTAACTCTCCGAGTGAACCAGCAATGATAATAGTATCTCCCGGTTCCAATTTTGGAATTAAACGCTCGTCTCCTGTAGAAAGATATTTTTTAATATTTACAATGATCACTTCCGATCCTGCAGAAGAACTACGAATAATACGTACGTTGTCTAATCTTGCTTTTGGAGCAGGTCCACCTGCTACAGAAACCAATGTGATTAAATCAGTGGTTGATGGGACTAAATATTGACCAGGTTTTAATACTAACCCCCAAATGTTCACTGCCATAAGTAATTCATTTTGCGAGCCAATGTAATATTGTGCGCCTCGCTCAGTTCCTGTGCCTAATAAGGTACCTGTTGCACCCATACTTTGACTATAAATTGAAGTTTGTATAGACAAAGTAATAAATAATAAAAATAGGATAAGTTTCGTGTTCAAGAATCACCCCTTAATTGTTGTTACCAATTGTAAAATCCTTTTCTGAAAAAGAACTTGCTTGAAATGCAATCCAATATTCTAAACGCACGCGGTAGTTGCCAGCACGTAATCTACCTTGGATTAAAAATGTCGTATCTGCCGATAAATCTTCATTAAAGCGTACATTTTGATCACTGTCATATCGTACTTGATACCACATCCAAACAATTTCATTAGATTGCGAAAATACTTTAACTACAAAACGATCAGGTGCATTTTCTGAAGTAGAATATGGATTTTGCCATTGAAAATAAGGTATTCCAGAGGTTGTGTCGGAAACAGTTAAACCACTGGCTTTTTCTAATAGTGCAAAAGTAATTGTATCCGATGCAGCACTACGATTTCCTGCTTCATCTATTGCATGCATCCAAATTTTAAAAGGACGAACATTTCCGCTAACTGGATCTGGTAGCAACCGTCCATCTTGAATGATGTAAAACAATTGATTTCGGTTAAAAGGATGACGACCAATAAATACTACCTGTTCAACTGTGTCAAATGGGATCATATAGATTTCCCATTCTCGGACATCCGTGTCAATGGGTGGTCTCCAGCGAAGTAGAAAAGAATTTGCACTACTCCCTAAATCAATCGGTCTTGACAGTGTATCTACGATTGTAGTGGGATGAACGACAGGAATAATTTGTGGTGGTGAAGGCGGAATAGCATCTATAGGTGTCGAATCTTCTCCACAACCGATGATATAAAGAAAACTGAATGCGAGTAGAAACAAACTGATAAAACGTAAATTAGATACCAACACTAACTCCAATCCAATGATTAGTTCCAAGTTCAGGCTTTTGATAAGTATAGTCAAGTTGCATTTTCCAATACTTTACTCCAACCCCGTAAACAAATTCATTTTTACGTAAACCCATTCGAAAAGATACCGTTCTTAAATAAGTTAATTCTGCACCCCAATTTACATAATACTCATATTTCTTTTCGGTATTTAACTCTACGATAAGATCACTATTGAGTGGACGTATAGGTTGTTCATAACCTAATCCATACCTCAACTTTAATGGAATTGCATCTTCTACACCACTCCCCCAATTGATACCAGTTTTCGTAAAGTCATTTGCAACTACTGATAGGTTAATCTCTCCGAGATGTTTTTGTGCAAACAAATCATTTAGGGATAATCGTAAACCCACAGCTCCATCAACACCTATACCATTAGCATTTTTATCAAATAACGCCATTCGTATTAATTTTACATTCAGTCCAATAGGTACTTCAATAGGCAGTGAAAAATAACTCCATCCAAACTCAGCAGTAAAACGGTTCAATTTAGCAAAAGTAAAAAAGAGAGCATCTTCACGGTCTGTAGTTACACCAATAGGTAGACCATTACGATCACGTATAACGCGTTGACGTTCATCAATTGAAAGTTTAGTGTAATCTGGCCAAATGGGTATATCATCTATTCCAACGCGTAACCAATGGATTCCAACTGCTGCACCAGTAATTGGCATGGCTGCACCGGCTACGTGATAGCTTCCTAAACCTTCAAACAAAGGTACGTACATTGCATGAATTTCAATATTTTTTATTCTAGATAGTAAGGAAGGATTCCAGTAAAATGATCCTGCTTGGTTGCCTGTAGCAACAGCACCACCCATAGCCAGCTGTCGTGGTCCAACACCCAATTCTAAAAATTCACCTGCATAGCGAGCTGCAAATGAAAAACAATGAAGGCAAAGAATAAGAAATACAATATATTTACTCAATGATGTTTACCTCAATTTGGCTAATTTCCCTTTTTTCTCGATGACTTGATTGTTGCTTTTTGCGGTTAATCGGTAAAAATAAACCCCGTTAGCTACCACTTCACCATTTTCGTCTCGGCCATCCCAGGTGATTTCTCGATAATTAATCACTTGTGGATCAGTTTCACGCAATGTTCTTATTTTTTTACCAGATACCGTATAGATTTTGATTTCAACGGGTTCTGTAGTTTGATCGGTTAAACTGTAGAAAAATGTAGTAGTTTTTTGAAAAGGATTTGGAAAGTTTCCAAACCATTCTAATCGAAACTGATTAGCGACTAAAAAGTTTATGGAATCAGTTGCAGTATTACTTGCTAAATCTGTAACAATCAATTTAGCCCAATGACGACCTGTTGAAAATCTTTTAGTGACGACAATGGAAGAGTTCTGAGAAACTTGATTGGATATCGGTAGTAGTAGTTCGTTTGAAGGAAGAGTATCACCATCAACTACAACATACACACTACCTTGCTGACTAAGATCCAATCCACCATTATCATATACACTTGCAGACAAACGTGCACCACTACGAATATAGCCACCATCTGAGAAAATTTGTCCTTCTACAGTAAAATCAAATTTTGGTGCTGTTCTATCTTGATTATCCATTAAAGAAAACTGCTGATAAGGTGGTCCGTCATACAAGTGTATTCCTTGATTGTCCACAGTAGAATTTAGCATTTTCCAAAGATTGGTAAAATGTCGGGAATGAATTTTCGTACGATTGCCAAGAATAGTATCTGCTTGCATGTGTATAATTACGCGATTTAAATAGGCAGTAGTATCAATTTGTAAAAATACAATCCCACCCCCATTGAAGACGTTGCTTGGATTTCTACCGAATATTGCAAATTTATTTAAAGTTTGTAATCGTGAATGCAAAGTATCACTGTAAGTTACAGACAATACTGTACTTGGTTTCTGTATTGAATTCGGAGGAATAGAAACGCTTACTCGTGATGTTGGGTTATAACTAAACCCTCGATCTCCTTCAGTCGCAGTAATCCACCAATAGACGTTATTTGATGTTGCCAAATTGTAATTATCATTTTCACTCACTTCATTGACCACATTTTCATAATCAGCATAGTAAGAGAATTTGTATTGTCCCGGTGGATATTGAAATGGATAATAAACACTTTGTGCTGTATAGGGTGGAATAGAGGGTACAGATAGGAACTCTACTGTAATGGTATCAGATATTTGTTTAATGATTGCTACTCGTAAAAGGGTAGGTGGAACTTGCAAGGGACTATTGTTGGTGACTGTGAATCGAACGAATAGCGAATCAGTTGCTCGCCAGTGTACTTGGTTAGGAACAACTAGATTAGGTCTTCCCGGATAAGCATAAAAATCATAATCTTGATTAGGTTGTCTTACATTCCCAAGTGAATCGATCCACCTCCAATTTGTTCTTAAACGCATAGAAGGTAAAAGAGCAGGTTGAAGGGAACTTTCATACCAGAATGGACCACGAATAAAGGAACGACTGAGTTGGATGGTATCAATAGATAAAATAGAATCGTCTAAGAAAAATTTTCTAATGATTCCTTGTAAAGTCCGTATCCCATCAGAATCTATAAGTTTTACATAAAACTTAAATGTCGTATCAGAAAGGAGGGGATTGGGATCAGTTGTTACACTATCAATAAAACCACTGCTTGCGGCGGATTGAATATAAAACGATGTAGCACCACGCACTGCGGTTTGATGGTTACTTTGATAAAACCCACGTAAAGTTAAACCATTGGTAGAAATTCCACTAGGAACACGAATTCTAGTAGAAAATGAATTGGAAACAATCGGGCGAATCGAAACAATCGGTTCCCAAACAGGATTATCAATAGAAAAATGATTTTGATTATACCATATAAAACTAACATTTCCACTATTGAAAGGAAGTGACGCTTGAATATCTATTGAGTCGCCTACTTGAACAAACAATTGTGAACTATTTTGTTGAATATTTTCAAAAGCTTTGAAACGAAATGCAGGATCACCTAACAATGATGTAGCATAAAACGTATTACCAACTGGGCCAAACATCGCACGATTGCCGTATCTACTGAGATAAATGGATTTAGTAAGAGTCATCAATTCACCATAAGAGATGTTCGGATATCTTCGGATTTGTTCAAACATAAATTGTTGAAACAAAATCATTTGTTCACGATAGCCTAAACCTGCTGTACCAAACACTCCGACTGCGCCTTTATTAGGATGAAGAACAAAGTCCTCACCCATAGAGCTGCGTTGTACATCACCATTAAACGCTACAATAAAGCAAGAGAAATTACAGATTAAAGGATACTTTCCTGCATTTCTCATATTTGCTATATCACGTGTGCGAAAGAGACCACCGTCAGACCAAATTTCACCTGCACCATGGCCATTGTATATCACCAAAGCTGAACCTTTCTCGAACAAATTTTGGAGTAAAGAGGTACCACCATAATAGGGAAGAGAAGGATTCTCTACTTGCATTTCCCAAAAGTCATAATATGGCGATAAACGATCACGATTAATACGGTTGTATATTGTATAAAGGTTTTGACCACCAGAACCTGTAACAAAAGTAATGTAATTTTGCCAACGATCAGGTGTTGGGTTGTTTTCTAATTCAAGAACTTTGTTAAAATAAAAACCGGCTTCCTCTTGAGTTCTTGCCGGAACACGACTAATATGAATATCTGGTAAATCATTTTCATCGTCTAAAATTGAATACCAAGTATCAGAACCTACTACACCAATTTGTGAAACTGGAACCATAGGATGTGGAATAAGTGCACCATTTTTTCTTGGACTCCGATGCTGACGTTGAAGCCCGTCACCAAGTAGTAAGATGTACCGTGGAGGAATTTGCCAATTTCTTACAGCATAACGTAGAAATTCTAGAACTCCTTTGGGATGAAACATACCTTGTGTGAATCTTCTCAAGATTGCTTCAATATTAACTTTAAGAACACCATTCATTTGTTGTGAACGAAGCGCAAGAAGTTGTTCCAGTTGAGGAGTAGCAAGTAAATCGGTAGTTCCAATGACAAGGTATTCGGCACCACCATTGGGAGGGGACAAAATGGTATCTGGTGGTATTAACGCCATTTGGTCAGATAAAAAACTCTTCTTGCGACTACTTGTAACTGCATAATATTCAGTAGGTTGAGATGGGTTATCTTGAAAATGAATTTTATATCGGATTTGGTTATCGCGCGATAGATAACGTTCGACCGTACCATTGATTACTTTTGCTGAACCCCATCGGTAAACATGGATATCAGGAGATGTAAAATTTTCTAAAACAAAATCAAAATACCGATGAATGATGTTTTGAGTTAAGGGAGTCCCGATTCGTATTTCATCATTATCGGCAATAGGGAAGCGAAGATATTCAATTTGAAACCAATTCAGTGCGATACGATTGGTTGGTGTAGCACCTGGCGCATCTCCAGGGCAAAAAACAGACAGTACATTGATACCATGATGAAAATTTCGGTTAAACATTTGTGAGGATGCAGTGGATTCTCCAATTCGTGCGGTTTGTCCAATCCAATCAAATGCTCCTTGTGGGGTGCGACCAATGTCAAGTGAATAATCTGTTGCATTGTTTAAAATGACAAAGGCATGATGTCGTGTAAGACCGCCAGTTAGTCCATGTAATGCTACTTTCACTCTAACTGGGGTAAACGATGAAGTATCGGGATAAGGTAAATAAAAATTATAGTCGCGTATTTCAAAATTATAAATACCAGCATCCCAAAAATAACGATCGGCAATGGGTCTCTCAACTTCTGCTAAACCACCAAAAAAAGGACTTTGTTCATAATGAATTCTCAAAGGACCAGAAGACACAATCACTAAATTTGTATCCAAAGGATTAGTAATCCGTATTTCACCACTTACCTGAGGAATACGTTGACCATTTCGAGTATTCCATGTTAACAAATATGCCTTTTCTATTGTATAACTATTTCCGGATAAATCCGGTGCTTGGATTGTATCTTCTGGTAGTGGCGGTCTTCCAAAGAATTCAAATGCATCCCAAGGATCGAAACGTCCATCTTCATCACCTTCAAAAAGAATGGGAATATATTCACCTTCTGAACGTAAAATTAGAGTTGAAGGTTGTATGTTTGAAATGGGAACACCTAAATTGATCAAATCTTGACCAGTAACACGGTAAACACCAAATTCTTTTACATCGAAACGAACCGCGTAGCCATTATCATCAATGGTGTGAATTGCAGGGGTTGAAGATAATCCCGTGACAAGATGATGGGGAATCGTAGCGGACAAGGGGCCTACCAGTTGTTCCAACTCGATTCGTTCGGATGGAGATGCCATTCGACCACTGAGTGCGACGGATTGTGATTTACTATAAATTTCTACTACGAGTTCTTTGATTTGCTGTATCTTGTTCTCTTGGACATTGTACCGAATGGGGTGAACTACTATACTAGCAATGGGTATTCCTCGGTACTTTCCGATCAGATGGGTTTGAATAAATGGTGTAGGGATAAATCCAGTTGATGAAATTGGATTCGTTTCAATAATACTATCACCAAAAACACTAGGGATATAAGTTAACCTTGGAACTTCAAGTTGTTCTGTTTCAATGGAAACTACGCGGTAATAAATATCATCGTGGTACCAAACAAACCTTTGGAGGTCAATCGGCAAAAGGTATCCTTCTTCAATTCGTTCATTTTCTAATCCATTTATTCGTAGAAACGGAGAACCAGAAAAAGTGTCAATTTGCACAGATGGATAATGAAATTGCAAACGTAGAGAACGTTCACTTTGCTGTAAAATACGAACATTTGCTTTTTCTGAAATTGGTTTAGAAGTAGATGGTATTTGTGTAAGTTGTTGATTAACTGAAGAGGTTAAAATAATTTTTTGAGCAAAGTCAATTGTCTCAACCCTTTTGTTATTTGTGTTTGCAAGAGCAATAAGTCCTACAGAAATGGTGATGAAAACGAACCAAACAATTAAACCCTTCTTACGGGAAGAAAACACGTACTGCCTCCCAAACGTTATTTATAAAACACAATTCCCTTTGATAATGGAAATTGGAATAGAAAAAATTGATAAGTAAATTCCGTGCAAAATACTTGTAAGATTACAATTTGTCAAGTTAACAGAATTTCTTTGCTACTTCAACATTCTATTGTGATGGATAACACATTCTTTACTCTTAGAAAGTTTCTTTCTTTCGCTTTTGCAATTTTCGCAAGTATCCTTGCATTATGGCTAACATTCTATGGAGTAGATTGGAATGAGTTAATTTACAACATTGCGAAAATTCAGATTCCTACACTTATCTATCTCAGTTTACTGAATGGATTTTTTATAGTACTACGTGCTTTTCGATGGCAAATCCTTCTACGAAGGATTAAGAATATTCCACTCTTTACAGTTTTACAAATTTCACAAGTTGGTGCATTTCTAAATAATGTTTTACCTCTAAGAATAGGGGAAGTAATTCGTGCAATTGTGCTAAAAAAAAGGTATCAATTGTCCGGAGCTGAAGTAATTGGAAACATCATCTTAGAAAGGATGCTTGATTTAATTGCCATCGTATTTTTAATCTACTTCGTTCTGATTACCAATACTATTCCGATTAAGTTCAATGCAACCATTCAGTATGCAATGAAAATTGTAGGATTCGGTATAGGCGGAATTTTAGTAATTGCGATGTTTATGAAAGTGAAATTGAAAAAAAATACAGAATTAGCCGTTGGTTGGAAAGGGCTTTTATTTAGGGTATCCAATGGTATTAATGGTTTGTATGATTGGAAAACTTCGTTACCTGCTTTTGGGTTTTCTTTAGCCATGTGGATAACCAGTGCAACCACGATACTACTTTTTTCACCACTTAGTCACGGAAGTATTAATCTGTTAAATGCATTGGTTGTTACCATTTTAATCGCTATAGGAGTTACTATACCTGCTGCTCCTGGTTTTGTAGGTACCTACCATTTGTTTTGCAAGATTGGATTGGTTGCATTCGGTGTAGATCCAGAATATGCTGTTGCAATTGCTGTAGTGACACATTTTATGAGTTTCTTTTGGAACAATGTGATTGGATTTATTTCAATGTTTTTATTAAAAATCAGTTGGCAGGATATCAACATTTTTCGAAAAGAGAGTGATCTATAATCAAATTCCTGTTTAATTTTGTATTAAAGAATCTAATCGCATAATCACTGATCTGAGAATATGTCGTGTCCAAGTTGGGTTGTGTATTCCTAATGAGCCATCCTTGCTGAAAAACCAATACATCCATCTACCTTGTCTAAATTCAAAACTTAAAGTGTCCCCTTCATTTTTTAAGAATTCAAGTTGGTGATTTAGGATAGATAAAGAATCTTGAAACGGTTGTTGTCGCTCAACAATAAACTCTGTTGTGGCTTGTGGATGGCAAGATTTACAAGTTAGATAATTTGGTCGAAATTGGTGGTTGGTGAATGCTATAGATCCATAACTCCAAGGTGTTGAATATAAATGACAAACTGAACATTGATTAGACCATTCAGAATGTTCGGTATTGCTGGGTAAATTGAAAAACTCATGACCAAAAATTGCTTGTATATTGTTGGATAAAAGATCATTTTGTGGATGATAGGGAATTTGATAAGCAGTGGGTGTTCCATCAATATTGGATTGATGACATTGATTACAAAGCACATCTGGAGAATGACGTAAATCTTTCCATTGGTGAAGAGAATGATTATGAGGAGTATGACAAGTAGCACATCCTATACCATCAAAACGTGTGGAATCAGTTGGATACTCAAGATTCAAATTGTATTTAAGTTTTTTAATACTCTCCGTATAAATATGACATCCCACACATTGATTTCTTTCTACGATAGGTAATGTATGGAGAATGTGTGAAACCGAAGCAGAACGCGCGTGCCCACTTCCTAACCATTCAGTATAAATTGATAAATGACTCTGTGAATGACAATTTCCACAAGATTGAATTGCTAATTTTGAATCAATAAAACCTTGATGAACTTGGTGGGTAATAAAAGATACTCCATAAAATTCGGATGGTCCATGGCAACTTTCGCATTGAACATGGTCAAAACGTTCAATAGGTCGCTCATCATAACCACCATTTGAATAGTTTAATTCGTAACCTGTTGTATGACACGAATTGCAATGGGTCAGCCAATTCGAATTGAAAATTCGTCTATTCCCTGTAGTCGCATGTGCCGTTTGTTGCCACGATTGTACAAATATACTATGACAACGATTGCAGGAAGCATCTGTACCTAAATAAGCGGGATGATGATCGATCGTGTATTGAGCAATTCGTACTATTTTTATTATGGAATCCGTTTGATTTCTGGTAGTAGCACGACAAACAATTTTCCAATAGGAATCTATACAATCAGGTACAATCGTTTGTATTGTGTCTATTGAAATTTGTATTCGCCTATTCAGATTATAAAAAATGCTATCTGTAGGTCGTTTTATGAAAAATTCGTATTCATAATACACTGTATCGGATACAATTGATTGTACGATTGTAGTAACGGTGATAGGTGTTCCTGCAGCAACTGTGGGTGAAGAAAACCGAATATCAATAAGTTTAAATGAATGTATCGTATTTTTATCATCATGATTTATACAACCAATAAAATTGAGTAACATCAAGAATATGAACACAAAGAAAAATAAAAAACAAACAAAATGTATTATGAGGGAATTATGAAATCTGAAACGACTTTGTTCCGATTGAACGATGAACTTCAAGTGATAACGCGCCATATTTGCCTGACAAAAGATATTGGGGTGGATGATAATCTTTTTGGTGGTGTGATGTTAAGTTGGATTGATGAAGCCGCTGTCATTTATGCGATGTTGGTTACAAAATCGAATCGTTTGGTTACTCGTGTATTCAACAATGCAGAGTTCCAACAACCTGTAAAAGTTGGTGATGTGGTTGAGTTTTTAGCTAATGGATATAAAATCGGTAAAACTAGTATCACAGTTAGTTTGCGGGTGGTGATTTTGGATGTACAAAGTGAACAAAGATATGAAGCACATTCCGTAGATGTGACTTTGGTTCAAATTGATCGAAATCGGAAACCATTAGAAATAAAAATTCATTCAAAACCATGACTTACAATGGATAAGTATGATTATTGGTGACAACCACAATGCCATTGTGGGAAACGAAATACTTTTTTCTATCTTCCTCTTCGTTATATCCAATTTCGGTATTTGGTGGGATTTCTACACCTTCTTCAATGATGGTTCTTCTAATGCGAGAATATCTTCCCACATCAACCCCCTTTAGTAAAATAGAATTCGTCACTTCAGACCAGGAATGAATAAAACAATTGGGGGATAAAATACTTTTTTTAACACTACCACCACTAATGATACAACCTGGTGAAATTAAAGAATCAACTGCACTTCCTCTTCTATCATCATCATCAAACACTGTCTTTGCTGGTGGTAACGAGCTGATCGGTTCTGTGTAAATTGGCCAGCTTGTATCATAAAGGTTAAACAAGGGATCGACATCCACCAAATCCATATTTGCTGAAAAATACTGATCAATTGAACTTATATCACGCCAATACAGTATCTCTTTTTTATTCTCATCTTGAAATGGATAAGCAAATACTCGTAGCCCTTTTGAAAGCATTTGTGGAATGATATCACGACAAAAATCATGGGTTGAAGATGAATCTTGATGATCTTCGTTGACTAAATTGATCAATTCATTGGTACGAAAGCAATAGATTTCTGTTGAAATCATGGTTTGTTTAGAATAGTCAATTGGAAAAAGATCATATGAAGTTTTATCGCATACACCAACTACACGAAGATTGTGATCAACTGTTAAATAGTGATATTCACCTTCAACGGAAAAAGGTAATGGGATGACCGTAACAGTTAGATCAGCACCATTTTGTTCATGGTAATCAATTAATTTCCGATAATCCATTTTGTAAATATGATCACCTGAAAGAATTAAAACACGCTCAGGATTCTCTTGTTCAATTAAAAATAAATTTTGATAGATAGCATCTGCTGTACCAACGTACCAATGATCATCAAGCAAACCTTGTGGCGGAACCAATTCAACAAATAAACCACTGTTCATTAAAGTTGTTGGCCAAATTTTCCGAATATGTCGTTCTAATGGCAAAGAAGCATATTGGGTTAAAACATGTACATTTTGTAATCCACTATGAAGGCAATTAGAGATAGTAAAATCAATTATTGAATAAATTCCACCAAAAGGTACAGAAGGTTTTGCACGGTTTCTTGTCAGAGGGAAAAGCCGTTCTCCTCTGCCACCTGCTAATAATAATGTACAAGTATCGATCATAATGATGAGATGAATAGAGACAACAGTGGACTATTTCATAATAAAGAAAATTTTATTTTTTTACAATCGTTTTACTGTTCCTTTATGCTTTTGTATTTTACTTCATCCATTAATGGAGGAAAAATGAAAAAGGTTTTCATTGTTTTAGTTCTTAATGTTTTCACAGCGTCAGCTGTTTTCGCTTTAGTGGTTCAAAGTACTATTCCACAAAATGGTACTGCTAATGTTCCGTTGACCACTGTACTTTCAGCAACTTTTTCTACTCCAATTGACCCAAATGCGATGTTTCCAAATGGGTACCCTATAAATATAGAGATATTTCATCCAGATTCGATCACGATAATATCCTCTTCGCTGTCTTCAAACAATCAATCAGCCTACATGAATGTACAACTTAGACCGAACAATGATTATGTCGCTATCATTTTAGGTGCAGTTACTCCGACTGGTGATTCATTGGATATTCCGTATGTATTGAATTTTTCTACTGCTCCTTCCATGGGGAATCTTCAAGTTTCAGGTACGGTTACAATCAATAATTCTGGTGCATACCGTGCAATTGTGGGTTTATCAAGAAATCGTCCTTTTACAGAAGAAGACATGTACATTGCACAAGCTACAGTGGTTCAAAATCAACAAGGGAATTATTCCTTGCCTTATACTAGGCCTGGGATTTACTTTCCAGTCGCTGTCATTGATTTAGATGGTGATGGAGTCATCGATCTTGAATCAGGAAATGATTACTTTGGGTTTTATGATAGCAACAATGATGAGATTCCTGATAGCATTCAAGTGTCTAATACCAATATATCCAATATCAACTTTACTCTTCGTTCAATTTACATGCCGATAACCGCAAGACAAAGATTACAGGTTGCGAATGCTATAGCACAAACAATGATGCCCAATCCTCAATTGTATTTCTTATATGGATTTGAGGTAGATTCGATAGGTAGAGCAGATGCTTGGGCTTATTATTATCAATCTAATTCGGTTAATTACATCGCTGGAGTGTATGTAGCTTATCTCTTTACCAGTGCAGATACCACCTCCGAAAATCCTTTACCGCCGAATATGTTATCATTACCACAAAATTGGATTGATAGTGACCAAGCCATGTTGATAGCTGAACAGAATGGAGGTGCTTCCTATCGCGTTCAGTATCCAAATACGGAAATGTACATGTATGGTGGAAACTTTTATTGGTTGGATTCTGCTTGGCAAAACCGTTTCATTTGGTTAGTTGAATATTATGTACCCGAGATTGATTTATCACTTGAGATTTACATTGATATGCTAAACGGGCAATTGTTAAGAGTCACAAATACCAATGAGCCACTTCGTACCTCTTTACCCCAAAGCATTGAATTGTCACAAAATTATCCCAATCCATTCAATCCAGAAACAAACATTTCCTTTACATTACCGAAAGATCATTTCGTAACTTTACAAGTGTACAACATTCAAGGAGAATTGGTTACAACATTATTGAACCGTAGATTGAATGTAGGAACCCACACAGTCAAATGGAACGCAAGTGGATATCCAAGTGGTACTTATTTCTATCGTTTACAGGTGGGTAAGCAAGTGATGATGAGAAAAATGACTCTAATGAAATAAACACGCAAACGACACGGGGTAATGAATACCCCGTGTTACCTTAAAGAATATTTGGTTGAGTTCTAACTTCTTAATCCTGTGTATTTATTGCAAGTTTCTCAGAAATTCACTAAATCCATTCCCATATTTATTCCGTTTTTTCTAGCGTTAGTGCTTAGAATTGGGTATTCTATTGAATACATACAATCACCTTTTTTTCATTCTCCATCCATTGATGGGATCTACCATATTGAATGGGCAAAAAAGATTGTAGAAACTGGTGAATGGAATTTTGAATCAAACAAACCCTTTTTTCGAACCCCGTTCTATCCAACGTTTTTAGCACTGTGTTTTTCTGCAGGTTTAACTAAAGAAGGTATAGTGATAGTACAGTCACTATTAGGTCTATTGTCTCTCTTTTTAGTATTTCGAATTGCGGATGCTTTGTTTCATCGCAAAATAGCAATTATTGCAGCCACGATATTTGCCCTTGGAACGCCATTTTTGTCTTACGAAATGGAATTTCAATTACCTGCTCTCATGGTTCCAATAGGATTAACAGTTTTTTACAATTTTATTCTTTTTTACAAACAGAAATCTTTAAGAAACGGACTGTTAACTTCTTTTTTCATAGGGCTATTTACAATAACTCAACCTAACGGTTTCATTCTAATTTTTCCGTTATTCTACTTGATTAAGAAATTTAAAGTATACTTTAAGTTGAAACAGAAACTACTACTTTCCACACTTTGGATTTTACCTGTACTTCCTGTAACGGTTTACAATTATTTACAATCTGGAGAATTTGTATTCTTATCAACGCAAGGAGGAGTGAACGCTTATCTTGGAAATAATCCCCAAGCTGATGGTGCCTACGCCATTCATCCTATGTTAGGTGAAGATTGGGAATGGGAAGAGGCAAAACGTTGGGTGGGTGAAAATCTTACTGACGCACAAGCTGATCAAATGTATTATCTAAAAGTGTTTGCATTCTGGTATCACAATCCTTTTGAAGCAATTCTTCTCTTTTTACGAAAAATACTTTACTGTATCCATTGGTACGATATAGGTAACAACAGAAATCTACAACTGTTTTGGAATGAATTCGTTGTTACAAAATATTTTTTTGCAAAATTCTACTTTGGAGTAATCCTTCCATTTGCTCTCTTTGGATTTTTTTTACTGTGGAAAAATAAAGAAGTACGTTTTTTGATTGGAATTGTTTCTTTATTCATGTTTTCTTACGTGCCATTTTTTATAACTACTCGTTATCGTCTTCCTTTTCTTAGTGTGATGCCGATATTGGTTGCTTATACGATCAATACCCTAATTGAAAAAAAAATAGAATTGACCAACCTAAAACAAATGGGTTTATTTCTCTTTTGCATAGCTCTTGTTTGGCATCCATTGGGCGCACCTAAAGCAGACGCAGCACAATTTTATTACTCAAAAGGGAATGCATACCAAAACTTGAAAGATCCTATTAATGCAATTCAATTCTATTACAAAGCCATTCAAATTAGTCCAAATAAACCCATGTATTTGAACAACATGGGTACAGCATATTTACAATTGGACGAAATTGATTCTGCAAAATTCTGGATAGAAAAAGCATATCAATTAACTGTGGGAAAAAATAAAAACATTGTAAACAATTTGGGTGTGATTCAAGAACGTTTAGGATATTACTTTTCTGCAATGAATTCTTACCAAGCGGCAGATCAATTGAAGGATAAAAATGCTGCTATAAATTTAAAGAACTTATTTTATCGCGTAATTTATTCTCCTCCTTCAGAAAAAATTGAAATTAAACACTTAAAGGGATTTTCAGATTCACTAACTCGTTTCAATCCTAATCTAGCCGAAAGATTGTTACTGCAAGCAAAGCTTGCAATTTTGGATTCTGACTTGTTGCAATTCGAACATACATTAAAAGAGTATCAAGAGTTAAGAAATGAAGATAAACTTTATTATTATGACTCAACCATGTTTCAACAAATTATAGATGAATTAATTAAAATTAAACAACCTGAAAATGAATAAATTATTACACTATCATGGGTTTGACTTTAATTATTTTTGAATTAATTGATTTAGAAGTTTATTCCAATCCAATGCACTTTTATCCCAAGTAAAGTTTTGATGAATAAGTTCTTTACCGCGTATCCCAAATTTTTTCATTGTATCCGGTTGATGTAAACATTCTACAATTGTTTTTACAATCTCTTCTGGGTGATTTGGATCAAACAATCTACCAGTTTCATTATCTTTTACAAACTCAGTATGGCCACCGACTTTTGATGCAGTCACAGGACAACCGCAAGCAAGGGCTTCTGCAGCGACTAGTCCGAATCCCTCAAAATGTTGTGGAACTTGTAAAGTTGGTAAAACCAGTAAATAAGCTTCTTGATAAAATTTAACTAATTCTGTTTGCGGTAATTGGCCATGAAATTTAACATAAGCATCAAGTCCTAAGGTTTGAACTAGTTTTTTTAATTCATTTTCAGATGGACCTGTGCCAATAATATCTACCGAAAGATTTGGATAATGTCTCAAAATGGCAGGTAATGCTTGTATTAGTAAACGATGTCCTTTCGTTGGTTTCAACTGTCCTACAAGGAGTAATTTTCTTTTTTCATTTTGATAAACAACATCACGATTAACCATCTTAAACAAATTGATATTTACACCACAATAAATCACTTGAATTTTTTCTGGATTAATAGAAAGAGGTCCAAATAAAGAAGCTGTGAATTGGCTATTGGCAACTATTACACTGGCTTTTTGATACCCATAAAGACAATATCTTCTAAAAGTACGAGTCATTCCTTGATCTGGATAAATTCTGGACACTTCATTTCCATGTGCGATGATTGCATGAGGCAATTGAAAGAAATGATTTATAAATGCGCTAGCGCCAGCGTATGGAGCAACTGATAAATCAACAATAACATCATGTTTTTTAATGAGAAGTTCTTTGAATAGAATGGGAAAGATAGTGGTACGTCCAAATGCGTGGATTTTCGGTGATAAGAAAAAATTGAATTCTAAATTACTTTGTTTCGTTATCCAACGTGGATATCTGGTTTTTGGACACAATACTCGAATCTGCCATCCTAAACTTGCTAATCTTGTAAATACTTCATAAGCATAGATCGCCATTCCACCTTCATCTGGAGGCCAGTACTCTGTAATTAACAATAAACTTTTTTGTTTCATACTTTTCTTAATTACGTATATAGATTCTAATGTAGTTTATCTTTTATTCAAATTAAAGGAGTAAATATGTTACAAGTAGGGGATATTGCACCTGATTTTTCTTTACCATCAACAAGTGGTGAAATCGTGAAACTTAGTGATTATCGTGGTAAAACGGTTGTTTTATACTTTTATCCAAAGGATAATACGCCTGGTTGTACGAAACAAGCATGTAACATTAGAGACCATTGGGAGGAATTTCGGAAAAGAGGATGGATCGTCTTAGGAATTAGTAGTGATACAATTCAAAGTCATAAAAAATTTACAGAAAAATACAATTTACCCTTTTTGTTATTAAGTGATACAGATAAAACAGTGATGAAAATGTATGGTGCGTATGGAAAAAAGAAAATGATGGGCATTGAGTTTGAGGGGACATTAAGATATACTTACGTGATTGGGCCAGATGGAAAAATTTTGCACATTGATACAAAAGTAAAGGTATCCAATCATTCTGAAGATTTATTCAAAAATGTTAAATAGTCCTATGCCAAAAATAATTTTAGTTCAATTAAAAAAAGTAATAGAAGTGAATTTTTATGAATCTTTTTTTCAAATACTTCGTAAAAATGATATTCCTATTGCAAGCTCATGTCAAGGCAGACAGATATGTGGTAGATGTTCAATAGAAATCATTCATGGTTCCGAATTTCTGAACTCTCCTGATGAAAATGAAATGCAAGTTTCAAAAAAGTATGGTTGGCAACAACAAAATTGTGGCCATTTGAGAGCTGCTTGTTCTACTTATTTTGTAAAAAACGGTACAGTAGAAGTGAAGACAACGTATTGGTAATAAAGTATTAATGATCTTGTATTTTGATTGAAAAGGGTGTGTAATCAGAATGGTAGTCAATCACATCTATTCCTTCAAGTTGTTTCAGATAATTGCAAACAATGTAGGTAATAGGGGTTATAAAAATCTCAACTCCAACCTTAAAAACATAATTGGATAAAACAATATTCAACAAAAGCGAAGAACTAATCGTTCCACCAAATGCGATAACACAAAAAAGAGTTGTATCAACAACTTGTCCTACAATCGTTGATCCGATGGTTCTCATCCAAAGATACTTTCCATGACTCCAACGTTTCATCAAAGATAACAATAAATCGTTAGACCATGATCCAAAAAGAAAAGCGATAATCGAAGCTAAGACAATCCGAGTTGTAGTAAGAAGAATGGTAGAATACGCTTGTTGATGTTGCCACTCTTCTGAAGCAGGTAATAGGCCTACTATTGCAAATAGTAATATTGCTAATAATTGAACTAAAATGCCTATCCAGATCGTTCTACGAGCAAGTCTAAATCCAAAAACTTCTGTAAAAATATCACTGAAAATATAACTTAAAGGGAATAATAAAGTACCTCCATCAAAAGTAAATGAACCGATTTGCACTATCTTAACGGAGGCGATATTTGAAATAAGCAAGATCGCCGAAAACAAAGCAGTTAAAAATGGTAGAGATTTACTTTGCATCAAGTTGACCAAGATAGAAATATTTTGAAATGACCAAAAGGGACAAAGTTGCCCCTTTTGGTCAAACAATGATTAACTTATTTCAAATAGACCATTTTGTAATGTTTCATTTGATTTTTAGTTGACACAACCAGATAGTAAATCCCTGATGTGTGTTGAATCGGATTCCACTCAAGAACATAATTACCTTGACTGTAGAAACCATCAAGTAAAGTAGTTACCATTCTTCCTTGAGTGTCAAATACTTGAATTTTGATATTTTCATCTTGTAATAAATTCAGTCGGATGTTAGCTGTGTTATTAAAAGGATTGGGATAAGGACCTTTAAGTACAAATTGATTGGGTTGTAGATTCAAGTTTTCATTTCGTTCGTTACCGATTTCTAAAAAGTTATCGGGTGGTACTGTAGTAAATCGAATTGCGCGATTTGAACGAAGTGTATCAGATCCTGGTGTTGGAGTTCTGGCATAAGTAATTTCAAGACCATCAAGATGACTCCAATCCATAATCCCAACTGTTGTAAAATTGTTATTGACATCTACATCAGATGCAATTTGATATTGCATGGTAAATTCATTATCACCCGTAGGACCAAAACGGTTTCCGTGGAGAATTAGTTGAAAGCGTTGGGGGATAGGAGTCGTTTCAATGCCATATCTTGAATACATTCTTCCCCATTGAATAATAAAATCTTGAGTAGCTGGATTATAGTAGTACCATATTGAAACTCGTCCAGTATCAGCTGCTAATCCCTTCAAGTCGTCCCACATAACAGCAATCATTGCATTGGGTCCTTGCGCATTCGGCATAGGCCAATTGTAAAAATCAGTTTGCCAAGTATTCTGAAAGCTTACCCAACCATTAGAACAAATGGAAATTCCATCAGATTGATAATTTGTGCCGTAATAACGAAATGTAAACGGTAATGGTAGATTAATGGTCTGATCATCATTGAGTCGAATGTGTGTACCCAATCCGCCCGAATCAGGATCCAGTTCTATCCAATTGTACGTTGGTGCTGCAGCATACTGAATATCTAAATTTTCATAGGCATAATATCCATAGCGATCAGGACCAGTGGGTTGATGAGTAGGCCTACTTCCAGCAGTCAAATTGAAATTGATTAGTGCATAATTGGGTGCTAATGAATGTGAAAGAATTATCCTCATTGGGATAACATGACCCACAATTTGATTAGACGGGATGGTCACAGTAAACGTAAGATTGGTTATTTGGTGTTGTTCCACCTGATTAAAGTTTGCATTTCCGTTGATGATCACCGCACCGTTTGAAAAAGTATTAAGTTGTGCTGTTCCTTGTGGTATCCGTCCAACACCTTCGTTTTTTACATAAACCTCAATTGTAGCAGTATTCCCTGGTGTTAGAGAACCGTTCATCACTGAATAACCCGTAACGATAGGGAAAATCCAACCAATTGGTAAACAAAACTCTCGATTTCCTGATGGAAAAGCAAGCGACATTCTGATATCATTAAACGTGTGAGTAGAAGGAATGGCAGTAACTGTGTAACTTAAAGTTCCTGTTCCATTAGCACCAATAGTACCTGCGTTGGAACTGTTTTGTTGGATAGAGATTCGATTAGGCATCAACGTTGAAAGAACAGCAGATGCATTCGCTGAAGAAGTAGAGACATTTTTAATAAAAACTTGTAAAGTAGCAGTTTCACCAAATTCTAAAAGTCCATTCCCTCCATCTACAATTCGAACAGAATCTACACGAAATGGTACATTATCATTTCCACTTGCGGTGGTATTGAAAAATTGTGGCCGATAATTGCGTCCTCTCACAGCAATGCGAATCGAATCACCTACATTTGCTCGAAAGGTTAACGTTGCATATCCCTGATTATCCGTGACAGCGACACTATGTACATTGTTCGGTGCGATCAAAGCTGCTACCAAATTAGATTGTGGAATTCCTGTAAGACCATCTATAGCACGTACAGTAACTTGTCCTGCATTGGCTAATATTGTAGTTGGAAATATTACATTTAAACTATCTGGTAGCAATTGCCAAAGAGTGATTGATGGATCACCAAGAATATTGTAGTAATGAAAATAAGCTTCCGATGAAGTTGGTTCTAATGGAAAACCTCGGTACACTTCTAATTTTGAACGAAGTGCGATCATTCCAAATTTTTCCAGTCCTTCTGTGAGCCATCCTTCCATAAAACCGGCTAACATTGGGTTGTTGTATCGTGTGTTGGTGTGAAGGTGTGAAGCACCAAAAAATACCGGTCCACCCTTCATATCATTTACAGATCCAAGTTCAACCCAAACTTCACCAAAACATCTTTGATTGGGTACAGGTGAAGATCCCGGTCCAAATGCTCCAGTTTGGCAAACGATAGAGACGAATGGACTCAATGAATTGGAGGTTACACTATTTAAATCATCTACACGTAATCTTGGGTAAAGTGGTCCTTGACTATCACCCCAGCCGCGATAAGTAATTAAAGAAAGACCTTGATTGATTTGAGCAAGTATTTCCGAAGTACCTGGAAAAGTGGGTGGATAGTAGATTTCGGATACTGAATATCCTTTTGTACGAAGCATATCAGCTGCCCATCTGGAATTTAGCGTAGGTGTTACAGGTGGTGTGCCTGAATCTGAATAATTTCCAGCAAAGCAAAGTGCACGGGTCATCTGTTGGTTAATCATGTTTCTCCCCGGAAAGTTTTGATAACGTAGATTTTTATTGATTACAACAGCCATCTGTGTCGCATTTCCGCCAGTAACACGTCCAATAATGATTTCTGGCCAAAAATCATTTCCAGAGAGCATGGTATAAGGATGATCAGAAGAAACAGTTTCAGTAAAAGGGGGAAGAGAAGTGAATGAATTTGTCGCAATGGAATAGGCACCGCGATCTGCATCACCCACTAAAAGAACATATTCTAAAGGAATAGATAATGTATTGTATTGATTAAGTATCAAATTTCGAATTGACGTTGGTGTAGAATTGGAAGCGATTTGTTGAAGGATTACATGGTACCCTTCAAGTCGTTTAGAGTTGGCGAAAGTGTTTAATAAATTCGATAAAACAGGATCAGCATAAAGAACTAAGAAACTGCCGGGACGCCATAATTTGGAACGGCCTACTACAAAATCATCATAACCAAGAAACATTGTTCTATACAACCCCTCCCAAGATGCTAAAATCGGGGATGTAATTGCAGGACCAGTGGGTTGTGCATCAATTTCAAATGAAAGTATCTGTGCAACTTGGATTTGATCGAATGAAATTTTTCGGATCGGATGAATGATTACTGGAAGAACCCCAAAGTCCCGAAAAACCCCAGGTTCACCCAATTCAATCCAATCCGATTGAAATTCTTGTGGAACAAAATTAAAAACCGAGTTGCTTGCTACATTATTATCACTGATTTTACGTATTCTACCACCCAAGTCAGTTTCAGAATACTGTGTATATTGGACTTGGACATTTTGTACTTGAGCTTGAATGGGATAATGAAAAGGAATAAAACAAGTTAGTGAGGCAAGATCATCACTTCCAGTTGGAGGTAAACTTTCGTATCTACTGTTTAATCTAAGTGCGATTCCATCATCGTAATGTTCAACAGTAAATCCATTCAATTGAAGTTCAATAGAGAGATGATTATCTGTACGTGATAGGACTTGGATGGATGGTTCGTGAATGTTAGTACCGGTTACAGAACTTCCAACTGCAAAAACTTCTGTACGATTGGGTAAAGCATAACTTGTGATAGTGAAGATAACCATTAATCCAATTGTAAACAATTGTGAAAATAATTGCTTATTCATTATTACTCCTTCGTAAACCGTGCAATGGTTTAACCTACTCTATTTCCGAAAAAGTTTAACATTTATTAGATGCATGCTCTACTCTTCATAGACATTTGAAACAGAAAATAGTGAGTTTACGCACGAAAAAAAAATCATCTAATTTAGAGTGGCTTGCTATAGATTAAAAAATTGATTAAATAAGTTTTTGTGTTTTGGAGGAAATATGATTTTTATACGAATTATCTTATTTATAGGGGTCTTGTTATTTCCATTTCCTTTAATTTCCAATCAACTTATTTATCCGATTACAAAAGGTGATAATTTTTCCTCTTTACTTAGTATTTACACACGTTCAATTGAAAACAATATAAATTCTTTTTCCACATTAATTAATGAAAATGAGATGAATGAAAGTACTGAAGTTAATGTTATACTTCATGGAAATATAAATAGAAAAGATTTAGAGGAATTGGGGGTAAAGATTGGTACATCTACGTCGAATTGGGTTACAGCAAGAGTGAATTATTTGCAATTACAACAGATAAAACAGATTCCGAATATAACCTGGATTGAGATGGGCGTAAAAAATGATCCTTTATGTGCTATTGCAAATTCAGATTCAACAACTGCAGGTGGATGGAAATTAGGAAATGGTGCATCTTTGGTACACCAAGTATATGATGGCACCAACGTGCTTTTTGGTATCATTGATACTGGAGTAGATTGGGCACATTTAGATTTTCGGAATGATGCGAATCCGACCCAATCCAGAATACTTTTCATCTGGGATATGGTAACACCACCAGGAAATGGAAGATTTTCTCCAATTGGTTTCAACTATGGTGTGGAATTTAATCAATCACATATTAACAATGAATTAGATGGTACACCTGAGGGTTATGTAGTATCCATGTCCAATTCATCACATGGTACAACCGTTGCAGGAATTTCAGTAGGAGATGGTTCAGCATTCCCAAATAACGGTTTGGCAAAAGGAGTAGCACCTAAAGCAAATTTATTGGTTGTTCGTGTGAATCAAAGTACAACTGCAGAAATCATTGATGGTGTAAATTGGCTAATGCAAAAAGCCAATCAATTAGGAAGGCCGATAGTGGTTAATATCTCATTAGGTGGCCATTTTGGTGCTCATGATGGTTCCAGAACTGATGAACAATACATTTCTTCACAATCGGGACCAGGTAAAATTTTTGTGATTGCAGCAGGTAATAGTGGGAATTCAAATATCCATGCACAAGGAACTGTCAATACCACTCAATCTACTACCTTTAATGTACCATCATCTACTACTGCAGTTTTAATTGATGTGTGGTACAAAGGAGGAGATGCTTACATTTTCCAATTAACGAATCCTACAGGAACCACTCTATCGTTCAATCCAATGTCTGACAATGTTGGAAATTATCCAAACAATGATTATGCAGAAGTTTACAATGGTACAGAAACAATTGCACCAATTACCAATGGGGATGGTAGAATTGTTCTATACATTGCAGATGGAAACTCAAGTACAATTACCGGTGGTACTTGGACGATGACTTTACAAAGAGTACAGTTTTCCGGAAATGGAACTTGGGATGCTTGGGTCGCGGGTACAGCGGGGGGAAGTGTAGTTTTTACATCAAACCAAAATACTTTAAAAACACTAACTATGCCAGCAACTGCAACAAATGCAATTAGTGTAGCAAATTATAGTGGAGGTGGTATTTACATAGATATAAACGGAGTTCAGCGGGGCACTTCAACTTTGGATGGGCGGCGGGTAGCTACTTCAAGCAGAGGTCCAACACGAACAGGTGGACAAAAACCAGAGATATCTGCAGTTGGAAATGTGGCAAGGACAACACGTGCATCTTCTTACAACCCTGGAAATTCACAATTACTACCCGGTGGCTTTCATTATGTTTCTGGATCAGGTACTTCTTTTGCAGCTCCTCACGTTGCTGGTGCTGTTGTATTGATGTTACAAAAGTGGAATTTGCTTAATCAAAACGATGTAAAAAGTAAGCTAATTAATTCTGCGACTTTAGATACACAAACAGGTCCTGTATGGAATGATTCGTGGGGATTTGGAAAATTGTACATTCCAAATGCATTGCAGACGATCACAAAAACAGTACAACCTAATGTTCCTATTACATTTGGTAACACATCCACCACTTTAACGTTTACAACTTTGCCGAGTGGACAATGGAATGTAACTGTGGATAGGATTTCTCAGACACCACAAAACATTGGATCGCATTCTGCATTACCATTTTATTATTCAATCACTTCTTCATTACCAAATTTTAACTTTTCTACTACAATTGAAATCCAATATACAAATCAAGAAGTAGGTTCATTAGATGAAAATGTTTTAACGATTTGTTATTTTGACGGTTTAAATTGGATCCCACTCCCTAATCAAATGCGTTTTCCAAATGAAAATAAAGTACGTGCAACTACGGATCATTTTACCGATTTTGGTGTTTTAGATAGCGAAGAAGGAACCTTACCGGTTCAGTTAACTTCATTTCAAGCTGTCGGTGAAGTAGGAAGAATTCGCATCACTTGGAAAGCGGAATCTGAGATTGATTTGAATTATTGGATTCTTGAAAAAAGAGAAAGAGGTTACCAATCATTTACTATTCATAGCATTACTCCTGGTATAGGTCAAAACGTTCCGCATCTGTACAATGTCTTTGATTATCAAGTAATTCCAGCAAAAGTGTATGAATACCGATTGACTGAAGTTACAGCGGATGGTGAACAAATTATCTATCCAAGTATCGTATCTGCAGCATCTCTTGAAAGGCAAGATCTTTCTATACCTTCAGTATTTGAAATTTCAAAGGTTTATCCAAATCCATTTAATCTGAATGCTACATTTCGAATTCGAGTCCCTTATCAATCTGAATTAGAAGTGTACGTTGTGGATATTTTAGGAAACCGTGTAGCAAACATTTCTAAAGAGCATTTTCAGTCGGGCGAATATCAATTTGAATGGAATGCGAAACATCATAGTTCTGGGATTTACTTTTTAGTTGCAAAAATGAATGATCAACAAGTAACCAAGAAAATAGTGTTAATGAAATGAAATGGATTATTGACGGGAATAACGTATTAGGTGTTCATAAAGATAAAAATTGGATTCCGAGAATATCTCAAATACAGAATCTAATCAGTTCATCTAATGCTTTAGGTGAAGTCATTATTGTGTTTGATGGAAGTTCTATCCCTTATCTTCCTAAAAAGAATGTAAGAGTCGTGTTTACGAATTCACAACAAGCATACGATAGCGCTGACGATTACATTATACAAATCTTACAAGACAATGAGAATGCTACTGTAGTAACTGATGACGTCCAGTTGAAAAATCGTGTTCAAGCAAAAGGTGTAAAAACCATGTCAAATGCTGAATTTAAACAATTGATCAAACGAAAAACTACACCTAAACCAAGATCTATTACTGATCAGATAATAACAGACGGAAAAGAAAAGTTAAACGTTAAAATCAATTCTAAGCAAATTTTGGAGGAACTCATCAAACCACGTCCTCGCTTAGATGATGATTAATGCACTAAATATTTTTTAAACATATGAATAGCTTTTTCTATTCCATCATCGTTTACATCCAAATGGGTAACTAAGCGAATCTTGTTTTTTCCAAAAGCAGTGAATAGAACTCCTTCTTTTTTACCGAATTCAACTAATTCATTATTATTCTTTTTTTCTGGAACTTCAAAAATTACAATATTGGTTTGTACATCTTTTGAACGAATAGTGTAGCCCAAAGTTTCTAATGCTTCTGCTAATCTTTTGGCTCGGATGTGATCTTCTATCAATCGTTCACGATGATGATCCAATGCATAAATGGCACAAGCAGCAAGATATCCCACTTGTCGCATACCACCACCTAAACGCTTTCTAATCCGTCGTGCATCTTGGATTTTTTCTTTTGTACTAACAATGGCAGAACCTATGGGTGCACCCAATCCTTTTGAAAAACAGACAGTAACAGTGTCTGCATATTGTGTCCATTCTTTTACTTTTACATTTGCAGCAACGGCAGCATTCCAAATCCGAGCTCCATCTAGATGCAATAAAAGGTTAAAATTCTTACAAAAGTTAGAGATATCTTCAACTTCTTTCACACTCCATACAGTGCCGCCTGCACGATTGTGCGTATTTTCAATAGTAACCAATTTAGAAGGTGGAAAATGAATGTTGTTAGGACGGATCAGTTCATCTAATTGAGAGGGATTAAAAATACCTCTTTCAGTAGAGATAGCGCGTAATTGGACTCCAGATAAGAAAGATGGCGCACCAGATTCATAATTCATTAAATGACATCCAGCATCACAATAAACTTCATCTCCGGGATTTGTTAGAATCTTAATTGCAATTTGGTTTGCCATGGTTCCAGATGGTACAAACAATGCATCTTCTTTCCCGAGAATATCTGCAACTTTTTCTTGTAGTTGGATAACAGTGGGATCGTCACCGAACACATCATCTCCAACTGTAGCATGAACCATCGCTTCAAGCATTCCTTTGGTGGGACGTGTTACTGTATCCGAACGTAAATCTACCATACCAATTTCTCCGTTGTTTGAGATAAATTTACAAAAAATGCGCCGCAATGATGCGGCGCATCTCTTGAAAAAAAATCATTTTACTTCACTAAGACCATTTTTTTCAGTGCTTGAAATTTACCGCTTTCTATTCTATAGAAATAAACCCCTGCAGCGAATTTAGTGCCGTCAAACCGAACTGAATGATATCCTGCAGGTAATTCTTCATTGACCAGCGTTGCCACAGTTCGACCTAAAAGATCAAACACTGTAAGTTTAGTTAACCCTTTTTCTTTTAGATCAAATCGAATCTCAGTAACGGGATTAAATGGATTCGGGTAGTTTTGGTGCAATTTATATTCTACTGGCAAACCATTTTGATCACTAACTTCGCTTGGAATTCCAACAGTGATTTGAACAGGAATAACATGGGGTGAAGGGCAACCATTGAAAATGATGCGAATGTTTGCGTTTAAGATTTGCCCTATGGTATGAGTTGAGTCAACAGTAACTTGGACAAATAGATCATTGGTTTGACCCGGTAAAATCGTTCCGCTGGTAGGATTGGCAATAATCCAAGTGGACCAACCATTTTGTGCAAATGCAATCTTATAGCCGTCCATATTGGTCGGGATATTCTGACCAGAAGTTGCAGTATAATAGCATTGGATATAATTGTTGTTTGCACCTGATCCACCTTGAATACCAATGGTGGGATTCAGTGCGCTTTCCGTCATACTATTGTATGCGAAGATGATACCGTTATTCGAGCCGTGTAGTTGAACTTGAAAACTCACAGTGTTTGATGGTGTACTGTACCGATAGCCATTCCATTGAACATAAAAAATATTTGAAGCAATATCATGATAAGTAATCGCAGTAGTCACTAAATCATCCCAACAAGGCATAATCATATTCGTTGCAACTGTTGTAGGTAAAGTAGTATTACCTAAAGAGTTACTTCCTGTAGTGGTGCCTAATTGAATGAAACCATTGGAACAGATCCAAAAACCACCTGAATAAGTAGTTCCGTAATATTCAAAAGTAAAGTTGCCAAAGTTTGCTGCTAAGCCATAATCATCTTGACCAGTGAAAATTGTAGTACCAATTGAAGTAATATCAAAGAAATCAAAACTGGGGAAATCATTTTCTACATTGTCAATTGCTTCATATCCTGAACCGTCTGGTCCCCATCTAGTATCTGTACTAGTTTGAAGTGTTTGTAAACGTACACGCCAATTAAGTGGAGAGTTGCCTGTATTTTGTAAGGTTACTGTAGTTGAAGAAATTAATCCCGGCGGTACCAACATTTCTACAGAACTTGGATTTACTGCTAAAATTGGACGTGTCATATAAAAGTTCAATGTATCAGTTTGAGCAGAATCTACAACCACTCCAGTGATAGTAACAGTATCATAGCAAGCAACTCTGGCTTGAACATCATAGACGCCAGTACGTATATCGGGAATTACAAAATTTCCGTTGATGTCAGTGATCGCACTATAAATTCCTGCTCTTACTTCTACATTTGGCATGGGTGGTGTGCCCGGGATTGAATCCCGTACAGTACCTACTAACGAACCAAATCCAGGACCCATAAAATTTCCTTCATCAGCACCAATATCACAAGTAGTCCCAGATCTCGTATCTCCATCAAAATCAAAATTAAGAGTTGGATATCGTAAAGCCCCATTTTCTATTACAGTACTCAAGAGTGGATTAATATGCAGATTTGTATCAGCTACAAACGGAGCCAATTCCGAAAATGAGAGTTGATCACGCGGAGACCAAGTGGGGTTATTGACGAGTTCTTCCAAAGTATTGATGTTGGTAGTTCCAATTCGTGCAGGATAATTGTTATCCGTTAAATTTCCTGGAATAGGAGCAAGTAGATTGTAATTGCTAAAAAGAATTGTGGTTGGCGTATTGATATAAATTCCAACGTGATAGTTTGAAGTTGTGCCACCACTTCGTGTATTTTGGAAAATATTTCCCCATAAGGTATCACCAGTAGCAGATGTACTTCCAAAATAAAACCCAAAACTGTTACCTGAAGATGTGGTTCCTTGTATCCAAACAGAATTGTTCACGTAAGATGTGCGCGCATATGTTCCTGAACCAGCTTCATAGATACCATATACACTACCTGTAGTGCCAGCACCAACATTGACCATATTGTTCGCAACCAAATTGTTGGCATCATAGATACGAATACCATACACTGTACTTGAAGCAGTTCCACGGATATTATTGACATGGTTGGAGGTTATCTGTCCAAATTGAAAACCAGTAGTTGTAAAAATTCCATAAACGGTTGAACTAGAACTTGGTGTTACATGGAACAACCGATTTTTATGGAATTTAA
This sequence comes from bacterium, assembly GCA_026417415.1. Taxonomy (GTDB): domain Bacteria; phylum Electryoneota; class JAOADG01; order JAOADG01; family JAOADG01; genus JAOADG01. The sequence goes on from JAOADG010000008.1 coordinate 501,734, forward strand.
AGTATGTATTATACCCAGTATACAAACCATAATAATAAAAGTCACGGATATCACAATTTTCAACGGAACTTTCAGTGATTAATTCTGCTGTACTTCCATAAGCATATATTGAATAATATCCTCCGATAAGTTCACAATTGATGACTCGATTAGCAGGAAGAGGAATATTTGGACTAGTTCCAGTATTTGCAAACTGAACTACGCGATAAGTACTCGAAGTAGTAATACCAATGTTCAATACACAATTTTTTACCGTATTGTAACCAGAACTATCGGAGAATAATATAACCGATGTAATACTACCACTAGTGTTGATTCGGACGTGTCTTCCATTTGGATCGTTGGGCCAACTACCATCCAAAGTAATGTAACGTGCGTTTCGGAATACAAATGCACCTGTGCTTGAAGTAGATGTTTTATTGATAATCACTTCGGCACCTTGTTCGGGACGAAATACCACAGGTCTTGTTGAATCTGATGTGAAACTGATTGTATCTGCTTGTTCGTTGTAAGTCCCACTACGAATTAGAAAAGTTACACCTCCTGTACCCACACCAATGTCTCGTAATGCGGCTAATGCAGCAGATATTGAAACAAAATCTGGATTTTCACCACCAATGGTCAAATTCCCGCTTAATGAAGCGCGGACAAAGTAACCAAATGTATTATTTGGTGGTGTCGTGCCAGGAGGATTGGCTCCTGAACCACCAAATGGTAAAGTGGTAACATTTCCAGCATCATCTTGTGCCGCTAAATAATAAAGGACATTAGTATTTAGAGGAAAACCGGGAATAGTAAAGTAGTAATTACTCCCTACAATTGAATCTGCATTTACAAATGACCAACTTGGATTCGTTGCATTACGATAATACAATCTTGGTGCATTGACGCCCGTAGAGACGCCAACATTATCGGTAATATTTGCTACTGCTACTCGTGGTGTAGTGATTGCTTCGGAAACAAGTGGGGTATGTTGAATGATCGGCCGAATTAAATCATTGCCTGTTGCAAAATTGCCTTCATCAGCTCCAATATCGGGAGTTGTACTTCGTACTTGGTTATCAAAATCGTTAGTGACACTTACAGGTCTTCCCGCTGATTCAACCAGTGTTGGTGCTGTTGGATTGATGTGTAAATTTGGAATTCCAATAAAGGTAGGGCTAAATGTATAAGATTCATTATCAAAAGAATATCCAGCATTTCGTGCATCACTTAAAGTATTATAATTCACTGAATTGTAACGAATGTTAAAGCGATTATCAGTTGCTGATTCATTTCCATTGCTAAAGATATTGTTATTGGAATATAGAACAGGTGTTGTACCTGTTCCGAAACTGAGTGCATTGTGATAATATGTGGATGTACCACCAAGTCGTTCATTGATTAAAATATTGTTTACAAGTGAATCACTGGTCGCTGCACCTGAGTAAAATATTGCGTGAGAACTATAATTTCCTGCACTACCACCAATTCTAACTGTATTGTAAAAAACTTTTTTCTGACTTGTGCCCAAATACATTCCGTAAATTGTTCCACCACCATTAGGGTCAATATTGATCATATTGTTAGCAACTAACGCATTAGGACCATTGCTTAAATAAATGCCATAAACAGTACCTGTGGAGGAAGGAATTAAGTCGTGAATCCAGTTTCTTGTAATTTGATTGTTGTTATTATTCGAAGCGATATGGTAGATCCCATACAAGGCACCAGTGGTTGCTCCTGTATTGTAAATTTCATTGCCATCAAAAATCGAATTGCCCACATAGTATAAGTACAATCCATAATACGCAAAATTCACGATTTTATTGTTTGCAATGAATAAATTGGTATGATTTGATGAGGAACTACCATAGATATAAAAAGAATAATATCCTCCTGTTATTTGGCAATTCATCACTGTATCGCCTACGCATGGGGCTGAAGGATTAGTTCCGGAAGTGAAATAGATATAAATCGGACGAAAGGTAGAAGTATTGCCTCCAACCGTTACATTTACGTTTTTTACAGTATTGTAATCAGCACCATTGCTAAACCAAAAACCATAATATCCATTTGTTCCTTGCGCATTCACAGAAATTAAATTTCTTCCCGGAGCATCTGGATGGCTTCCATCAAAAGTGATGTAATCTGCATCTAAAAATCTAAACGCGAAGGGTTCTGCAGATGTACATGTTACATTGATGGTAACTTGGTTTGTATCTGCAGGTTTGAAGTAAACTCGTGAGTTTGGCCCAGAGAAAATCATATTTGTGAAAGTATTAGGAACTTCATTGTAAATACCACCTCGTATCAAGAAGGTAACACCTTGGTTAGTTCCTGCTGCATTCAAGGCAGTGATTGCTGCACTTATAGTTGGATAATCGGGGTTGACTCCACCGATTGTCCGTATTCCATCCATTGCTGGTGCAAAGGTTCTAAATCGCCAAATCGCACTATTTGCAATTTCGTTAGTAGAATCATTTCTTGCAGCAATCTTCCAATAGTACCAAGTTCCTTGAGTTAAGTTGGAATAGATGTAAACAGTATCTGTTGTTCCAGTAGCAACGCGTGCAGCAGGGCTACTACTCTGAACCGCTGTCTGGTTAGTAGATAGATAGACATCAAATGAATGTGTATTTACAGTTTGATTACGCCAAATTAAACTACCTGTTAAATTATTTACACCAGTAGAATTGTTGGCGGGTGAAACTAAAATCGGTAAGGGTGGATATGTAGGTGAAGTAATGATTTCCAATTGTATATTAGGACGATTAGAATTTACAGTACCATTTCCGGTTTCTATTCCACCGGAATCTGCATAGCGATACCAATGATTGTTGGTTGAAGTATGGTAATACCAATTGGTTGTACTCGTTGAATAAGCAGGGCGATAACTGTACATCATTACGTATAAATTGCTTGTTCCATCATACATAAAATCGTTTATATCCCATTCATTCCAACCAATGGTAGTTGGGCCAGTATAATTTTCTGCACCAGAATCATACACTAATGTTGCGTTGTTTCGATAAGTAGGCCAATCAACTGCTGTGCATTGCGTATCGGTAGTGTGTTTTAAATAAATGTAAACTCGTCTTGCACCCCAACCTGAAGCAACATTGCCGCAATACCATCGTAAGTGAGTAATGAGGCCTTGACCTGTTCCAATTTCTGCAGCTGTATAAAGTGAAACGCTCGCTACATTCCACCAATAATCGTAAATAGGATATGAACCCAATGTCGTCCCTGTACCAATCGTAACAGTAATATCGGTTTCATCTAAATTGTTTGAACGTGTAACGACTACTGGTTCAGGATTGATGGGAGCAGGTTCAAATAAAATTTGTTGTTCATCGGGTTTAGAAATTAAAAAACTTTCTATTTCCTGTGCGTCAATAGAAAAGGACATTCCAAACAGAAGAACGAATAAAAAGAGTAAAGAACTCAATCTCATTTTACGACTCCTTAATGTCTATAAAGGTTTCCAAGGCGAGCAAAACATAGTTCCCAAACTTGTTTAAGAACGTAGAGAAACAAGAATTACAAGGCAAGTGTATTTAGATTATCAACGATTATTTAATTGAGCAATTTTCTCACATTTACAATGGATCAAGAGACACGAAAACTTTGTAGTACTTTCATGTAATTTGCTCTTTCAAAAGCAGAAGGATCAGCCACATTCTGATGACTCATAGATCCTTTTAATTGTTTAATAGAACTATACTCATGTTCTCCTAACCATATGGATAATTGATTGATAGTATTTTGAATATGATTTACTCCATGCAATAAAATTGCACTTACCATTTGAATTGCGTCTGCCCCTGCCATTAATAATTTTATTGCATCTAAATGCGTGTGGCAACCACCCGTTGCTGAAAGATCTGCACTGATTTTACCAAATAAGATCGCAATCCAACGCAAAGAGAGACGAAGTTCATCACTGTTTGATAAATGCAAATTGGGAATGACTTCCAATTTCTCTAAATCAAAATCCGGCTGATAAAACCGATTAAATAAGACCAACCCATCAATACCATTTTGAGATAATGTTTTTGCAATCGCAGCAGGACTACTTAAAAAAGGTGAAAGTTTCACTGCCACGGGAATTTTCACTGATTTTTTTACAGATGAAGAAATATCTAAATAGTGTTTTTCAACATCAATTCCTTGAATATTTGGATCAGTTGCTAAGTAGTATACATTTAACTCGATTGCATCTGCACCTGCTTTTTCCATTTCTTTTGCAATTTTGATCCAACCACTATCTGTAAATCCATTTAAACTTGCAATGATGGGAATTTCCACTGAAGTTTTTGCTTTCTGAATTAAAGTAAGATATTCATCGGGTCCTACTTTGAAATCTGAAGGTTGTGGAAAATAACTTAATGCTTCTGCATAAGAATCTGCTTGAATAGTTGTATAATAATGTATTGCCAATGCTTCATGGGTTAACTGTTCTTCAAATAAGCTTGGTAATACAACTGCTGATGCACCACCATCCTCTAAGGATCGAATACCATCAACTGTGGCTGCAATGGGGTTAGCACCTGCAATCAAAGGGTGTTTTAATTTCAAACCGAGATAAGTGGTTGATAAATCCATTGATATTCCTTTCTCTCTCTAATTCGCTTGAGTTCGTTTGTAAGGCATATTGGCTAAATATTCTAAATAGTACCATTTAGCTTCAACGCTTTCTTGTGCCAACTCAATCAATTTTTTAGCATTTTGTGGATTACTTTTCATCAACATATTGAAACGTGTTTGTGCATAAGCGTATTCCGAAATTTTTAGTTTTGGAGGCTTAGAATCCAACTTCAAAGGATTTTCACCTTTCAAAACAAGTTGGGGATTGAACCGATACAAAGGCCAAGCACCAGAAAGTACAGCACGTTCTTGATGTTCCATTCCTTTTGCCATGTCTATTCCGTGTGCAATACAATGCGAATAAGCAATGATTAGGGATGGTCCATCGTAAGCATCGGCTTCTAAAAATGCACGAATGGTTTGACCATCGTTTGCACCCATTGCAACTTGTGCAACATACACATGACCATACGTCATTGCAATCAACCCCAAATCCTTCTTAGCAATTGGTTTTCCACCAGCAGCAAATTTTGCAACTGCACCTATAGGCGTAGCTTTTGAACATTGGCCACCAGTATTTGAATAAACCTCTGTATCTAAAACCAAAATGTTGACATTTTTATTGCTAGCAATTACATGATCTAAACCACCATATCCAATGTCATATGCCCAACCATCACCTCCAACAATCCAAACGGAGCGTTTAACCAAATGATCACAAATTGTTTCTAAGTCACGTGCGATAGGGCTTTCAATCATTTTAAGTTTATTTTTCAATGCGGATATACGTTCGCGTTGTGCATAAATGCCTGCTTCGTCAGATTGATCTGCATTCAATAGTTCCTCAATAAAATCATCACCCAATTCTGAAGCCAATGCTTTTAATTGGTGCGTAGCAATTTCTCGATATTTATCAAAAGTCAACCGAAATCCAAAACCAAATTCTGCCGTATCTTCAAACAAACTGTTTGACCAAGCTGGACCACGACCATGTTCATCTTTGGTAAAGGGAGTGGTAGGTAAATTCCCACAGTAGATTGAAGAGCAGCCGGTAGCATTTGCTATGACCGCACGATCACCGTACAATTGTGTCATTAATTTATAGTAAGGAGTTTCACCACATCCTGCACAGGCACCACTGAATTCGAATAGCGGTCTTAAAAATTGACTTCCTTTGACTGTATTGATTTTTACATTACGACGATCCAGATCGGGTAATGACATAAAGAAATTCCAATTTTCTCGCTCTGTCTCGCGTAAAGGAAATTGTGGTGCCATATTGATGGCTTTGAGTGCAGTATTGGATTTATTTTTAACAGGACAGTATGCAACGCATAATGCACAGCCCGTACAATCTTCAACTGCAACCTGCAAAGTATATTTCATTCCTTTGTATTCAGCACCACGATAATCAGCAGATTTAAATGTTTTTGGGGCTCGTTCAAGATATTTTGGGTCATACACTTTTTGTCGAATAGTGGCATGTGGGCAAGCCAACACACATTTGCCACATTGACTACACAATTCCGCATCCCAAACAGGAACTTCTAATGCGATATTGCGTTTTTCCCATTGAGCAGTACCTGTATCAAAGGTCCCATCTACTGGCATTTGGCTGACTTTTATTTCATCGCCACGATTTAAAATCATTAAAGCAGTAACTTCACGAACGTACTCAGGTGCACCGGGAGCAACTGCAGGACGACGTTCAATTTTCGAGGTCACTTGAGAAGGAATGGGAACTTCAAATAGATTTTCTAAAGTTTTATCCACTGCAGCGAAGTTTTGTTGAACTACTGCATCACCTCTTGCTGCCCATGTTTTTTTAATAGAATCTTTGATTTTTTGAATGGCTTCTTCTTTGGGTAAAATTCCAGAAATCGCAAAGAAACAGGTCTGCATAATGGTATTGATGCGAACTCCCATTTTTGTCAATTTTGCAACGTTATAAGCATCAATAATGTAAAATTTACATTGCTTTTCTATGAGTTGTTCCTGAACGACCCGAGGTAATGTATCCCAAACTTCATTTGGTTTTGCTTGAGTATTAAGTAAGAAAACTGCACCTGGTTTAGCATATTTCAGAATATCGTGGGTCTCTAAAAAGACGGTCTGGTGACATCCCACGAAATCTGCTTGGCTGATTAAGTATGCACTTCGGATCTTGCGTGGACCAAAACGTAAATGGCTGGTTGTAATAGAACCACTTTTCTTTGAATCGTAAACAAAATATCCCTGTGCGAAGTTTTCTGTCTCTTCACCAATAATTTTGATGCTATTTTTATTAGCACTTACTGTTCCATCTGATCCGAGACCAAAAAAGACACCACGAAATACATCACTTGATTCGGTATTAAAATTAGGATCATATGTTAAACTTGTGAAAGATACATCATCGTGGATGCCGACGGTAAAATGATTCTTAGGTTTTGATTGTTTTAAGTTGTCAAAAATAGCTTTCACCATAGCTGGAGTGAATTCTTTACTAGACAAACCATACCGTCCACCAACAACTTTTGGTGATTGTTGAAATTGTTTCCAACCTTCATAACTATTTTCAGTTAAAGCGGTCAAGACATCTTGGTACATCGGTTCACCTGCACTACCGGGTTCTTTTGTACGATCCATAACTGCGATCGCTTTGATGGTAGCAGGTAAAGATTGAACAAAAAATTCCGATGCGAATGGACGGTAAAGTCGAACTTTGATTACACCAACTTTTTCACCCCTATCAATTAAATAGTCAACAGTTTCATGTACTGTTTCCGCACCACTTGCCATAATCACGATTACGTATTCTGCTTCAGGATGGCCCACATATTCATAAAGATGGTACTGACGACCTGTGTATCCAGCAAATTCATTCATGACTTCTTGTACAATAACAGGACATTTTTGATAAAATGGATTAACAGTTTCACGTCCCTGAAAATACACATCTGGATTTTGTGCAGATCCGCGTAATACAGGTTTTTCTGGGTTTAGTGCACGTTCACGATGTGCTTGAATGAGTTTTGGATCCAACATTTGAAGCATTACTTCATCTGGAATCACTTCAATTTTATTAACTTCGTGGCTTGTTCTAAATCCATCAAAAAAGTGTAAAAATGGAACACGAGAACGTAAGGTGGCTTTTTGTGCAATGAGTGCAAAATCCATTACTTCTTGAACAGAACCAGATGCCATCATTGCCCATCCAGTCGTTCTACATGTGTTGATGTCGCTGTGATCCCCAAAGATTGAAAGAGCTTGACAAGCGACTGCTCTTGCACTTACATGGAAAACAGTTGAAGTTAATTCTCCTGCAATTTTGAACATATTCGGGATCATTAGTAATAGGCCTTGACTGGCAGTGAAAGTAGTCGCTAGTGATCCTGTTTGTAAGGCCCCGTGAATCGTACCAGCAGCTCCTGCCTCTGATTGCATTTCTACAACTGTTGGGGTAATACCCCAAATATTTTTTTTGCCTTCTGCTGCCCATTGGTCAGCCCATTCGCCCATATTTGAGGAGGGTGTTATCGGATAAATTGAACAAACTTCATTGGTACGAAATGCAACGTATGCTGCGGCTTCGTTTCCATCAATAGTGATAAATTGTTTTGACATTGTATTCTCCATATTGTTCGGATGCAATCGTTAAATTAGTGATTTATTCCATTCATGATTAGCGATTGAACCTAAAGAGGTTAATGAAGTAAAAAGATTGAACATTACGATGAACGCATATCTTTACGTCCTAAAAGAGATTGTGATAAAGATTCCTCATCAGCAAGACGTACATCAGATCCGATTGGAATTCCAAATCCTATACGTGTGACCCGAACCTGCAATGTTTCAAGTACTTTGTACAGATAAATTGCAGTTGTTTCGCCTTCGGTTGTTGGATTCATTGCTAGAATAACTTCTTGAATGGTTTCGCGTTGTAAGCGATGCAATAGTTCTTTAATTCTCAATTGATCGGGTCCAATATCGTCCAAAGGGGATAAACATCCACCCAAAACGTGATAAAGTCCTTTGAAACCGCTATTTTCAAAAGCAAGAACATCTGCCGGTGTTTCAACTACGCAGATAACCGAACGATCTCGTGTGGACGATTGACAAATAGTGCACGGGTCAATCTCACTCCAACTTCCACAAACACTACACAGCGATACTTTCTTTTTGATTTGGAGAATTGCTTCTGCAAGGGCTTGAATTTCTGAATCGGGTTGCTCAAGTAAATGTACAGCTAAGCGCATGGCTGCTTTTTTACCGATACCCGGTAACTTTGATAAACGTTTCACAACTTCGTCTATTGTTGGTGAAAAAGTTTTTCCCATTCTAAGTAAGCCCAAATATTAGTAGGTAAATGGAATATTGTGATTTGGGATGGTGTTGTAGGAAGAGGTTTGTCTCCGCTGCAATTTATACAAGTGAAAGTTTACTTAATTTTTTAAATGGTTGCAAACTCGTTTGATAGTAAAATCATTATTAATTTAGTATAAGAAATAGATTTAATAATAAGAACATAACAAAATTTGTAATCCAAAAGACCATAATTTTGTTAATTATTCTAATTAGGAACGAAATTAAATTATCTAATATCAGAATTTATCATAAATTGAATTACTTATTTTCAGAAACGTTACTAAATTTATTTTTTAATTCTTGATTTAGAACGTCTAAGAAAGTGTTAAAAGAAAAATATTTCTTAGAGTATTTTTCTAACATTTTTTCTAAATTGCTTCCCTTCAAGGCATATACTTGTTCACAACGTTTTGCAATACAGTAATCTGTGATGCCATCACCAATAAAAGTAACGTAGTACCCCTTTTCATAATATTCTAAGAATGGAACACATTTGCATAAACTATGTTCACAATCTGGCAAAGGTGTAATTGAATTGTAAAAGGACCAACCTTCATCGCTATCATTTTCTATTAATTCGTTTGCAAATAATTTTACTTGAAAATTGTATTGATTTAAAAAGGGGATAATAATTTGACGAAAACCTGCTGAAACAACTACAATCTGATAGTTGAATCGTTGACAATATTCATAAAATTCAAAAAAACCATTGCGGAGTTGTACTTCTTTAAGAATTTCTGAAATGGCTTCACTTATAGGTATTTTTAACGATTTCATCTCTATCGTATAGACATCTTTTTCTTTCAGTAAACCTTTTTCTACTTCTTGTTCAATTTCTCGCCAATTTTTCATTCCATACCGATCTAAAAGCCACTGAAGCGTATCTTGTACGGTGATTGTGCCATCAAAATCAATAAGATAAACTTTTTTCAATTTTACCCTTTTCCAATTTGAATTCCTCTTTTCATTTGAAAGTTACGATCTCGTATATTACATTGAAAATGTTCAATAGTGTGAATAAATTGGAATTTGCGAAGGGCCTGTAGCTCAGGTGGGAGAGCATCACGTTCGCAACGTGGGGGTCAGCGGTTCGAACCCGCTCAGGTCCACAAAAGCCGACCCAATGGGTTCGGTCTCGCGCAAGGTGTAAGGGCTTAACCCCGCTAGGCCCGGAAGGGAGCAACGGTCCGCTCAAGAACCTGTGCCGTGAGGTGCCGAACCTACTGGGTCGGTCAATTTGAGGTGCAAGCGTGTCCTATATTGTATTAGCAAGAAGATACCGTCCACAAAAATTTTCTGAAGTCATTGGTCAAGAACACGTTACAGGTACGCTTTCTCGAGCCATTCAACTTAACCGAATTGGACATGCTTACTTGTTTGGTGGTCCAAGAGGAGTTGGAAAAACGACTGTAGCACGAATTTTAGCCAAAGCGTTAAATTGTACAGAAAGAAAAACTTCAGAACCTTGTAATGAATGTGATAGCTGCATTCAAATTACTGAAGGGAGAAGTGTAAATGTATTGGAAATTGATGCAGCATCCAATCGTGGAGTAGATGACGTTCGGAGTATTCGTGAAAATGTACGATTGTCAAGTTCTGCCGGTGCTTATCGAATTGTTATTGTGGACGAAGTCCACATGTTTACTAGAGAAGCGTTTAATGCCTTCTTAAAGACCCTTGAAGAACCTCCAGAGCACGTTGTCTTTATTTTAGCAACAACAGACGTTCATCAAGTTCCTCCCACAGTTTTATCACGTTGTCAACGTTTTGAATTTCGACGATTGGATGGTATTGAGGTTGCTAACCATTTGATGAAAATGGCCCGTGAAGAAGGAATTTTATTAGAAACGGGTGCTGCAGCCATCCTTGCTAGAAGAAGTGATGGTTCCCTTAGAGATGGGATATCTCTTTTAGATCAAATGATTGCCTTTTGTGGACATCAAATTACTGAATTAGATGTAATTACAGCGTTAGGTTTAATTAAATCGGATCGTTTTTTCGAAATCACTAAAATGATTTTGGATAAAAACGTTGAAGGTACATTTGCTTTCGTAGCTAACTTAATGAACACAGGTGCGGATCTTTCTGATTTTATCCGAGGATTGATGGAGCACTTTTTAATGTTATTAAGAGTTAATGTGACACATTCAGCAGAACAACTGCCATTGACTCCTGAAGAAAAAAATTGGTTTGAACAAACAGCACCGTTATTTCAATCAGAAGATCTGTTACGAATGCTTAAATTGACTTCTGAAACTGAGCTCATTTTACGAGGGAGTTACAATCCAAGATTGCGCATTGAATTGCTTTTGCAACGACTGGTTAGAATGGAACAAACCATTGATATCCAAATATTGTTAAAACAGATTGAAGCTCTTGAAACAAAACCTTCAAATGTTGAGGTAAAAAAAAACCGATAAATTCTGAAACTGAAATCCAACATCCAATCTCACGTACGAAGGAACTCAAACCTCAATTAGAAACAGATAACATTGGTGAAAAAGGATCTATAGTAAAAGAGCAATCATTACTTGAATTCACACCAGAAAATCTTAACTTAGTAACCCTTAAAAACAATTGGAATTCAATTTGTAATGCAATTCGCAAATCTAATGCAGTAATTGGATCTTCTTTGAGTTCAACGACCATTTATGATTGCCAAGACAATACATTAACATTAGAAGTTCTCAATAGTGTCCGATACGAGTTGATAAAAATACAAAAAGAGCAGTATGAAAAATGTTTATCGGATTTTTTTAAAACAAAGATTAAAATTGCACTAAAGCTTGCAGAACCAACCAATACGCTTATTCAGAATCCAACAGTTGATGTTAATGCACAAATTGAAGAGTTGTCCCAAAAGAATCCAGCGTTAAAAAAATTAATTGAAATGTTCAAATTAAAACCACTATCGGAATAGTTTTCCATCGTAGCATCACATCTATTCTTGCATAACACAATTCACGCATTTTTTTCATGAATTATTTTAACAGGATGACAGGACGTATCTCTTGCATTTGATTCTGTTGAACAAAAATGTAATACTTTCCACTTGATAAACCCTCTGTATTCCACGTAAAAGATGTATAGGGTATGGGCACACATATGTCATGAACGATTTCACCTAAAGAGTTATAAATTTTTACAACGGTTGGATATTGTGAAATGTTCCAATATAGATTAAGTTGCTGATTAAACGGATTTGGATAGAGGGTGATTTGAAACGATTTCGGTTGAATAAAACTAGTAAGTTCTCTATTCCAAGTATTCTGTTCAAAGAAGTTCAAAAAAGAACTGATTAGAAAAGCGCGGGAATTTATTCCTGATCCATGCACAGCTTCTAACCCAAAACCAGTTAAAACAGTTTTTCCGAAGTTCCAATTTTCTGTTACAACAATTGAATAGACACTTGAAGTACCTTGGTAGAAACTCCAAGCCACTCCATTTCCATATACATTAAAACCATCTTGCGAAGTTTGGTTGCCTGCACCTAATGAACCAGTTAATAATGTATTCATTCCTGCTAATGGTGTGTTAGCAATTCCATAGATACGATAGATGTTGGTATCAAAAGCACGTAAGGTTGCACCGAAGCGTTGGAGTAAAGTAGAATCAGTTCGTTGCAAAGTTTCACCAACATCTTGTCCACTTAAAATGACATTCGTTCGTTGATTTAGTGCATAATGAATAGCATTGATATGGTCGTTTGTAAAAGGGTTTCTACGATTTCCAGTAAACCATAGAACGTTGGGAAACATTGTGATTAAAGATTGTATATTGGATATCGTATCTAAATTATCATGACGATACAATGGAAAAATAGAATCCAGTACAACAGTATAGTAAGAACTAAAGTTTGAAATAGAATCGTCTTCTAAAAGCCATAGACGTGCTTTGGGAATAAATTTAGAATAGGAAGAGTTAGCCGTAATGTTTACAGTATCTAATACTCGAATAAAAGGTGGTGGTGTCTCAATTTTCACCTGCCAATTGCCGGTCGGCACACGAATGAATGAATAAAAAGAATGATGTGAAAGAAGCGTATCAATTTCACGAGAATAATTTGTATCAATAGTAGCTTGGAATCGCGTTCTTATTCTAACCGGATATTGAACGGTAGAGTCAACTGTAATAGATACTGGAATTAAAAATGTTGGGCTAACAGTACGTAATAATTCAACTGAATCATTGCTATTATTGCTATCTACATTCGCAATACGTACACGAATAATGAGTGATTCTGCATCGGCTATTCCTAAATTTCTGAAATAATTTCTCCGAGCACCGCTTAACAAAGAATCTGTATCAGTTAACTGGATAGTTTGTAAGTTGGATACCGATGAGCCATATCGTATTAAAATAGATGGTAACATTCGGTTGCGTCCATAGTTTACAATACTAAATGCACATCGTATGCTATCACCAACACCCAACAAACCACGTGGTTGGGAAATATTACTGACAGCTAAATCGTAAGGGAAGCTTGTAATGGGAATTAATGGATCAAGCAGCATCCAAGCCATATAGCAAGAAACCCAACTTTGATCTTCATTTTGTGGATCTCCTACAGTTGCGGGAATACCACCATCATTATCTACATCTTGCTCCAATAAATAATCAGTGACTGTAATTGCGCTATCACGAAAAATCGGATTGAATGTAAAGGTGAAAGCTGCTGTATGTGCATGTCCATACCACGTAGCCCATGCATTTGCCCAAGTTCCCGCACCTGGACGTGCTTCCATAAACTGGCCATACTGATTTACCCATGGAATTCCAAAGGTAGGATTTTGAACACAGATGGAATGAAGTACTCCCCAAAAAGCACAACCACCAGACAAAGCCCAACTTTCAGCTTGACGTAGGATGTTAGTCGGATTGGATTCAATCCATTGACGTAATCGTTCTCCTCGAACTAAAGCTGTATCTAACCAACGTTGTGATTGTGAGTGATTTCGCCAACGTGCATATTGTGCAAGTGCACCCACCGCGATCCCTTCTGCATTGCGATTAACATTGGAAGTCCAATTGACAGGATAGTCGCGAATATAGTTGGCACAAGAATCTCCATAACCAATCACTGAACTATCATGTGTTGCTTGAATGTAAGCCATAGTTGCAGCTAAACCCCAACCAGCATTATGGCTTCTATAATAACCGTTGTTACCACCTTCTTCTAACCATGCAGGCCAGTTGCGATTGTAGATCCAAGCACGTGCGATTTCAGTTTGAAAGAGAGTATCATTTTGTGCGATTCTTTTCGCATTAGACCAAACTACTATCGCTTCTTGGGTATTATCGGTTTGAATGATTGTGTAAAGTGAACCCGTTTCACCTTCCCGCATTCCGCCAAAATCAGGTCCTGGTGTTGTCACTTGTAACGTTCGTAACCAATTGGCAGTCAATAAATATTGATTATAGTATTGATAGGGATTGATTTCAGGAGGTAAATACGGTCTATTCGGAAATATGTTATCTATAAAGGCATTACCAGCTTCTTGTGCAAGGATTTGTTCTTCTGTCCAATAGGGCGTACAATCACCAATATTGGTTTCAAAGAAAAGTATCCATATCCAGAAAAAAAGTATAGATTTAGAGAAGCTAATGTTTTTTTTATATTGTTGCATATCAATCACTCCGCATTTGTTACGGAAACGGTTATACATTACTATTTAGAAAGGACTTAAACAAGAGAAGTATATATGTTTCAGAAAATACATAAGAAATTAAAAGTGAATCGAATTTTTTTTCTTATCTTTCTAACTTTCTTTTTGAAAATTTCACCATCCAATGCTAAGCGTGAACCTTTTTTTCCAATCATTGAACGTGCTATTCCTCAAAATTTTACTAAAAATGGAATACAAAATTTAGAAACTGGTAAAATCATTTTTCTTCATGTTTCAGATAATGTAATTGCTTCATCTGAATCTGAGTATGATGAGGTCTTCAGAATTTGGTATTATCAACATTATAGAGAACTTGGGTTAAAGCAACCAGTTTCTATTAAACTTATTCAAACACAAGAAACCCCGGGTGGTAAAGTATTGCGATATCGTCAACACCAAAATGAAATAATATCCTATGAAAACGATTTGGTGGCTCAATTTGATAAGAGTAGAAAGTTAATTTCTATTCATCATCATTTAGATGATGAATTGTATGTTTTGAATACCACTCCAACAATATCTTCAAAAGAAGCGGTTGATTTTGCAAAACAATTTTTTCCTCATACAGGGGAAACACATGCGCCTATTGTGAATTTGTACATTTGGAAATTGCTTGAATTTGGTTCACAATTGGTCTATCGAGTAATTCTTTCACCAATAGATCCAATCGGTGAATATGAAATTTTAGTTTCTGCTGTTGATGGTAGTCATTTACGTACTCGAGAAACAACGTGTTACATAGATGGAACAGGTTTGGTCTTTAATCCTGATCCACTGACCTCTGCACAACAATCTTATGGTGGAAATTGGAGGGATAACAATGATGCAGACAACAATGAGTTAAATGGGCAAAGAGTAACTCGTTCATTAAGAAATATCACATTTCAAAGTAATAGTTATAGTTTAGTGGGACCATTTGTTCAATTGATAGATTTTGAGCCCCCTACGGTTGCACCTGTTACAGCTACTATACCTGATGGTTTTCAATTTACTCGTTCACAGCAAGGGTTTGAAGATGTAATGGTTTATGCACACATTGATAGCTGCCAACGTTACATCCAAGCGCTTGGCTTTATGAATATTCAAAATCTGTCTATTGGAGTAGATCCACATGGTTTATCGGGTGCGGATAATTCTCATTTTTTACCCAGTACAAATCGATTGGCATTTGGTGAAGGAGGCGTAGATGATGCTGAAGATGTAGATGTGTTGTGGCACGAATATGGACATGCAATTCAATACAGTCAAGTAAATAACTGGGGTGGAGGTGAATCTGGTTCATTAGGTGAAGGTTTTGGAGATTATTGGGCAGGAAGCTATTCAGCGAATGTTAGCAATTTTAGACGAGAATGGGTATTTAATTGGGATGGACATAATGAATACTGGAACGGTAGAATTTTAAATACAAATGCGATTTATCCAAGTGGTATGGGAAGTAGTATTCATACCAATGGTCAAATTTGGTCGCGTGCTTTAATGGATATATGGGATTCATGTGGAAGAACAGTAACCGATCGCATTGTTTTGCAAGGTCAATTTGCTGTAGGATATGGTGTTACTTATCCGACCTTAGCCAACGCGATTTTAAACGCGGATGTGTTATTGTATCAAGGTCAGCATCTCAATCAAATTTTTACTGCATTTCAAAATCGTGGTATTCTCACACAAATGCCCCCAATTGCATCTATTTCGGGCGTCATTTCTGCTAACGCGACTGGGAGCCCAATTTCCAATGCATTGATATATCTGAATGGCATTTTACGAGATACTTCAAATGCCGACGGGTCGTATTGGATTGGAAACTTAGGATTATCTACTTACTTCTTGAGGATTGTACATCCACTCTATAATGAAAAAAATGATACTGTGGTGATTAGTGCACCTGGAAATGTAGTAAGAAACCAACTATTGACAAGACCGATTTATTCATGTTCACCGGACAGTGTATATATAAACATTCAAAATCTTCAAAATGATACACTTACCATTCCATTGTTAACCACAATGACCAATGTAGGAGATGGTGATGGACGATACGAATTGGAGTTGATTTCAGGAAATGGATTAGAACAATGGTCGTTTCAAAGAGAATGGAATGTCGGTCAGTTATTCAATGACATCCGTTTACAAGGTGTTGAATACGATAACTCAGGTCAAAGAAGATTGATTTTTACTGGTTCTAACAACAATCAAAATCCCAACAAATGGTACCTATGGAATCATTTTCCAGAGGGTACTCAAATTGATGTGCTTAATCAGTTAACCAATACGGATATTGGATATCGAGATATTGACCGTTTAGGTACTGATTTTATTACCGGTGAAAATGATACGATCTGGAGAATAACTGGTTTTAATAATTCATCTGAAATTCGCACCCCCTTATTTAATAATGTAATGATTAATCCCCCAAGAGCCATCGCATCACAACAAATATCTAATGACAGCTCAATAATTTGGATAGCCGATAACACTTCTCCTGTCAAAAAATTCAGTACCAACGGACAATTATTATCACAAATCTCACATAATCGAAGAATTACTGCAATTGTTCCTGAAAGATATCCAAATGGAAAAATTTGGTTCCTATCTACCGATAACAATTATACTCAGTTGTGGGTATCTGAAATTGATTCTTCCCACACTCAAATCGTTCCTATTGCACAATTACAACTACCAGAAGGATTTCGTTCGTCAGGTGCGTGTTACTATGAAGAAAGTGACATAGATGCACAAAGGTACTTGTGTGTTCTTTTGACCTCACCTACACAAGCGATATTGCGTACTTATCAATTACCTAAACCTTGTAGATATGCAACACTGAGTGTTCCAACAGTTGGGTTACTTATACCGAATACAAATGTACAATTAGGTGTGAATCTACGATTAGATACCAATCGGCATACTTTTCATTTTTCTATTTTACAAAAAAGGAATCCGTCATCAGGCCGTATGGTAACCGTATATCTTTCAAGGTTCAATGAAGTAAAAGATAGAAATTTATTCCAACCTACCACTTTTGAAATTACACGTATCTATCCTAATCCTTTCAATATGAGTTCTTATATTCAATATTCAATTCCTACTGACGATTTCGTGAGCATTGAAGTATATGATGTAATAGGGAGAAAAGTGTTTAACGAAAAAGAATTCCATCGAATTGGCGTTTATACTAAAAGAATCAGTTTACAAGAATATCCAAGTGGTATCTATTTCATCCAACTTGGAATCCAACAACAATATCGTATTTCAAAACTCATTCTATTGAAATAGCGAGGGAATATTTAAAAATCGACTGGTGGGTAAGAAAAATCCTCTATAGACAAATTGTTTAGCAAATTTTCATAACATTGAATACGATGACGAACGATAGATTTTAATGAAATTTTTTCTGCATACATTCTTCTTCTTTTAGATTGCTCAGGCGTATTGGCTTGTAATGCGAGATCGGCTTTTTCAGGTAACTCCTCTTTAGTTTCCGCTAAATGAAGCAAAGATTTAAAAGGGGTATAATCGGGCTGTGCAAATGGTCCAATAATTGGAATGCCACTTAGCAGATACTGATAAACTTTATTTTGATTTCTAGTTTTAGAAAAATCATTGGGTGCATCAAGGATCATTCCTACATCAATATGCGACATAACTGTTGGTAAATCATTATATGGAATTTTACCAACGAAATGTACGTTTTTTTGTAACATGACTTTCTTAAATGAATTATTTTGTTGGAGTTCAGGACCACCATCAATCCATCCAAACAATAAAAAAGTATAATACGGTCGGATTTGAGATAAATACAACAAAGCATCCCAATCTAATATTGAGTTTATCCCTCCAAAGTAGCCAAAAATAGGTCTTGAGTATTTTTTTAAAATTTCAGGTTCTTCAGTAGATGACATCCACTTGGGACAAAAGAATTCATCATCAGCAGAATTTGGAATAAATACAATACGTTTTGTATAAGTTTGAAAAATGTTTTTTAAAGTTCTTGATGTAGTAAATACTATATCCGCTTTTTGAGCGCAGATTTTTTCATATTTGGCTTGTATAGCGCTCATGTAAATAGGTTGACCGGGAACTTGTGAGTAGTGATCTATGATCCAATAGGAACAAAATTTAGAAAATAATGGTTGAAAATGATTTCTAAAGAAAGGACTGATAAACTCAGTAAAAGTCGGTTGAAAATTTAAGTAAGAAAGATATTTTTTACACTGAACATACAATCCTTTTGCATCTAACTTAGATAGGGTGTCGGATAATAAAATCATCCGATAAGGTGCAAAGGGTAAACGTTGTACTGACCATACGTTTTGATGAATTTCTATGGGTTTTTCTTTTATACGATGATGTAAAAAACGGTTTTGATGAACGATAAGTACCTTACAATGATTTCCAAGTTCTTTAAAAAAACCGGGTAAAAGTTGGGTTTGATAATCTTGATGGTGATCAATAAACAAGAGATTCACGTTTAACACCTTGTACCAATTTTTTTAAGAGAAGGTAGAAATAAATTGCAATAACAAAACGAAACACAGCAGTCATTGCAAAAGCAAAATGAGTAGGGTAAATAGGTATAGACAAAAATCTACCTTGACAATGTGAAATAGTTTCCATCATCCAACCTCCCATTAGTGAACCAATGGTAAAACCGATTCCTGTTACGGCTGCTAATGCAGAAATAAATGAACTTCGTGTAGATTCATTGGAGTACTTTAAGGGGATGGTAGAAGAAGTAATCTGAATAGCACTCCATCCTATTGCTGTGATGATAATTTCTGGGATAATAGGAAATAAAAATTGGGGTGTAATGAATAACCAAAAGATCGATAAGGTTGCCAAGCATAACATGCCTATGATCAGAACCGAAAAATCATTGTTTTTATCAATCCATTTTCCTACAATAGGCGATACAATTGCCATCGTAATGGTGAATAATGCACCGTAACCTGTTAGTAGCGTAAAACTAAATTTTAAGTACGTTAGCATATGTACAGCCCAATAAGGACCAGCAAATCCAATAGCAGCATACCATCCAGCAAAACCTAATAAAACAGATCGATATTCAGGATGCTTCCATGCAAGATGAATTTGTAAATTTTGATCAGTAACTCCATTACGACTTCGTAACTGCTTAGGAATTCCAATCATTAGGTAGGTCGAAATCAAACCTGCCAAAATTGCAAGTGTACCTATCGTAAAATGTCCTAAACCTTCTAATTTCTGCAATTTCATCCAATCCATAAAAATGCCCGCAACTACCAAAGTAACAACGTTTGCAGTGGACATCCATCTTTGTCTTATTCCAAAAAATCTTCCACGTATTTCTTTATGGATTAGATCTCCAACCCAAGAAAGCCAACACAATGCGCTGAGGGTTAAAAACAAATTCATCAAGAATACAAACAATATGAACCACCATACCGCATGTTTCGGTTGAAGCACTGCTAAAATTATTGGACCAATCCATAAGCATCGTCCGATGGTGGCTGTTAGTATTGTATTTCGTTTACGAGTAGAATAAGAATTGAGATAGTTTCCGAGTATCAATTGCAAAGGCATCACAATAAAAACCATTGCACTGATAAGTGAGATTTGCCAATGACCTGCTTTTAAATAAGTGGCGAGTGCAATTAATAAACCTCCTTGTGTTATTACAGAAAAAACGGAGGCAAATGTTCCTTCCCAAATGAAACGAAAAAAAACTCCACGAAAAGTATTCGCCTTGGGAAGAGAAAAACGACCGCTCAATTCTTTGAGCGGTCGAACCCAAGTTAATACAATCGGTGATGGTTCAGCGTCCGGCATCAGGAATTGAGTTAAACTCTTTCGTTGTTTGTAATGCTTCTCTTGCAGATTCTACAGCTAAAGCGGAAACGGTTAATGCGGAATCTGTTTTTCCAATTTCTAACAATTCTTTTGCATATTCAATCTTTTCACGTGCTACATTGACAGCTACGGGAGCACGTAGCTCTGCACCGATTTCAATTGCCTCATTTAAAATTCGCTCTGCTTCTTCAATTTTCTTTTCAACCCCTTTAGTTCCGCAACCTAATAAAAAACTGAGAAGAATTGAAAAGATTAAAAAAGAATATACTCTTCTCATAGATCCTCCAAACTAAGCGCTACTAATCAATGATACGCTACAAAACTACGAAAAAAAAGTCAAAGAGAAAAAGGATATTGGATTATGCTATACTAAGTAATTAACTTTCAACAATTAATAATGAACCCTATGTTTCCAACCGATTCAAACGACTCTTTGCAATCAAAAATTTATTGTATTGAATGTAAATATTCTGTTTTTCCAGAACCTACTTCACAATGCTATCGTATGGGTGGTCTTATCTGCACGATAGACCATGAAAATGTGGGAAAATGGGATAGATGCCGATTTTCTGATAATGTCGCCCAAAAGATAAATGAAAGTGGATCAAATTCATAATTGGGAATTATATGCATAGAATAACGTTTCTTTTAATCCTCTTCACTACATTTTTACCCCAAACTCTACAAGCTGAATTAGAAAATGCACGACGAGGACCTATTCGTAAGAATGCTGAAATTCAACTTTCTAATCCTAATGTTCAAAATCGTGTTCACCGCGTTGGAAACATCTGGATGAACATTACGAATTACGGATTTTTCGGAAACTATTCCATTCGTAATGCAAACCGTATGCAGGATCCTGAATATCCGGGAACTTACGCACCACAAGCGATATTTCCAGCAGGATCAAATCAAACCTATCTGTACCAAGCTGCGATATGGGTGGGTGCAATGGTTCAAGAAGAAGGAAGAGAATTTCCCAGAGTTTCTGTGGGAACCGATGGATGGGTAAGAACAGCCAACAACACTTCAATTATTGAATTCTGGCCTGGTGAAGGTCCAAATAATGGAATTCAGGAACGCTCTACCAGACCGAATGCGTACAATCGTTTAGGGCAATATGTAACCCACGAATTAGCAGTTTCTGAACAAGATTTTATTTTAAGTTATACCGATACTTTGAATGAAAACTTTTTTGTAGCAGAAGATCCAATTGATGGTAGACACTTTCCTCTTGGTATAAAAGTCACTCAAAAATCCTATGCATTCAGTTATGCTTATGCAAAAGATTTTATTTTTTTCGAGTGGGAGTTTGAAAATATAGCCACCAATTATCTTAAAAATATTTACGTTGGGTTGTATGTTGATGGCGATATTGGAGATATGTCGGAAACTCCGGATTGGCATAATGATGATATCTGCGGATTTCAAAGATTTTATGTATATCAATTGCCTGATGGAAGAAGAGACAGTTCACTTGTTAATGTTGCGTATATAGTGGATAATGATGGAAGACCCTACGATGTTCCTAATGGTTCTGATTTTTCAGCACCTCATGTATTAGGTTCAAGGGTATTAAAAGCACCCAATCCATCGTTGAAAACATCGTTTAATTGGTGGATTTCTAATGGTAACGAAGCCCTTGATTTTGGTCCTTCATGGGTAGATGATAATGCACCAGGGAGTTGGACCAATCAGTATGGTACTCCGATGGGAGATGCAAGAAAGTATTTTGTATTGTCCAATCGTGAGTTTGATTATGATCAACTCTATACAAACAATCCTGTATATCTTGCTAATCATCCACAGGAAGATCTTGATAATCCTGGTGTATTTCATGCATGGAAAAATGCTGAAGAAACTACAATGAATGATTTAGCGGATGGATACGATACGAGATACTTACTATCATGGGGTCCTTTAGGTGTGTTTGACCATTTTTCACCCACTGGTGAACGTGTATTCCGATTGAATCCGGGTGAGAAATTTAGTATGTCGGTGGCATTCGTTGCAGGTCTATATTTTCACAACCCAAATAATCCACAAACATCCAATACTGTAATTGATCCAGAAAAATTTAATTTTGCTACCATACAATATGCAGCAGATTGGGCGTCTAGAGTGTATGATAATCCGATGCGTGATACACCTACCCGTTCGCATCCAAAGGGTGATGGTTGGTACGGCGAGGATACAGGTTCTGATTTATTGTTTGCAAAAGAGATAGGTGATTCAATTGTCATTGATCATATTTTTATAGGATATTATCCCGGCCCTGATGTTGATGGAACAGAGAAAAACAATAAATTAGATCCGGGTGAAGATAACAATCCTTACAAACCTCAAAGGTATTGGTATACTTCCAATAACCAAATACTTGATTTAGGGGATGGTGAACCCGATTTCTTGGGACCGCCACCACCGCCAATTCCGCAACTTAGATCTATTGCGGGCGATAATTGGGTGGAACTGATTTGGACACCATTTCCTTCCGAAGATCCGAATTATCTTGATCCATTTTCTAATCTATCTGATTTTGAAGGATATCGTATTTATGTTTCAGAAACAGGTTTAGAAAATGAATTTTCATTGTTAGCAGTCTTTGATAAAGTAAATTATGCCTATTTTCATCCTACTACAGATTCTTTGGCTACAGTACCGGACAATAGGACCGATGCAAGACCAGATACTATTATTAATGGTGAATATTTAATTCGTAAAAGAGTTGGATTGAACACTGGTTTTTCTGCTATATGGAATTCAACAGATTCCACTTATCGATATAGAATTGTAGGTGTACCCCCGTTATTTCCACGTTATTATGCAGTAACGGCTTTTGACTACGGCGATCCTCGTGTGGGAACACCTTCGTTAGAAACATCAAAAAATTCAAATCGAATTTATACTGCACCTTCAAGACAGACCAAGGGTACGGTGAACGTTGTTCCAAATCCTTACCGTGTAGATGTGGATTATACCCGTGTGTATGGAAATGGTCTTGCTTGGGAAAATCGTGATGATGGTACACCCATGTTCTACCCACAAGAAGATAGAAGAATTTATTTTTACAATTTGCCTAAGCAAGCTCTCATTCGTATTTTTACTGTGTCTGGGGATTTAGTTGCTGCTATCCCACATAACATTCCTGGCGATCTTAACATCGGCGTAAATCTTGATTATGCAGAGAGTTGGAATTTAAAATCCAGAAATGAACAACTGGTTACTTCTGGGTTATATCTTTTTTCTGTTGAAGATAAAACACCAGAGGGAAATGGAAAGATATCTACGGGGAAATTTGTTATTATTCGATAAAATAGGAGAAAAATCATGTTTAGAAGATTGCTTACGTTTTGCTTGATTGTTTTTTTTAGCGTTTCAGTATTCGCTTCTGAAAAAGAATGCTTCGGCGAAAAGATAACAAGTAAAAAAATAATTAAGGTAGCCAACCTTAAACCATCAAAAGATAAAATTGTAGTTGCTGAAGGTGTGATTGAAGCAGTGTGTCAATCTGCTGGATGTTGGGTGGTGTTGAGAGATGGCAATAAAATCGTTTTTGTGAAAGCAAAGGATGAAGGTTTTGCAATGCCTAAAAATGCGGCGGGAGCAACAGCAAGAGCAATGGGTACAGTGAAAGAAGAAGAATTTTCAGAAGCAGTCTTGAAACATTTTGAGGAAGATGGATTGAAGTTGACGGATGAAGTGAAAAAAACTAAGAAGATGCTGTACATGGATGCATTAGGCGTAGAAATTCTTCCTGCTAAAGGAATGAAATTGGAGTCGACGAAAGGGTATTCATGCCCCCATCAATCAGAAAAATCTGAAGCAGAGAAAAAGCACGAAAAGAAAGAACATTAAAATTTTCTATGAAAGAGAAAAGGGTGGGTAAACCCACCCTTTTTTATATCACTATGATTGAAATCTTTGTTTTATCTTTAGCATTAGCAACTGATGCTTTTGCCGTGGGATTAGTATCGGGAATAAAGTATAAATCATCACGACAAATTTTTCGACTCTCTTTTCATTTCGGATTGTTTCAATTCATATTATCTCTATTGGGGGCTACACTTTTACTCATGGTTGAACGCTATGTAAGTGCTTTTGATCATTGGATAGCATTCATTTTACTTGGTTTGATCGGATTAAAAATGATTCACAATGGGATCAAGTCAGAAACTGAAAATGAGATACGACAATACGATGCTACTCGAGGTCTAACTCTTATAGGATTGTCATTGGCAGTTAGTATAGATGCTTTAGCAGCAGGGATTTCAATCCCTACGATAACATCGCATTATTTTATTTCTACGATTTTAATCGGAATTATCGCAGGTTTGGGTACCTTTTTAGCAATGAAGTTATCGGGGTTAGTTCCTATTCAATTTGCAAAGCGTAGTGAAATAATTGGAGGAATTGTTTTAATAGGGATTGGATTCAAGATAGTATTGGATCATCTAAACATCAACGATATAATTTAATATTTTTGTTACATAAATATTATTTAATTCCATAGATAGAATCTGGTTAGAGTTAAAAGAGTTAGTATTGATTTGACGCTTGGATTGTCTTTAAGTAAAGAATAATGACAAATTTTTCAAATATTTTGGTTCGTTGTTAATTTGTTTAATAGTTCAGAACTTGTAGTGAGTTTGATTGGATTACGTGCACAAAAAAGTTGGTTCTACTGTTCTTATTTCTTAATAGTGATTAAAAAATCTTTTCGTTCATTCAAATCTCTTTATTAGTATTGGTAGTGTTATGGGTAAATTTCAATCTGTGTTAGCTGTTCCAATAATCATATTGATTGTATGGTTTTTGTTGTCTGAAAATAAAAAACGATTTCCTTGGAGGACTGTTTTGTGGGGACTGGGATTACAAATCGTTTTTGCTGTTTTTATCCTGAAATTTCCATTAGGTGTTAAGATCTTAGATTCGTTTGCAAACTTTGTAACAAAGTTTTTATCTCTTTCGAAATACGGTTCTGAGTTTTTATTTGGAAACATTGTTAAATCAGAATATATCAATACATTCGGCTTTCAATTTGCTTTTCTCATACTTCCTACAGTGATTTTCTTTTCTTCATTTATGGCTATTTTGTATCACTTGAAATTAATTCAACCCGTTATAGAATTTATTGCGAGAATTATGTCAAAAACGATGAAAACGAGTGGTGTAGAAACGTTATCCTGTGCTGCTAACATTTTTATTGGTCAAACTGAAGCACCACTATTGGTACGACCATTTCTTAAAGATGCAACCAGATCAGAACTTGCCACGATTATGGTCGGAGGTTTTGCAACAATAGCAGGAGGGGTACTTGCAGGGTTTGTTTCAATGGGTATTCCTGCAAAACATTTGATTGCAGCTTCGGTAATGTCTGCACCTGCAGCGTTGTTACTTGCAAAGGTAGCTTTTCCTGAAACAGAACAATCTAAAACTTATGGTAAAGTTAAAGTACCACGTGAAAAGATGTATGCAAACCTTATAGATGCTGCCTCAACCGGTGCAAC
This sequence comes from bacterium, assembly GCA_026417415.1. Lineage (GTDB taxonomy): Bacteria > Electryoneota > JAOADG01 > JAOADG01 > JAOADG01 > JAOADG01. Next base: position 527,649 of record JAOADG010000008.1, read on the forward strand.
TGACGGATTAAAACTTGCATTAAACATTGCAGCGATGTTAATAGCTTTTTTGGCACTGTTGGAAGGAATCAATTGGTTTCTTAAATGGGCTTCGGAACAAATATGGTATTATACCAATCTGACGTTTTTCCCAAGTTCGCTAAGAGAACTATTTGGATTGGTTTTAGCACCTTTTGCTTGGCTTATTGGAATTCCTTGGTCAGATGCACCTGATATTGGCTACTTGATTGGTACACAGTTGTCTATGAATGAATTTGTTGCTTATACGAAGTTATCAGAAATGAAAGCGCAAAATTTATTATCAGAAAGAACCATTGCTATAACAACCTATGCACTATGTACCTTTGCAAATTTTTCAAGTATTGCTATCCAAATTGGGGGCATAGGTGCCATTGTTCCTGAACGTAGAACCGAATTGGCACAAATTGGTTTGAAAGCAATGATCTGTGGATCTTTAGCAAGTTGGATTACAGCAAGTGTCGCTTCACTATTCCTCTAAAATGGTTGAAAAATATAAAATAGCAGTGTTTGGTGCGACGGGGCTGACAGGTCGAACCTTTCTAAGAATTTGTGAAGAAAACTCTATTCCCTACGAAAACATTGATGTCTTTGCATCTGAAAACTCTAAAGATTTATTGATCCCTTATCTTGGAGAGAAACTAAAGGTTCGCACGATTAGTCAATTAGGTAAACAGTATGACTTTATATTTGGTTTTTGTTCCAATGCAGTAACGAAACAGTATCAAGATCTGTGGTTACAGCATTCTAAAATAGTAATTGATAATTCATCTGCATTTCGATTACAGCAAGATGTTCCACTGATTGTTCCTGAAGTTAATATTGAAACGTTTAATCACTCCAAACGGTGGATTTCCAATCCCAATTGTTCAACCATACAATTGGTTCGTGTTTTGCATCGGTTAAGATCACTCGGTATTGTAACTATACATATTGCTACCTATCAATCCGTTTCTGGTGCAGGTAGATTAGCAATGTTTGAGTGGGAAAACCAAAAAGTTGGAAAAGATTTGTACCAATTATTTCCAGAGATAGTTCATCAAAATGTGATTCCCAGAATAGGTGAAATTGATAAAACAGATGGTTTTACTGTTGAAGAAAAAAAATTAATCCGTGAAACACAAAAAATCTTAAACTGTCAAATGTGCATTATTCCTACTTGTGTTCGTGTACCAGTTGAAGTTGGTCACTCTGAAGCAGTAACCATTCACTTTTCCTCACCAGTTGAGAAACATTCTATTGTTCAACTTTTATCAAGTGATTTAGATATTGAAGTTCGAGATGAGTATAACAGTCAGAAAGTACCTACCCCAAAAGATGTTGCAGGAACGGATAAAATTCTTGTAGGCCGAATTCGTGTACATCCTACTGAACCAACCATTGTATCCCTATGGATTGTTGCAGACAATTTGAGAGTTGGTGCAGCAACCAATGCGTTTCGCATTTTTCAAAAAATCGGTTCAATAGACGGTCTCGATCCTTTCTATAGGAACAAAGAGCGTATCTTTTGATTTTGGTTCAATCCAACATAATGTAATTTTCTTATTCGTCACGGATACTATTTCATACATTAATTCAAAATTGACTGAGTCATTTTTGTTCAATGTACGATTTTGTATTTCTTTCAATTCTGAATTAAGTATGGGAAGACATTTTTCTTCTGAAACAAATGATACAATAGGTGTGACAATTATACCTGCACCAAATGCTGTAAATGTCATTTTGATTCGAATCGTGGGTGCTTTAGGTTGTGTTCGTGGCATTCTATCAATCCAAGCATAAACGTCATCTAAACGAAGGCGGCAAGCATTATTTTGGATATCATTTTGAGCTTGAGTTTGATTGATAGTAGATGAAACTGATTTTGGTTTTGACATTCCAGAGAGTAGTATTGCTATTCCTACGAGTATTGGGATAAATCCTAACATTAATTTATACAACTTCATTTTTTAATTCTCCACTAATTAAATCAATATCAATTTGATTAGGTTGAACATACTCTTGAACGTACCTTGCCATTACACCGCTACGAATAAATAGTTCAAATACATTTTTATCCAGTTCTTGAAACTTTACCATCGTGGATAAAATTTTTAAAACTTCACTCATCGGTTTGGCTTTTTTATATGGTCGATCAGGCGCAGACAATGCTTCAAAAACATCTGCTAATGCCATGATTCGGGCCTGTAAAGGAAGATCGTCACCTTTTAACCCACGTGGATAACCCTTTCCGTTTACAAACTCGTGATGTCCACCAGCATATTCTGCTACATTTTGTAATTTTCTGGGGAATGGTAACTTTTCCAAGATGTTGATTGTTTGAACCACATGATCATTCATTTTTGCCTTTTCTTCAGGATTAAGCGTCCCTTTAGCAATGAGTAAGTTGTGCAATTCATTGGGTGTTAAATAGTTTCTTACACTGCTTTGTTTCGGCATAGGTCTTGCATCACGTGGTCCTACCCATTCTTGCTCATTTACCCACGTAAAACGAGACAGATATCCTGCATAGGGAACGTTTTGCTTCAATGATAATTCTTCGGGGATACAATAATTTTCACTTGCAATTTGTTTAAAAATTGTGGCGATTTCTTCTTTTAAGAATTCTGCACCCAGGTTGTATTGTTCAATAAGGCGCCAATAGGTCTCAATTTTATTCAATTCCTGCTTAAATTCATCATCCCACTTACTAAATTCATCTAAGTTAACATTCCCGTTTTCATAGGCGTATAGCTTTTTTCTAAGCAATTCATTTTGTTTCAAACATCGAATTGTTTCAAAACGCTGTTTGATTAAATCTATGCGATCTACATATGCTTCTAATTTTGTTGCTTTAAACATGACCGTATCTGGGGTTGTAATTTTCCCAGTGTCATGTAACCATGCAGCCATTTTTAGTTCGTATAGCTCATCTTGTGTAAAATGAATCTGATCAAAAGGAGCGGTATTGCATTGGTTTAAAGCTTCTGCGATCATCATGGTCAAAATTGCAACACGTGAAATGTGTCCACCTGTTACCTCATCTTTGGCATCAATTGATTGTGCAATGGATTGAATGAATGAATCCAATAATTCCTTTAACGAACGTATAAGTTGAGTGTTCGTAATTGCAACGGCGGCTTGCATTGCAAGTGATAGATTAAGAAGTTCATTTTCTTTGGAAAAAGGTATAATGTTTTTTGATTCGTCTAAGGCATTAATGAGTTGTAAAACAGCCACAATCTCGTTTTCATGATTCTTCAGTGGAATAACCAACATGGATTTTGTGCGATAGTTGTTCAGTTCATCAAATCGTTTTGCACCTTTAAAGTCAAAACCTTCCGCCACATATACATCTTCTAAATTGATGATTTCACCAGTCAATGCCACGTGTGCACTAGCGTTATGATGATTTTCATTTCCGTCGATGTAGAGAGGAATATCAGGAATAGTGATGGGGTTACCACTTGTTCCACCTTGCCAAAGTTTTAAGGTATGATTTGAAACTACAACCCATTGTAAGGCAATAGGATTCCCCTTCTTATCCGATTTAACTAAATAAAAGGTACCTCCATCAGCGTTATTTAGACGCATTAATTCAACTAAAATCATCTCTAAAAGAGTAGGCATATCCTTTTCTGCACCGAGGGCAGCACCGATCGTTGCTAACCGCGAAATTTGTTCATTTTGATCTGTAACCAATTGTTCTACAAAGTTTCGAAGTTCAATTAGAGTTTTATAAAAAAGTGGCTGACGGCTACAATTAGAAAGTAAAAAGTCAAAACGTGTAAGAATTTCTTTGTCCATCAAGTTGGAATTCATTTTTTTCCCCTGATATGATCTAAATAAAGTAAATCAATTCAATATAGAAATAAATTCGTTTTTCTAAACTTGACTATTCGTATCGTATATGGTAAATTAATTCGCTCAAAGAGGTCTAATATGGCGAAACAAAAAAAAATTACCAAAATTCAAAGGCCTTTATTTAGTAAAAGAAATTGGCGATGGTTAGGCACAGGAATTGGAGTGATTCTGTTAGGGTATTTGGCATTAATGCAAGGACCATACAATAATCCCCTTTCATTGACAGTGGCTCCGATACTATTGACGATTGGCTATTGCATTTTAATCCCTATTGGTTTAGCCATTAGGCCTCATTTAGACGAGCAAAGTAAATCGGAAAAAAAGTAAATGGGCGATTAGCTCAGTTGGCTAGAGCATCTGCTTTACACGCAGGGGGTCGCTGGTTCAAGTCCGGCATCGCCCACAAAATTTGGAATATCTATTTCCAATGTTATCTTTCTTTTTAAAGAAGAAGGGGTCGTAGTTCAATTGGTTAGAGCGCCGGCCTGTCACGCCGGAGGTTGCGGGTTCGAGACCCGTCGGCCCCGCCAATAATAAGAAAATATTAATTAGCCGCTTTAGCTCAGGTGGTAGAGCAATGGACTGAAAATCCATGTGTCCCCAGTTCGAGTCTGGGAGGCGGCACTTGTTAAATTCATACATTGAGGATTAAAAGTGTACGCTATCGCTGAAATTTCAGGTTCACAAGTACGTTTAGAAAATGGTAAAAAAGTTCGTGTTCCTAAACTTAATAATGAAATTGGCAGTAAAATTGAATTGAGCCGTTTTTTACTGACAGTTAATGATCAAGGTGAAGTCAAAGTAGGTACCCCTTTCGTAGATGGAAATGCAACTTTATCTGTACTTGAGCATAAAAGAGACAAAAAAATACATCTATTTAAGAAAAAGCGCAGAAAGGGATACGTTAAACAAGGTTCGCACAGGCAACACTATACAGTTGTGTACGTGGAAACGCTATCTGTTTAATAAGGAGTAGAGTTATGGCACATAAAAAAGGAGTTGGAAGTTCAAGGAACGGACGTGATTCAAATCCAAAAATGCTTGGTGTTAAAAAGTCCGGTGGTGAATTAGTAATTCCCGGCAATATCATTCTTAGACAAAGAGGAACTCGCTTCCACCCGGGCTTAAATGTTGGAATGGGTAAAGATCATACGATTTTTGCGAAAATAGAAGGTAAAGTAAAATTTTATACCCGTAATAATCGCCGATGGGTCTCTGTAGAACCTATTAATACTGATTAAATAATTGGGATTTAAATAAAAACGGTACTCAGAAGAGTACCGTTTTTTATTGTATTTAATGGTGTTTAATCGTCATCATCTTCTTTTTCAAATCCATCTTTATCCATCCACCATGGACCATAACCAAATGGATGTCTTTCACCTGCCCAAGGAGGAGCACCATAACCAAAACCAAACGGAGGTGGTCCAAAGGGAGGTTCACAACATCCACAGTCCCACCAACCACGACCTTTTTTGCCCTTGAATTTGGGTGGTTTAACAAAACCTAAATTTCCTATCCGTTTTGCATGGTGACGTGCTTTAATTAATGCAGAATGTGCATCCTGTTCCTTTCCTTGATTTAGAAGTTTTTTTGCATTTTCAATTTCTTTTTTTGCTTCTTGTAGTGCTTGTTCACGTAGTTCCATTGCAGTTTTACTGAAAACTTCAAGGTCTTGAATACGTTCATCCCAAATTTTGATTTGTTCTTTTAGATCAGGTGTTATCGGAGTACTCTCTTTTGGTTTGTTTTGGGCAAAACTTGAAAGAACCAATAGAAACAAAGAAAACAGGATAAGTAATTTTTTGCGCATATTTTTCTCCTTATTGAATTGAGTAAAGTGACGTATTGTCTTATCACTTTGACAACCATCCAGTTGAAAAGTTTAAATCAAGATTGTAGAAGTTGTAAAACTAAAATTCAGGTGAGTTTTTAGCGATGAACACGGGACAAGGAGACATCCGCACGACACGTTCAGTTGTAGAACCAAGAAGTAATTCTCGCATTCCCCCACTTCCGTGTGGTCCAATCACCAATAATTGTGCATTTAATTGTTCTGCAAGTGCGACCATTTCTTTTGAAGCTATACCAGTTAGTACATGATGATGAGACAATGTTGGAATAGGAATATTTGAATCGAAGTTTTTGAATGCTTCTAAAATGGTCTGTTCTGCATTGGGTACTAAATTTTGCAATGAAGGAAATTCAAAAGGTGTTCCTTGAAATACACCACTTTCAATGGTATGTAAGATATGGATTTCGCCATCACATTGCTTGGAAATATACTTTGCCCAATTCAGTGCTTGTCGTGAAGGCAAAGAAAAATCAATACCTACTAAAATTACTTTAATTAAATTTGGAACTTGTTGTTTGGTGTTGCAAGGTACAAGAATAACAGGAGTAGGCGTGTGACGCATGACTTGTTCTGTGATTGATCCTAACATCCATTTGGCTAATGGATGTCGTCCATGAGTACTCATAATCAATAAAGTCGGATTATTGGTTGTACACGCCTGTATAATTTGTGTACTCGGATCTTTACTAAAAGTAAATTGAAACTGATAGTTAGTTTGTGTTTTTTGTAGTTCATTTACAAACTGCTCTTTCATTGATTCTATATGAGTATCTTCGTCATTTGAAGATTTGCAATGCATGATTTGAATTTCAGCATTGAGAATGGATGCAAAAGAAATTGCATACTGAAGTGCAGTAAAAGAAGGTTTAGCAAAATCGGTCGGAAATAAAATGGTCTTTTTCATACGTTCACTACTCGTCCGTTTTCAATCGTAACTCTTTTACTGTTTCATTCAAACGATAAATTTGCTCTAATAATGTACGAAATAGTTCTAAGGTGAGCATATTCGGGCCATCAGAAGGAGCAAAATCTGGATTAGGGTGAACTTCTAAAAACACACCATCAATTCCAACCGCTACTGCAGCACGAACTAATCCTAAAACTTCAAAGCGATTCCCGATACTTTTTCCAACTCCTCCACCTAACTGTTGGACAGAATGGGTTCCATCAAAGATGACAGGAAAACCTTGTTGACGAATACGAGACAAACTTCGCATATCAACCACTAAATCTCTATAACCAAAACAAGTTCCTCTTTCAGTAATTAAGATTTTAGGGTTACCTGTCTGTTTTACTTTTTCTGCGGCATATTTTATATCGTCAGGGTGTAAAAATTGCCCTTTTTTAATATTTACAGTTTTATTCGTCTTTCCAGCACTTTGTAATAAAGTGGTTTGTCGGCAAAGAAATGCAGGAATTTGCAAAATATCCACAACTTCTGCTACTAATGCACATTCTGTACTTTCATGTACGTCTGTCAAAACGGGAACACCAACTTTTGATTTTACTTCTGAAAGAATAGATAAACCTTGTTCTAAACCGGGTCCTCTTGGAGACAGTCCAGAAGTTCTATTTGCTTTATCATAACTTGCCTTAAAAACAAATTGAAATGGATAAGGTTTAAGAACTTCTTTTAATTTTTCTGCCCATTTGATTGTAAAATCACGTTCTTCAATAACGCAAGGGCCCGCAATCAACAATAATGGTTCCTCTGTTCCTACTTTGAGATTGGATGTAATTTCAAAAGTTGAAACCATCATTAAATGGAATTCCCATGTGAAGTAGAAGGGAGACCTGCGGCCAATAAGTCATGTAATCGTAACATTCCAATTGCTTTACCGTATGTATCAACTACTGGTAAAACAGAAATTTGTGAAGGACGATTTTCCATTAGGCGCAATGCTTCTAAGGCCAACATCCCCAAATGAGCTGTCACTGGATTTTTAGTCATTACTTCAGAAATTGGATCAAGAAGTACTTTACTTCCAAATTTGAGAATACTTCTTCGTAAGTCACCATCCGTAAAAAATCCAATAAGTTTTCCATCCTCGTCAACAATGGACACAGCACCTAATGGAATTGAAGTTAATAATTTGATTGCATCTTGTATGGTTGCATTTGCTTGTATAGTTGGGTTTTCTTCACCTTTGTGCATCAGATCGTCTACTTTAAGAAGAAGCTTTTTCCCTAAGCTTCCACCAGGATGAAGTTTAGCGAAGTCTTCTGGTTGAAAACCACGAATGGTCATTAATACAATTGCTAACGCGTCTCCCAAAGCCAAAGTTGCAGTTGTGGAACTGGTTGGTGTCAGTCCAGATAGACCCGCTTCTTTAATGTCTCCTAAGGGTAAATAAATATCCGATAAATTTGCTAATTCAGAACGCTCGTTTTGAGTTATGGCAACAGTAGTTGCCCCTATTTTTTTTAGAATGGGTAAAATAGCGATCAACTCTTCAGTTTCACCGGATTTTGAAAGCAAGATGCAAATATCACCAGGCCTTACGATACCAACATCACCATGAAGCCCTTCAGTGGGATGCAAAAAAATAGCTAACGTTCCAGTGGAGGATAGAGTCGCAGCAATTTTTCTTGCAATTAAACCAGATTTCCCCACTCCAGTAAGAATCACTTTTCCATTAGAATGTAAAATCAAATGGACCAATTTCACGAAATTTTCATTCAGCACAGAAATCAAACTGTCTAATGCAGACCGTTCGGTAAGAATAACCTCTTTGGCAATTGCTAAAATTTCATCAGGAGTTCGCATCATACTATTTGTTTGATAATTGTTCAACCAAGCCACGTATATGGGTAAAATAGAATTTATCCAAATAAAAAAGGAGTATAATAGAATCTACTAAACTCACGAAACCTACGTAAGGTGAATACATTCGTAATCGTTGAGATAAAATAGGATTTAAATTTTCACAAGTGTAAACAAGTTTTTGTGAAAAGGTATCAAGCGATTGAAAATAGTACTTTCTGCGATATTTTCCACTTGGTTTTAAAAACCACCAATGTGGAATTGAATTTTTATCGGTGAATGGAGAAGATTGTATTGTTGATTGTTGTATTGGTTTCATTGGTAAGAAACGAAAGAGTCGAAAAGAAAGTTGAAAAGAAAACCACCAAAACCGATCAGATTGGATATTGTATTCAACAATCTGTGCAACACTCCAAGAGTTTTTAGAAACACGAAAACGCCAAAGTTGTCTTTCAATTGATAGTAAATACTTAATTACTTCTTGACGTTGTTGTTGAAAAATTGAAAGCGCACTCTCTAAGGAGTGCGCTGCATTTTCAAAATGTTCAAATTGCATTGAAACTATAAAATTTTATTGCAAGAGGTGCAATATTTAATACGCTTTCGGACGAATCTTAAAACACCAGTTTCAGTACGAATGGTTTCAACACGTAAAGTAGGTGCAGACATGGTTTCTTTTTGACAATGCGGACAGAATGTTATCAACGAAGCATTTTTTACCTTTTTGACTTTTTCACCAAATGACTGTTGCTTGGCCATATTCGTTAATCCTTTTTACTTCACTTCTTTGAATAGGGTTACTTTGCGTTCAAACTTGCAATACTTTTTCAATTCTATACGATCCGGAGTGTTCCGTTTGTTTTTGCTAGTAGCATATCTCGCAACACCCGGCATATTGTTTTTACGGCATTCGGTACATTCAAGCAGTATATTGATACGTACTTCTTTCGATTTACTAGCCATATAGTCCCTCCAAAAATAAAATTCTAAGAAAAAAAACGGTTTAAGTCAAATTAATATTATTTAAAAATTAATAATCCTTGGGAGCCATCTGCTACGTACAACGTATTGTTTTTAACCAAGATTTTATTTGGCATATAGCAAGGCAATAATCCCAATTGTAAAGGATTGGTTTTTTGATGGATGGATAAAACATAAATTCCATCATTCGAATCCAAAGCATACAAATAGTTTTTATCCTCAGATAACTCTACTTGTCGTATCCTATTCGAACCATGTATAGGCATAATTTTAATCAAAGTTGGTTGTGTGGGATTTGATACAGAAACAACTGCAATACCACGATCGTAAAGTGCGACATAGACAATGGAATCAGTTTTTGTAATCCAATATGAAACTGAAGGTAAATCCAAATGTCCAATTTCAATGGGAGCAACATCATAACTATTTTGTTGCAAAATTGTTAAACCATATTCTTCGGTAGCCGCATAACTATAAGGTTTTTCCCATTTCGCCATTCGTATTCTTGCATATGGCAAAGGTGAAAGGTAGTTTGGTGAACTTGCTACCCAAGACCAGTACCAAATCTGTAAACCGGGATCAAAGATATATTGTAACGAATAAAGATTGTAACCGTCATTATCTAAATTACACCTCATAGAACGCAACGTGGTATCTTGATCATAAAACAAGGTTAAATACACTGAAGTAGAAACATCACCCCCCTCTTGAATTTTAAATGAATCATTTTCAACATAGTACAAATAGCGAGGCGCTGTGGTGGATGTATTTTCACGTTGACCAACGACTACTCGATTTTTTAAAGTATCATACCCCACCCAAACCATTTCACGCGAAGATAATAAATTGTTGGTAATTGGTATATTGGGTTCAATAAGAGTAGGTGTACCGGATAAGCGAACTCTGGCTAAACCTGCATTAAAATCTGCTATGTAAGCAGTGTCTCGATGTACAACAACATCATAGGGTATTCCAGGTGTTTGAATAACTGCATTTAATTGAACAGGTAAAGGGGGTATATTCGATACTACAGGATTCCTTTGTTTAGCACATCCAACTAAAAAGATTACGATATAGCAATGGATTAAAAATGTAAGCAGCGCATGTTTGTAATTCATTTTTGCCCCAGATAAGAAGATATTACAATTTAATGACATTATTTCCTTTGTAGCCCAATTTTTGTAATGCATTTCTTGTATCAAAGATGAGTTTTGAGTGATCTATGACCAACTGATAATCTACTTTTTTATGGTCGGTTGTAATCACTACTAAGTCGTATTCATTAAGTTTATCACTAGTTAAAGCGATACTCTGGATTGAATGATTTTCTTCACGAATGCTGGGAACATGTGGATCGTAATAATCTACAGTTGCTCCTAACTTTTTCAATAAAATCATCACATCTAACGCAGGAGATTCCCTAACGTCATCAATGTCTGCTTTATAAGCCATTCCCATTAAAAGAATTTTTGATCCTTTTACCGAACGTTGCAAATTGTTAAAGATGCGAATAATTCTTTGAATAACATACTCTGGCATGTGACCATTGATTTCTGTTGCCAATTCAATAAATTTTGCACGATAATTGTGAAAACGTAGTTTCCATGCTAAGTAAGAGGGGTCAATCGGAATACAATGTCCGCCTAATCCGGGACCCGGATAAAAGGGCATAAAACCAAAAGGTTTCGTGGCGGCAGCGTTTACAATTTCCCAAACATCTGTTCCGAGAACATCGCAAATGATTGCTAATTCATTAACTAATCCGATATTAATCGCACGAAAGGTGTTTTCGTAAAGTTTTACCATTTCTGCAGCTGTTGCACTACTCACTCGGACCACATTTTGAATAACTGTTTGATAGAAAGAAATGGCCACCTCACAACAATCTGAGGTAGAACCACCCACGACCTTTGGAGTGTTTTGAGTATGATAAATTGGATTACCCGGATCTACACGCTCAGGACTAAACGAAGCAAAGATATCCACACCAATTTTGAGTCCGTTGCGAGTCAATTGTGGAACCATTAATTCATTGGTTGTTCCAGGGTAGGTTGTTGATTCTAATGTCACTAACATTCCTTGATGTACAAAAGGTTCCATTTTATCTAAAGCACTTACGATAAATTGCATATCTGGATCACCAGTTTTATTTAGTGGGGTAGGAACAGTGATGGCAACCACTTCCACATTTTGTATTTCGGAATAATCTAATGTTGCTCGTAATTTTCCGTTTGAAACCAATTGGTTAAGTTCTTCATCTTTTACATCACCGATGTAATTTTTTCCTTGATTGACGAGATTTACTTTATTAGAATCAACTTCAATACCAATTACTTGATATCCAGCTTTTGCTGCTTCAACCGCAAGAGGCAATCCGACATATCCAAGACCTATGACCGCTACTTTGGCTTGTCTATTGGAAAACATTTCAATGAGTTGTTCTTTAATAGTCATAAAAACTCCTTTAGAATTGAAAAAAAAACAGTAACAAGTTATCGTATTCATTTGAATACTTCAAGCCCACATTTTGGAAGAAGGTGAAGAATGATTGACAATAAAAACGAAAGAGGCGATCTTCATCGCCCTACTTTAGAAATTGTACGAGGTCCAAAAGTACGTATCGTTTTAGTGTCACCAACCAACCCTGGAAACATTGGTGCAACCGCACGTGCGATGCGCGTAACGGGTTTTACCGATTTAGTATTAGTGAATACCACATTGCCTTTAGATAGAGGTCTTGATTATGCAATGGCGTGGGGTTCGTTAGAAATTTTAGAAAAAGCAAAGAAAGTTGAAACCTTAGAAGCGGCTCTTGAAAATTGTCAATTAGCTGTAGCAACTTCAGCACGTCCAAGGCATAGTTACCGAGAGGTATTGACTCCTGAAGAAATCTCTACAAAACTTGCTCAATTTGATCAAAATATGCGTGTTGCATTCGTATTTGGTCGTGAGGATACAGGACTGACCAATGAAGAAATGGAGCGTTGTGATTATTGGTCACGAATACCAAGTGCAAATAAATTTCCCTCTTATAATTTGGCACAAGCGGTACAAATTTATGTTTACTGCTTGTTTAGAGCGTTTAGTCAAGAAAACCTCCGAGAGACAAGAAAATGTGCAACAGTAGATGAAATCAATTGGTTTTACAAACGTGTTCGGGAACAATTAGAAAAAAACGGATTTGTACCAAGGGATGGAATGGAAGAGTTTATTAATCATTACCGTGGTTTAATGAAAGAAATGATTGTAGATGCCCATGCTTGTGCTTTTATGCATAAAATGTTGGATGGACTTTTAGGTGTGCGTAAAAAATAAATAAAATTGTAGTCCAACATTTTTATAATATTTTCGTATTTCGTATCATAAAAGGGGATTTACCCTCACAGTTCCTAAATGGAAAAAGTTCGCAAACTTATTGCTAAAGTACCCCTCGTTAAACTCACATCTGTTCAAAGTAATCTTTCAAGTTGAAAGTAATCTCTTAATAGGGAGGTATGAATGAATCTTCGTACGAACCAATCCTTAGAGCGTTATCTCCAGGAAATTGGTGAAGTACCACTGCTTACAGCAGAACAAGAAATCGAACTGGCTAAACAGATTCGTTTAGGAGGGCGTGTTGGACAACGTGCTTTAGATACCTTAACGAAAGCGAATCTTAGATTTGTTGTCTCTGTGGCTAAGCAATACCAAAATCAAGGACTGTCTCTCAACGATTTAATCAACGAAGGGAATTTAGGTCTGATTAAAGCAGCACAACGATTTGATGAAACCAGAGGTTTTAAATTCATTAGTTATGCTGTTTGGTGGATCCGTCAATCCATTTTACAAGCGCTTGCGGAACAAAGTCGAGTAGTAAGGTTACCACTTAATCGTGTAGGTGCTATTAATAAAATTCAGAAAAAGTATTCTGAGTTAGAACAACTCCAAGAGCGTGAACCGACTGCTGAAGAAATAGCTGAAGCACTACAAATGTCACCTACTGAGGTCAACGAAACATTACAAATGAATGGACGTCATTTGTCAATGGATGCACCTTTTGCTCAAGGTGAAGATAACCGACTGTTAGATATAGTTCCAGATGAAACAAGCACTCCACCTGATTCAGGTTTAGTGCGTGAATCCTTAGAGAAGGAAATTGAACGAGCATTAGCAACATTGACTGAGCGTGAAGCCGATGTGATTCGTTGGTACTTTGGTTTGCATAAAAAGAAAAAAATTAGTGGTATAGATGGTGAAGAACTTGAAACTCATGAACCTGCTCTTACTTTGGAAGAGATCGGTGAAAAATTGAAATTAACAAGAGAACGAGTAAGGCAAATCAAAGAAAAAGCAATACGACGGTTACGTCACCAATCGCGTTCATCAAATTTAAGACCATTTCTTGGATAAAGAATTAGAAAACATAAAAACGCCGAGTAAATTACTCGGCGTTTTTATTTATTAAAAGGAGTGATCAACCGATTGGCAAATTCAGAAATGGACTTTTCAGAAGGTTTGCTGCTTAATACTTCATGCCAAATAACGGCTTCTTTTTGAACATCCACGATAGCAATTCTTAGTTTACTAACAATTTCTTTTGAATTATCCTCTTTGAAGGTGGGTGTGTTATTTCTAATGAATTCTTGCTGTTCTGAACTCTGTCGTTCCAAATAAGAAAGAGAATTTGTTGACGTATCAGAGAAATCAGGATCTTCAAACAGAACAAGTGTTGCCTGAACTTGTTTAGCCATCGTAATCGCAATTGGTAAGTTAACACGGTGAATTAAACGATACATTTTTTCTGTCTCTGTTCTATTCAAACATTCACTTTCCGGAAAAGTGATGATTCGAAATGGGGGATTTTCTAAACGATCTAACACTTTGCCAATCACGTTAGCACCACTTCCTTTTGGAAGTAATACTAAAAGAGTTGGATAATCTTTTGGCTGATAGGATTGGTAATAATGGATACCACTAGAACAACTAAAAAAGAAAACTGTGAAATAAATTAGTAAATCAATTTTTCTTTTTTTTAGTTTTCCCATTTGCACTCCATCGCAAAATCAAGAACATCCAACTTCTTTCCAGTAGCCATTTCAATTAAATCATTCCAGTAATATTCTTTTCCATACGAAAAAATATGGTCCATTAGAAATTGACCAACTTTTGGTGAAGTAATGTAAGCCAATTCAACTTCAGGTTCGTCTTTTAATACTTCACGTTTGATATAAGATTGAATTTGAGAAGCCATTAAATCACCAAGTAGATAATTCTGATAATAAACGGGGCTACAACCGATGTGTATTTTAGCTGCCCAGTCGCTATTTGTACGATTTTCTGGTTTTTTCACTTCTTGAAACTTTTCTACTAAATCCCACCATAGATTATCCAAATCCTGATCTGGATCTTGATACAGTGCACGTTCAAAATGTACCATCACCATACACCACCGTGACATGATCAGATGTTTTTCTGCCATATTTCTTTTAAATAGAACACCAGCGTTATTGGCAACTTCTTCAGGAACACCTAAATAGTGACGTAGCCAAGTTGGATTTTTCACATTTCTTTCCATCAACATTGCAATTGCTTCTGTGGTTAAGGTATGTGCAGGAATACGTAACAAGAATGGTAAATCTCTACGGATGTACTTGTCATACACACCATGCCCGAATTCGTGGAGCATTGTACTCATCCAATTTTCGTTAGGTTTGATATTACATAAAATTCGTATATCATCGGCTCGATCAACCGACATACAATAAGCATGTTGTTGTTTTCCTTCTCGTTCATATAAATCACTGTTGGTGAGAATTGAATCAATCGGCAAACCGATATTTTGATAAAAAGTTTTTGTCAATTTTTCTAAGTCAGCATTTTTGTAATAATCATGCAGAGAAACTTCAGGTTCAGGTGCTTCTTGAAAGAAAGGATCTGAGTAATGCCAGGGTCTTAAATCTGAAACGTCAATATGAAATTTTTTAGCAAGTTTTTCATCAAGATTTTTTTTGAAATTCTTCCAATCATCCTTAGTAATTTGATTTATTTGATCAAAAGTTGATATCAATGTATCTGGATCCAATTCTTGAAGAATAATTCGCATGGTCCAGAAATCAGGAAATCCCAAACGACGTGCTATAGAATTCCTAAGTTTTGCCAACTCGCGGATTTTGGGACCTGTTATCCCTCCAATTTGTTTTGAACCCTCCCATACTTCTTTTCTAAATGATGCGTCAGTGGAGTGTTTGAGTTGTTCACGTAGCCAATTTTCTGTTCGTGCTTCTCCTAAAACTATAGCACGATAAGTAGTAAAATCATTTTCAATTTCTTTCTCTCTGCGAACTGTTTCTGCAATTTCAGTAGGGGTTAGTGCTGAACCAGTAAATTCTAATAAAAGTAGGTCTGTTATTCGCTTTGTATGAGCATCAAATTCTTGATAGGAGTTTGAAAACGATTTGATTTGTTCGAAACGATTCGAATCTGCAAAAAGGGACAATAATTTTTTATCTGCTTCCATACTTCGTTTCATCGCCGTTTCATTACCTGTAGTAGTAAATTCCCAGTAACTTTCACATGCTTCTTTGTAAAGGGGAATGTATTCATTGGTAAAGTTTTGAATAAACTGCTGCAGATTCATAATTCCTCCTAATGAATAACCGAGTAAAATGGTTTCGGGACTGTAGTACCAGTATGATAATGTAAATATAAATTGATAAATGAATTCAATTCCTGTAAACAAGTGAAACTAAGTTTCATGCTTTTGACTTTAGTTTCTGGTATCGATTCAAGAACTCGAATGGAAGAAATTGTATCCCCTTTTAAATATAATCCATAGATTTCTTTTACTTGAATAGAACTTTTTGCTAAACACTTTTCACAAATAAAATGTCCGCATTGAATATCTGCAAAAATTTTTGTTCCAGTTATTTGGTAACCACACACTTTACAGCGTTCTACAGTTAATCCGAAACCAAGTTCAGCCATCCACCGAATAAAAAATTGAATACAATATAAATTTGATTTGATTGGATCTTGTGCCATTGCGAACAGTGTCCGTAGAAGTTGAAAATAGCCGTTTGTATAGGAAACTTGAACGGGTAACGTTTGTCTAACCATTTGAAGAATACGTAAAACTTCCCACCGATGTTCAAAGCCGTCCAACTGCATAGGAGTATCTTGAAACTCAATGGATAGAAGATGTTGCAAGTCGTAAGATGGTTGATGATTCCAAATACAATAAACCATTGAAGCGACTTTATGATAACTTGCAATCATTGATTTTGGTCGTCTAGAACCTTTTGACAAGAAGGTGAGTTTGCCAAAGCGTTGGCAAAATAAAGTCAGAATGTGAGAAGATTCACTCCAACGTTTATTATATAACACAATTCCATAATCGTTTTGAAACATTTAACTTGAAGAAGATTGACTTATCCGTTCAATTCCGTAAGATATGATTATCCCAGATAAGCAGGCAATAAATAAAAATTGAGGATACTTCATCGGTTGTGTGAATGCAAGTAACGGAAGCGTAAATATTACACTAATGACCATACCTTTCAGTAAAAAAAGAATTTTCCAAGGGACGAGGGAATAAGTGATCGCTGTTGCTATACGAATGCCAATAAACAACAGTAAAATTAAAAACTGTTGTTTGGTTTTGGGAATGATTCCTGCTTCAACAAATCCAACCACTACACCTACCATGAAACTAACAATCATTCTTTTGGCAGTAATCTTCGCTAATCTATGTCCAAATAAGATTTCTTGTAACTCTTTTCGTTTCAAGATACTGTTTTCTTCATCGGAATTGAGCGGATCGGATTGCATGGTATCCTCAATTAAAAGAGGGGATTATACAAATGAATGATTCGATGTAATATCAAAGGGGAAAAACATAAACATCATAATGATCCAAGTACAATGACTGATAATAGGAATATAAATGTTTTTTGTGATGGAATAGATCCACCCCCAAACCAAAGCAGTGATAAATGCTGCAAAATACAAAATCGGATTCTGGGTTGGTATATGTAATATACCATACATCGTAGATGTGAGTAGTAACCCTCTTTTAGTTCCTAATTTACTCATTAGAAAAGATTGGATATATCCACGAAAAAAAATTTCTTCTGCAGCACTGAGTAATAGAATAACCCCAATAAACCACCAATTGGGTGTGAGAGCGTTTCTAACAATCGTAACAAACTCTAAAAACATTGTGTTTTCGAAAAGGACTTGGTTAAGTAATAAATAACCAATTCGAATTGTGTAATAAAGAAAAACTGCAGAAAGAACTCCAAAAAATACTCCGGTGAAAGTAATTTTAGAGTGTTGAATGAAGTGTTTAAAAGCTGGGACAGAAAAGAGAAATAACAAAACGGATATAATTACGATAATTGCTTGAAAAGGAATTAGATGTAAAACGAATAAATTGTACCATAAAAAGAAAACTACAATGTAAGAGAAAAGTAAATAGTACAATTTAGTTTGAAACATTTTACTGAAAAGAGTTCAATAAAGTGGGATTATATAAATTTTGAATTTTTTTGAAGTTCATTAAAACTTGAACCATCTTCAGGATAGAAAGCACATGTGATCTCTTTAATTCCATCAATTCCAGCAAATCGTTTTTTAACCTGTTGGATAATAATTTCAGGTTGAAATTCCAATGCAGCATCAGACCATATTAATAAATATCTATTATTTCCAATTGATGTCACCACGTCATACTCACGTATGATAGAAGGATTAGTGTTCAGAGTCATCATAAAATCGTTGTTTGATTTTTTATCCATTTCCACAAAAATAAAAGCAACGCGTTTCCCAAAACGTTTTGCCCGTGCAATCTCTACTTCGGTAAAACGAGCAGCGTCAATATGATTTGAACTCGTATTTTTGCGAATAACTAACCATAGAATAAAAATCAAAACTGCTAATCCAACCAGTACAAACAAGCCAATAACAATTATATTGTCCATTTGATACCCCTTGTATTAATCTTTACATAGCAAGGTAAGTATTGCTTTTTGTGCATGTAACCGATTTTCCGCCTCATCAAATACTACTGAGTGTTTACTTTCCATTACATCATCAGTGATTTCTCTTCCTCTTTCTGCAGGAAGGCAATGCATTACAATTACATCTTGATGAGCATGCTTTAGAAGTTCCTGATTAACTTGGAATTGTCTTAATTTTCTGGCGTTTTCTTCGCTTTTTTCTTTTGCACCCATAGAAGCCCAAACATCTGTGTAAATTACGTCAACATTTTCTACTGCTTCAATAGGATTATGAGTGATTAATACTTTTCCACTTCCTTTTTTGACATTGTCTATCAATTCTTTCGCAGGCATAGTTTCAGGGGAGGTACCAATTCTTAAATCAATCCGATAATGATACGCCGTTTCTAACCACGAATTCGCCATATTATTTCCATCACCTAAATAAGCAATTTTTAACCCATCAATTTGTCCTTTGTATTCATAAATGGTCTGTAAATCTGCCATCAATTGGCAGGGATGTAAATAATCCGTTAAAGCATTGATTACGGGTACAGACGACCATTCAGCAAGTTTAATGATATCAGATTGTGCGAAAGTTCTAATCACGATTGCACTAAGGTAACGTGATAATACCCTTGCTGCATCTTCAATGGTTTCACGTTTTCCAAGTTCAATTTCTTTTTCAGTGATATACAAACTATAACCACCAAGTTGGTAAATGCCTGTTTCAAACGAAATCCTTGTACGTAAGGAAGGTTTATGGAAGATTGTACCAATTGTTTTCCCCTGTAAAGGCAAAAAGGAATGTCCACCAAATTTTTTCCATTCATTTTTTAATTCAATTGCTAATAACAAGGCGTGATCAAGTTCTTCTCGATTCCAATCAAGCATTGATAAAAAATCTTTTGATTTCATAAGTAAGTTCCTTTATTTCAATAATAAGATTTTTTGGACTGATTGAAAATGTTTTGTTTTCATTTCAATAAAATAGATACTACTTGATAACTGAATATCTTTTACAGACCAATAAAATTCGTATTTACCGGCTGCTCTATTGAGTTCTATGGTAGAATGAACAACTCTTCCTAATGCATCGTAGATGTTGAACTGTACATCTGTCAAATGGGGAACAGAATATTGAAAACGAATACTATGATTAAATGGATTAGGATAACCTTTCCCCAATTCATAGGTAGTTGGAATAAATTCTCTTTCTTTCAAAGTGTTAGAAGAAGATGCTTTGATTACAATGTCATCTAAATAAATACCATCTTCATTAACCAAATCATCACTGGTCAATCGCCATCTTAATCGCACATTCGCAATTCCTATCCAAGGCGATAAATTTACATGCACACGTTCCCAGTTGAAACGATTAGCCATTCTAATGGTTTGTGGTAAAACCGTCCATTGGTTTCCATCGGTAGAGATTTCAACCCATGTAGAATCATATTCAGGTTCTAAAGCGCCACGTATCATGTAACTCAATGAAACATCCGTTGCTAAAGAAAAGTTCAAAATAGGATTAAGTAGTAGGTTGCCATTAGAATTTGCTGCATATTGTTCTTCAGGTAAAATCGGTAATTCCCATCGAACGGGTGAATCTGCTAATGCATATGTACCAGTATATCCTTCATCAATTAATCCCCAAGGAACATTTCCGCTTGCAGTCCAATTTTGTAGTCCATTTTCAAAACCATCAAACCAAGTATTTTCAGAAAGTAATAATCGTACTTCTTGATATTGCCAATCATGAGTGAGAACAATTGGAAAACGTTTTACTACATAATTTTCAGAATACACAACTACATCAAAAGTATCAGCAGGAAGATAACAAAAAACATTTCCATTGTTATCTGTACTTAATGTATCTGTTCTTTTATCGGGATGAGATAGATAAACGAAGGCAGCAACTGGATTGTTTTGGTTATCAACAACATGAATTTGAAGATTATAATAAGGCAAAGGTGTCAATTGGATATTTTGTACTCTGCGTTGAGCGTTCCCTAAAATTAAATTTGAAAAAACTCTGGGTTGATAACCGAACTTCCGTGCAATTAAAGTATACGATCCAGCCAATAAAGGACGTAAAAATGTACCAAATTGATCCGTAAGTCGTGGTTGAAGTAACCTACTGTGATTAGGAAGAATTCTGATTTCTGCATCAGGTATAGGTTGATTGTTCAAGGCATTGTAAACCGTACCGGTGATACAAGAGCCCGTGGGATTTATCGGGACTAAACGATTAAATAAAACGTAGGTACCATCAATGACTTCATTGATGATTGCTTCTGCAATTGAACGTGTGGGTTGATGTGCATTGGGAACACCTACTGGTCCGATTTCAATTAAATACTGAATTCCACCGTATGACCAATAAAACCAATCGTGTGCAGCACCAGCCATCTGTCTTGAACCACTGGGAAGATAAAAACCGCTTGGACGGCTTTCCATCACATTACCCATTTCTAAACCAATTTGATAGATCACGTTATAATCCGGTGAACGTTTTCCCTGGTAGTTTTCAGTGGCTAACCAATCCCAAGGGAAATAAATTTTTCCTGCTAATCCTCCTCTTCTACTCGAATGGTAGATAATTGAAAAAGTTGGACGCAAAGAAAGTGCTAAGTCACGAAGTACTTGAGTTTCTGGCTCTGAAAAAGGGTATTGACCACGATAATAATCATAAGGTTCGAAACGAGATTCACTACTATCTAAAAAACGGTCCCCACGATCCCAATTCAATGGGAAATTACGATTGATATCTACTCCGCTTGTATCGTACCCAGGTCCATAAATCGAATCAATCGGAACATAACGAAAAATACCATCCCCAATGTTATCGCGTTTATTTTTACGATACGATAAGTCCAATTGATCCGTTACTACTTGTAACCCTTCAGGATTAGCACTTGGTATAAGATATATTTCAAGATAGTTTCGCCAATCTTGATATCTTCGAGGTGAAGTATTAATGTTTAAACTACATAAATCCGTGGCCAGTTGAAGTGTTAACATCATTCCTAATACTTCTTCAGCATGGACTTGTCCTATTATAAGAACTTTCGGTTTATTTGTCGGGTACGGTGTCACATTATTAGATATCTTCGCCATCCAAATCGGAAGTGAATCAGCTTGACTGTGACCTACAGAATCGACTCGGATACGTGTTGGATAACGTTGTTGCAAACCATTTAAAATTTCATAAATACGTGCATTATTTGCATACCAAGGATCTAGTAATGGCTGTCCTATTGAAATTTGAACTAATATCAAAAAAATGATTAAGAATAAAACGTTTCTAACCAATGCATTCCAAACCATTATTGAAACTCCTAAGTTTTTTCGCTTCTTCTATGCCAAAGAGAACCAATCAGAATAGACAGTTCATACATCAAAATCAATGGAATAGATAACAAAACTAATGTGAATACGTCTGTAGTAGGTGTGATGATTGCCGAAAGAATTAATATCAAAATGTATGCTATTCTCCTATATTTTCTAAAAGTTTTTTTGGTGACAAGATCCAATCGAATAAGTACTGCAGTAATTAAAGGTAGTTGAAACATTCCTCCAAAAGCAATTGCTAATAAAACGGTAAAAGTTATATACGTATCTAATGACCAAAAAACGTTAGAGATTTCTTTTGCGAATTGACTTAAAACAAGTAATGCGTTTGGGAGTATCCACCATGCAAAAATTGCTCCCAGTAAAAATAGAAAGGTTGATAGAAAGACCAAAGGTAAAATGGTTTTCTTTTCATTAAGTTTCAATGCAGGCGAAACAAATCCCCACAATTGATAAAAAACCCACGGTAGTGCTAAAAGAATTCCACCTGAAATACCCACCAAAAAGTACACACTAAAACCTTCGGTAGGTGAAAGTAAAACTAATGTTCGGTCAGGAAATGCTTTTTGGAATGGAATGGTTAAAATTTTTAAAAAATGTTTGGTAAAAATTAATCCTAAAATAGATCCTACAAGAACGCCTAAAAAAGACCGAATGATACGAATGCGTAATTCTTCAATATGATCCCAAAATTTTAACTGTTCAGATATTGGTTTGATTGCCATCGTTTAATTCTTTGCATACAAACGTCTGTACAACACGACACCTGATAAAATACCTAAAAAGGATATTACAACCCCCCATAAAAAAGATTTTAACAACATACTTCCAATACCAAACAGAGTTCCAAAAATTAGAATTAAACCCAAACACCAATGGATGATAATATCCGAACCATTTTGCCTCTTCCGATGAGATTGTTCGGTTGCAATATTTTGGTTATCAAGTTGTTGTATAGGTTTCCACCAACCCGGTGGAGTAGTTTTTTTGTAGAACTCGATTAACCGTTTCTTTTCAGTTGGTTTAGTCAGAAGTGATACTACTATTGCAATAAAAAAAGTAGGAAATGCAGTTAGGAACAATTTAATTGAAAAGGTTGCCCAGGGTGGTTGTAAAAATGTCCAAGTTGCAGCCAAAACGGTGCTTACTGCAAGTGCAATCAATTCTGACCAAGCATTGATACGCCACCAAAGCCAACGCAAAAGATAGATTGGTCCTACTCCTGAACCCAAGGTAATTACAAACTGAAAAGTTGTTGTAACACTATTGGCTAAATAAGCAGCAATTGCTCCAAATAGTAAGACCAATGTTGAAAACAACCATGACATCTTTAAATAATGATGATCATTTTTGTTGCGAACAAGAAATCTACGATAAACATCATTGAGTAAGTAACTGGCACCCCAATTGATTTGGGAAGTAATGGTGGACATAAATGCAGCCATAAAACTTGCTAACATTATTCCTAAAACACCATTTGGGAGCAAATCCACCATTAGTTTAGGATATGCCAATTCATGATCAGTCATCGTTGGATAAAGCATTAAACTAGCCAATGCTGTGATCACCCAAGGCCAAGTACGGATCGAATAATGGGCAATATTAAACCATAAAAAACCACCTAAAGCATGCTTTTCATTTTTTGCTGCAAGCAACCTTTGAATAACTTTACCACCACCGTCACTGTTAAGATTTGCCCACCATTGTACAAGTGTATAAACCAGAAAAGCACCAAACGCAGCATTGAACACATTTTGAGTATTAAGGATAGCAGGAATAAAAGCTGTAGGTTCATTCGGTAGAAAACCGGGACCATAAACAATAGATTGATTTAATTCCTTCCAATTCAAGGAATTTTCCAGAAAATCTCTTAGCTTATTGATACCACCAACCGCATTAACTGAATAAAATGCTAATAGAATGGCACCAACTTGGGCTATGATAAATTGAACAAAATCGGTGAGTACAACTCCCCACAAACCCCCCAATAATGTATAAAAAAGTGTAATACTACAAAGAATAAACAGTGCAGTGACTTTATCCCATCCAAAACAGACATAAGTAATTTTTGCCATCCCCAGCATCACCCATCCCATTCCAATGCAATTGACCAATACTGCCAACCAAATACCACGAAAAGCACGTAAGAATGCAGCAGCTTTTCCACTGTATCTGATTTCAGTTAATTCTACATCTGTCATGATTCCTGCACGACGCCATAAAGGCGCTAACCAAACCGCACCAAGAATCCCCCCAATGGCAAAACTCCACCATTGCCAGTTCTCAGAAACACCTCCCTTACGAACTAAATTAGTTACATACAAGGGTGTATCCGAAGAAAAAGTCGTAGCTACAATACTGGTTCCCAGTAACCACCAAGGTAAATTGCGTCCTGAAAGAAAATATTCTTCTGTAGAAGAATTTGAACGTTTAGTTAACCAAAGACCTACAACAACAGAAACCAATAAATAGATAACTAATACAGTCCAATCTAAAAAGGATAACATAAAATCTCTTTTGTTCAATAGGGTTCTTTACTAATTTAACTGCAATTAACGTAATACCTTATCACAGATTTTTCCAATTTTTGAA
The DNA here is from genome assembly GCA_026417415.1 of bacterium. Classification (GTDB taxonomy): domain Bacteria; phylum Electryoneota; class JAOADG01; order JAOADG01; family JAOADG01; genus JAOADG01. Next base: position 552,028 of record JAOADG010000008.1, read on the forward strand.
AGGATTCAATATGCAAAAGTGGCGTTGTGTAGTATGTGGTTACATTTACTATGGCGTAGAGCCTCCAGAATTTTGTCCACCTTGTGGTGCTCCAAAAGAAGCATTTGAACCTATCGCAGGTGGAGTCAACAAATTGCCCATTTGGGCTAGAAAAGATATTGAAAATTCAGATAATGATAAAAGTAAATGATTTCAAATTTAACTGAAAATTTACATTCGGTTACTGTTTCTATCCAAGGGATGACGTGTGCAGCATGTCAAGCACGCATTGAAAAAGTTCTTTCACATATAAATGGTATAGAACGGGTTGCAGTAAACCTATTAACAAATACTGCTTCTATAGCCTATAATCCATCTATTATAGGTGTAGATGAAATCATTCAAAAGGTGCAGGAAATAGGTTATTCAGCGAGTTTGCAGGACCATACAGATTTATTAACAAATAAAATTGATCTTAGTAATCAAGAGCAAAAAGAGTACAATTTGCTAAAAAACAAAGCGATTACTGCACTTATAGTTGCAATACTCACGATGTTTATATCCATGATCTTGATGATTAACGAAGAGAATAGTTCGGATCCGTTTATCCATAGGATGATGTTATGGTTGCATCCGCTGCATAAAATTTTTGTTTTTTTTTACCAATTGGTATCCCCTCACTTTTTACATGTTTTGCTAATCATTTTAACAACCTATCTAATTGGCTTTGTTGGACGTGACTTTTATATCAAATCTTGGTCAGCAATTCGTTCATTATGGGCGGATATGAATGTCTTGATCGCTATTGGAACAGGATCTGCTTATTTCTATTCGCTTATTATTTCCATTCGTTTTATAACTGGAATTTCAAATTCTAATGAAATCTACTACGAGGCAATTGCATTCATAGTAGCATTTATACTGATGGGGAAGACACTTGAGTTTCGATCAAAATTACTTGCGACACGTTCTATTAAGAAACTGATGGATTTACAACCTGCATTGGTACGTACAATCTCAGAAAATCAAGAAGTCATCAAACCATTAGAACAGATCATTCCAGGTGATAGAATACTTATTCGTCCTGGTGAAAGAATTCCTTTGGATGGAATCATTCTTTCGGGTGAGACAACCGTAGATGAATCAATGTTAACAGGTGAATTTTTACCAATTGAAAAGAAATTATCGCAAAAGGTGTATGGTGGTACTTTAAACATCACTGGAGTAATAACCATTCGAGTCATTGCAGATGGCACTTCAGGATTTCTTGCAAACATCGTTCGTATTGTACAGTCAGCACTTTCAAAGAAACTCAAAATTCAAACTATTGCAGATAAAGTCGTTGGATATTTTGTTCCAATTGTTTTATCCATTGCTGCATTTACATTTATTTATTGGTATTGGATTATAGAAAGTAGCAATCTGTTTTTAGCATTGCGTTATGCTATGGCGGTTCTGATAATTGCTTGTCCATGTGCAATGGGATTGGCTATTCCTACTGCAATCATGGTTGCATCTGGTCGAGCTGCTGAGTTCGGGATATTGATACGAAATGGAAACATTTTAGAGGTGTTACGTTCTGTCAATATAATTTTTTTTGATAAAACCGGAACAATAACAAAAGGGAAACCAAAAGTCGTTCATATTGTCGGAAAGATTGATAAAGATAATATGGATTTGATTTTTTCGGTAACAAAAAATTCGTCTCATCCGTTCAGTGTAGCTATCAATGAGTATTGTTCAAAGATGGGTGCCGATGAAATTCCTTTAGAAATGTTTCAATCTATCTCAGGAAAAGGTTTGAAAGCGTATTGGAATAAAAGAAGCATTCTCATTGGCAGTAAATCATTTGTGTTAGAAAGTTCTAAAATGGAAACGAATTTTTTTCAAAGTGAACATGACGAATTTATCCAAGTGTTGGTTGCTATTGATGGGGTTGTATCTATAGTGTTTTTTCTTGATGATCAATTGAGAGATGAAGCAATAGATGTAATAAAGTTCCTAAAAGGTCATCATATAGAACCAGTTTTACTGAGTGGTGATAAAGAGCAAGTAGTAAAAAAAATCGCAAAGCAGATCAATGTAAAAAATTATTATGCTGAATTATTGCCAGAACAAAAGCAGATCGTAATTCAGCAGTATAAAGAATCTGGTTATTGTGTAGCGATGGTTGGTGATGGAATAAACGATGCTCCAGCATTAGCAACGGCAGATGTAGGGATAGCTATTGGTGATGGGACAGACGTAGCCAAAGAAACGGGAGATGTGATTTTACTTAGGGGGAATATTACATTAATAGAAAAATTGATCCGTTTATCGAAAAAGTCATTCGCTATAATGTACCAAAATTTAATTTGGGCTTTTCTTTACAATTCAATTAGTATTCCCATTGCAGCAGGTGCAATAAGTAAAACCTATGGAATAGAATTAAGTCCAATTCTTGCCTCTGCTGCAATGGCTTTTAGTTCTGTAAGTGTTGTGACCAACAGTTTACGACTGTTAAGGTTCAAGTAAGTTAAACATGAAACAACATTTCATGATATTTTGGCAATTGCCATAGATCTTCATCAACATACAATTCCAATTCATCTGCAATTCCACGTACTTCTTCCATTGCAGGTCTTACCTTCGTTTGGTAGATTTCTGCACATTTCAATAAATCTTCACGATGACTTTTTGCTTCTTGATTGAACTCATCTAAAGTATTGAGTTTAAGGATTAGATCGTTAATTAAACGACTGACTTTTTGCAACAATGCTTTTTGTTCTGTAATTGATGATTCAGGAACATAAGTAGCTGCAGAACGAATAGAGTCGCTTAAGCGTTGTTGGTATGCGATACCGGCAGGAATGATATTGGTTCTACCGATTTGCAACGTCATTTCTGTTTCTATATTCAGGTTTTTGATGAATTTTTCAAGTTTAATATGAAATCTACTTTCAAGTTCAATTTCAGAAAGCACTTTGTGTTTTGTAAAGAGCTGTTTTGCTTTCTCTGTGACTAATGCAGGAGCAGCTTCAAAAGTATTTCTTAAATTTGGTAAACCTCGACGAACCGCTTCTTCATGCCAACTCTGACTGTAATTGTCACCATCAAATAAGATAAGAGAGTGGTCACGGAATAGTTTGCTGACTAATTCTTTTACTGCTTGGTTAAATGGTTTTTGCTGACGTACTTCCTCCTCTAAGATATCAGCGATGTAACCAAGTGATTCAGCAACGATGGTATTTAAAACCATCATAGGTGTGGCACAAGATTGGGAAGAACCTACTGCACGGAATTCAAATTTATTACCCGTAAAAGCAAATGGTGAAGTGCGATTTCTATCTGAATCATGTGCTGGTAAAGGAGGTAACATGGATACACCAATATCAATGAATCCTTCACTTTTCTTTTGAATCGGAGTCCCTTCTGCTAAATAACGGACAACTTGGGTGAGTTTTTCACCTAAGTAAATGCTGATAATTGCTGGTGGTGCTTCATTTGCACCGAGTCGGTGATCATTTGCAGCCGATGCGACAGTGACACGTAGAATATCGCCATACAAATGAATTGCACGCATCACTGCTGCTAAGAAAACTAAAAATTGTGCATTTTCTTGAGGAGTGCTTCCCGGATCTACTAAATTCGTCCCTTCGTTATCAATAATAGACCAGTTGTTATGTTTTCCACTTCCATTGATACGTGCAAATGGCTTTTCATGAAGCAAACATTCAAAACCATGACGATGAGCAACCGTTTTCATAATAGACATCATAATCATGTTATGATCCACAGCAGTATTCAGGGTTTCAAAGATTGGAGCGATTTCAAACTGCATGGGTGCGACTTCGTTGTGCCTAGTATTGACGGGAATACCAAGTTTATAAAGTTCACGTTCAAGATCTTGCATATAAGCCAGAACTCGTTCCTTGATTGAGCCAAAGTAATGATCTTCCAATTCTTGCCCTTTAGGTGGTTTTGCACCAAACAAAGTTCGTCCTACTGCAACTAAATCGGGTCTTTGTAAATAATATTTGCGATCAATTAAAAAATACTCTTGTTCACATCCTAAATAAGCAGTGACTTTTTTCGCAGTCGTATTTCCAAATAGTCGTAAAATTCGAATTGCTTGTTTGCTAAGTGCTTCACTAGAGCGTAAAAGCGGTGTTTTTTTATCTAATGCTTGCCCGCCCCATCCAATAAAGAAAGAAGGGATACACAAAGTTTTTCCATTTAGACCTTCTAACAAAAAGGCATTACTGGTAGGATCCCAACCGGTGTAACCACGTGCTTCAAATGTTGAGCGTAGACCTCCAGATGGAAAACTGGAAGCATCAGGTTCACCACGGAGTAAATCTTTGCCAGAAAATTCAGAAATAACTCCACCCTCACCTAAAGGTGCTAAAAATGCTAAATGCTTTTCTGCAGTTAACCCAGTAAGCGGATGAAACCAATGTGTATAGTGAGTTGCACCATTGGACATTGCCCAATCTTTCATTGATGCCGCAACTACGTCCGCTGTAGCAGCATCTAATGCGGCACCTTCTTCAATGACCGCTTTCATATTTCTATAAATTTGATTTGGGAGTACTGCACGCATTGTGTTCAATGAAAAAACATTTTTCCCAAACAACTCAGTGGGCATTTCAATTTTTTCTACCCGATAAGCATTTGTTTCATTAGGTATCTGAAAGTTCTGAGTTCTATGAATAAATCGTTTGCTCATGTTTTACCTCCTATCACTTAAAAGCAGAAATGATAGGTAATTTTTTTCTAAGATAAAAGGATTGTTTTATAGTAAAAACAATGATTAGTATTTTGTACGCTCTAACTTCAAATCTTGAAGATCTGCGCTTTTTACGTTAATTCTAAGGTAAAATCCTTGTCGCACGCCTTTAGGATTCCAAGTAAAATGGATTTCCCAGCAATGGAGATCTTTATGAGTTGTAAAACCACTAGATGCTACTTCACGCGTGATAAGATTAATTGAAGTTGCATAACTAATATCCCACGAAGGGGTTAGTTTAAGTTGGATTGAAGAGGCAAGATTTGCACTTCGAATAAGCTCCATAGGATTTCGAAGATTGTAGTCAAAAGATAGTGAGGTCATTCCTGACCAAGCAGTTTCAGTAGGTTGAAAAGTGGGTTTTTCTCGAAGTTGGTTTAATAAATTTCCGCCAAGATAAGGATCGTTATTTTTTGATTGTATAATTTGTTCAGTAATGTTAAAACTGTTACTCGAATTTTCTTCTTGGACAAGATTTTCATTGCCTTTATTTTTTTGTGATTGTGGTTTCTTCCATGAAAAACCTAAAGATGCACGTGCTCCTTTGAATCGTAAAAAATTAGGGAAAGCATTTTTACGTTCCCAGTAAAATCGGTTGATTTCATTACCACGTTTATTCGTTACATCATAGTACTTGTATTGATAAAAACTGTGTGTCGTAGATAGATCAAAATTGATTGTACTTATCAAACCACTACCACCACTATACGGAGAAGTTCTGAAAGACATATTTAAATCGGACCATCTTAAACTATCCGCAGCTAAATTGTAACTTGTACTTAAATCCCAATTAAATAGATCTACTTTTCTTTCTTCTGCTTCTTTTCGATCTACATTGAGTATTTCATATTTTCCTTGAAATACATTGTTTAGATGAAATTGAAACACCATACTTTTTCTTTGAGGAGTCGCATTGTTGTAGGTATTTACCCATGGATCACCAATAAGAAAACGATTGGTTTTGGGGTTATAGATACGTTTCACAATTCCAAATTTTTTGTCCCAAAAATCAGGTTGATATTGAAAGCTCATAGTTGGTGTGAAAACGTGTCGGATAAGGGTGAATCCAAAAGCCCCTTTTGGATCAAATACACCATACAATTTTGTATTTAATCCCAAGCGCGAACGAAAAGTTGTTCTTGTAAAAAAACCTTTTATAGGTTCAGATTTTAATTGTGAACTATCGCTTGATAATTTGTAACTGAGTACTTGTGGTGACCAATCATGTGTAATATTGACATTTGGTGAAATAGACAAATGAGTAAAAATTTTAAAAGGTGCATTGATGCCTAATGAGTGAATTGCTCCTTGTCTTTTTCTAATGTTAGAACTTGGGTTGTTGATGGATACTCTGGTTCTACTCTCGTCATTGGTCAATTGAAAGTTGTATCCGTAGGTAATAACTTCCCACCAATTCGATTCAGCAGCTTTTTTGTTCGTTGATGGTAATGTATCAATTCCGCCAAATCCACGAATAATGGTGCTACTTTTAGGTTTATATATGGGTCCATCACTCCAGCGGAAGGTTAAAGAGGGCATAGATAATGAATAATCTTTTGTCTGTAAAACCTGTGAACCACGAATACCACCGGAAAGTGATGCGCGACTACCTATCCAATTTTTACTAAAACTGATGTTAGAATTCACTTCTTGTCGTAAGCGGTCTGCAATATCATAAGAATAATAACTCACAAAACTTGCATCATTGATATAAAGTACATTGGCATTTACAGTGAAAGTAGGATCAATACGTTGATTGTGAGTCCATTGGATTTGCCAGCGATTAGTATTGCCTTGATTTGAATAATTACCAGCAATACCACCTTGGAGACGATTTCTTAAAACATAACGCATTTCTAAATTGTACAATGACCCATACTTTTCATAATAGTCCATGGTTGTTTTCATATCCCAGTAATCATTTGGTGCAAAATAATAACCAAGATGCTTAAAATGTCTCCCTTGGGTAGTGTTTTCACCATAACTTGGAACAATTAGACCACTGTGTCTCCCCGGTTTTAACGAAAAAATTCCATAAGGAATGAACATTGTAGGTACTTTTCCAAATGCTAAAATAACGGGTTGTGCAATTAGTTTATTTTTATATATCATTTTCATTTTATTGCTAAAAAAATGATAGTGAGGTTCATTCTGATCACAGGTTGTAAACGTACCATTCCGAATGTACATCACTTGCGGTTCAACGCGTTTTAAAATTTGTCCATAATACTTTCCTTGTTCATTTGCAGTAGTTCCTGTAAAGACACGTCCTTGTTGGGTTTTCAGATTCATTTCCATTCGAAAACCCCTTAAACTATCTATCCGCCCATATGTACGATCTAAGAAAAGAGGGGTATGAAAATACACTATAGTATCAATCGCGACTTTTGAAGTATCTGTCCAAAGTGTATCTGGTAGGCCTTCAGCAATTACAAAATCATTATCCCAATTAATGGTTATTTGATGTGCATACAATGACATTTTTTTATAATGAACTTGAGAATTTCCAATTAAAAAGGATTGTTTGGATTCAGAAAGAAGCAATATTTTATCAGCACTATATGTGATAATTGTGTCTAAACCTTCTGTACGTGATGTATCAATGGTTTTAGTAGTATCTAAGGTGTTTATTGTTTCGAAAGATGATAAATTTGAATTGCTTTTAGAATCATTGGTAATTGGTTGCGTGAAAGATATTTTTGAAATGGAAAAAGTAAAACAAAAAAATAATATCTTTATGGATTGGAAATACAGTTTTAAAAAACTAGACATTATGATTAATCATCAGATGGATTAACTTTAGGTAAATAACGATTGCTCCACAATTTTTGGAATCGTTCTGCAATTTTTGCTTCATATCCTACAGATTTCGGTTGATAAAAAACCTTTTCAGCAATAAGTTCTGGTAAATGAATTTGTCCACTAAATCCTTCGTAATCATGATCGTAAGCATATGCTCTTCCGTATCCCATTTCTTTCATGAGCGGCGTAACTGCATTAAGTAAATGCATCGGGATCGGCAAATCACCACTTCTTTCCACTTCTTGATATGCTTCAGAAATGGCTAAGTATGCTGAGTTTGATTTGGGACAAGATGCTAAATAAATTGCGCATTGCGACAATGGAATACGTGCTTCAGGCATTCCAATTTTTTGTACTACATCAAAAATAGCATTTGCAACAACAACTGCAAGGGGTTGTGCGTTTCCAATATCTTCACTCGCTATGATTATCATCCGCCTTGCTATAAAAAGAGGATCTTCACCACCTTTTAACATTCTAGCTAAATAATACACCGCTGCATCAGGATCACTTCCACGAATGGATTTGATAAATGCGCTAATTAAATTGTAGTGATACTCTCCCGTTTTATCGTATTTATTTAAAATTTCTGAACTTGCTTTTCTAATTGAATCAACCGTTAAGAATACTTTAGAACTGTTTTGGTTTAATGTTTTACTAATTTCAAAAGCACTTTCAAAAGTGTTTAAATACAATCTTGCATCACCCCCACTGATTTGGTACAAAAATTCTTTCACAGATGGTTCAAAGACAATTTCAAATCCTTTGAAATACTCATCCTGATTAAGTGTTCTTGATAATAAAATTTCTAAATGTTTTTGAGATAACGGATAAAAACGAACCACCATGCATCTGGAAAGCAATGCATTGATGACTTCAAAAGAAGGATTTTCGGTAGTTGCACCAATTAGAATAATAGTTCCATCTTCTACTGCTGGCAAAAGTGCATCTTGTTGTGCTTTGTTAAAACGATGGATTTCATCAAGGAAGAAGATTAATCCTTTTTCTTGTTGTGATAGTATTTTCCCATGTTTAATAACTTCACGTACTTCTGATAAGCCCACTTGAACAGCTGACATTTGATAAAATTCTTTATGAAAAGCATTCGCAAGCAAACGAGCCAATGAGGTTTTCCCTGTACCGGGATCACCCCAAAAAATCATTGATGCCGGCTTTTGATTGCGAATAAAAGTAGTTATTATTCCGTTTTCACCAACCAAATGCTCTTGTCCAACGAATTCTTGAATGGTTTTCGGTCGCATTCGTTCAGCAAGTGGAATACTTTTGGAACCTGCAAGAGGTTCTTTAGAAAAGAGATCAGCCATTTTGAAAATAATTCTTTATACTATCGAATAGGTTCGCGTACTTTCAAACCTTTCCACTTCAAAGGAATTCGAAATATAACCCAAGGTGAAACAAATATCATGTATAACCAAAGATAAGGAATAAAGAATGGTACAGCGATAATATCCTTCCATTTTTTTACCAAATGTAAAGTACTCATTGAAAACATCATTTCTGAACCAATAATCATTAATAGTGCTGTTAACGCAATACTATCTTTGGTGATAATGTACAAAATAGGAAGAAGTAAATGGAGGGAAAAAATAAGTACGACAAATAGTTTTGTAATGTTATTTAGACGCCAAACCCCCATTGACCAACGAATTTTCATGTTGGGCAATTTTTTAATCGGTTCTGGATCGGTGGTTGGGATTGCTTGTAAATCAAAATGGTAACGAATGGCTTTGTTATGATACTTTTTTAGTACACCTTGGGATAATCTTACGTCTTCGCAAATTGAAAACCCTAATTTCGGAAATCCACCGATTGAAAAATAAGCACTTTTACGAATAGCAAAGTTATTGGCTAGACCAGCACCACCTAAACCTAAACTATTTACTGCAAAGCCCAATCCCTGTATAAAAAGCATATCTGAATTTTGTACTCGATCGAACAATGAATTGGTTTCGTTTTCTCTTACCAATAATGCTGGACCACTTACTATCTGAGTATCTTGTTTGAAGTAAGATACGGTTCGTCTTACCCAAGTGGGTGGCACAAAACAATCGGCACCTGTTGTAAGCACAATTTCATTGGTACAAGCCAACATCCCACAGTGCCAGGGTGCAGCTTTACCTAATAGCCCTTCAATGTTGTCTTGAATGTGTAATACTTTTCTGTGAATTGGGTCGTGCGCAACAAAGTCATCAAAGATTTGGGCAGTTCCATCAGTAGAAGCGTGATTTACTAAAATAAATTCAATTTTTTCTTTTGGATAATCTAATTTTTCTAAATAAGATAAAGTTTTAGGTAAAATTCTTTCTTCGTTACGTGCACAGATTACAATACTTACATTAGGAAATTGTTCATTTCTTTTAAGTTTACGGATTAGTATCAATACACTGAAAACCAACAACAAGCAAGCGTATAAAATACTTAAAATGAAAAAAAGGTCAATTATAGTTTCCATTACTAAGGGATAATTAATTTCCATTGATATTGTACAACATGTTCAAGAAAAACTTTTAACATTCTTAAAAAAGTTGATGGAAATGGACTTCCGTCATGCATTAAAACAATATCGCCTTTGCGTAATTTTTGAAATAGGTCATCTACAACTTTTTCTACGTTTGTATTTTTACGGTAATCGCCTAAATACCAACTCATCCAAACGGGCTCTAAACCATTATTTAATAAATTTTTCCAGATAAATAAAGGTGGTATCCCGTAAGGCGCTCTAAATCTTTTCACAGGTTTTCCTACTATATCTTCAACACGTTTTTTCATATCTAACCATTCTGCTAAAGTTTGTTTGGGATTACGCAAAAGTTGTTTGCGATGATGCCAACCATGTAAACCGATTTCATGATGATGAAGATGCAAATCATTTATTAGTTTTTTGTTATGAATAGTACGTTCCATAAGCACAAAGAAGGTTGCACGAACACCGTAAATGTTTAATAGTTCTAATGCTTGTTGGGTAGTTCTTTCAACTGGACCATCATCCAAAGTAAGCCAAAGTTCTTTTGCGTTTGTAGAAAATGTCATTTGTAATTTTGGAAGACATCGAAAAATTGAACTATATCTTGCAGGAAATTCACTCATTAAAAAACAGCAAATCCTCGTTTTTCAGAAATGTTAGGACGAGGTGCAATTGCATAGAATAGTAATAGCCAAGGTTGAAGAGGCGACCAAATTAAAAAGGAACGAAATGTAAAGATAGGGAAAAGTTTTCTTAACTTTTTTAAGTTAATGAAGTCCATAATGTACTTTGCAATGTAGATCCAAATAGGAAAGTATGGTTCAGGAAAAAAGAATAATGCAACTACATTGGAAAGTAATCCCAACAGCGAGAAAGCTAAAATACTTTGTATAATTTGAATTTTTAGTGGATAGGTTGTTGCATCACGAAACCATCTTCTACGTGCTGCTGCTGTTTGTAAAAAGGTTTTGGCTAATGAAGTAAAAACAGCAGATTGTTTTTGTATTACAGCACGCATGGGTTTATTACTTGCATATTGATTTTGTAAAATTCTTCCATCTTCACCAGTACCATCAGTACCAACTTTAGCCCAAAATTCATTTTGAATACATTCGGAAGGAATGAGCATATTTGCAGTAGATGCTGTGATGGGTTTACTTCGAGCAATAAGCCCCATAACCGCATATGTTACCGAGGCTTGATCTAAAGATAAAATTTCTTTCCACCAATTCGGAGCATGCCAAATTTCAAAAACAGGTCCAACAGCACCACCTTTTCCAGCTTCATGAACTAAAGTTTCCAGCCATTCAGGTGAAGCTCGACAATCTGCATCTACAAATACTACACTACCGTGACGTATGTTTTGTGTTGCAATATGCATTGCATACAGTTTCCCATGTAATCCTGTTGGGACATTGTAGATGTGAAGGAGTTTAATACGTAATTGCTTCTCAAATTCTTTTACAACAGCAACAGTGTTATCCGTTGAACGATCATTAACCACAATTACTTCAAATTGTTCTTTAGGTAAGGTTTGATTGGTCAAATCTGATAGTATTCCACGAATAGTTTCACCTTCATTATGAGCTGGTATTAAAACATGAAGTGGGAATGGAGCAGGACACTTAACAATGACATTTGAACTCCACCCTAAAAAGGAGATGATTGAAATGATGTAATAAATGACTAAAGACAAAAAGAGTACAATGGTCCAAATCTCTATCATTGAACTATTTATTTTTTAATTTTTTACTTAAACTGATCCAAAAGGGTAAACCTAAAATTGCAGGAAAAACAGAATTAATCAAAAAAAGTGATATTGTGACCTGTGGTAATAAATCTTTTGATTGGAATAAAAGATTTCCTAAGACCATCCCTACGAGTTCAGATGTACCAAGGTTACCGGGAGTAATCGCAATAAAACTCCGAATAAGTTGTAACGCACCGAAAACAAACAATCCTGTAATGAAACCTCCATTCCATCCAATGGATTGTAAACTAAATACGAACTGACAAGCAACGAAACCATATTGAACAAATCCAAGCAAGACACCTATTCTTAAAATATTATGAGGTATCAAAGTAAACCCTTCGTATAGTTGATGAATGAAAGAATTTTCCTTAATTCCGATTTTTTTATTTCTCGTTTTGTGAAAAATCCATTCATATGTTAAAAAGTAACCCAGACAGATCACAAGCGATAACACCACACTAATCCAACCAAACGCTTTACTAAATAAAATTCCGAGGGATAGAATTCCAAACAAATGCATAGGCGGCCAATACATTAATCGGTCAATCAATGAAATGCCTAGAGCTTTACCAGTTGTTCCTGGCATTAATAAAACCAACGCGGCATCACCAAGTCGTCCAGGAGTCAACGATCCAGCAGTAAAAGCACCCAAAGCAGCTTTCACAACATCAATCAATCGCAAATTGGTAGAATTTGTTCGTAAAAGAATCCAACTCCGAAAAACTTGTGAACTTAGGGAACCACACATAAAAAGGGTAATCATGAACCATGTTGAAAATGAAAAATTTCGTATTGCTTTTACAAGTCCGTTCCAACCAATCTCATTGATAACTAATACTACTAATCCAATTGCTAAAGGGATGCTAAATAACCAAAGTCGTTCTTGTAACCATTTAATCCTATTCATTTCCATTCTCTTGTTGGATGTAAAGTGTTGATCAAAACTAAACCTAACCAAATCGGAAACACAAAAAGAAAAGCCATCGAATACCAAATTTGATACTTATGTGTAGTGTAATGAATGACAGATTGAATACATAGCTCTATTAAAGTGAGATACAATAGAAGTATTACTAAAAAAAATGAAAACTTGAAAAAGTGCCAAATACCTATCCCATATAACAGTATTCCCATTGGGAAGAAAAAAAATCCTGGAATAACCAATATTCCAAAAATTTTCCAAAACAATGGATAATCCGAAGCAACAGAATAGTGTCTTTTTCTAGCTTTCCAATATTTTTCAGTGTCTCTATCAAAAATATCAATGGTCGTAAGTGGGAAACATTTAGAAATGATTTTTCCTTGTAATTTAGATAATGAATGTAATAATAAATCATCATCGCCAGATATCTTATTTAAATGATTAACAAAACCACCTACCTTGTAAAACGCATCTTTTTTATAGCAAAAACCAGCACCAACAGCCGATAGCGGATGATCAAGTTTAATAGCAGCACTCATTAAAAAACTTTGAACTAACGTTTCAAAATTCCTTAAATAGAAAAATACACCACGGCCACCAATAAGACGATAGGATGGAACAATGGCTAACCAATCATTATTGAATCCATAAAACATTTCAATTAACCATCTTCTATGTGGACGAGAATCCGCATCTAAAGTAACAATCCAATCTTTATGGGATTGCGATATGGCAAGCGAAAGAGCATATTTTTTAGGATTAAGATGAGTATCTGGTAGATGGTTGACTTCTAAATATTTGAATTTGGGTTGATGTGCTCGTACAAAACTTTTAAGTATTTCACCAGTTTGATCTGTTGAACGATCATTTACTAAACAGATAGAGAGATCATCTGAATACCATTCTAAATGTTCAAGAGAAGATAAAAGAGAGGGAAGAATTGTTTCTTCATTATGACAAGATACAATCACTTCAATAGAAGGGCAGGTTTTATGGGTAAAGATTTGCTTTTTATGAAAACCAAAAAGTAACCAAGACAAACCTAATAGGGTAAATGTAAGGAAAGAAAGAAAAATGATTTCATAAATATCCATAAAGAGTTTTCAAAATTCGAACAGTGTCCGAATTTTGAACGCAATTACGAGTTCAAAATGCTTCTTCATTGTGAAAAAGTTTAGCGATGATATAATCCCGATTCATCCGACCAATGTTAACAAATTGAATTTCTTTAGGACATGCAGCTTCACATTCTAAATGATTGCTACAGTTTCCGAATCCTAATTCATCCATTTTTTCAATCATATGAATAGCACGTCGATATCTCTCCGGTTGACCTTGAGGTAATTGTCCCAAGTGATTAATCTTAGCAGAAACAAAAAGCATTGCAGAACTATTCGGACAAGCAGCAACACATGCACCACAACCGATACACGCTGCTGCATCCATTGCTAAATCAGCATTTTTCTTTGGAACTAAAATGGAAGATGCTTCAGGTGCAGAACCAGTTTTAACAGAAATATAACCACCTGCTTGGATGATTTGATCAAATGCACTTCTATCAACTACTAAATCTTTGATGATTGGAAATGCTTTTGCACGAAAAGGTTCAATCACCAGAGTATCCCCATCGCGAAAATGTCTCATATGTAATTGGCAAAGTGTTGTTCCTTTCAAATGACCATGAGCTTGTCCATTTACAACACAACCACAAGCACCACAAATTCCTTCCCTGCAATCATGATCAAATGCAATTGGTTCAATACCATTTAATGCTAATTGATCGTTTACAACATCCAACATCTCTAAAAAAGACATTTCAGTAGAAATATTTGTCGCTTCATAAGTTTCAAAACGACCTGGTGTAGCAGCATTAGGTTGACGCCATACTCGGAGTGTCAAATGAATTGTATTCGATTCGCTCATTATTTGTAACTCCGTTGTGAAGGTTTTACATATTCAAAGATTAATGGTTCTTTATGAAAATTGGGTTTTAAATTAGGACCATTATATTCCCACACAGAAACATGACTGTAATTTTCATCGTCTCGTTTGGCTTCACCTTCTTCTGTTTGCGATTCTTCACGAAAATGTCCACCACAAGATTCTCGACGTTCTAAAGCATCCAATGTTAGTAATTCTGCAAAATCAAGAAAATCAGCAACTCGTTTGGCTTTTTCTAAAGTTTGGTTGAAATCATTGCTAACCCCAGTAACTTTTACATTTTTCCAAAATTCATCGCGAATTTCAGGAATTTTTTCAAGTGCGTATTTTAGCCCTTTTTCGTTTCTTGACATTCCAACATAATCCCACATAATTTGACCAAGTTGACGATGAAAATCATCTACTGTACGATTTCCTTGAATAGACATTAATCGCTGGATAGTTTGTTCAATTTCTTTTTCAGCATCACTAAATGCAAGATGAGTTTCATCAATTTTTGAAAACGTGTTGGATGCAAAGTAGTGACCAATAGTGTAGGGGATAATAAAATAGCCGTCCGCGAGACCTTGCATGAGTGCGCTCGCACCCAAACGATTGGCGCCGTGATCACTAAAATTGGCTTCACCTAAAACAAATAAACCGGGCAAAGTGCTCATTAAATTATAGTCCACCCAAATACCACCCATTGTATAATGGATGGCTGGATAGATCATCATGGGTTCTTCATAAGGATTAACACCAGTAATTTTTTCATACATATCAAATAGATTGCCATATCTCTCTTCAATCACTTTTTTCCCTAACCGTTTGATTGCATCACTAAAATCTAAATACACTGCAAGCTTCGTAGTACCTACCCCTAATCCTTTATCACAGACCTCTTTTGCATTTCTTGAAGCAACATCACGTGGAACTAAGTTGCCAAAACTTGGATACTTTTCTTCTAAAAAATAATATCGTTCATCTTCTGGGATTTCGCTCGGTTTACGTGTATCTCCTTGTTTACGCGGAACCCAGACTCTTCCATCGTTTCGTAAACTTTCACTCATCAGTGTTAATTTAGATTGGTAATCGCCATGAACAGGAATACATGTCGGATGAATTTGTGTGAAACAAGGATTGGCAAAAGCAGCACCGCGTTTGTATGCTGCCCAAGCAGCAGACACATTGCAATTCATTGCATTAGTAGAAAGGAAATAAGCGTTACCATACCCGCCTGTGCAAAGTAAAACAGCATGTGC
Source organism: bacterium (assembly GCA_026417415.1). Classification (GTDB taxonomy): domain Bacteria; phylum Electryoneota; class JAOADG01; order JAOADG01; family JAOADG01; genus JAOADG01. Next base: position 567,919 of record JAOADG010000008.1, read on the forward strand.
TGAATACGATTCGAATTTTCCATTGATTAGATTTCGTACCACAATTCCGCGTGCTTTCCCATCAATAACCACAATATCCACAAGTTCTCTTCTGGTAAACAAACTAACCGATCCATTTGCTATTTCTTTCATCATAGCACTATAAGCACCAAGCAATAATTGTTGTCCAGTTTGACCACGTGCATAAAAAGTTCTCGATACTTGTGCACCTCCAAAACTTCGATTTTCTAACAGACCACCATATTCTCTAGCAAAAGGAACACCCTGAGCAACGCACTGATCAATAATATGATTGCTTATTTCTGCAAGTCGGTAAACGTTTGCTTCTCGAGCACGATAATCACCACCTTTAACAGTGTCATAAAACAATCTCCAAATTGAATCTCCATCATTGGGGTAGTTTTTTGCAGCATTAATTCCTCCTTGAGCAGCAATGCTATGTGCTCTTCGTGGTGTGTCGTGTAAAGTAAATACTTTGACTTGATACCCAAGTTCTGATAATGATGCTGCCGCAGATGAACCTGCTAAACCAGTACCAACAACGATGATTTGATATTTTCGTTTGTTGGCTGGATTGACTAATTTCATTTCAAAACGATGGTTAGACCATTTGGTGGTGATATGACCCGAAGGAACTTTTGAATCAAGGTTCATATTGAATCCTTATTTCGCTAATGTTACTGCGATAAATGGAATTGTCGCAAAACCAATTGCAAACAGGACACCTAAAACTTTGGCAAGTTTTTGTAACATTTTTGTATATTGAGTGTGAGTAACACCAATGGATTGAAATAAACTCCAAAACCCGTGGCTAATGTGCACTCCTAATACAATTACAGCAAAAATATAAAAAGAAAGTCGTGCAAAGTTTTTAAAAGAGTCGGATACATGCATGGCAAGCTGCCAGCCATCCCAACCTGACATATATTTGGTAATTGTGTAATCAAGCAAATGGATAATAAGAAATAGAAGTAAGATAAATCCTGTATAAGGCATTGTTTTACTAGCGAAAGTTTGACCACCACGGCTGTTTGAAACTGAATATTTTACATTTCTTGCTTTCCAATTTGAGAGCGTTAAAATGATTCCTAAAAAGATATGAGAAAGAAAAATTAATGCTAAAATGAGTTCAGCGAAATAAATCAATGGTCCTGTGCCAGCAAGAAAATCTACGAATGCAGCAAATGTTTCATGACCAAAAATTAATGTAGAATTACCACTTAAATGAAATACTAAAAAACCAAGCAACAAAAGCCCAGAAATGGCCATGTAAAACTTTTTACCCACTGAGGTTTTGAAAATTTCTATTAGTAAACTCATTTTAACTCCCATAACCTGTTACTAGAGGAATGAGTGTTTTTGTAAATAATTCAAAAGAACATTGATGACGTTCTTTTTTGAAGAAGTTTTACTAATTCCTCATAGGTGGTTTCTATGGATTCGCTAATGATTCTTGTGTCGGTCAAAATGGGCATAAAATTGGTATCCCCTAACCAACGTGGAACAATGTGTTGGTGTAAATGTTCAGTGATGCCTGCACCTGCTACCATTCCTAAATTCATTCCGATGTTGAACCCTTGAGGATGGCAAAATTCTGTTAAAATTTGGCAACTTAAACGGATAAAATGGTTAATTTCAAGTAGTTCATCGTTTGTAATCTTTGATAAATCTGCAGTATGTTGAAATGGGACAACCATTAAATGTCCATTTGTATAAGGGAATTTGTTCATCATAACAAAACTAAACTTCCCTCTGGCCAAAATGAGATTCACCTTGTCGCTTTTCTCGTTTTGAATTTTGCAAAACAAGCATGGAGCATTTTCTTCATGTGCAGAACGAATGTAGGCCATTCGCCAAGGTGCCCATAACTGTTTCACTGATTATCCTCGATGTGATACAATTTTATAATTTATTCTTCTTCTACTACTTGTCCAGAACGTTTGGCTTGATATTGTTCTTCAAGTTTCTTTTGAATTTCTGGTGGTACTTCTTCATAATGTGAAAACTTTACACGGAAAAAACCGCGACCGCCAGTCATAGAGCGTAAAACCATAGAATATTTCATGATCTCTGCTTGTGGTATTTTGGCACGTATTTGTTGATAATGTCCAATTGAATCCATACCGATAATTTTACCTCGTCGTGAAGAAAGATCACCCATAACGTCGCCCATATAGGCCTCTGGAACTTTTACTTCCAAGTCGAATATAGGTTCTAAAACGACAGGTTTTGCTTTAAGTGCAGCCTCGCGGAATCCTTTGCTACCAGCCAATTTGAACGCAGTTTCGGAAGAATCTACTGGATGCTCTTTTCCATCAAATAGCGTAGCTTTAACACCAATAACAGGATAACCAGCAATTACCCCTTTTTTCATTGCTTCCGCGATACCTTTTTCTACTGCAGGAATAAACTTTCCTCCCACGACACCGCCGACGATTGCATCCACGAATTCTAATGGTTCACCTTCGCGATCTTTAGGTTCAATTCGTATCACAGCGATTGCAAATTGGCCTCGTCCACCCGTTTGTTTTTTATGTTTTCCTTCTGCTTCTGCTGTAGTTCTAATAGCTTCACGATATGGTATTTTGGGTTCATTTGTTTCTAATTCTATACCAACTTTTTCTTTTAAGGTCGCAAGACAAACTGCCAAATGAATATCTCCTTGACCACTAATTATCGTTTGTCCCAATTCAGTGTCTTGATGATAGAGAAAAGTCGGGTCTTCAAAATGAACTTGTGATAATCCACTAGAAAGTTTGTCTTCATCACCTTTAGTTTTGCATTCAATTGCTAAGTGATAAACAGGCGGTGGAAACTCAATTCTCTTTAACTGGACCAAATCGTTCGGGTCACATAAAGTGTCACCAGTAATAGTTTCTTTTAGTTTAATAGTTCCAGCCAATTCACCGACCGAAACAGAATCTACCAATTTGCGATTTTTACCATTGAGTAAAAATAAAGAATTGATTTTTTCAACTTTTCCAGTACGGGCATTAACCAGTTCATCACCTGTTTTAACAGTTCCAGCCCATACACGAAATACTGAAATATCTCCTACATGCGTTTCATTCATGGATTTAAATACTTGTAGTAGTGCAGGTGCGTTTAGTTCTTGTTTTCGTTCTACACCACTTTCACTCAATACTGGACCTGTTTCAATTGGAGAGGGACAAAATTCAATCAATAAATCCAGTAAATCATCAATACCCACTGTTCGTTTGGCAGAACCACATAATATCGGGTGTACTTTTCCTTTTAGGATACCCAAGCGAATTCCTTTATCCAATTCTTCGTCCGTGAGCTCACCTGATTCAAAATACTTTTCAATGAGTTCATCATCAGCTTCAGCAGCATATTCTATTAATTCTTTTCTTAAAGTTTCTACTTTTTCTTGATATTCTGCGGGAATATCTTTAATGGTAGCTTTTCCACTGGTATCATTCCATACCAACAATTTCTTTTGAACTATATCAATGATTTGATGAAAAGTTTCCTTACCTACACCAATAGGATACTGCAATGCAACACACCCATTTCCATAACTTTCACGAATTTGATGATAAACCTTATCAAAATCAGCATTTTCGCGATCTAAACAATTCACGAAAAAACAAAATCCAATTCCTCGTTCTTTCGCAGCTTCAACTGCGTGATCCGTACCTACTTCCACACCACCGACACCATGTACCACCGTTAAGACCACATCTGCAGCACGCATTGCACACCTTACTTCGCCAATAAAATCGGCAAAGCCGGGTGTATCCAAAAGATTAATCCGATGTTTATGCCATTCAGTTGTTAGTAGTGTAGTTTGGATGGATATTTTGCGTTCAATTTCTTCTTTGTGAAAGTCAGATTGAGTGTTACCATCGTCCACCGAACCTTGACGATTAATAGCACCCGAAGTAAAAAGGATGGATTCAACTAATGTAGTTTTACCTGAACCACTGTGGCCAGCAAGAACGATATTCCGAATATGATCTGCAGAAAAAGACAAGTTGCCTCCTATTATTGAAAGGAATACATTGAAAATATAGGGAACCTACTTCCGATAGAATGTAATGTTCCAATGAAAAGAATTTTCGAATTGAAAGAAAATTTAATGAAGAAATTACTTTAGGAAATAAGGTTTCTAAAATCACAAACAATTCATCCTAAGCGTACCCAATATAAACAACTTCAGGGTTGTATAAAAACATCCTTGAAAAGACGTCTATTCAATATAAGAAAATAAATACTATTATTCACCTAAGGTATAAATATTTTTCCGCAGTTTAATTTCATTGAAAAGTTGCAATTTGATTTCATTAAATGAAAAACTACCTAAATCTCCTTTTCCTAATTTTCTAATGGCAACTTTATTCGTTTCTGCTTCTCGACCACCAACAACAAACAAATAGGGTACTTTTTTATTTTGATTATCTCGAATTCGGTAATTTAAAGATTCTTCACGTGCATCTAATTTTACACGAATACCCATCTTGAAAAGCTCTGAATAGATTGATTTAGCATAATCAATATGTTTTTCTGAAGATATGGGTATCACAACAACTTGTACAGGGGATAACCAAGTCGGAAAAGCCCCTCCATAATGTTCAATTAATATCCCAATAAACCTTTCTAAACTTCCCAAAATAGCACGATGGATCATAACAGGACGATGTTTTTGTCCATCTTTTCCTGTATATTCCATATCAAATCGTTCAGGCATGGAAAAATCCACTTGAATCGTTCCACATTGCCAAGTTCTTCGCAATGCATCTCGGATATGAAAATCTATTTTAGGACCATAGAATGCGCCTTCACCATGATTGACCTTGTATTTCACTCCTTTTTGGTTAAGAACATTCGCAAGTGCTAGTTCAGCTTTTTCCCACATTTCGTCAGACCCGATGGATTTCATAGGTCTAGTGGACAGTTCAATGTCATAATTTGTAAAACCAAGTCCATGATAGATTTCTTCTAATAATTTCATTACCCCACTAACTTCTGTTTCCAACTGTTCAGGCGTACAGTAAATGTGTGCATCATCTTGGGTAAAACTTCTTACACGGAACAAACCCGATAGAACTCCAGATTTTTCATGGCGATGTACATGACCCAATTCAGCCATTCGTATAGGTAAATCGCGATAACTCCACATAGAAGAACGGTAAACCAAAGTTCCACCAGGACAATTCATTGGTTTAACAGCAAAATCTTTGTCATCTATTTTTGTGAAGTACATATTCTCACGATAATGTTCCCAATGTCCGGATTGATGCCATAAAGTATCACTTAAAATCATTGGTGTCTTAATTTCTTCATATCCAAATTCACGATGTTTTTCGCGCCAGAAATCAACTATTGCATTGTATAAAATGGTTCCATTGGGATGCCAAAAGGGAAATCCTAACCCTTCGATATGAAAAGAAAAAAGGTCAAGTTCTTTACCAAGGTTTCTATGATCACGTTTTTTGGCTTCTTCTACTATTTTTAAGTAGTCATCTAAATCTTCTTTTCGCCAAAATGCAGTTCCGTAAAGTCGTTGTAACATTTCACGTTTTTCATCACCGCGCCAATAAGCACCAGCCACACTTAGAATTTTAAATGCAGGAACTAAACCCGTATTCGGTAAATGAGGTCCTCTACAAAGATCCACAAATTCGCCTTGTGAATAAAAACTAAATATCTCGCTGTCTAGAGTTTCTACTAATTCGTTTTTGTATTTTGCGCGTTGTTTTGAAAGAATTTCTAATGCCCCTTGTTTGTTTGTTTCGATTCGTTGGATAATTAACTTTTCTTGAATGATTTTTTGCATTTCTTGTTCAATTAGTGGAAAATCATCAGGTGAGAAAATGTGCTCTAAGTCGAAATCGTAATAGAAGCCATCCTGTATTACAGGACCTATTGCAAATTCAACATTTGGAAATAAACGATTCACTGCTTGTGCCATAATGTGAGCAGTTGTATGTCGTAAAATTTCTAAACCTTCCTCAGAGTTTGAATATACTAACTCAAATTCACCTTCTTCGCGAATAGGTGTTTGTAAATCGTAAAACGTATTTCCATTTCTAACACCTATTACATCCTTAATGTCTAAATCAGAAAGAGCGTTTCTGACTGTTTCATTGATTGAAAATTGAATACGATTTCCATTTTTCAAAATAACAGGCATAAATTCCTCTTGAGTATAAATTGGTTACACGAAAAAGGGCTACCTATACGGTAGCCCTCGTTTCAATACAATAGAAGCTACCGTAAGTAAAGAGCTTTTCGTGTTGTTGTGAAACCACTTCTTGAAGTGATATGGAATAGATAAATTCCACTGCTGAAATTCGTCAAATTGACCTCAATTTTATATTCACCACTTGAAGAAATGTGATACGTATTAGAAGATACCAATCTTCCTGTAATGTCAAAAATGGATAAATGAATATCGTCTTTATTAGGTGTCTGTACTGTAAAACTTGCTGTAGAATTAAAGGGATTTGGGTATATGTCACTAACTAGACATGTGGTTGGGATAGTGATGTAGGGTTCTTTTGTTGATGAAGGAGCGCTGAAATAGTTTGAAATAGAAGTTAGCAGTTCCATTAAACCGACTGTTTGTGCAGTGCTTGAAATAGCTTCTAAGGCAACACTAAATAACACTAGTTTTCCATTTCCAATCTGTCTATAAACTCCACACGCTTCACTGGTACTACCTAAAGTATATGCAACTCCAGTCCCAGGAGAAGGGGTCATTGTACTCTGAGAGAAACGACCATTGCCTGCACCTTGACTCCCCGTCAAATAAAGACGCCCGACACCAAAAGGTGCATTTGTGACAGGTTCTATAGTCCATTGTAATGCAGAAGTTTGTAAAACCTCAGCTCCAACGATTTGAGACATAAAATTTTGTGCTTGTAAATCTTCTGGTAAATTTTGGGAAGAAATAAGGATTTTACCACCATTGTTTAGATAGTTTGTAATCATCATTTGATCGTATGCATCAATAGTGCTCGTTGCATTTCCAGTGTACCAAATAACCCATTGAAATTGTTCCATAAATCCCTGTGGTAAAGATCCTGTAGAGTACATATCAAAATATTCAAATGTACGATTCATATTAGAAAGAGCATTACGATAGAAAGATTCAAAATTTGAACCTTCATCATCATCTACTAAAAGAACTTCGGGCCATCCAACGAAATAGGTGAAATGAGTTTCGTAAGCATAATCGCCCGGCTGAGCAAAAATTTGTACCCGAAATGTCACATTTCTTTGCGGTGAATTTGCGGCAACAAATAATGAAAAGGGTGTATTTTCATTATTCCAACTAGAACCTGCATTCAAGGTTCCAACAATTCTTGTTGAAGGGTTTACTGTAACATTAGCATCTAAAGGTGTCACAGTAATCCAACAACTGTCAGCATCTGCATATCCAGCTTCAGCGTGGATATAAAGCGAGAGTAAACCATTTTCACCCGGCTCTAATCTACCATCCTCATCGCCTTGATCTTCAATTATGTAATTCGTAAGTGTAATGTTAGGTACATTTAACATTTCCATAGCTGCAAGTGCATTAATGCGTCCTGCACCTAATAAACCTACATAATTGGGATTGATTGCATCTATATTGTCTGCACTACTTAAAAGAACATGAACGACCTCTTGATTAGATGCAGATAAAATTCTTGATTTGATTAATGCAGCAAGCCCTGCTGCAAATGGGCAAGCCATGGAAGTACCTGACATATAGGTATAACTATTGGTAGGAACCGTTGACATGATATTAGATCCGGGAGCGCAAATATCTACCCAAGTGCCATAATTGGAAAATGATGATTTTTGGTCATTTGAACTTGTTGAAGCCACTGCTACAACATTATTTAAAGCAGAGGGGTAGTGTAAAGTGGATACATTATCATTTCCAGCAGCTGCTAAAATCACGCAATTTCTTGCCCAAGCATAATTTATCACTTGTTGTTCATTTGGACCTGCAGAATTGCCACCCCAAGATAAACTAATAACATCGGCAAGTTTATTTGCGGCAAACACAATTCCATCATAACCATCGGTAATATATTGTTGTGCACCTGCACGTACTGCCATAATCTTACAGTTATAACCTAATGATGCGATTCCAGTAGCATTGTTGGTTTTTGCACTTGCGATACCCGCGCAATGTGTGCCATGTGATGAATTAGTCGGATTGGGACTTGGATCACCATCATTATCTACAACATCTGCACCATGAAAATTATCTACGAACCCATCCATATCATCGTCAATGTTGTTTCGCTCATTGGTTTCAATAACTCCGTTTCCATTTAGATCTTCACCAGGATTCACCCATAAATTAGGAGATAAATCAGGATGTGTTAATTGTACGCCTGTATCCACAATCGCAACGATAACCGATGGATCCCCTGTTGAATAATCATGAGCTAAATTTGAATTTACACGGGTTAAACCCCATTGCTGATTAAATCGCGGATCATTATACTGTAAATCAATGGTATAAATGTACTTGGGTTGTGCAAAAAGGACTGACTTGCATTTTTCAAATTCGTATTGGACTTGTAAAACGTCTAAAGTAGAAGGAAAAGAAAATTCCCACCAAGTTCTCAATTCTATTCCACCAGCTTCTTCAGGAGGTAAAGCAATCGGGTAGCATTGTTCAGCCTCTTGAATGTTCAAGGAATGGATTAAAAATTGGATTTCTTGATCTGTGGAAGTTAAGTTTTTAAGTGTGTACCATTCTTCTGGAAGTCCACGGAATTGAACCAGTATTTTGCCCGTATAAAAATCAGCGCCAAATAGTCCACTAGTTAAGAAAACAATAGACAATAACGAAAAGAAAATTCTCAGTCTGCAAGTCATTGATTCACCTCTTTTGTTCAATGCAAATTAACGTAATTTAGTTTAAAAAAAAATATCTTCATCACTTCAGTAAGAAAATGTCAGTTCTGAAGTTTGGGAAGAATTGTGCAATAAGAGTATATTTAACTTTTAAGTTGAAAAACGATGGAAATAGAACACTTAAAACAAAATTGGAATGTATTACAAACTGAGTTAGCTGAATTGCTTGAAAAGCTTAATCGTTCAAGGTTAAGTTGTAAAGTAATTGCAGTAACAAAAAATGTTGATGTTATAACAATTCGGAATATCATCCAAATTGGTGCTGAACATATAGGAGAAAACAGAGTTCAGGAGGCGAAAAGTAAATTTGAAGTTTTGAAAAATTTGCCTTGTAATTGGCATTTTATAGGTACTTTACAAACTAATAAAGTAAAGTATGCACTAAAAATGTTTCAGTTCGTCCATTCAGTGGATCGTAAAGAACTTATTGATACATTAGGAAAGTTAACAAACGAAAATCATATTCCTATAAATATATTTTTACAAGTTAATGTTTCTGGGAAACAAACACAAAGTGGATGCAATCCTGAAAATTTAGATTCTTTAATAGAATTTGTTTTACAATATCCCTACTTACACTTAGTTGGTTTGATGTGTATCGCATCACCTGTTGAAGAAGTAGGTGAAAAAACAGTTCGTAAACAATTTTCTCTTCTAGCCAATTATTTTACTTCAATTCAATCCAGATATAAATTGAACGGTTTTTCTGAATTGTCAATGGGAATGAGTGGTGATTGGAAATTAGCAGTTTTAGAGGGTGCTACCTTTATTAGAATTGGTACAGCTATATTTGGTGAACGGCAATTAAAAGGATGACGACTTCAAATGAATGAAAAATGTCAATTCAATCGTGGATTTAAAAAAGTTCCAACAAGACCTAACTTTCAAGAAATAGACCGCAAATGGCAATCCATTTGGAAAAAAAACAGATTGTTATTTGTTACAGATGACTTACGTAAAAACGCTGAACCGTGGGTCTTTTTTGATGGACCACCAGGGACAAATGGAAGACCACATATAGGTCATATGATGCAATCTGCTCTTAAAGATGTTTGGCCAAGATTTTGGACAATGCGTGGAAAACGCGTCATACGAAGAGCAGGGTGGGATACACACGGATTGCCAGTTGAGTTAACCGCAGAAAAAGAATTGAATATTGGCACAAAACGTGAAATTGAATCTTACGGTGTACAAAATTACATCAATTATTGTCGTGATACAGTTTTTCGCTATAAAAGTGATTGGGAAAATGCAATCCGAAGAATCGGTCGTGAGATTCACTTAGAAGATGCATATGCGACGTATCAACGTCCGTACATTGAAACGGGTTGGTGGTTTCTCAAAAGAGCTTGGAATACGCAACTGAATCAAAATGGTGAATTGTATTATGGTGAAAATGAACAGAATGGTTTTCGTAGATTACTTTACCGCGCTGATCGAATCATGCCTTATTGTTGTAGATGTGGCACTCCTTTATCCAACTTTGAGGTTAGTCAAGGTTATAAAACAACAACAGATATTACTTTATTTGTAAAGTTTCCTTTAGTAAACCAACAAGATACCTTCTTTGTTGCATGGACAACGACTGCTTGGACGCTTTTATCCAATATGGCTTTAGCCGTAGGTCCCGAAATTGAATATGTAACTTTATTACTAACTCAGGATTCAGAGGTAGGGAAAAAGGGCGAAAAACTTATTATAGCAAAAGAACGGATAAGTTCACTTGAAAAGTTTTTTCCAAACTATAAAATCATTGAAACAAAGCTCGGAAAAGAATGGGAAAACACACCTTATATACCATTATGGGATTGGCAAACCAAACAAGTTAGAAATGTAAAACAACATATCGTTGTTTCCGATACTTATGTATCTACTGAGGACGGAACTGGAATAGTTCATCTTGCTCCTTATGGAGAAGATGATTTACGGATTCTACGGAAGTTGAGCATTCAGTATTTTTTAGCAGTGAATGAAGATGGTATCGTTGAAGATTTTGTACCTGAATTCCAAAAACGTTATTTCAAAGAAGTCAATGAAAAAGGTGATTGCCTTCTTGATATAGAGATATTAAAAAATCTTCTCCAAAAAGGACTACTTCTGGCTAAAGAAAAAGTTGATCATGAATATCCTTTCTGTTATCGTTGTGACACTCCCCTGATGTATTTTCCACGTAAAGGTTGGTTTTTACGAATGAGTGATTTGCGGGAAAGGTTATTGCAAGCCAATGAATTAATCCGATGGCAACCTCCTCATATCAAAGAAGGACGATTTGGGAATTGGTTGGAAAATGTGAATGACTGGAATTTTACCAGAGAACGTTATTGGGGAAGTCCTTTACCCATTTGGTCGAACAAGAGGGTAGGAGATGATGAAAAGTTCCTTTGTATTGGTTCTTTTGAAGAATTAAAACGATATAGCACTACTGTTTTAGAGGATGATTTTGATTTACATAAGCCTGGAATTGACTTAGTTGAGTTAAAAAATCCATACACAGGTGAATTGTATTATCGTGAGAATTTTGTTTTGGATAGCTGGTTTGATGCTGGAATCATGCCTTGGGGTCAATGGGGTTACCCTTACTTTGAAGGATCTATTGAAAAAATTGATGGCGTCGATAAACAATATCCTGCTGATTTTATTTGTGAAGCAATCGATCAAACCAGAGGTTGGTTCTATACGTTACTTGCATGTTCAGTGATTTACCATACTTCTGTTGAAGCAGAGAATAAAACATACCCTAATAAGAAAAAACCGTTGCCTTTTCCATCAAGTTTTAAAAATGTGATTTGTACTGAATTGGTGCTTGATGAAAAAGGTCAGAAAATGTCAAAAAGTAAAGGGAATGTAGTTGATCCACTTGAACAGTTCGAAAAATGGGGTGCTGATCCAGTGCGATGGTTATTTTACAGCGTTAACCCCTGGACAGTAAAAAGATTTAGTGAAGATATTATTCAAGAGGGTATCCAACAAGTATTACTGCCATTATGGAATGCATATGTGTTTTTTACTACTTATGCTGAAGCAGATGGTTGGACTTTAGAAAAACAATCCAATGATTATTCTACATTGGATGCATGGATTTTGTCCAGATTAACTGAATTAATTGAAAATGTTACAAATGCTTTGGAAAACTTTGATGTAGCGCGTAGTGCACAAGCGATAACTTTCTTTTTAGATGAACTAAACAATTGGTATATAAGAAGAAGTAGAAGAAGATTTTGGAAAAGTGAAAACGATATTGACCAATTTGCTGCATTTACTACGCTTCATAAAGTATTAGTCACTGTGACAAAACTCATGGCACCTTTTGCACCTCATTTAAGTGAAGAGATCTATCAAGGTTTAACTCAATCAGATCCAAATCAGGATATTACACAATCCGTTCATCTGGCAAAATGGCCAGAAACAAGTGATATTGGGAAACGTGATCTTGAATTAGAAAGAAAGCAATCATTAATTCGTGATATAGTTACCATTGGGCATAATCTTCGTCAGTCCCAAAACCTTCGTGTCAGGCAACCTTTACTTCAAATGAAAGTGTGCCATCGTACCGAAGATTTAAATGCTATTGAGGAAATTGAAAAAAATGAACATGTTATTTGTGAAGAACTCAACTTAAAAAGAGTCACCTTTCATATACATCCTAATGAAGTTGTTACTTTTCAATGCAAACCTAATTTGAAAACTTTAGGACCAAGATTTGGAAACCGATTGAAAGAGATTTCAATTAAAATTCAAAATTTGAATTCTGAACAAATAGAGAATGCTTTGAAAACTAAGAGTTTACAAATAGAACAAGAGACATTCTCTTTGGATGATTTGTTAATTAGTTGTAATGCAGAAAATGGTTGGGTAGCTCGAATGGAAGGTGATTGGATTATTAGTATCCAAACTACCTTAACTGAAGAATTGTTAGCGGAGGGGTTTGTTCGTGAATTGGTCAATCGAATCCAAAATGCAAGAAAAATTTCAAATTTTGAAGTTTCTGATCGGATTCATATTGATCTCTGGTTTAAAGATAAAAGTGTAAGTAAATTATTGAATGATCCATTAATACAATATCTTAAAAGAGAAACACTCGCAGTAAGTTTGGATATTCATACAAACCATAATATCCAAGAGTATCAAGAAGTTTCAGGATATGAAGTCAAGTGGGCAGTAAGAAAAGTTGAAAGTAGGAGGGAAAATGTCTAAAACACGTCTGTACTCACCGGAAGATGCAGAACATTTCCGGCAGATTTTACTTAAAAAGAAAGAGAAGATTTTACGTGATTTGGGTTATTTAGAAGATTCTACAAGAAAAATGACCCCTACTGAAATGGCAGGTGATAATTCTGCTTACGCTTTTCATATGGCGGATCAAGGTACGGATGCTAATGAACGTGATAAAGCCATATTATTGGCTTCTCGTGAAGGACGCTATTTAGCAAAAATTGAAGCTGCACTCAAACGAATTGAAGATGGTACTTATGGAATTTGCACAGTGTTTAATAGACCCATTGAATACGCTCGGTTAGAAGCAATTCCCACTACAACAAAATGTGCTGAAGCAAAATTAGCAGAGAAAAATGGTGAAATGGATTGAACAATGGCGGTTAAGCTCACACCGTTATGGTAAGTATTGGTTGCTTTTCGCGCTGATATGGTTTTTATTCGATCAAGCAACTAAACAACTTGCAATTTACTATTTGAAACCGATTGGCTCTATTTCTATAGTAGGGGACTTTTTACGATTAACCTACGCAGAAAATACAGGAATGGCTTTTTCCATTTCAATTTTACCTTCTTGGTTTTTACTGATAACAGCAATCATAACATCGGTATTATTAACTCTGTGGATTTGGAAAATCGATTCAGGATTTATTTACAATTTAGCTTTTTCATTAGTTCTAGCAGGTGCTTTAGGAAATGGTATAGATAGATTACTTTATGGATATGTTATAGATTTTATAGATGTAGATTTTTTTGATTTTATTTTGTTAAGATGGCCTATTTTCAATTTGGCAGATAGTGGAGTGACCATAGCAATAATCTTAATCATCATTTCTACTTTCTTTCAAAAAAACCGTCTTCAAGTGAATTCCACACAAAGTTCTGATCTATCCTAATGCTATCTTTCATTCAGTTAAATTTCTGGAAAACACAAAGAACCTTTCTTTTAGTTTTTATTGTAACGACTCTTTTTCAAGATAACTTTGCAAATATCGTCATTCCTGATAGACCGAAAGCATTTGTAAATGATTTTGCAAATATCATTCATAATGAAAAGGAAAATTCAATTGAACAACTTTGTAGAACGTTGGAACGTCAATTGAATGGTGTTGAAATCGCCGTAGTTACATTGAAAGAGTTAGAGGGAGAAACAATAGAAAATGTGGCGTTCAAATTCTTTGATGCTTGGAAGATTGGTAAGAAAGGAAAAGATAACGGTTTACTATTCATAGTAGCAGAAAAAGAAAGAAAAGTAAAAATAGAAGTAGGTTATGGTTTGGAACCTATTTTACCCGATGGATTAATAGGTGAATTTTTAGATAGAGGATTCGTCAATACTTTTCGTATTACACAAAATTATGGCGATGCAATTTACAATACCATTAGTATGATCGGTTTGCGAATAGCAAAAGTTGAAGGAATTCGGTTAGATAGTGTACAAATGAATGTCTCACCTAAAAAGAAAGCATTTCGATTTCCAGTTTGGTTATTGTTTTTGTTGTTTTTGTTACTTTTTGGGAGGAGGCGAAAACGCTTCATTTCAATAGGACCTTGGGGTGGATTTGGAGGTGGAGGGTTTGGAGGATTTGGTGGAAGTAGTGGAGGATTCGGTGGTTTTGGAGGTGGTCTATCGGGTGGTGGTGGCGCATCCAGAAGTTTTTAACGAAAGGAAAGGCAATGAAATGGTTACGTAAAGAAATCAATTTACAAAAAGCAATCCCTTTCCTTGTAGAAAAAATGAAAAATGTAATCAACGATCAAATACATTCTTTGATCCTATTTGGTTCTGTTGTGAAAGGGAATTGGAATCCAGAGCATTCGGATATCAATCTAATTTGTGAATTTAAAGATAAGCAATTAGATGTTTTAGATTATGCCATTTCATTAAAAAAAGATTTTCAGGAATATCGCGTTAATTGTTTGTGGTTTGGTTTTGGTGCGTTATTAAAATCAGCGGATGTCTTTCCGATAGAAATGCTTGACTTAAAATTGTACCATGAACTTTTGTATGGCGAAGATCTATTAAAAGATATTCAAATTAATAAAAAAGATTTACGATTGGCTTGTGAAAGAATTGCACGTGAAAAATTGCTTTCTTTACGAACTGAATATTTGAATGTTGCCGGAAATGAAAAGGCAATACGTTCGTTACTTATAAAATCTTCACCCACATGGGGTGCTGAATTTCAAGCAATACTATATTTAATGGATGAAGATATTCCACAAGATTTAAAATTGCGTGCTCGAAAAGTAGGTGAATTGCTAAATATAAATTCAGCTGCCTTTGAAGCGCTTTTTGAATGGCGCAACAATCCTAAAACTGGTGATTTAGTATTTTTAATGCATATTCTTCGTGAATATTTAAATGGTGTTCAAGAGTTGGTTAATCATTTGGATAAACTGGAGGTCAAATGAACAAGTTCAAATCTAATCAACGAGGAGCTTTAAAAGGTTGGATCATATTTATCGTTATTTTGGTCCTTTTATTGTTCGCATTGATTTGGTTGAAAAATACTTACAATCAATTGGTTACGATGGATGAAACACTTAAAAATGCTTGGGCACAAGTAGAAAATCAACTTCAACGCCGATACGATTTAATCCCAAATCTTGTTGAAACAGTTAAGGGGTTTGCTGAACAAGAGAAAACAGTGTTGTTAGGAGTAACTGAAGCACGGGCTAAAGTAGCTGGTGCACAAAACCCAGAACAAAGAATGAACGCTGAAAATCAGTTATCAGGTGCTTTGTCACGTTTACTGGTTGTAGTAGAAAATTATCCGCAATTAAAATCTGATCAGAATTTTATACGTTTACAAGATGAATTAGCAGGGACAGAAAATCGTATCGCTGTTGAACGAATGCGCTATAATGATGCTGTAAAAAATTTTAACACTTTAGTACGTAGATTTCCAACAAATGTTATTGCAAGTCTTTTCAATTTTAGTGTCAAACAGACATTTGAAGCACCTGCAGAAGCAAAAGCAGCACCTAAGGTGAAATTTTAATTTTTGTTCCTTCGTTTTAATGTGTATCTTTTAAGAAAAAGATGAAAAATCTATGAATATAACGTTTTGGGGAACTCGTGGTTCGGTCCCGTCTCCTGGTCCATCAACGATTCGGTATGGTGGAAACACGACTTGTTTAGAAGTATGTTTTGCAACTGGTGAAACAATTATTATTGATGCTGGAACAGGTATTCGCCAATTGGGTTATGATTTAATGAAGCGTATGTCACCAGTTTCAGTTTCATTGCTTTTTACACATGCGCATTGGGATCATGTACAAGGTTTTCCATTTTTTATTCCGGCATTTATTGCAGGTAACCATATTGATATTTTTGGTTCAGAAAATGCGCAAAGATTGATTCAGGATTCGATTTTTGAAGCAACTGATAGTAGTTTTTTCCCAGTAAAAAAAGATGATTTCAAAGCTAATTGTATTTTCCATTTAAATGATCAAATTGTTCCAATCATTAAAAATGGAAGCATTCTTACTATACGCTTGAACCACCCGGGAAGTGGGTATGGCTATCGTTTTAATAGCAATGGAAAATCTTTCGTTTTTCTTACTGATTTTGAAATAGGTAAGTACTATGAAGATGGATGTTCAATAGATGATTTAGAAAAGTTTGCTCAAGGGTGTGACTTGTTAGTTATGGACGCACAATACACTGATGATGAAATTGTATACACACGCGGTTGGGGTCATTCTACATTTAATGAAACAGTGGATTTTGCAATTCGAACTGGAGTGAAAAAGTTAGTACTGTTTCACC
This sequence comes from bacterium, assembly GCA_026417415.1. Taxonomy (GTDB): domain Bacteria; phylum Electryoneota; class JAOADG01; order JAOADG01; family JAOADG01; genus JAOADG01. Next base: position 584,792 of record JAOADG010000008.1, read on the forward strand.
ATGATCCTAAACGTTCAGATGATGAATTGGATCATATTACTGCAGAAATTAGAATCAAATTGGCCTCACAAAAAATAAAATTAGAGGTTTTACCTGCTCGTGAAGGTGAGACTATTTCAATTTGAGTAATTTCAATGAATAAGAGTGATCATCCATTACGAATCAATATAAGATTTGCAATCTCTCCTAATCCATTGCAAGAAAATGGAATTACACTGCCAATAATTAATTCCTATTACCATTCTAAAGCTCAATCTGCTTATGACAAAGCAATAAAATTGCGTGAAATTGGAGAAATAGCTTGGGCGGATTTACCCTACGATTCTGGAATTTCAGACCTGTGTATAGAATATGCGAAACAAATTAGAAATCAATTTTATCACTTTGTTCAAGTGGGTATAGGTGGAAGTGCACTTGGCGCACAAGCGATTTTAGAAGCTTTAGTAAATGAAGTTCAAGACACAAATTTAGGACTAACTTACGAAATACTTGATAATATTGATCCCTATGAAATGAAAAAACTGTTACAACGTTATGATTTAAATAAAACAGTTTTTCATATTGTTACAAAATCTGGTTCTACACCTGAAACGATGGCTCAATTATTCATTTTATTTGAGTTTATGAAACAGAAAGTAGGTGATCAGTGGCGTAACCATTTTTACATTACAACAGATCCACGTGAGGGGGATTTAAAAAAGTGGGCAGTAGAAGAGCAACTTCCTACTATGCACATTCCTCCTAAAGTAGGCGGTCGTTTTTCTGTTTTAACATCAGTTGGCTTGCTTGCAGCATCGGTATTTCAATTAAATGTTTACAAATTGTTAAATGGTGCAAAATGGATCGAAAAATTTTGTTGGGATAGTAATATTGAAAAGAATGTTGCATTAAAACTTGCAGTGTTGCTTCATCGTTTTCAAAAAGAAATAGGAATCCAACAATTTGTAATGATGGCTTATAGTAATCGGTTGTATCGTTTATGTGATTGGTTTAGACAATTATGGGCTGAATCATTAGGAAAACGTTTTGATGAAAATGGAAATGAAATATATACTGGTAGCACACCTATCCAAGCCTTAGGAGCAACAGATCAACATTCTCAAGTTCAATTATATATTGAAGGTCCAAAAGACAAACTAATACTTTTTCTTTCTTCACCATTTGAGGTTGATCTGTTAATCCCTAAATCACCATTTCAATTTGAAACAAGCTTAAAGTATCTTGAGAAACACTATTTAGGTGAGCTTTTGCTAACTGAGATGTTGGCTACACAAATAGCGTTTCTTGAAGCAGGAAGACCAACGCTTCATATAGAATTAAATGGACATACACCTGAAGCAATAGGTGCATTTTTCTATTTATGGGAAATGGTAACAATGTTTGCAGGTTTTCTAAACCATATTAATCCATTCGATCAACCGGGAGTTGAAGCAGGCAAAAAAAATACAGCAGCAATGTTGGGAAAAGTTGGAATGGATGAATATCATCAAAAAGTGAAAACTTTACTTGAATTAAATCCACCTCTGTACATTGATGAGTGATAGAGAAAATATTAAAATTGCATTAGCACAGATTTCACCGAAAATCGGCGACATAGAAGACAATTTACAAAAACATTTACATTTAATAGATAGAGCAAAACAAAAAAGTGTAAATGTGATTGTATTTCCTGAATTGTCATTATCAGGATATTTATTAAGAGATGGTGTATTCGATATTGCGATTTCAAAAGAAGATGATCGATTAAAATCGTTTTTGGATAATAGTTACGGTATTACAATTTTGTTAGGATTAGTAGAATTATCGGATGATTTCAAACTTTACAATAGTTTTTTTGTTTTTGAAGATGGTAAATTGATTCATATCCATCGGAAAATATACTTACCTACTTATAGTGTTTTTGAAGAGAAAAGGTTTTTTGCAGAGGGCGATAAAGTTCGTTCTTTTCAATCCAAGTGGGGAACCTTTGGAGTGCTTATCTGTAATGATATGTGGCATCCTACTTTGTTGTGGCTATTATCTTTACAGAATTCAGAGTTAGTATTTGTCCCTGCTGCAGCACCATTAAGAGGATTAAAGGAAAACAAAATATCAGATTCTCAAAGAATTTGGAAACTGCTTTGCGAATGCGGTGCAAAAACTAATACCTTATATATAGCGTTTGCTAACCAAATCGGTTGGCAAGATCAACTTTACTTCTTTGGTGAATCTGCTTTATATGGTCCAGATGGATCTTTAATTCATCAAGCAAGTTCAGATAAAGAAGATCTTCTTTTGGTAGATGTGGATTTCCAATTTCTCAAACGTGAGAGAATTGTTACGCCACTTCGTAGAGATGAACGGGTAGAGTTAATCGCCCGTGAATTACACTTCCTTCGGACGATTTCTAACTAATAAATTCAATAGAACTTTTTACGTCCGATTTACTCACTGATCAAGTGATTCTAATAATCCCTAATTGGAGGAGATATGACTTCACGTAAGACACCCAGAATTCATTCTAAACAAACCATAAGTGCATTTGAAAATGCAAAAAGGCAATTTGATGTCGCAGCGCGCTTACTAGGACTTACTGAAAATCAGATTGCAATGATCAAAGAACCCCGCCGTGTTACAAAAGTATCTTTACCTGTCCAAATGGATGATGGACGTATAGAGATCTTTGTCGGTTATCGTGTCCAACATAACATCGCTCGTGGTCCTGCCAAAGGTGGAATTCGCTACAGTCCTATGGTAACTGAAGACGAGGTGAAAGCACTTGCTTTTTGGATGACCTATAAATGTGCAGTGTTAGACATTCCGTTAGGTGGTGGCAAAGGTGGTATTGTTTGTGATCCCAATAAACTGTCACGAGGTGAGTTGGAACGGTTAAGTAGAAGATATTTTGCAGAAATGCATGATTTATTCGGACCTGATCGCGATGTTCCTGCACCAGATGTAAACACTTCAAGTCAAGTTATGGCTTGGATGATGGATACTTATTGTATGCACGAAAATAACTACATCCCAGCAGTTATCACCGGAAAACCGCTGGAAATTGGTGGTTCAAAAGGACGTGAACAAGCTACTGCGCAGGGTATGGTCTTTTGTGTATTGCAAGCTGCAAAGCACTTGAATATGAAACTGAAAGGTGCAACAGTAGCCATTCAAGGTTATGGAAATGCAGGTTCAAATGCTGCTTTACTGCTTGAAAAAGAAGGTTGCAAGATTGTTGCAATTAGTGATGAATTTGGTGCTTTTTATGATAAAAACGGTATTGATGCGAAGCACGCAATTGATTATAGAAAGGCGAATGCAGGAAAGTTATCAGGTTATGATAAAGTATCTTCTGCAAAACCCATTGAAGATCCAATGAAACTGTTAGAATTGGATGTTGATATTCTTATTCCTGCTGCGATTGAAAACCAAATCACTGAAGAAAATGCAGAAAATATCAAGGCAAAATTAATCGCTGAATGTGCTAACGGACCTATTACACCGGAAGGCGATATTATTTTAGACAAGAAAAATGTATTTGTTATTCCTGATATTCTTTGCAATGCTGGTGGTGTAACAGTTTCTTACTTTGAATGGGTACAAAATAGAATGGGATATTATTGGAGCGAAGAAAAAGTGTTAGAAGAATTAAAGCGCTATATGGATAAAGCATTCGAAAATGTACTGCGTGTTTCTTTAGAACGAAAAGTAAATATGCGTATTGCTGCTTTTATGGTTGCTATTGACCGTGTTAGAACTGCAACTGAATGGCGTGGATTGTATCATTAATAGACAGTGAAATGATTCAGGCGCTGGTTTTTCTTGCCAGCGCCTGATTGGCTTAAAAGGATGATTCCTAAATTTAAAAGAATATTGGTTAAGTTATCTGGCGAAGCCCTGGCAGGTAATTCCAGTAAAGTATTTGATTCTGCTATTCTTGAACAAATCGCAAGAGAAGTTCAATCTGTTCGTAATATTGGTGTTCAAGTAGGTATCGTAATTGGAGGTGGAAACATCTTTCGTGGTGCACGACAATTAGGTAAAAAAATGGATCGTGTGCAAGGTGATCACATGGGAATGTTAGCTACAATCATTAATGCACTTGCGATCCAATCATTTTTAGAACAATTAGAAATTCCCACCCGTGTGATGACGGCATTTCCTGTTCAAACGGTAGCAGAACCTTTCATCCGTAGAAAAGCGATTAGTCATTTAGAAAAAGGTTATATTGTGATTTTTGCAGGTGGAACTGGAAATCCCTATTTTACTACTGATACTGCGGCTACTCTTCGTGCTACTGAAATTAGAGCAGATGTAATTTTGAAAGCGACTCAAGTAGATGGTGTATATTCTGATGATCCGCAAGAAAATCCGAATGCAACACGAATAAAAGAAATTTCTTATACAGAGGTTTTGAAATTAGGATTAAAAATTATGGATTTGACTGCGATTGCTTTTGCCATGGATAATAAAATCCCGATAGGTGTTTTTAGTTTACAACCTGAGGGGAATTTACTAAAAGTTGTATTAGGTGAACCTATTGCAAGTTGGGTTTCTGGAGATACAAAATGACTGCAGAACAAATATTGAAAGATAATGAAGAACGCATGAAAAAATCTGTTGAACTGTTGAGGCATGAGTTTTCTACATTAAGAACGGGTAAGGCCTCACCAGCATTACTGGATACTATTCATGTTGAAATGTATGGAACTAATATGCAACTTAAGGCATTAGCAAATGTTACCACACCAGATTCTAGAACGCTTGTAATCACACCCTTTGATAAATCGGCTTTACCAAAAATAGAGAAAGCTATTCTTAAGTCAGATTTAGGAATCACTCCAAACAATGATGGGCAAGTTATTCGTTTAATCATCCCAATGATGACAGAAGAGCGACGTAAAGATTTAGTGAAATTGGCTAAAAAGATGGCAGAAGAATCAAAAATTGCAATCCGAAACATTCGTAGAGATGGAAACGACCAGATTAAAAAATTAGAAAAAGCTCACGAAATACGTGAAGATGAAGCGGTTCGTTTTCAAGAAAAATTACAAAAATTAACCGATCAATACATTAAAAACGTAGAGGATATTCTACAACATAAAGAAAAAGAAATATTAGAAGTTTAACCATTTGGAGGAAAATCATGCCACATTATATTACTGAAGATTGTATCAATTGCGGTGCCTGTGAACCTGAATGCCCAACAAATTCAATCTCTCAAGGTGAAGTCATTTATGTAATCAATGAAGAGACCTGTAATGATTGTATTGACCAAGAAGGGGGCTCAAAGTGTGTCGCGGTTTGCCCAGTTGATTGTATTTTTGAACGAGGAAAAGAAGGTCATTAAATTTAACTAAATTGAATCACCTTAAGTTGGGCTTGCAGCTTCTGCTGTAAGCCCTTGCTTGCTTTAATAAAAGAGTTTAAGTGTGAACAAGCGTATTCCCAGTCGAATTCGGTCTGCACATCAGGAACGTATTAAAACAGAGGATCAAAGAACTACAAAGAAATCAATATCCTCTACACCAATGATGCAACAATACCGTGAAATTAAACAAAGATTTCCGGATGCGATAATTTTTTTCCGAATGGGAGATTTTTATGAAATGTTTTTTGAAGATGCAAAAGTAGCACATCAAGTTTTAGGATTGACATTAACCAAACGAGGAAAAGACATAGGTGAAGATGTTCCTTTAGCAGGATTCCCCCATCACCAACTTGACAACTATTTAGCAAAGATGACTTCAGCAGGTTACAAAGTAGCAGTAGTAGATCAGTTAGAAGACCCAAGGTACGCAAAAGGAGTGGTTAAAAGAGGGGTTACACAAGTTGCTACTGCAGGTACTGTAGTACTCAATCAATTGTCAGATGAAAGAGAGTCAAGGTACCTATGTGCAATTGCTATTGAAAATGAACGATGTGGAATTGCTTATCTTGAGTCAATGAGCGGTGAATTTTTTGCATATGAAGTTCCAATACACTTACTTGAGAATGAAATAGCTAAATACTTACCCACTGAGATAATTTACCCTAAAGATAAAAAAGATCGTTTTCGTACGGTCTTTCAACAATTTCAAAAGGTAGTATTCACACCAATTGATGATTGGAATATTGATCCTATTGTTGGTAAAGAGATTTTATTGAACCATTTTCAAACGGTTTCATTAAAAGGTTTTGGTTTAGAAAATTTACCTTTGGCGATTGCAGCTGCTGGTGCCTCATTACAATATCTTAAATCCTCTCAATTGGGTACTGCTGAACAAGTGATTTCAATTAGACAAGGACACCCTGAAGATACACTTCTTATGAGTCGTTCAACAATTCACCATTTAGAATTGATCTATCCAATCGATTTTCAAAGTGGAATATCCCTATTCAAATTGCTAGATGAATGTTCTACACCAATGGGTAGCCGTTTGTTGCGAAAGCGGATCATTGCACCTTCTGTAAATCTTAGTGAAATCAAAAGTCGATTAGATAGAATTGAAACTGTTTATGATGAAGTACTCAATCAAAAAATTGCAGAAATCTTAAAACAAATAGGTGATTTACCACGAGCATCTGGTAGAATAGCTGCTAACCGTGGAAATCCAAAAGATGCTGGTGTTATACGCGATGCATTAAAAGTTGTTCCTCAATTGTTTCAATTAATTTCTGATAATCCAAGTTTTCATTTCTTGCGAACGATAGATTGTTGTAAAAATCTTTGTGCGAGTTTAGAAAATGCATTAACTGAAAAATTACCGATGAATGTATCTGAAGGAGGTGTTTTTAAAGCAGGTTTTCATCAAGAACTTGATCGTTTACGTGCTTTAGCTGGTCGAGGTAAGGATGCTTTAAAAGATTTTCAACAACGTGAACGATTAAGGACTGGTATTGAAAAACTTGTAGTTGGATACAATCGAGTGTACGGCTATTACATAGAAATTTCGAGAAGCGCATCTTCACTTGTTCCACCAGATTACCATAGAATTCAATCTTTAGTAAATTTTGAGAGATATAAAACTGAAGAACTACAGAAATTTGAAAATGAAGTTCTACATGCAGAAGATAAAGCCATAGGATTAGAAATTGAGTTGTTTCAACAAATTAGAAAACTTATCGCAGTTGAACATTCAAAGTTAATTCAAATCAGTGAAGCAATTGCTGAAATTGATGTTGCTACCACCTTAGCGTCCATTTCAAAGAAAAGAAAATACACAAAACCACGTTTTGTGGATAAACCCAATTTGATGTTGAGAAATGCCAGGCATCCAGTACTTGAAGCGATACAACCAGCAGGTGAAATTTTTGTGCCTAATGATGTATGTTTTAATGATACGAAACGGTTGTTATTAATTACTGGTCCTAATATGGCTGGAAAGTCAACTTATTTAAGGACGGTCGGATTAAATGTGATTCTTGCTCAAATGGGTTCCTTCATTCCAGCAGAAGATAGCGAAATAGGTATTGTTGATCGATTGTTCACTAGAATAGGAGCATCAGACAATCTAACATCTGGAGAATCAACATTTTTAGTTGAAATGAATGAAGCCTCTTTTTTAATAAACAATGCTACTTCACGGAGTTTAGTTTTATTAGATGAGGTTGGAAGAGGGACTTCTACTTTTGATGGTTTATCTATTGCTTGGGCAATGGTAGAAAGATTAGCTACCACTCCAATTCCCCAACCAAGAACATTGTTTGCTACACATTATCACGAATTGACAATATTAGAAGAATATTTTCCGTCTATAGAAAACTGGAATGTTGCTGTAAAAGAAACCAGTGATTCAATTTTATTCCTCCGTAAGATAAGGAAAGGAAGTTGTGATAAAAGTTATGGTATTCACGTAGCAAAAATGGCTGGGATGCCAAAAGATATTGTTAGTCGCGCAGAAGTGGTACTAGAACTTCTTCAAACGGGAACGTTAGCCCCTCAATCTGCAGCAAGATTGGCAGTAAAACACCATAAGAAAGTAGAAACTTATCAATTATCATTGTTTGAGCTTGAAGATGTATCTTTACGAAAAGAACTTTCAAACATTGAACCAGAGGAACTGACACCTATTCAAGCATTACAAATAATTGCTGATTGGAAAAGAAGATACACCCAATCCAATAAACAGGAAAATAAATGAAATTCTATTCTTTTAGAATTATTTTTATCAGTATTGTAATCCTACATCTTAATGTTGTTGCTGGTGAACGATATGCTGGTGAATTTTTACTTGGTGCTGAAAGCCCTAGGGGAATAGCACTTGGCTTTAACGGACATTCTATTCCCGATGGAGGTTTCATTTCTGCAAGAAATCCGTCTTTTCTTGCAAATCTTAAAAGTACAACTATTTCAGCGTTTCATACAGACCGATATACAGGGATTGTTCGTAATGATTATCTTGGTGTTGCAATCCCTTATGAAAAGAAGGGTGTAGGGTTTGCTATTTATAGGGTGGCTGTAGAAAAAATCCCTTATACGGTATTATCTAACCCATCACTACCGCTAACTGAATACAATCGTGTGCTTGTTAAGAAATATGTATCTTATCAGGAATGGGCTATATGGATTTCGCAAGGATTTCAATTAACCCCTCAAACATCATTAGGCATTTCGTTAAAACCTATTTTTAAGATGATTGATGGAGAATATGCGATCGGTTTGGGTATTGATGGAGGGTCAAAATTTGATCTTTTAAATAATTGTTATGGGACAGTTTGTGCAACTGATGTGTTAACTTCACCTATGAAGTGGAGTACAGGTAAAGTTGAAACAATTAAACCACGAATACAGACAAACGTGAATTATTTTAAGCATATATCCAAATTGCATGCTAATCTATTAACTATTGTTGGTTCTGAAATTCGCTTCGATCAAAGTGGCGCATATTTATTTTCTTTTAAGGGTGGTTTTGAATATACCATTGAAAAAATAATTTCATTTCGCATTGGAACATTTCAAAAACAGTTATTGTATGGAATGGGGTTATCTATACAACCAATTCAAATTGATTATGCATTTTATAAACAAGAGTTAGGTTCTATACATGCCATTAGTACTTCTTTTAACGGAGATTTTTTAAAAAGTGATTAAAAGCATGACAGGGTACGGTAGAGGTGAATTTGCTACCGATAAAAAAATTTACATTGCTGAAATAAAAAGTGTAAACAGTAAGTATCTTGAAATGTCTGTAAGGCTTCCTGTTCATTTACAACAATTTGAAATGGAAATACGTGACCTTGTCAAGAATTCTATAAAACGCGGAAAGGTTTCTATTCAAATTTCAGAGACGACACTCTCTGGTTTACCTATTTTATTAGAAATTGATGATGACAATATCAAGTTTGTTGCAGCTCGTTTGAAAGAAATTGCTCAATGCGCTGGTATAAGCAATACAATTGAATTGAGGGATTTGTTATATTACAGTGAAAAAGTCACGAATAACAATACAGAGCTGCAGCAACAAGCACTTAGGAATCTAATTAAAGTTTTAGAATGTGCTTTGGAACAATTCCAAAAGATGCGTATTCAAGAAGGAAAGCATATCTATGAACAATTTTTAGTTTGTTTAGATAACATTCAAAGTGAAGTTAGTTTTTTAAGTGAAGTATCTAAAGATTTGCCTGATTTTTATAGAAATCAACTTTTAACAAAATTAAATGAAGCAGGGCTTTCACAAGAATTAATAGATCCCAATCGCTTAGTTTTAGAGGTCTCTTTATTGGTTGAAAAACAAGACATCCAAGAAGAGTTAACCCGATTACACAGCCATATTCAACAGTTTCGAAGTACTTTAGATGATACTAATCCTGTAGGGAAAAAACTACAATTTTTGTTACAAGAAATGCTTCGTGAAGTTACTACAATCGCTTCTAAATCTTCCAATTTAGCGATGACGAACAGTACCTTACGTATTAGGGAAATCATTGAGATGTTACGCGAACAAGTACAAAATGTCGAATAAAGGAACAAAAGCTATTATTTTCTCATCACCATCTGGTGGTGGAAAAAATACAGTGATAAAAAAATTAATGGAAATTTATCCTAATTTTCGTCATTCTATCTCTGTTACAACACGTGATCCTAGGCATAATACAGAAGGTCGTGATTATCGGTTTGTAACGGATGAAGAGTTTGAAAGAATGATCCGTAATCAAGAATTAGCAGAGTGGGCAGAAGTACATGGATCAAAATATGGAACACCTCTTTTGCCATTACGTGAATTACAACAAAATGGTTATGATATTTTATTTGATTTAGACGTATGTGGAACATTATCCATGAAATCGAAATGGAATAACATTTTAACCATATTTTTGCTTCCACCATCCAAAGAAATATTAATTGAAAGATTGTTAAAACGTGGAACTGAGACTTATGAAGAGATTCAACGTAGATTATTACGATATGAATTTGAAGTGGAACAATCAAAATATTACGATATAAATATTATAAACCAAAATTTAGATGAAACGATTCGTAATGTAGATGATAATATTCAAAAATGGGACAAATACGTTTTATTTTAATAGGAGGAAAAATCGGATGTCAAAGACTGAACGTTATACGTATGAAATATTAAGTTCACGTGAAGCAATGTTAGAACGTTTTGAATCTTTGTATGAGGCAATTATGGTATTAGCGCAGCGTGCGAGACAGATCGGAAACGAACAAACAGAATTGATTCGAGAATTGCAAAGACGCTACGCAAGACCTGATGTACCTAAAGACATTCAAAACGAAGAAGATTTTGATTTATCAGAAACCCGAGATCCAATCGAGTTGCCTAAATTTCCTAAGCCAACAACGGAAGCTATTCGTGAAGCTTTAGAAGGCAAACTTCAATGGGAATATAGTAGTAGTTCACAAATCCAAAAAACTGATGAGCTTTACACCGGTGAAATGCTTTATGGCGATGTAGATGATAGATTTGAAATAGAAAAAGATCAAAATTAATGTTAACTGGAAAAAAAATTTTACTTGGTATTAGCGGGGGCATTGCAGCATACAAATGTTGCGAACTGATACGATTGTTGGTAAAAGAAAATGCTGAAGTGCGTGTCATGACTACGCCGAATGCATTGCACTTTGTTACGAAAGTTACATTAGAAGCATTATCAAGAAATCCTGTACAGTGTGATGATTTCCCAATAGGTGTGAAAAATAATATATCACACATTGAACTTGCTAAATGGGCAGACGCTTTGTTGATTGCACCTGCAAGCGCGAATACAATTGCAAAATTACGAATGGGAATCGCAGATAACGTTGTTACTACTACTACATTGGTATTTAATAGACCATATTTAATTGCTCCCGCAATGAATTCCCAAATGTGGAATAATCCAGCAACTCAGGAAAATTTAGAAGTTTTAAAAAATCGTGGTGTTATACTAATTGGTCCAGAATTTGGCGAAATGGCTGCTGCTAATGAAGAAGTAGGTTTTGGAAGAATGACCGAACCTAAAGATTTATTAACTGTACTCGCAAGATTTATTGATTTTAAGGATGTGTTTCATCAAAAGAAAGTTTTGGTTGTAGCGGGAGGAACTTCTGAACCAATAGATGGTGTTCGTGTAATAACCAATCGTTCTACAGGAACTTTAGGAAAGTGTATAGCAGAGAAATTCATTCGGAGAAATGCACAAGTTACTTTGTTAGCAAGTGAGAATATAACAGAACTACCGTACGGAATACCATCATTTTCTTTTAATACAGTAGATTCTTTACATAAGCTTCTAACAAAACATCTTCCTCATCATGATATATGGATTATGTGTGCTGCAGTTTCTGATAGAAAACCAAAAGGCAATTGGTTTGAAAAGAAGCTTAAAAAAGAAGAATTAGGTACCTTTTTAGAATGGGAACCGACTATTGATTTAATTCAATACCATTCAAAAGAAAATCCTAACTGTGTGATTATTGGGTTCTCATTAGAAGATCATTGGGACGAACAAATTGCTAGAGAAAAGTTAATTCAAAAAAATGCTACCGCCATTGTTTGGAATAATCCATTAAGATCGGATACAGGATTTGGAAATTTAAACCTTGAAGCCAAATTAATAGATGACCATCAGACCATGGATTGGGGAGTATTATCGCGAGAAGAACTCGCTACAAATTTAGTTGAATATTGTTCACGCTATGTCTAAACTTATTCAAGACATTCACCGTTTTTTTCATCAAATCCAAGAATGGGAATCAACGCTTTTTCGTTGTCCAATTGTTTCAGATAACAGACAAACCAATCGTAATCAGGTGATTTCTAATGAAGTACAAATAATTGACAAACGTGAACTTTCAACTGTATTTGTTAGTCAATGTTCTATGGGATTTGTTCAAGATGATGATTTGAAAATTCGGTTACAGCAATATAAAACATTAGAGGAACTGTATCAAGGAATATGCGATTGTCAAAATTGTCCATTAGGAAAAACGAGGACCAAATTTGTATTTGGTTCTGGTTCTGAAAATGCAAAACTGATTTTCATCGGAGAAGCACCGGGAGAGGATGAAGATTTAACTGGGTTACCATTCGTAGGACGTGCAGGAAAACTGTTAACCAAAATATTAACGGAAGTAGGCATCCCAAGAGAGCAAGTTTATATTTGTAATGTACTTAAATGTCGGCCACCTAAAAATCGTGATCCATTACCTGAAGAAGTAATCCAGTGTGAACCTTTTTTAAAGAGACAAATAGAAATTCTTCAACCCAAATTATTGGTTTCTTTAGGGAGAATTTCAGCACAGTTACTATTAAATACAAATGAGAGCTTAGCAAAATTGAAAAAAGTTACTCATTATTATTTTGATACTCCTTTAATGGTAACGTTTCATCCAGCATATGTTCTTCGGAATATGAATGCTTATTCTGAAGCCGTTGAAGATATGAGAAAAATTAAAGATTTATATAACGCATTAGGTGGTTCTTTCGAGTAATTTTGAGATAAAAGTGGCAAAAAAAAATAAACCAATACCTGAAAGTACTCCTTTTGTTGAAGCGAAAGAAAATTCGTTTTTAAGCTCCGCAGAGATAGAGAAATACATATTGGGTACTATTCTCACGGATGCTTCATCGTTGTCGATTGTAACAGAACAATTGGAGCCAGCGCACTTTTCCTCAAGTGTTCATGCATTTATTTATCAAGCTATTCTTAGATTAGATAATCAACACCTTCCTATAGATATCGTAATGTTAACGGACTTTCTTGTTAAGAATAATCAGCTTGAAGAAGCAGGCGGCATTAGCTACATTAACCAACTCATTGAAACGACAGTTTATCCATCTTTACTTGAAGCGTATTGCACTACAGTAAGGAATAAATGGATTATTCGAGCTTTAGGTCAGTATGCACGTGAGATAATAGAACAAGTTTCTATTCCTGGTATTGAAGCTGAAAGTATGCTTGATGAATTTACTTCTAAGATTTTTGATCTATCAAGAAAACGTGGTGTTGGTGGTTTTCGAAGAATAAGCGAATTTTTAGTTCCTACACTTCAAAAGGTTACTGATTACAATAAGCGACAAGCCACGATTATAGGTGTTCCAACTGGATTTAAAGATCTCAATCAATATACTGGTGGATTTCAAAAAGGTGAATTAATTATTATTGCTGCCCGTCCGTCAGTTGGTAAAACCAGCTTAGCATTGAATATGGCGTTATCTGCTGCAAAAGAATCTGGAAAGCGAGTTGGTTTTATCAGTTTAGAGATGTCTGCTGAACAAATTATTCTTCGGTTGCTAGCAATGACTTCAAAGTTACCACTACACTTGGTAAGGACAGGGCGGCTAAATGCAGAAGAGTTTGATCGGTTATTTTATGCTTCCGAGATATTGCATCCGCTTCCTATCTTTATTGATGATAGAAGCGATCAAGGTTTGAATGAAATACGTGCAAAAGTGCGAAGATTAAAGAAAGAAAATGATATTGATATTTTGTTTTTAGATTATCTTGGACTTATTAGACAACCCGAGAAAGTGGAATCAGTACAAGTTGCAATTGCCAATGCAACACGTGCATTAAAATCTTTAGCAAAAGATTTAGCGATACCTATTGTTGTTTTAGCTCAACTTAATCGTGCTGCTGTGGATGATAAATCTGATAAAAGGCCTAAATTACACAACCTTAGAGATTCTGGGGCAATTGAACAAGATGCAGATGTGGTGATTTTTCTGTATCGTGAACAATATGAAAAGTATAAGAAAAAAGAAGAATTGACAGAAGAAGAAAAAAAGAAATTAAAAAACGCAGAAATTATAATCGCGAAACAAAGAAATGGACCTACTGGAACCATCGAAGTTGTATTTATCAATGAATATGCAAGTTTTGAAGAAAAAGAAAAGATTTACGAAACGTATGTGCAATCTGAAACTCCGAGACAGGAAGAATATGTATCACGAAAGAAGTTAAAAATAGTACCTAAGAGTTCAAGTAGAACAAAAGATGAACTTCAAAAAGATATAAATGAATCGCCTCCTGATAGTAAGTATGAAGATACTGAATCACAAGATATTTCATTTTAATGATGTTTAACGAAAACAGATCCAATTTAAATCAAGCCGTTGGATATACGTCAAATAGTGAATCCATTGTCACAGGAACTTTTTTCCCAACTGAATTGAAATATCTAACGATTAAAGAATGTAACCTTGCTTTTAATGATTTAGTAAATGAAGTTGCACAATCAGGTTTTGACACAGAAAAATTATATGATGTTTATCAATTTGTTGCGAGGCATCATCAAAAACAGAAACGAAAAGATGGCACACCCTATTTATCTCATTTAGTAGCTACAGCAAAAATAGTTAGCCAACTGAAAATAGATCCTATTATGATTCAGGCGGCGTTACTTCACGATTCAGTTGAAGAACCTGTTTTGACTATCCCCAAAATTGAAGAAATGTTTGGTAAACAAGTAGCAATCATTGTAGATGGAGTTACCAAAATTAATGAAATCCATTTTGGTACCTTGATTGATGCCCAAGCGCAAAATCTACGTAAGATGATCTTAGCCATGTCACAAGATGTCCGTGTGATTTTGGTTAAACTTGCAGATCGTTTACATAATATGACTTCTATTGAATATCTATCCCATCAAAGACAGCAAGAGATTGCTCGTGAAACTTTAGATATATATGCTCCAATTGCTCATCGTTTAGGAATATGGTGGATGAAATGGCGATTAGAAGACCTATGTTTTAAAGTATTGGATAGAAATGCATACAATACAATTCGTGAAAAAGTTGCATCAAAAAGAGAACATCGTGAAGAATTATTAAAAGAATGTATTCAATTGATCAAATCAAAATTATTAGAAGACCACATCCAAGCAGAAGTAATTGGGCGTGCAAAACACTTCTATTCTATTTATAAAAAGATGACCACACAAGGTCGTAGTTTTGATGATATTTTAGATTTATTAGCAATTCGGATCATCGTAGACACTGTTGATCAATGTTATATTGCTTTGGGAATCGTCCATAAACTTTTTACACCCAATCCAGAATACTTTTATGATTATATTGCAAGTCCTAAAACAAATGGCTACAAAAGTATCCATACAAAAGTGATTGGCCCAGAAGGTCATACGATTGAAGTGCAGATTCGTACAAAAGAGATGGACCGTGAATCAGAGTTTGGATTAGCGTCGCATTATTCTTATAAAGAAGGTACAGGTTGGGATCAATTAGATAATGAGTTATCCAAATGGATGCGTTCTATGTTAGATGCGCAATCTGAAATGCAAGATAGTGAAGAGTTGTTGCAAGTTATCCAATCAGATTTTCAACCCAAAGATATCTTTGTAATTTCACCAAAAGGGAATATTTATCGTTTACCAAAAGGTTCTAATGCAATTGATTTTGCATTTCAAATCCATAGTGATGTTGGTTTACATGCTATTGCTGCAAAAGTGAATGGGAAAATATTTCCATTGTTAGATCCTTTGCCCTATGGCAGTACGGTAGAAATCATTACTTCTGAGAAAGCACATCCATCTATAGAATGGTTGGGAAAAGTAAAAACTTCACGTGCTAAATCACAGATTAAAAAGTACTTTCAAGAAATTCGTTTTGAAGAAAGCAAAAAATTAGGTCAAGAAATTGTTCAAAGCGAACTTAAAAAACTTGATCTTAACTTACAAGATGATGAATTGTTGACTGCTGCGAACAGAATGGGTTATCAGGATTTAAAGACCTTTTATGCAGCGATTGGTTTAGGAGAGATTAAGATAGGTAATCTGATACGTCATCTTATTCCACAAGAAAGTCAGAACTCGAAATGGATTACAAAATTAATTCGTTGGAAGAAACCTAAAGATATACAAGGAGCAATACGGATTACTGGTGGAGATAATTATGTTGTTACCTTATCTGAATGTTGTACACCAGTACCTGGAGATTTGATTAGAGGGTTTATAGTAAAAGGAAAGGGTGTAATCGTACACCGGTCAGATTGTGCACAAATTGACAAGTTTAACTCAGAGCAGCGAATAGAAGTTTATTGGGATGTAGATCCTGGAACTTTGTTCCAATGCAAATTAAAAATTACAGCCATTGATAGAAAAGGAATGCTTGCTGATATTGCTACCAAATTGTCTCATTCAGATATCAATATCAACAGTTTAACGATGAATGTACAAGATAATACTGCCGTTGGGTTAATTATCATTTCAGTAA
Source organism: bacterium (assembly GCA_026417415.1). Taxonomy (GTDB): domain Bacteria; phylum Electryoneota; class JAOADG01; order JAOADG01; family JAOADG01; genus JAOADG01. Next base: position 601,426 of record JAOADG010000008.1, read on the forward strand.
ACAGTTTATCTCAATTATCAACACTTATTAATCGTCTTTTATCAATCAATGGTGTACTTAGAGTTCAACGTGTAGATGAAAAGTAGAATTCATAACGAATATTTCGTTATTGCAATAGATCCTGGTACAAAAAGATGGGGTGTTGCAATAGGAGAATTGAATACAAAACAGGTTTTTCAGATGTATCTTTTTGAACATGGTTACGAAGAAAACTTCAAACAATTAGAACAACTTATTCATCATTACAAAATTAAAGCAATTGTAGTAGGGTATCCTACTTATTTAGATGGTAAAAAACATTCAATGTCATTTTTCGTTGATGAATTGTGTGCACACTTAAAACGTTTTGATATTCCAGTTCGCAAGGTTGATGAAAGGTTATCAAGTTTCGTTGTGGAAGAAGAATTAAAGTTATTTAATGTGAAAAATAGAAAAAAAAAGAAACTTATAGATAAATTATCAGCAAAGTTAATTTTAGAAGATGCTTTCAGAGAAAATATTCTTGATGATTTAATCCAACCTATTGAATGAAAAGCTTCATAAAAGAATTTGCATTCATTTTTTTATCAGCAACAATGTTTGCATTTTCACATCCCCCTAATCCTTTAGGATGGATGGTTTTTATTGCATTCGTTCCTTTATTTTTCGTATTGGAAAGGACTAAAAAAAGTTGGTTCTGGTATGGTCTTCTATTTTTTCTGTTTTATTACTTACTTTCAGTAAGATGGATTGCATCCAACACCGGAACAACTAAAGAATTGGCATTTCTATCTTATCTTATCACTACGTTATTTCTTACATTGCGAAGTAGTATTCTTTTTTTGTTAGGACAATTCCTTAAAAAATTGATTGACGAACGGTATGCTTTATTCTTTCTTTTATTACTATGGCCTGTTTGGGAATGGGTATGTTCGTTGGGTGAAACGGGGTTTCCTTGGACAATAGTTGCGTTATCTATTTTACCTTTAGAAATATATAACGGATATCTTTCAGTCACTGGGATTTGGGGCGCTTCAGCATTGGCATTATGGATAAACTATTTTCTTTTACGCTTCTTTCAAAGTTTTCAACCCAATTGGTTGTTTGCTGCACTTGCTTTGCTTATTCTACCTGTTCTTATTCCTGTTTTCAACAATCCTTCTGAAACTATTTCAATTCGTGTAGGTGTCGTCCAGCAAAATATTGATCCTGCTGGTAAATGGGCAGATGATCCAGTCGTTTCTTTAAATCGAGTATATGAATTATCCAAATCAGTCCTGCTTAAAAATCCTGATTTTTTTGTTTGGCCAGAAACTGCGGTACCTTTTCATTTAATGGCGAGACATCATCATAGAGAGAGAGTTCAAAAATTTATTGACTCTTTGCAAGTTTCAGTTATTACTGGTGCACAACATTTTATAAGAGTTAATGACGAAATACGGTTATACAATGCAGTATTTTGTATAAGACCATCTAATTTAGGTGGAGTAGATTCACAGTTTTATGCAAAGCGAAAATTAGTACCAGGTGGTGAAAGAATGCCATTTCAAGCATTTTTGCCCTTTATGAGTAAGATTAAACTAGGCCAAGCAGAATTTTCAGAAGGTCCCACTGAGTTACCATTAAAAGTCCCCACTAAAAAAGGTACGATAGCAGTTGGTACCCCTGTATGTTATGAGTCGATTTTTCCAGATATATCAATTATGTTCGCAAAGCATCAAGTTCAATTACTTGCAAATGTTACAAATGATGGATGGTACGATGGGACAATAGAAAAGACACAACACGCAGAACTGTTTAAGGCTAGAGCTTTAGAAATCGGTGTACCATTGGTAAGAAGTGCCAATACTGGTATTTCAGGATGGATTAATGCAAAGGGGAAATGGGAAAGTTTAATGGTAGAACAAAAACCTTCGGCAGATGTTTATGAAATTCCTGTTCCTAAGCGACCTCATCGTTCAATTGGCTCATATCCTTGGTTACCATTATTTAGTATATTGATAGTACTATCTTTGGTAATATGGATAACAAAGACAAAGAACATCAACAAACAATAATTAGTATGGATAAAAAAATACTCAAATTGGTTTTAGTTTTACTTCTATTGACTACTTTAAGTTGTAGTAATAAAAAAGCTCTTTTACCCACTTCTGCTGAACAACGCTATGAAAAAATTAAAGGGTTATTTTATAAAAAGAAATATGATAAGACAATAGAAGAAGCTGAACAATTTTTAATCGCTTATTCTGGTGCAAGCATAGTCGATTCTGTACAATATTATTTAGCAGAATCCCATTTCTTACTAAAAGAATTCGTTCTTGCACAAGCAGAGTATGAACGACTATATGAACAATTCCCATCATCACCACTGGTAGAAATTGCTAAGTTTAAATCAGCTCTTTCTAATTACAAATTATCACCTCAAAGTCAGTTGGATCAAAAATATACCTACTTAGCATATGATGGGTTTCAGCAATTTTTAGATGAATTTCCTAAAAGCCAATTTAAAGAAGAAGCTGAACAACTTTTAGCAGATTGTAGAGAAAAGTTAGCAAAAAAAGAATTGGAAGCAGGTAATCTCTACTTAAAACTTAGAAAGTATGAAGCAGCGTTGTCCTATTTTGATTTTGTCATAGATGAATTTTATATGACTAAAAGTGAACCTTGGGCATATTTAGGAAAAGGAAAAGTTTTTGAGATACTTCAAGAATATTCAAATGCTCTATTGATGTATCAAAAAGTGATTTCAAAATATCCATACTCAGAAGCTGCGCGAAAAGCATTACAACGAATTCAGTACTTATCGCAAAAATGAAAAAGATTGGAATCTTTGGTGGTACCTTTGATCCACCTCATATTGTCCATCTTTCTGCTGCAAAAATTGCACTTCGTTGGTTGAGTTTGGATGAACTATGGTTTATACTTTCTGGAAATCCACCCCACAAGGCGTTAGAAGGAATAACTGATTTAGAAATTCGTCTTCAAATGTTATCTACTTTTTTACAAATTGATGAAAGATTTCAAATTAAAGATTATGAATTTGATCAAACAAATGTGCATTATACCATTGATACACTTAATCAAATTCATCAAACCCATCCAAATGATAATTTGTATTTAATCTTAGGTTCAGATTCTTACAATCAAATTTATACCTGGAAAAAACCCGATGAAATTGTTCGTATATCTACTTTAGTTGTATTTCTTCGTCCCAATGCCCCAATTCAAAAAGAGTTAAAAATAAAATTTCCATTTATAAAGTTACCTGTAATACCACTCAATATATCCTCAACACGAATAAGAAAAAGAGTGAAAAAAGGTCTTCCGATTGATGTATATGTACCGAATCAAGTAGAAACTATCATTCAGACATATAACCTTTATCGAAATGATTGAGCGAAAATGTTATGGATGAACAAACCGTAAAAAAAAGAATTGAAGATTTAGTTAAAACTATACAAGAACATGATTATCGGTACTATGTTTTAAATCATCCGATTCTAACAGATTATGAATATGATCTTTTATACAAAGAATTACAAGATTTAGAAAAAAAGTATCCCCATCTAATTTTACCTGATAGTCCGACTCAACGAGTTGGAAATTCTATTTCTGGCGATTTACCAAAAGTACGGCATAAAGTTCCAATGCTTTCGCTTCAGAATACCTACAATATGGAAGAAGTCCGTGCGTTCATGAATACCACAAATATTTTAGGATATAAAGTAAAAGAGTGGGTAGGTGAATTAAAAATTGATGGTGTTGCAGTTTCTTTATGGTACGAAAATGGGTACTTATCTAAAGCATTAACTCGAGGGGATGGTTTATTGGGAGAGGATGTCACAGCTGCAATTAAAACAATTCGTTCAATTCCACTATATATCCAAGAATTTACTAAAGGTTTCGTGGAAGTACGTGGTGAAGTGTATGTGAATAAAAAAGATTTTTTAGAATATAACAAACGACAAGAAATTTTAGGTGAACCTTTAGCAGTAAACCCCAGGAATTTCGCTTCAGGTTCCATAAAATTACTTGACCCTACTATTGTAGCTCAAAGACCTTTAAGAATTTTATGTTATTCTATCCCATATTCAGATTTTCAGATTGCTGAAACTCAATTTGAAATCATTTCAAAATTGAGAGATTTCAAATTTCCAGTAAGTGATGCAGTTAAACTGTTGCATTCAGCAGATGATGTACAATCATATTGGGATTATTGGAGGTTGCATAAAGAGGATCTTCCTTTTCACATTGATGGAATTGTGATAAAGGTAAACCAAATTAAAGAGCAAATCGAGTTAGGTACAACCAATAAAATTCCTAAATGGGCGTTTGCTTACAAGTTTCCTGCGGAAACAGTTGAGACAAAACTTGAAAGTGTTGAATGGTCAGTAGGAAGAACTGGAATTATTACCCCAATAGCTAATTTAGTCCCAGTTTGGCTAGGTGAAACGACTGTTAAACGTGCAACACTATACAATTACAAAGAAATTGTAAGATTGGACTTACACGAGCACGATTTTGTTTACCTTCAAAAGGGTGGTGAAATTATTCCTAAAATCGTCGGTATTAATTTTGCTAAAAGAACATTTGATGCAAAACCGATAACTTACCCATCCCATTGTCCCAGTTGTAATGAGTTAATAGAATTTGATGAAGAGGGGATTTTATTAAGATGTGAGAATGAAAATTGCTTAGCTCAACTTTTAAGACACTTGACACATTTTGTTTCCAGAAATGCTATGAATATAGAAAGTTTAGGGGAAAAAATTCTTGAACTATTCATCAAAGCTCAATTAGTACAATCGATTGCAGATTTGTACAGATTAAAATATGAAACACTACTTTTATTGCCAGGATTGGGACATAAAAAAGTCCAAAAGATATTAGAGGAATTGGAAAAATCCAAAGCACAACCATTTGAAAATTTTTTGTATGCCTTAGGTATACGTTTGATTGGAATTCACACTGCACGGGATCTCGCATTAAGGTTTGCAAATTTACGTGAACTTATGAATGCTAAAAAAGAAGATTTACTTGGAATTCGAGATTTAGGTGAAACGAAGGTCAATTTATTGATGAAGCATTTTAATAAACCATCTTTTCAAAAACTGGTCAATGAATTAGATGACTTAGGAGTACTTGCAATTAGTCAAACAAAACTTTCAAATTTAGAAACCAAACAACAATTATTTCTTAATCTGACCTTCGTTTTTACGGGGACTTTAAATTCCATGACAAGGGAAGAAGCCGCAGAACTAATTAGAAAAGGAGGAGGTTCTGTGGTAAATTCAGTGTCGAAAAAAACCAATTTTGTGGTTTGCGGTGTTGATGCGGGAAGTAAATTAGAAAAAGCAAAGTTACTAAATATTCCTATTTTAACTGAAGAATTATTTCTTGAATGGTTGAAAACGGGGAACTTGCCATTAGCAACCAGCAGTGAAAATTGATTATCTTGGGAAAATTCAAAGAGGAGATTTATTATTAATGGCGACTACGGCTGATTTGAGAAATGGTTTAACCATAGAATTTAAAAATGATATTTATCAGGTAATTGAATTTCAACATGTGAAACCGGGTAAAGGTGGAGCATTTGTAAGAACTAAATTAAAAAATGTGGTTAATGGAAGAGTATTAGAACAAACTTTTCGTAGCGGTGAAACTATTGATATCGTTCGGCTTGAAGCGAAAAAAATGCAATTTCTATATATTGAGAATGATTACTATGTGTTCATGGATCAGGAAACGTTTGAACAAATTCATTTATCCGAAAAACAAATTGGTGATGATAAGTATTTCTTAAAAGAAGGTGAAATTGTTGATGTATTATTTCATGGGGACACTCCATTAAGTATGACACTTCCGTTTTTTATTGTTTACACTGTAGTTGAAACCGAACCAGGTGTACGTGGTGATACAGCTCAAGGTGGAGCAACAAAACCTGCAAAGATTGAAACTGGTGCAACCATCCAAGTTCCTCTTTTCGTAGAACAAGGAGATAAAATTCGGGTGGATACAAGAACACGTACATATATGGAAAGGGTAAAGGAGTAATATGCCAAGAAAAACTACCCAGTCGAAATCACTTAATTTAGAAAACAAAGTAACTTCGGAAATACAACCGTTCAATATTGATTTTTTGATGTTACAAGAATTGGTGAACTTGTTAGAAAAATCTCAATTAACTGAATTGGAAATCGATACCGGAGTAACGCGTGTTTGGTTAAGTAAAAATCAACCTTTGATTCAATCGAGCTTTTTCCCACAGACAGTACCCATTAATGTTTCACAATCGCCCATTTCTACAACTCCAATTTCAACAAATGTCGAGACCAAAACAACATCAACATCTTCAAGTTTAGTTGAGGTACGTAGTCCAATGGTGGGTACATTTTATGCAGCACCATCACCAGACGCTGAACCCTATGTTAAAGTTGGCGATTTTGTTCGTGAAGGTCAAATTCTCTGCATTATTGAAGCGATGAAATTGATGAATGAAATTGAATCTGAAGTTTCTGGCAAAGTTGTAGAAATCAGTGTGAAGAATGGTCAACCTGTAGAATTTAATGCTGTTTTGTTTAGGATAGAGCCGAGTGTCTGATTTTCAGATTAAAAAGATTTTGATTGCCAATCGAGGTGAAATCGCACTTCGTGTGATTCGTGCTGCGAAAGAGCTCGGTATCAAGACAGTGGCTGTTTATTCTGTTGCAGATAAAGATTCTTTGCATGTACGTTTTGCCGATGAAGCAATTTGTATAGGTCCTCCTCCTTCCGCTGAAAGTTATTTAAACAGTACTCGTATTTTGGCTGCAGCGGAAATTTCTGGTGCTGATGCTATTCATCCGGGTTACGGGTTTCTTTCAGAAAACGCTGATTTTGCTGAACAAGTTATTGCAAGTGGGATTATTTGGATTGGACCTAATCATCATGCAATCCGACAAATGGGTGATAAAGCATTAGCAAAAGCAACAATGAAAGAAGCAGGGGTTCCTGTCATTCCTGGTTCCAATGGAATTGTAAAGGAGGTTTATACAGCATTACAGATTGCTAATGAAATTGGTTATCCAGTGATTTTAAAAGCAACTGCCGGTGGTGGTGGCCGTGGTATGAGAATAGTAAGAAATGCTGAATCTATGGAATCTATTTTTGGGATAGCTTCTGCAGAAGCAGAGTCAGCATTTGGTTGTGCTGATTTGTACTTGGAAAAGTATATTGAACAACCTAGACATATTGAAGTACAAGTTATTGGAGATAAATACGGAAATATTATTCATTTAGGTGAACGTGAATGTACGATTCAAAGAAGGCATCAAAAGTTAATTGAGGAAACCCCATCACCCGTAATCACTCCAGAACGTAGAGAAATAATTGGTAACGCTGCTGTATTAGGTGCTAAAAAAGTGAATTATGATTCAGCTGGAACGATGGAATTTATATACGATCCCGAAGGAAAATTTTACTTTTTAGAAATGAATACTAGAATACAAGTGGAGCATCCAATTACAGAACAAGTGACAAGAATAGATTTAGTTAAAGAACAAATTCGAGTTGCGGCTGGCGAAAAATTGTCTAAAACACAAGATCAAGTCCATATGCGAGGACATTGTTTTGAATGTAGAATTAATGCTGAAGATCCTGACCGTAATTTTTTACCTTCGCCGATACCAATAACTGCATTACATTTTCCAGGCGGACCTGGAGTTCGAATAGATAGCTGTGCATATGATGGATATGTAATACCACCTTATTACGATAGTTTATTAGGGAAATTAATTGTTTTTGGAATAGATCGGCATGAAGCGATCATGAGAATGAGAAGAGCTTTAGAAGAAATGATCGTTGAAGGACCTAAAACTACAATCCCATTGCATATTAAGATATTTAACGATCCTGTATTTGTATCTGGAAAATTTGATACAACTTACCTTGAAACAGTTTCTTTTTTAAAAAATAAATAGTATTAAATTCAAACAATGGAGAAATTATATGGCTTACGTTATTTCAAAAAACCGTAATTATACGAAAACACATGAATGGTGTCTTACGGCCGATCATGTTTGTTTAGTTGGAATATCCGATTATGCCCAAAGTGAATTGGGAGATATTGTTCTTGTTGATTTTAAGGTTAGTGTTGGTCAAGAAGTCAAAGCAGGTGATGTTATCGCGACTATTGAAGCTGTGAAAACAGTATCAGACGTTTATGCACCTGTAAGCGGAACAATAAAAGAAATCAATTCAAAATTAGCTGATGATCCGTCTGTTGTAAATCAAGATGCTTACGGCGATGGGTGGTTGTTGAAAATTAGTGCAGCGAATTATTCAGAATGTGATGCTTTACTAAAACCGGATGAGTATGAAAATTATATAAGTAGCAGCCATTAAAAGATACAGTGTAATTTTCAAAAGCACAAAAGAAAAAGAATATTCATTTTTCTACTTAGGGAACATCTATGACCTATACTCCTCACACACGACATGACCTCAGTGTAATGTTTACCGCTATTGGTATTGAAAGGATTGAAGAACTTTTTTCTGATATTCCTGAAAACCTTTTAATTCAAGGTGAACTTGAACTTCCATCGTCTTTTTCGGAAATAGAAGTACGAAAAATTTTTCAGGAAATGGCAAATAAAAATGCAGTAGATAATAAAGCTATTTGTTTTGCTGGTATGGGAAGTTATGAACATTTTATTGCATCAGCGGTAAATCCATTGTTGTTTCGTTCTGAATTTTATACGGCTTACACACCATACCAACCGGAAGTTGCACAGGGAACACTTCAATGCATTTATGAATTTCAATCATTAGTAACCAGATTAACTGGACTACCTGTAGCAAATGCTTCACTATACGATGGAGCAACAGCGATAGCAGAAGCAATTCAATTATTGCGTTCTTTTACCAAAAAAGATCGCATTGTTATTACTCGCGGTGTGAATCCATTGTATAGACAGGTGGTTGAGACAATTATTGGTTGTACAGAACCAGAAATTATCTATTGTCCTGTTAAAAATGGTATCACAGATTTAGTTGAACTTGAAATGCTGTTAACACCTGAAACTGCTTGCGTTGTTTTACAACAACCTAACTTTCTTGGTCAGATTGAGGATTTAGAAAAGTCAATACAGCTGATTAAATCAAAAAATATTCCAGTAATCGTTTCATCCTATCCTGTTTCTCTTGGTATGTTAGAAGCACCAGGGAATTTGGGTGCTGATATCGTAGTAGGAGATGGCCAATGTTTAGGTCCAGGTTTATTGAATGGTGGTCCATATCTGGGATTATTTGCAGCGAAAAAAGAGTACGTTCGGTTAATGCCAGGAAGAATTGCTGCGAGGACTGAGGATAGCCAAGGGCGTAAAGGTTATGTACTAACTCTACAAACCAGAGAACAACACATTCGTAGAGAAAAAGCAACTTCCAACATATGTACTAATCAAGGACTAATGATGTTGGCGATGTTGTTCAATGTATCATTCATAGGTAAGAAGGGGCTGCAAGAAATGGCTTTTCAGAGTCATCAGAAAGCTTTATATCTTTCTAGTATGCTTAAAGATGTTGGTTTACCACCTGTTTATACTGGTCCATTTTTTAATGAATTTGTTGTTCATCCAAAATGTGGAGCTGAAGAGTTTATAGTAAAAATGTTAGAAAAAGAAATACTTGCAGGCGTTGATCTGGGTAAGTTTGATGCTGATTATCAAGGAAAAGTTTTAATAACTGTAACTGAAATGCGTGATAAAAAACAGTTGGATGATTACGTAGTATTTGCAGATAAAGTGAATCAAGGTTAGGTATAGTTTAATTCGCTACTTAAAGGAGATTTAAGATGATTGGAGAAATTGGAATTTTTGGAATTATTGTGATTGTACTCGCAATTCTTTTAATTGCGAACATGATTCGTATTCTTAAAGAATATGAACGTGGTGTAATTTTTCGTTTAGGACGACTCATCAACGTAAAAGGGCCAGGTTTGATTATTTTGATTCCTGTGATTGATCAAATGGTAAAAGTTGACTTACGTGTAGTGACTTTAGATGTACCACCACAAGATATTATTACAAAGGACAATGTCTCTGTTCAAGTTTCAGCAGTGATTTTTTTCCGTGTAATTGAACCAAGAAAGGCAGTTACTGAGGTTCAAAATTATTTATTTGCAACCAGTCAATTCAGTCAGACGACGTTACGTTCAATACTAGGCCAAAGTGAACTTGATGAATTACTTGCCGAACGAGAAAAAATTAACCAACAACTTCAAAAAGTGATTGATAATCATACAGGACCTTGGGGCATCAAAGTTTCCTCGGTTGAGATTAAACAAGTTGATTTACCGCATGAGATGAAACGGGCGATGTCTGCCCAAGCAGAAGCGGAACGTACAAGAAGAGCAAAAATCATTGCTGCTGATGGAGAATACCAAGCGGCAGCTAAATTGACTGAAGCAGCAAAAGTTATATCAACAGATCCGACTGCCTTACAACTTAGATATCTTCAAACTTTAACAGAAATTGCTGCTGAAAATTCTTCAACTGTTGTATTTCCAATTCCTATAGATATGATTAAAGCATTTTTAAATAAATCATAAGTGAATTAGTGCGCCTGATTTTTTTAAAACAGTACTTTCCAGATTTTATCAAAAGCAATCTTAAAGCCCTTATCCCAATTGCTTTTGCGATAGGATTGACCATCTTCTTTTTGTATTATTCCAAACCTCGTGATAAGTATGGATCGGTTTATGTGTCTTCAGAACCAGCAGGAATCCCTATTATGATTGATGGGGCTAAGAGCATTTTCACAACAGACACGACAATTTCAGAAGTAAAAACCGGAGTCCGACGAATTTCTTTATTTCTGGTAAATGGTGTTTGTGAACCACATTTTATCAACGTGGATGTTAAAGAAAACCAAGTTGCAAGAGCTCATTTCAAAGTACAATTTTTTACAAATTCTACAAATGTTAATCGTGAACCACGGTTAAAAGATTTTCCTAAACCAGCTCCAATTACAAGGGATGAAAATAAATCTCAACAGAATATCATTAACCCTATTATTGTTCCTAAAAAAACGTATCAAAAAGGGAATATTCAAATTTCTTGTAATGAACAAGGAGCTGATATCCATATTAATGGGCAAGCAACAGGTTTAAAAACACCTGCAATTATCACCAATCTGGATCCGGGTACTTATCAAATTTCTGTCTATAAACAGGGTTATACAAGTTATCCTGAGATTGCAAGTGTGAATCTTGATGAGGATGTAGGAATTGCTTATACCCATTTTGAGTTAATATCTAAGATTAAACAAGAAAATAAAATTCTATTAGTAGTACTAACTGATCCGCCTATAACAAATTTACTCATTAATGGAAAAAATGAAGGGAACACTCCCTTTAGAAAACTGTTTCCTAAAGGAAGATACAAAATTGAATTTCCTAAAATTACAGGTTATTTGACTCCTCAACCCCGACAAATACGCTTACAAGATCAAGATTCTTTAGTTGTTGAATTGAAATATCAAAAAGTTACGGGTAAATCTTATTTAGCAATTTATTCACCTAAAAGTGCCGAGCTTATCAATTTAGGAAAACTTAAAATTGAAATTGACCGTGCACCATTTTTTAATGGTGCAGCCGTTGAATCAAGACATATAATTTTGGGAAGCGTTCCTGAAGGTGAACATCTAATAACTATCTTTTTTGATAATCTATCTGCAGATATTACAGTTTCTTTTATTAACGGACATGTAACTCCTATTGAATTAAAATTTGAGCGGTTTTTAACTCAAGTGAAACCCAAATTACGCCCCTTTGAACCTCAAAAATATGAAGATTATCGTCAATTAGTAGGTCAAGTAACCTATTACCCGTAATGAAATTGATACGTATTAATCAGCTTTTAGCTGAACGTTTTGGAATTTCAAGACGGTTGGCTGACCAGTGGATTTTATCTAATCAAGTTAAAGTAAATGATAAGATTGCTAAACTTGGTCAAAAAGTTGATGAAGATAAGGACTTGATATTCGTAAACAATTTACCTATACCAATTAAAAAACAAGTTTTAACATTTGCATTTCATAAACCTAAAGGCGTAGTTTGTTCTTTGTCGCTAAGATATGAAAAAGGGATATCAATCAAAGAATATCTACCACCCGACTTAGGTTTAAAACCAGTGGGTAGATTAGACATTCAAACAGAGGGTTTAATTATAGTAACCAATGATGGAAGATTGCATTATGAAGTTACACATCCATCTTTTGAAATTGAAAAAGAGTATATCGTTACAACGGCTAAACCAATTTTAGAAAAAGAGATATTCCTTCTATCGAAAGGAGTAATGTTGTCTGATGGTTTTTGTCAACCAGACCATATTGGACGAATTGGATCAAACCAAGTAAAATTGGTTTTACATGAGGGACGAAATCGTGAAATTCGCAGATTGTTTTCAGCAATCAATCATCGTGTTGAAAGATTAGTACGAATTCGTATAGGAATGGTTGAATTAGGCAATTTACCTGTAGGAGCGTTACGCTTATTAACAGAACAAGAAATCAAGCAATTGAAATTTAGGAGAAAGAACAATTAAAATTGTAATAAATGAAAGTACTACTATTTTGATGCTGGTTGAACGCTATCCTCAAACGATACCAATTTTACTAAAATATGGTATTCAGTGTATTGGATGTAAACATTCAGCATATGAAACATTGAAAGATGCTGCGAGATTTTATGGAATAACTGAACTTGCTAACATTATTCGTGAATTGCAAGACATTCTAAACCAATCAGCATCAAACGAGTCGGATTTAAGACCAAAAAGAATTTTGAATAATCAAGAAAGTGTTATTAAAACGAATGATAATCAATAAGAATAATTTAGATAAATTTTGGAGTATTCTCTGCTTACTGATTTTAATAGGAATTGGATTGATTCAGCATTGGTACTGGAAGGAATTTCGTTTTTCAGGTATAAATATAGTTGTAAATATTCCTTCTGGAGCGACTACAAGAGAGATTGCTAGAATTTTAAAATCAAATGGACTTATAAAAAGTGAAAATTTATTTTTGTTCGCAGCAAAACTTTCCGGGAGAGAAAAGCAACTTAAACCTGGAACTTATACGTTCTCAAAAAATTTAACGATGTTTCAAATAATTGACCGATTATACCGTTCTCTTGGAATTTCATCAAAGATCACATTTTACGAAAACACTTCAATTAAAGATTATATCAAACAGTTACAAAAAATTGGTATAGATTCAACAGAATTTATTGAAGCGACAAAGAACATTAAACTTTTACGAGAATTTGGAATAGAAGCGAATTCTGCAGAAGGTTATTTATTTCCAGACACTTATTATATATCTAGTGATATGTCTGCAGAAGATCTTGTTAGAATGCTCCTGAAACGCTTTAAGCAAGTTTTTACAGAACAACATGTAAAAAAAGCAAAAGAAATGGGTTTTTCCTTACATGAGATTGTCACACTTGCTTCTATCATTGGAGCAGAAGTCAAAGAAAAAGAAGAAGCATATTTAGTATCATCTGTTTTTCACAATCGTCTTAAACGTGGAATTCCGTTGCAGGCATGTCCAACAATTCAATACATTATTCCGGATGGTCCGAGACGACTTTTATTAAAAGATTTAAGAATTGACTCTCCTTATAATACCTATTTGTATAAAGGTTTGCCGCCAGGTCCTATTGGTAATCCTGGAAAGTTAGCATTAGATGCTGTATTAAATCCAGCAAAGACGAACTATTTGTTTTTTGTCTCTCAAGGGGATGGAACCCATGCTTTTAATGAAACGATTGAAGGACATTTGCAATCAAAGACAGTTTTAGATTCGATTAGAATGATACATAAAATTGACCAGTTCAAAACAAAAGAAAACCAAACCCAGTAGTATAAAATGACATTTGATTTATCTGAATTGAATCCGCAACAAAGGAAAGCTGTTAATATCGTTAACGGTTCTGTATTGGTGATTGCAGGTGCTGGTTCAGGTAAAACAAAAACATTAACCTATAGAATAGCCAACCTAATTTACCATAAATATGCTAAACCTTATGAAATATTAGCGATTACTTTTACTAATAAAGCTGCTCGTGAATTGGTCGATCGGGTTCATAAAATTCTGAACAAGACACAATTAGGCGATGAGCGATATGGATCCGTTGAGGTCTCTACTTTTCATAAATTTGGTGTTCGTTTGTTGAGAAGATATGCTAATTTAATAGGAAGAGAATTTAATTTTTCTATTTACGATAAAAATGATTCAGAAAACGTTTTGAAGCAAATTTTGAAAGAAAAAGGGTTATCCATCAATAGTTATCCTACACGATGGTTAGTTGACATCATGTCAGAAATGAAAAATAATTTTTTAACCTTTGATGAAATAGAAAAAATTTATCCGAAAGAAACTCAGGTTATTCAAGATATCTTCAAACAATATGAAGAACGATTATTACGTGCAAATGCTTTTGATTTAGATGATTTGTTGTGCATCCCAGTAAAACTAATGAAGATGAATGAAGAACTACTACTCACTTATCGTAGGAGAATACAGTACATCCATGTAGATGAATATCAAGATACAAACCAAATTCAATTAGAACTTCTAAAATTGCTAGATGGAGATCGTTCTATTGTTTTTGCTGTAGGTGATGTCGATCAAGCAATTTATGGTTGGCGTGGTGCAAACATCAGAAACATTTTGAGTTTTCACAGAGATTTTGCAAATGTGCAAATCGTGAAATTGGAACAAAATTATAGAAGTACACCAGGCATACTGAGAAGTGCTAATGCAGTGATAGAAAAAAATTTACAACGACAATCCAAGATATTATGGACTAAGAATTTAGAAGGCGAAAAGATAAAGTTTATTGCTGCTTTAGATCCTACAGAAGAAGCGTGTAAAACAATTCAATGGTTATTATTAGATCAAAAAGGAACGAAATCAATTTTGTTTAGGACGAATGCACAATCTTTCCCATTTGAACAGTATTGTATTGAAAACAATATTCCATATAAGTTAGTTGGAACAGTTCGATTTTTTGAAAGAAAAGAAATAAAAGATGCAATGTCATATATCAGAATTTTA
The DNA here is from genome assembly GCA_026417415.1 of bacterium. GTDB lineage: Bacteria > Electryoneota > JAOADG01 > JAOADG01 > JAOADG01 > JAOADG01. The sequence continues at coordinate 616,502 of JAOADG010000008.1, forward strand.
GAACAACCTGATGATGATATCGCATTTGAACGTGCATTATCTTTTCCTAATCGTGGAATAGGAAAAATTACTTTAGATAGAATTCGACAGTTAGCCAATCAAAATGGGAGTTCTCTCTTTCAGACCATTCAAGCAGAAAATTTTTATGAAGTATTTGGTAAAAGAGTACCCAAACAATTATCCATTTTTATAGATGATTTACTTAAACTGCAAAGAATGATATCCTCAATTTTAAACCCTACAATTGCGATTCGCAATTGGCTTATAAATAATGGATTTATGGCAACATTGAAAAGTGAAAAAGATGGAGATGAACGTTTAAGAAATTTAGATATGCTTTTTTCGCAATTGCATCATTATTTTTCTAATCATAATGATGCAAAATTATTGGATTTTATAGAATTCGTTACTTTACAAAGTGAACAAGATACGATTGACGAAACAGAGCAGTCAATCCTATTAATGACATGCCATGCAGCAAAAGGACTTGAATTTGATTCAGTTGTAGTAGTTGGTTTGGAGGAAACATTGTTTCCTTTAGGAGATGAATATTCAAAAGATTTAGATTTAGAGGAAGAACGAAGATTGTTTTATGTAGCTATGACAAGAGCCAAAAGGCGTCTTGCAATTTCAAGAGCGTTTATGCGTAACAAATATGGGATATTTGAAAAGACAACACCATCAAGGTTTTTATATGATATTCCATTAGAAGAAGTTGATGGGGACAAAACTGAGATGTTGTTTCAAGAACGTGTCATTAGTTCTAATAGCATTAAAAAAAGCAACATAACAACATCTCTAAATAATCATAAAAATAACATTACTGAATTCTATGAAGGACAAAAAATTCATCACTCATTGTTTGGGTTTGGTAAAATACTGCGAAGCACAAAATATGAAGATGGATTCAAAATTGTAGTGGATTTCGATAATGTCGGTGTAAAGACGTTATTGACTCAATATACAAATATTACTATCCAAGGTTAGCTATGATGAACACAGTTCAATGGGATGAATTAGTAATTCGTGCCTTAGAAGAAGATCAGGTACTTCATGATATTACCACATTCACTTTTGTTAAGGAAAGTCTTACGGGCCTCGCAACGATTATTGCAAGAGCTGAAGGTGTATTATGTGGTGTTCCTGCAGTTGAAAAAGCTTTTGAGCTGACCGGAAATCAAGTACAACTGGAATGGTTATATCAAGAGGGTGAGATTTTCCCAAAAGATTCTAAAATCCTTCAAATTAAAGGTAATATCAGGAACATTCTTTTAGGTGAACGTGTAGCTTTGAATTTTTTATCTCTTTTATCTGGGATTGCAACATTAACCAATCAATTTGTTGAGAAGGTTAAACCTTATGGATGTAAAATTCGTGATACACGTAAAACTCATCCAGGTTTACGAGATGCTGAAAAGTATGCTGTCCGAGTAGGTGGTGGTGAAAACCACCGTTTAAATCTTTCTACATTTGGTTTAATCAAAGAAAATCATATTTTAGCCTCTGGTGGATATGACAAATTACTTTTGCAATTGAAGGAATTAAATACAAAGAATATCGTTGAATTTGAATTAGAAGTTGAAAATTTAGAACAATTTCAGTTGGCTTTAAATGTTGGAATTAAAGAAATTTTATTAGATAACTTCACGCCTCAAATGGTTCAGCAAGCAGTTGCAATGAATGTTTCCAACGCTATCTTAGAAGCATCAGGTGGTATTCGTTTAGATAATGTTGAAGATTATGCAAGAACAGGTGTACATCGTATTTCGGTTGGTGCGATAACACACTCAGCATTACCAATTGATTTTTCATTACGTATTCAACAAGTAAATTTGTGTTAGTAGAACATTGAAAAAAAGAGGATAAATGGGCAAGTTCTCATTAGTATTACACAGTCATTTGCCATGGGTGATTTCACATGGGAAATGGCCGCATGGTTCCGTGTGGTTAGTTGAAGCTGCTACCGAATGTTACATTCCACTGATTGAAATGTTAGATCGTTTGATATCTGATAAAATTCAACCGAATATCACTATTGGGATAACACCTGTACTTGCAGAACAACTTGCTGATCCTTCATTTGCATCTGAGCTAATTGAATATCTTGAACTTAAAATTACTGCAAGTATTGAAGATAAAAGGCATTTTCAAAATCAGAATAATCCTGCCTTACAAAGTTTATCCGAATATTGGGAAAAATTTTATTGGCACCAGTACTATTTATTTCGTGATGTTTACCATCAAGATCTATTAAAACAATTCAAGCGTTTACAAGATTCTAACGCAATAGAAATCATTACTTGTGCAGCAACTCATGGTTATTCACCACTTCTTGGACTAGATGAATCAATATATGCCCAATTTGCCACTGGTGTTGATGTTTATCGAAAACATTTTGGTAAAAATCCTTTAGGTACTTGGTTACCAGAATGTGCGTACCGACCTGCTTACCATTGGTCAACACCTGTTTCATCTGACATTCAATCTTACAACAGGTTAGGGGTTGAAGAAATATTAGATTTGGTGAACCTTAGATATTTTATTGTTGATTCACATTTATTAGAGGGTGGAAAACCAATCGGTGTGTATTTAGAGAGATTTGAAGGTCTTAAAAAACTTTGGGAAGAATTTGAAAAAAGTCAGGTTAAACAACCCGAGATTAAAACCACTCCTCTAAAAATGCATTGGGTGGGGGAATCGCCCGATAAACACCCTGTTGCAGTGTTTACAAGACATCCACAAACTACATTACAAGTTTGGTCTGGTGAACATGGTTATCCGGGTGATGGTTATTATCTCGATTTTCATAAGAAACATTTTCCTGGTGGAAATAGATATTGGCGTGTTACATCTGCAAAAGCCGACTTAGGTGCTAAAGAAATCTATCAACCGGAAATGGTAGAATGGCGTTTAAACGAAAATAGCGATCATTTTGTAGAATTAGTCAATAAAATTGTTAGTAATGCTGTACTTGAAGGAATAGAAAATCCTATCGTATGTGCACCATTTGATACTGAACTGTTTGGACACTGGTGGTTTGAAGGGATACGTTGGATTGAGAAGGTAATACGAAAACTGTATCATTCTTCTGTACATCCTTCGACATTGAAGGAAGTTTACCAAGAGACGAAAATAGCAACTAAAGTAAAGTTACCTGAAGGATCGTGGGGTGAAGGTGGATTTCATCATATTTGGTTAAATCAAGATACTGCTTGGACTTGGGAAGATATTTATCAATGTGAAATACAATTTGTTACAATTTTAAAAAAATACTTTCATACTAAAGATTCTTATTTAATAAAGCTTTTAGAACAATTAGCACGAGAGTTAATGTTAATACAATCATCAGATTGGCAATTTCTAATTTCAACTGTTGCAGCAAGAGATTATTCTGAAATGCGGTTTCGAATCCATCATCACGATTTTATGAAACTTGTGCAAATTATTGAGAGTTATTCCAATGGTATCCCATTAACGAATGAACAAAAACAATTTGTACAAGATATTTGTATTAGAGATTCTTTATTTCAAGAAATCAATCTTGAATACTGGTTAAAGGACTTAAATGAGTATAGGAGATGAAGTGAGCGCAGTAAAAGAAATCACAGATCAAACTTTTCAAACTGAAGTGTTACAAAGTAAAATACCAGTACTGGTTGATTGTTGGGCAGAGTGGTGTGCACCTTGTAGAATGATATCACCCATTATAGAGCGATTAAGTCAAGAATACAATGGAAAATTTGCTGTTTATAAATGCAATATCGACTCCAATTTTCAAACTGCAGTACAATTTGGGATCAGTTCTATTCCCACATTACTTTTTTTTAAAGATGGTTTGTTGGTAAATAAATTAATTGGTGCATATCCCAAGGAAATTATTAAAGAGAAAATGGAAGAAATTTTAAGAAAGGGTTAACAAGCTCTTTAAATTTTAGTATATTCTTTGCGTCTTCAGGGATGGGTGAAATTCCCTATCGGTGGTATAGCCCACGAGCGAGTTAGCATGAGCTGTTGAAATTACAGCGCCGACGGTATAGTCCGGATGAAAGAAGATGTACGTTTGTCATTTAATTTGATAAATGGTGTACAACCCCTGAACGCAGGGGTTTTTCTATTTTAGGAGTTACTTTGAATTCAGATGAGTTTTGGATGTCTCGTGCATTAAAAGTTGCATTAAAAGGATTTGGTAAAGTAGGACCTAATCCAATGGTAGGTGCGATTATTGTGAAGGATGGAAAGTTACTGTCTTCAGGCGCTCATGTGAAATTTGGTGGTCCACATGCTGAAATAAATGCATTAAAAAAAATTCAATTTCAAGCGAAAGGTGCATCTTTATACGTTACTTTAGAGCCCTGTAACCACTATGGTAAAACTCCCCCCTGTACAAATGCGATTATTCAATCAGGAATAAGTCGTGTTGTTTCTGCCACTATGGATCCTAATCCAATAGTAAGTGGTAGAGGATATGCCCGTCTTAGAAATGCAGGAATAGAAGTTATTGACGGTATCTTATGTGAAAAAGCAGTTGAGTTAAATACAGCATATTTTAAGCATTTACTTTCTGGGTTACCTTATACCATCTTAAAAATAGCACAATCTTTAGATGGGAAAATTGCTACTTCAACAGGTCAATCGCAATGGATAACTGGCGAACTTTCCAGAAGATTTGTTCATCAAGTGCGTTCTGAAGTAGATGCAGTGATTGTAGGCATTGGAACAGTGTTACAAGATGATCCCCTATTAAATGTTCGTTTAGTGAAAGGTCAAAATCCGATACGAATAATTTTGGACAGTAGGTTTAGAACTCCTCCAACAGCAAAGTTATTTCAAATTCCTTCACCAATAATAGTTATGGGAATTGCAGGCGAAGGGGTAGATAGACAATTGAAATTAAAACAGGCCGGTGCTGAAGTGATAGAATTACCAAAAGCAGATGAACATTTAAGTTTGTTCGATGCATTGAGAGTATTACCTAGACGTGGAATTAATAGAATTCTTGTAGAAGGAGGAAGAAAGATAGCCACTGAATTTTTGAAAAAAAAATTGGTGGACGAATTAATTGTCGCTATAGCACCGAAAATCATAGGTGAAGATGGCATATCATCATTTAGTAGTTTAGGAATAACTCATGTGGATGAAGCAATTCATTTTAAGCATTTACATATTGAACGCTTTGGGAATGATATCCACTTAAGGTTGCAAGTACAATAATGTTTACTGGAATCATAGAAGATATTGGTACAATCGTTGATATACGATCTTTACGTAAAGAGAAAGAATTTACCATTCAATCAAAGATTGCCCCTTCATTACAAAATGGACAATCGGTAGCGGTGAATGGAGTTTGTTTGTCGGTCGTCACAAATACAACCGATCAATTCAAAGTATTAGCGGTGTATGAAACACTACAAAGGACCAATTTATCAGAATTAAAAAAAGGAAATAAAGTTCACTTAGAACGTGCGTTATCGCTTTTCCAAAGGTTTGATGGTCATATTGTGCAAGGGCATATCGATGGAATAGGCAAAATTAAAAAGATAGAAAGATTTGGCGATTCAAAAAAAATGATCCTACAACTTCCTGATCAGTTAATGAAATATATTGTACCAAAAGGTTCAATTGCACTATCTGGAGTGAGTTTAACAATTGTTGAGAAATTTACAAACTCATTTTCAGTGGTAGCAATACCATTAACCTTATCCAATACATTAATGGATCATTGGAAAGTCCATGATAAAGTCAATGTGGAAATTGATATCATCGCAAAGTATGTAGAAAGTTTGGCAAGACATATTAAATAGAGGAAAGAATGCTCAATACAATAGAAGAAGCAATTGCAGATTTAAAGTTAGGAAAATTGGTAATTGTAGTTGATGATGCGGATCGTGAGAATGAAGGAGATTTTATTGGAGCAGCTGAATTGGTTACTCCAGAAATTATCAATTTTGTAACTTTATATGGTCGTGGTCTTGTATGTGCACCAATGAGTTTAGAATGGATTAAAAAGCATAATTTGCAGATGATGGTTGATCCTACTTCAAATAGTTCTTTTCACGGCACTGCTTTTACCATTTCTGTAGATTACAAACCAGGTTGTACAACAGGTATTTCAGCTTTTGATCGTGCAGCAACCATAAAAGCATTAGCGAATAAAAATGTAAATTCGGAAGATTTTGCACGACCTGGACATGTTTTCCCGTTGCAAGCAGTAAATGGAGGAGTATTAGAAAGAGCAGGACATACAGAGGCGACGGTAGATTTATTGAAGATTGCAGGTTTACAACCAGTGGGGTTATTGTGTGAAATTTTATCAAAAGATGGTTCTATGGCAAAATTACCAGAGTTGAGAGAGTTAGCAGATCAATTTCAATTAAAAATTGTGAGTGTTGCTGATTTAATAGAATATCGTAGAAAAACTGAAAAACTTGTGCAACGTGAAGTTGAAGTTCAATTTCCTACAAAATTTGGTAACTTCCGTCTTGTACATTTTGTTTCCAAATTAGATGGAAAAGATCATGTTGCCTTAGTAAAAGGAAATGTAAATACTGAAAATCCGGTTTTAGTAAGAGTTCATAGTGAATGTCTAACTGGGGATGTGTTCGGTTCGGCGAGATGTGATTGTGGCCCACAGTTAGAAGAGGCCTTGAGAATGATAGAAAAAGAAGGGTGTGGTGTTCTATTGTACATGCGTCAAGAAGGTCGTGGAATTGGTTTAGCAGCGAAATTAAAAGCATATAAATTGCAAGAACAAGGACATAGCACAGTAGAAGCCAACAAACTATTAGGATTTGCAGATGATCTTAGGGAATATGGAATAGGGGCCCAGATCCTTGTAGATTTAGGAATTCGGAAACTACGATTAATGACAAACAATCCAAGGAAAATTGTAGGATTAAAAGGGTATGGTTTAGAAATAGTTGAACGTGTACCTATAGAAATAAGACCGAATCAATTGAATAAAAGATATTTAGAAGCCAAACGTGATGAACTTGGTCATTTAATTTTGAATACTGAAGGAGAAGAAGAATGAAAACTATTCGTGGTAATTACTATGCAAAAGGGAAACGATTTGTAATCATATATTCAAGATTTAATGAATTGATTGTTAATGAGTTAGTAAATGGTGCGACGGATTGCTTAACACGACATGGAGTATCAGATGATTCAATCACTACAATACAAGTGCCGGGCGCTTGGGAAATACCTTTGACTGTAGCAAAGCTTATTCAATCTTCCAATCAAACAGATGCAATCTTATGTTTAGGTGCAATTATTCGAGGTGATACACCACATTTTGAGTATGTTGCCTCTGAGGTTGCAAAAGGAATTGCTACATTAGGAACACAAGCGGATATTCCAATTGTTTATGGCATTCTTACTGCAGATGATCTTGATCAAGCTATGGAACGTGCTGGAACAAAACAGGGGAATCGAGGTTGGGATGCTGCGCTTACAGCAATTGAAATGGTAGATGTTTTCGAACAACTTAGAAATAAATCTTTGTAATATTCTGTAAAATAACTTCTTATACTATTAATCCCATAGAATTTAGCAACTGTATATGATATTCTTTTTGTTTATTATCTGCCTAGCATCAACGTTATGTGCACAAGAATGGAAAGTGATTACTTGTGGCAATGTCCCCTTTTTTAATTCGGAACTTCAATACGAAAATAATCCATTTGTAGTAAAAGGGGATACACTTTTTGTCGCTACTGAGGGTGGTGTCTACATGCGGTCTGAAACAGATGAAAAATTGTTCACGGTAGCTGATGGCTTATTATCCACTTATCGTATCACAGCAATTGCTAAAAGTTTTGATGACGGGATTTGGGCAGCTTCAACAGACAATACTTTATCAAAATTTTATCCTCAGAAGGATGATGGCGAACGAATAGATTTATTGAGTGATGAACAATCCATTTCTATGATCCATCTCATTCGTGAGTATCAAGGAAATCTGTTGGTTACAACAAATGTTGGGTTATCACGTATTAAATACTCTAACACATTACAAGATTGGATTGTGGCTGAAACAATACGTGATTTTGGTGCAATAGGTCGCAATCCATCAATTTACGATCTTGAAGTTTATCGTGATACAATTTGGATAGCTACCAATCGAGGGTTAGTATTTGCTGATTTCAACTCTACTATGTTACAATCTCCTGTTGCTTGGAATGCGGTTGATCTTTTAAGAAATCGAACAATTTATGATATTCAATGGGTAAACGATTCTATGTTTGTATCAACGGATATAGGGGTTTACTTAATTCAGAATAATACAGCTTTATCAATTAGAAGTGGTTGGACACATTTTCTCGGCGTTTGGAATGGTCAATTGCTCTATTCTGGTAGTTCTGGCATTCGTAAAGTGTCTGACAATACATTGGTAAGTGAGGATCGTTTTATTTCTTTTTTTGCTGCTTCTGATTCACATATTTACACCTATTATTTTGAGACAGATTCTACTTATGGACAGTATGTTTACAATGATGTTTTCAGTAATCAATGGCGAAAGTTTATTGCGAAAACGGTACCCTATTACAATTTATTTCAAGGTGCACGATTTAATGATAATCAAATAGCAATAATTGGTGGCGGTGCACGGACACGTGGAGTGTACCTTTCGCAAGATGACGACTGGTTTAAAATAACAAAGTTTAGTTATCCACAGCAGTATCGTTTTTTTCGCCAAGATCCACGCACGATGAAGATTGATAAATTTGGTAATTTATGGATAGGATCTGGAGGTGGTGGTTTAGGGATAATTTATGCTGGTACTGATTCTTTACAATACTTTGATGAAAGCAGTGAAACAGGTTCTCATTTAGTTCCATACAGTTTATTGTATAACGAAACAGTTGTGTCATCCATTGATTTTTTATCTAACGGGCGGATAGTACTAACAAATGATGAGGCTTTGGATCGTCAACCTTTAGTTATATTGCCTGAAGGTGCGGGCGTGGTTACAGGATGGGAAAATGGAAATTGGTTACGATTAGGTAACGCTCAAGGTTTTACTTCATTTTTGTTTAATCGCTTAATTGTAGATCCTTGGGATCGTGTGTGGCTGGCAAGTGCGACCAATACAAGTCAACCTTTAGCTGTATATGATTTTAAACAGACCATTGATAATCCAAACGATGATATCGTCCGTGAATTCCGTTCCAATATAGGATTACCAGAATCCTATACCATTTCTTCTATGGCTTTTGGTGCTGAAGCGATTTTATATCTTGCAACCAGTTCAGGTCTCTACTATGCACGCATTCATGAAGATTTAAATAATCTGCGTTTTTATCCTTTGTCTATTCCACAATCAAACAATCAAGTTAATTCTTTGACAAGCGATCATCTGGGGCAAATTTGGATTGGAACAGATGATGGTATTTATTTATTATCAGCAGATGGACAAAACTGGATTACTACGATAAAAAAAACTAGGACTAAGACGGGATTATCAACTAATCGAATTAGTTCTCTTTTTTTTGAAATGAAAACAGGAGAATTATTTGTTACTAACGATGGTGGTATTGCGATACTTAAAACACCTTATCGATTTTCTAGCTCAGAACAACCCACACTCGAGCTTTCTCCAAACCCTTTCATTTTAAAAGGGGGTGTAAATTTATCTTTTGGTATAAATGGTTTACCTGCATATTCTAATGTGCTAATCTTTAGTCCAAGTGGATTAATGATAAAAGAGTTAAATTTTTTGGAAGCGGCTACATATGGTTGGGATGGAAAAAATGGTTATGGTGATTGGGTTGCAAGTGGAATTTATTTAGTGGTATTAAAAACTCAAACTGGAAAACGAACTTATTCTAAACTCGCTGTTGTGAATCCTTAATGCTTCGTTCAATTTCTATAAGAAATTTATTATTAATTGATTCTTTAGAGATTCAATTTGAAAAGGGATTTGTAGTTATTACTGGTGAATCAGGTTCTGGGAAATCCATGGTGATTCGTGCACTTTCTTTTTTGTTAGAATCTAAATTGACTTCACCATGGTTGAAGCATAATGCTGAAACAGGTTTTATTGAAGCAGTGTTTCAGATAATTTCAACAAATGACTCAAAAAATCATAGTTTTCCTACTTCTAAAGAAATCGTAGTTAGAAGAGAAGTTAAAATAGATAATAGAAGTCGTTGTTTTATTAATGATGAATTAGTAACAAGAAATGAATTGTTTGACACTGTCAAAGATCTTCTTCATTTTTCATTACAAGAAGATATCGGCTTGTTGCGTGATAAAACCAATCAGCTGGATTTGTTAGACCATTTTGGTAATCTATTGCACGATCGTTTAAAAGTAGAAAAAGCTTTTCAGAAAGTTCAGCAGCTAAAAAAGCATCTTGACGAAGTTTTACTTGAATACGAAAAACACAAGAAAGAAACTGATTGGATTACACAGGAATTAAAAGAGTTAGAAAGTATTCAATATCAAAGAGGAGAAAAAGAAAGTTTACAAGAAGCTTTAAAACGATTAAAAAATTCTTACCTGCTTAAAGATAAGATCTTTACGGTACTTTCAAAACTTGGGAATGAAGCAAATTCTACTCGTTCTGATTTAAACAATGCTATACAAGTCCTTCATACGCTAGTTGAATTCTTCCCATCAATACAAGAATGCGTGAATCTTTTAGAGAATGCATCTATTGAACTTAAAGAAGCTTTTATCCAATTAGAGAACATTTTTAGAAAAATTCAAGACGATCCTAATCAATTGAATTTGATAGAAACTCGATTGTTTCAAATACACGAATTAGAAAGAAAATGGAAAATTAATGCAGAAGACATACCTAATAGAATAGATATTCTTAAACAATCCCACCACCAGTTGAACCTACTGGAAAATAAACTGTCTGAAATACAAAAAGAATTAGAAGAAGCGAACACAGTTTTATTACATAATTCTAAATTGTTATCATTCAAACGTGAAGCCGTCGCTAAAAAACTAGTTGGACTTGTCCATCAAGAGCTTCCCACAGTTGGAATTCCAAATGTTCAATTTGATATAATAAAAACTGAAAGATCAATTCCATCAAGTAATGGAATAGACGATATCGTTTTCTTTTTTTCAGCAAATCCAGATCAACCTATGGTGCCCTTATCAAATGTAATTTCTGGTGGTGAGTTATCGCGTTTAGAATTAGTAATCTTATCAAATATCGCTCACTCGAAAGGGAAAACATTTTTATTTGATGAGATTGACCGTGGTGTATCAGGAAAGATCGCGGCATCTATTGGTCGATGTTTAAGAAAGATTGCAAACAACAATCAAATCATTATTGTTTCACATCTTCCTCAAGTTGCAGCTGCAGCAGACCAACACATAAAAATAGAAAAGCATTTAGTAAAAAACATAACACGTATAACTGCAAAATCACTTTCTTACCGAGAAAGAGTATTTGCACTTGCAGAGCTACTTGCAGGTGATAAAACTGGTGCTGGTGCGATAGAAGGTGCAAAAGATTTATTGAAAAGTTTTCATAAGGAGTTTGAGTGGAGCGATTTGTAATTGAAGGACAACATCGTTTAGAGGGACATATACATATTTCTGGTGCTAAAAATGCAGCATTACCACTGATGGCAGCATCATTATTAGCTGATGGAATTTATCATTTTTCTAATTTTCCAATTTTGCGAGATACATTAACTTTTTCAAAGTTATTGAAAGAATTAAATGTTGATAGCCAGATTGAAGATCATGTACTAACTCTACGAGTGGAACCGACTGAAAACAAAGTTGCGAGATATGAGTTGGTAAAGACAATGCGAGCTTCTTTTTACGTATTAGGTCCACTATTAGCAAGATATGGTGAAGCGATTGTTTCCTTACCCGGGGGTTGTGCTTGGGGACCAAGACCAGTTGATCAACATCTTAAAGGATTGCAAAAATTAGGTGCAACTATAGATACTGTGGCAGGTTATGTTACTGCAAAAGCCAAAGAACTAATTGGAAACGAAATTGTGTTTGACGTGATTTCGGTTGGTGCTACTTGCAATGTTCTTTTGAGTGCAGTTTTAGCAAAAGGAAAAACCATTTTAGAAAATTGTGCAAGAGAACCAGAAGTAGTACAATTATGTGAATTTTTAAATAAAATGGGCGCAAAAATATCTGGTATAGGTACACCACGTTTAGAAATACATGGGGTTGAATCTTTACACCCTGCTGATGAAACGATTATCCCTGATAGAATAGAATTAGGAACACTGATTTTAGCTACAGCTATCACCGGTGGAAATGTCAAGTTTACAAACGTTATCCCTGAACATTTGGGTATTGTTCAAGAAAAACTTATTGAAGCCGGTATTACTTTAAACATACAAGACAACTCAGTTCATATAACACGTTTAGGAGATGTGAAACCAGTAGATATAAAAACTTCCCCTTATCCAGGTTTTCCGACTGATTTACAAGCACAATGGATTGCCTTTATGACAATTGCCGATGGAGATTCAAAGATTACAGATACAATATTTTTTGATCGCTTCAAACATGTAGCAGAATTACAGCGTTTGGGAGCAAGAATTAGGTTAGATGGAAATACTGCAATTGTTGAAGGAAGACAGCGCTTAATTGGTGCGCCAGTTATGTCCACAGATTTAAGAGCATCTTCATCATTAGTATTAGCAGGATTAATTGCTGAAGGGACAACTTTTGTCTCAAGAATTTACCATTTAGATCGTGGGTATGAAAAATTAGATGATAAATTATCTAAATTAGGTGCAAAAATATTTAGAGAACAGGAACCATAGTGGCTCAGTTACGTCATAGACGTCGTAGATGGAAAAGTAAACTAAAACATTGGTTTTCAGATGCACGTTATCGAAATCAACGAAGATATACTTTCGTAGGAGTATTTGTAATTTTAGGTGGAATCATTACTGCCAGTGGGATATCTTTTGTATCTACCAGCGGTTGGCTCGTTATTCTGATATTAATTGTTGTAACAATTGTTTGGTTGTTTATTCGCTTTTTTGATGATGTCTAAAAAGAAATACTACCATTTACGTGTACGAAGTGATTATAGTATTCTTTCTGCGGTTCCTACCGTAGAAGAGTTAGTGGATTTTGCTTCAGATATGGGAGTTGAAAAGTTAGCACTGACGGATTTAGGGGTAATGTTTGGTGCTTTTCAATTTCAATCTAAATGTCAAGATTGTAACCCTTCTATTCGACCCATCCATGGTATTGAAATTTGTTTGAAAAGGAACGAAATTGGAAAAACTTTTCAAGTAATCATTTTTCCGAAAACTGAAGTAGGGTATCGAACTATATGTAAGATGACCGATAACTACTTTAGGGACGTTAAACATCTTCCTCCTCTATGTCTTCCTGTAACTGACTTGTTTGAGCATGCAGAACAATTTGTAGTTTTAAGTGGTTTTGAAGATAGTGAGTTTTATCCACATTTACTAAATGGTGATTTCCAAGCTGCTAAAAAGATTGTTCAAGAGTGGCATTCAATTTTTGGCGATGATTTCTATATAGAATTACAAGATTTAGGGCGAGAAGAAGATAAAATAATGTTCGATGAAGTATTCAGGTTATCACAAGATACAGGTATAAAAGCAGTAATTACTAACCCAGTTTATTATCTGAAAAAAGAAGATGCGATTGCACTTGAATTACTCAAATTTATCGATCAAAAAGTGAAAGTCACAAACTTTCTCGAACATTATCAACCAGAAACCAATCAGGCCTACTTTAAAACTGAAGAAGAAATGTATTCTTTTTTCAAAGGGTATGAGGAACAACTTGAGAGAACTGTTGAAATTGCAGAAAAGTTGCACTTTCAATTGCAAACACAGACACCTCAAATGCCCAATTTTCCCATTCCTCAAGATTACAGTCCAGAAAACTTAGAGTATTTCGAGAAGTATGGAAATACGATAGAATTAATTGATTACTATTTTATTGATCAAGTAATCAAAGGTTTACTTCATCGAAAAAAAGTAATTACCGAGGAATATAAGAAACGAATTGATAAAGAAATAGATGTTATCGTTACAAAAAAATTCAGTAGATACTATTTAGTTGTTGCGGACTTTATTCATGCAGCAAGAAAAAACAATATTTTGGTGGGACCAGGCCGTGGTTCTGTAGCAGGTTCATTAGCTGCATATGCACTCTCAATAACACACTTGGATCCAATTGAATACAAATTGATTTTTGAACGTTTTTTAAATCCTGATCGAGCTTCTGCACCAGATATGGATATTGATTTTGCTGACAGTAGGCGAAAAGAAGTAATAGATTATGTAAAAGCTAAATATGGTGAAGAAGTAGTTTGTAAAGTTACTGCTTTTAATCGAATGAAGTTAAAAGCTGCAATTAAAGATGTCGGGAGAATATTCAATTTACAAGAAGTACAGCTGAATAAATACAGCAATTTATTTTCTAAAGTAGAACCACCAGAGGATTTAGGTCATGATTTAAGCATTCAAGAAGCAATAGAATTGAGTGAAGAATTAAAGAACTCTTATAAAAATGATGAGGTATTTAGAAAAGTTGTTGATTTTGCAAAATATATTCAAGGGCGTATTCGAGGAATTACGACCCATGCTGCAGGTGTTCTTATCGCGCCTACAAAGATAAGCGATTTTATTCCAGTATATCGTGTAGATGAACTTACGCTGTTATCACAATTTGATAAAGATGTGATAGAAAGTGCTGGTTTATTAAAAATGGATATGTTAGGTTTAACGATGTTAACTGTAATTGATGATACGTTACATTTAATTCGATCTAATCCTCAATACAAGGATTTACTGGACGATAATGGACAATTTGATTTAAATAAAATTCCGTTAGATGATTCGAAAACATATGAATTGTTTGGACAAGGAAAGACCAATGGAATTTTTCAATTCGAATCCAATGGGATGAAAAAGTGGTTAGTTCAGTTGAAACCGAATAGACTTGAAGATTTAATCGCAATGAACGCTTTATTTCGTCCAGGACCTATGGCTGAAATTCCCAATTATATTCAGTCAAAACATGGGAAAAAGGAAATTACTTATTTACATCCATTATTAGAACCTATCTTAAAAGATACTTATGGTGTCATTGTTTATCAAGAACATGTTATGCAGATTGCAGTGGATGTTGCAGGCTTTACTATGTCAGAAGCAGATATTCTTCGAAAAGTGATTAGCAAAAAAAAGAAAAGTGATTTAAATAAACACTTAGAGAACAAATTCATACAAGGAGCAATCAAAAACGGTTTAACTGAAGACCAAGCAAAGACATTGTTTGATTTAATTGAAAAATTTTCAAATTATGGTTTTAATAAATCTCATAGTGCAGGCTATGCATATCTTGCTTATTTAACAGGTTACTTAAAAGCACATTTCCCTAAAGAGTATCTTGCAGCTGCATTAACTAGAAATAGTAGCAAACCAGATCGATTAAAGACATTAATCAGTGAAGTGAGACAATTGAATGTTGAATTGCTACCACCAGATATCAATGATTCAGATGTTCACTTCAAACCGTTGCAGAAAGGTATTCGATATGGATTAGGTGCAATTAAGCAGGTTGGAGAAAAAACTGCTCGAAGCGTAATAGAAGAAAGAGAGAAAAAAGGCAAATATAAATCATTTTCAGATTTTATTTTAAGAAATGTTCCGAGTAATTGTAATCGTAAGGTTGTTGAAGCATTAATCAAATCTGGCGCATTGGATCAGTTCGGTGAACGTGCTTCTTTACTCGCTACTTTAGATGAAATGATCAGTTATTGTTCCAAAAAAAGATTGCATCATGCTTCAGAAATCGTTTTTACTGAAGATGAAACATTTCAAATAGCAGAACCCAAATTAAGAAATGTTACAAGTGCTTCGTTAAAACAATTGCTAGAATGGGAATTGGAATTTTTATTTTATTATGCAAGTGGACATCCGTTAGAAGATTATAAATTAGAACTGGATTTATTTACTGATTCTTATTTAGTTGATGGTACATCTTGGAATAAAAAAAGAATCAAAATGGGTTGCATCATTAAAAGTAAAAACCTACGTACAAACCAAAAAAATGGCAATAACTACGGTGTTTTAACTATAGAAGATTACTTTGGTGATCATGGAGATGTTTTTGTGAACGATACAAAATTAAATTTGATCAAAGATGTTAATGTAGGTGATTATGTATTTATTGAAGCAATTGGTAATTATAGTGATAATGATCGTTTTATACGAATGTTTTTAGAAAAAATAATCCCATTAACTGAAGTTTTAAATAAATTTACTAAATCTGTTAGAATTGAGCTTTTAATTGACGAAATCAATGAAGATTTTTTACTAAGATTTCAAAACTTTGTTTATCAAAACGATGGTGATGTAGAATTAGAATTAGTCATTCGTGATCAAGATAATATTGGTAGGCAATTTATTTTACACTCTGAAAACTTAAAAATTCAATTAAATAAACATTCATACAATATACTGAAAAGTTTTTCAAGCCAAGGCAAAGTCGAACTACTCAGATATTAATATGGTAGTGGTTGTACAACGAGTGTTCAATGCAAAAGTTGGAGTTTCTGAAAAAATTGTTTCGGAAATTTCAAAGGGCTTGCTTTGTTACGTATCTTATCGTAGTAGTGATGATGAAAATGTGTTTAGATGGATAATCCATAAAATTCTCAATTTGAGAATTTTCCCAAATGATGAAACAAGTGATCGATTTGATTTATCTGTAAAAGATGTACATGGCGAAATTTTAGTGATATCTAATTTTACTTTACATGCAAATTGTAAAAAAGGATTACGTCCAGATTTTATTCAAGCTTCGTCTCCTATTTTAGCGAGAGAACAGCATCAACAATTTTTAACGATGTTATCAACGCAATATCCTTTGTGTAAAGATGGACAATTTGGTGCATTGATGAATGTTTCTTCTATCAATTACGGACCAGTTACAATTATTTTAAGTTATGGCGAGGGTGATTCTATCTAATGATCGGTTTTGTTGAAGTAACAGTAATCGGAATAACTATCTCCCAATATGTTCAACATTATGGAGTACTGCTTCAGGATAAAACTCCAGAAGAACGACTCTTAACTATTTTTATTGGTGCTGCTGAAGCGCAAACGATAAGGAATCTATTACAACAGATTCAATCTCCCAGACCTTTGACGTATGATTTAATCAAAAACATTTTAACAGTTAGCGGAATTACAGTCAAACAGGTTCTCATTACGGAGCTTAAAGATGATGTATTTTATGCCGAGATCTACTTGGATGTTCAAGGTGAGGAACGTGTAATTGATGCTAGACCTTCGGATGCCATTGCTTATGCATTAAAGTGGAAGGTTCCGATTTATGTATCTGAAGCTGTAATGCAGGAAGCCGGTTTTTCTAAAAAAAGTGAAATCATATTAAAGTCTGAGGAAGATGAAAAAGAAAAACAGAAACGAGAAATCAATGCCTTAAAACAGTTGTTAAATGAACTGATTTCTCAAGAAAAATTCGAAGAAGCTGTTGTTATCCGTGATCGTATCAAGAAGTTAGAAGGAAATATCCAAGATGAGTGACCAGAATAGTCCACTATTTTTGACACTTGTCTATCAATTTCAACATCTTGCAATGGTAGCATTAGGAAAACTCCCTGGGCCTGATGGAAAAATTGGCCCAATCGATTTAGATGCTGTTCAATTTTCGATACAAATGCTAGAGATGTTAGAGAAAAAATGTAAAGGTAATTTAACAAATGATGAAGAAAGAATTTTGCAAAATGAGCTTACCAATTTACGACTTAATTATGTAGAAGAATATAATAAATCAACTTCAAAGAATGCTGCAGAAACAAAGTAAAAGTACCAATTTTCAGTTTCTGCAAAATAGTCGTTATAAAGATAACGACTATTTTGTTTTTTTTCGTTTAATACGGATAGAAAACTGTCTAATAGCATCAGCCGCACTTCTTTTAGGAAATACATTAGCCGATGGGATCATATCAGTGAAGGTTATTCATGGGATGATCGCGGCTTTTTTTTTAACGGCAGCTAGCAATATTCACAATGACTACTTAGATTATCAAGTAGACAAAATCAATCGCCCTGAAAGACCGTTGCCTAAAGGAAAGTTCTCTATGAAATGGACAGTATTGTTCAGTATACTATTTTATTCATTGGGGTTATGTGTCACTTTTTTTTGGGAATGGAAGTATACGCTTTTTTATTTGCTCTTAGTTGTATTGTCATTGTGGTATAATATGGTTGGAAAAAAAATTGCAATAATTGGAAATATTACAATTGCATTTTTTGGGGCTTTAGTTCCGTTTATGGGTGCGATGATTGCTGAAAATGTAGCAAAAGGAGTTTTTCCCGCTTTATTGGTTTTTATTGTATTTTTAGCACGTGAAATTGCTAAAGATATGGATGATAAAGAAGGTGATCTATTCAATAGTATCAAAACAATTGCATTTTATTTGAATGACCATCAAGTTCAAATGATTTTAATTGGTTTAAATTGTATTGTGGTAGTTGTTTTAACATTAAAATTTTTCTTCTATAATTCATACTTTGGAATCATTAATTCTACGTTATTTTTTTTAATTATAGGACTATTCGGATTTATGATTTATCAATTTTATAAATATCCAAAAAAAAAGAAAACTTTTTGGCGATTCACAGCTAATTTGTATAAACTGGTTTTAGTTGTAGGAATTTTGTTTTTGTTGTCTCATTATTATCAAGTGTAAATGAAATTAATTTTAGCAAGTTCTTCACCGCGTCGTTCCGAAATCTTATACAAAATTGGTTTAACCCATGAGATAATTCAACCAAATGTACCAGAAGAGAGAAAAGCAAATGAAACTATACAAGAGCACGTGGTTCGTTTGTCTAAAGAAAAAGTTCAATTCGTTGCAAATAATGTAAATGAAGACGCGTTCATTCTTGGTGCTGATACAATGGTGGTACTTGAAGATAAATGGTTGGGAAAACCATCAAATGAAGAAGAGGCCTTTCAAATTCTATCACTTTTATCCGGTAAAAGTCATTTGGTTTATACAGGATTTACTATTTTGTACAATAAGTACAACAAAATCATATCAGATTACGAGGTTACTAAAGTTTTTTTCAAAACACTTCAACCAGATGAAATTTGTGAGTATATTTTAACAGGCGAGCCATTCGACAAAGCAGGTGCATATGGATTTCAAGGTTTTGGAGCAAGGTACATTTATCGTATAGAAGGATGCTTTTACAACGTTATGGGATTACCCGCATCTAAAGTTTATGAGGCATTGAAAACACTTGAATGGTAACAAAAAGAAGCAATTAAGTTTGTTTTTTGAGGAACCAAAAGAAGAACATACTCGCAAAAATAGATCGAGTAAACGCACCGCTACAACTTCACGTTTAACCTTTAAATTAGTCACTATTCCTGAAGAAGAACAACAAAATAAAAATCCTTACGATTTAAAAGAGCTAAGAGAAAAATGGAATTATTCTGTTGAAGATGTTCATAATCTTACCAAAATACCGATTAAACACCTCATTGCATTAGAATCTGGTGAAAGAACGTTTTTACCACCAATTCATGTTCGTGCGTTTTTAAGAACTTTAGGTAATTTATACAATGTAGATTGGAAATTATTGAATCCACCTGAAGCAACCATTCCTCCTTTACCTGAAATCCGAACACTAGATGAAATAGGGTCCGAAGAAGTAAAACCTACCTTTTGGCAATCATTACTGATATTTTTAATTGACCTCCCTAAAAAAGTGTATAAAAAATTTTTTTCAAAAATAGATCAATAATTTTAATCAGAGAATTTCTGCATTAGATTTCTTGTTTAAATTCTAAATCAGTATTTTTTGTAAGAAATAAAAATGGGGGATTATTGAAAAAGAGGAGAAGATCCCGAGAAGTTCAAATTGGTAATATTACAATTGGTGGCAATCATCGAATTGCTGTCCAATCTATGACTATGACCAATACTTCAGATGTCGCAGCTACTGTCGCTGAGATTAAACGATTAGAAGCGGTTCATTGTGATATTATTCGCGTTACAGTACCCGATCAAGATGCAGTAAATGCCCTACCTGAAATTAAAAAGCAAATAACAATTCCTTTAGTCGCAGACATCCATTTCAACTATAGAATTGCCTTAAAAGCATTGGAAACAAATGCGATTGATAAAATCCGAATCAATCCAGGCAATATAGGAGGTGTTGATCGTTTTCGCGAAGTTATTCGTGAAGCTAAAGCAAGGAACATTCCTATACGTGTAGGTGTTAATAGCGGTTCATTAGAAGACGATTTAGTGGAAAAATACAAAGGCGTTACACCTCAAGGAATTGTTGAATCAGCAATGCGTCAAGTTGAAATCTTAGGAGAAGAGGATTACCACAATGTAGTTTTTTCATTAAAAGCTACAGATGTTCCATTTATGATTGAAAGCTATCGTGGATTTGCTGCACTTACAGATTACCCTTTGCATTTAGGAGTTACTGAAGCGGGACCAAAAGGGAGTGGTACTATCAAATCTGCAATTGGTATAGGTGCCCTATTAGCGGATGGTATTGGCGATACCATTCGAGTTAGCTTAACTGCAGACGTTATCGAAGAGGTGAAAACAGGTTTTCAAATTCTTCGCGCTTTAAATTTGTATAATGATGGAATTAATATCATTGCTTGCCCCACATGTGGCAGAATTCAAGTAAACTTAGTCAAGTTAGTGCAAGAGATTGAAGAGCGAGTAGCAACGATCAAAAAATCTCTCAATGTTGCCATTATGGGGTGTGCTGTAAATGGTCCTGGTGAAGCAAGAGAAGCTGATATAGGAATTGCTTGTGGAAAAGGGTCTGGTTTGCTTTTTGTGAATGGTAAAGTAGTAAGAAAAGTAAAAGAAGAAGAAATTGTTGATGTTCTAATTCAAGAAATTGAAGAATGGGAACCCAATCAAAATAATTACGAACAAAATGCGAATAATATAATTTTGATGGAGTGAGCAAAGAGGGTATAATGCAAAAATTTGTGTATGTTTTTATACTGATTATTGTGTGCGTGGTAAACGCAAGTCCATGGCAAGGTTTAGATGAAGGGTTTTCCGTGATCTTTTCTAATGAAGATAGTATTCGATTGTCTTGGTCTTCTTCAAACGTAAATGTTGCTTATATACGTTATTTGCAAAGAGAAAATCCCGATATTGATGAATGGAATGCTTCTACTTGGATAGCGATTCCACGTGGAAAAATTGCACAACTGCAAACAGTTGCCAATTTTCCATCAAATGGAACTGTTTATTTAGGCGATCCTGTCTGTTTTCGTGATTTGTGGATGGTACCTCTTTCTATTCAACTTTTATCCCCCACTATCGCAGAAGGAAATGTTACTTTCGGTACAATTAGTATCCGTTTCGTAAACAGCACTTTTGCACCTCAACCATTAACACGTGGCGTTTCAAGTTATTTTCTTCCCATTTATACAACACTCGTTCCCAATTTTTTTGATGTATATCCAACCGCAAATATTACTCTGCCTCCAAAAGTAATTGCCATAACTACCTCTAACTTGGTGAATAGTTTGACAGGATGGGTAAATTGGAGAAAAAAACTAGGTTGGAATGTACAAGTAGTACCTTTATCGTCTATTGGTTCTACTGCACAATCAATCAGAAATTGGTTGCTAACACAATACAATTCTTCACAACCCCCTGATGCAGTTTTTTTAGTAGGTGATGAAACACAAATTCCTACGTATTATTCAAATACTTCGGACCCGACCACAATTTTTAGTAGTGAAAGTTATCCAGGCAATTACATTGATGAACATTTTTATGCAAGATTAGAAGGCCCATTATGGCAGAATCATCCAGATCCAATGCCTGATCTATTAATAGGTAGAATGACAGTAGCTAATCCTACGGAAGTTCTAACACAAGCAAATAAGATTGTATCCTACGAATCAAATCCAGATCAATCAAATTGGTACAACTATGGAGTGGTAGCATCAGATCAACAGACAATCACTCAAATCAATACAAAACGTTGGACTAGACAAAGAATGCTTGAAAATGGATATCTTGCTGTTGATTCATTGTTTACTGCAGGATCTGGTACATTGTTGAATGGTTATCTCAATCAAGGTCGTTCGCTTTTAAATTATCGTGGTTCTGGATGGGCATTTGGTTGGGCAGGAATTGGATATTATTACACTTACATTAGTCAAGTGGACAATGTGAATAAACCAGTTGTAATTACAGGAATGGGTTGTGGTGTGGGAAAATTTGATGAACCCAATTGTTTTGGCGAAGCATGGATGCGTCAAGGGTCCATTTCAGTTTCTAAAGGTTCTGTAGGATTTATTGGTCCTACATGGAATACCCATACACAATTCAACAATACGATGGATGTTGGATTGTACAGGATGTGGTTTAGATCCTATCTGAATGGTTTAGCTTCAGGTCTAATCGGAGCAGACGCTCAAGTGTTATCTAGTTTTGCTGCATACTCGCCCCAAGATTCCAACATTCGTGAAGTATTAAAAACTCAAATTTCAGAATATGTTTGTCTTTCAGATCCATTACTCAATGTTCACTTAGGACGTCCCGATTCAATTGTAGTGACTGCTCCATCCATGCTGACTGTTGGTACTCAAAATGTGACGATCCATGTCACAAATGTCAATCAGCAACCACGAATACAACAATTTGTTACCATCTATGATACTTCAGGCATCAATTTAGGTTCAGGTTGGACCAATGCTCAAGGAAATGCAAATTTTACAATCAATATTCCAAATCATTTGACTGTTGTCGGTATAGCAGTGAGTGGATATAAAAGTAGAGTATATCGTTCACTTATTCCCGTTAATCAAAATCTGTTGTTTGTTAGTATTGATAGTTTAATAGTTCGTGATTCGATTGGAATCATAGATGCACATTTATCTCCTGGCGAAACTGCTAATTTGTCAGTCAAGATAACGAATATATCGCAAGTCAATGGTACAAATCTACAGTTTTTAGCAGTTTCCTCTTCTCAAGAATTAAACCTATTGTACAATCAAGTTAACATACCATTTCTTTCACCGAATGATTCAATAAGAATAGAATTCCCTGTTGTTTTATCTCCACAATATCGAGGAAATTCAATTTTACGTTTAACGATTACTGGATTTTTTAATAATGATACCATAGCATACACTACATTAGAAATACCGACCCATTATCCTACCATTCAAATAGAAAATGTGTTGATTGATACGACTGGAAATTTTCGTTTGGATCGGGGTGAAACAGTACCATTACAATTTATTCTTTCTAATGATAACCAACTAGATATCTATCAATTGCAAGTCAACTTGTCCACAAATGAAGGATACATCAGTGTTACACCGAATACATTAAATTTTGATACATTATTGAGGAATTCTGTTGTTGTACCAATTGTACCTTTGAGTATAACGGGTAGTGATACATTACCTGCTTACTTTCCAGCACAAATGCAGTTTATTGTTTCTGTATCTTTTCCTACTTGGGTATTTATAGATACTTTAAGATACCATTTTCTTGCTGGGACTATTGATTCTACTGCACCTAGTTATACTCCTAATCAACCTTATTATGCTTATGAATCGGACGATACATTATATACTGAAAGCTTAGAATTTGATTGGTTGGATATAGCACCAAGGAATGGGGGAAACGGAAATCTTGTCAACTTCACTAATGGTAACCAAGTTCTTGAAGTTGCACTTCCATTTTCGTTTCGTTATTTCGGACAAGTCTATCAATCGGTTTCAGTGAGTACTGATGGATGGGTAGCCCCCGGAAGACAGTTACAACCCAGTTGGTTGAATCAATTCCTTCCGAATGGGAATGATAGCATATTAGGTATGATATGCCCTTGGTGGGATAATCTTTGGGGATTTTCTCAAAGCGGTCAATCTTGCTATACGTTTTATGATACACTCAATCATCTATTTATTATCCAATGGGATAGTGTCACCGTAGGGGCAAATGGTGGGAATCGCTTGAATTTCCAAATGATTATTTATGATGAGAATTTTTATCCAACGATTACGGGTGACAACGCTTTTGATTTTGTATATAAAAGTTTTCAAGGGGAAATCGTCTATTCTATGACGGTCGGAATTGAAAGTCCAGACGAAACAATTGCGTTGATGTTAGCATACCATCTAAACCGTGATTCCACTTTGCATAGGTTCCATAATCAGAAGAGAATTCATTTTACTCCGAATCTACCGAGAATACGTTCGTTTACAAACGTTAAAAGCAACGGTCACCATAGATTAAATGCATTACAGACAATACCTACTTCTTTTGATATTGTTTCAATATTCCCCAATCCATTTAATGCTGAAACAAATATTTTACTATCGTTACCTTGGAATCAAAAGGTTCGATTAGACATTTACAATGTTTTAGGTAGAAAAGTACATACCGTTTTTGAAGGAGATTTAATTCAAGGATATCACCAATTTTCTATTTCTTCAATTCAATTCGGCAGTGGAATGTATTACCTTATAGCAGAAACGTCTAGACAAAGAATTGTTAAAAAGTTAATGCTAGTGAAGTAAGTTTTTTTGACAATGAAAAAAGCAAACATCTTTTTGTATTTCCTATGTCTTTTATTGATTTATACACCATCGTTTGCTATCTATGGTATCAGTGAACGATTGCAAAAAGAACTAAACACTAAGCCAGATACTTCATTTTTACGTGTCAATGCTGTTTTCAAAGACCAATTAAAACTTTCTCAGTTATTGATTAATGTGCAAGGAAAACCACGAAGAGAGTGGCGTAAAATCAATCTACCAATCCTTAAAATGCATTCAGAAAAAGTTCAATCCAATGTTTTACACGAATTACGATGGTTAGAAGCAAATGGAGAAGTGCGAAACATTCGAGTGAATTGGATGGGTAATGAAATCAATTTTGAAGCGACGGTTCGTGAGTTAAAAACGTTTTTTTATCGATTTCCAGAATTAAAAAGTTTGGACTTAGATCCTGATTATTCCTATGAAGAAATCTTAGATGCTCTTCCATCGCTAATCTATGAACCCCCACAAATAAATACTGTATCTTGGGGTGTAATGGATATCCAAGCACCACAATTGTGGGCACAAGGTTATACAGGTCAAGGGATACTTATTGCTACGATTGATACTGGAGTAGAAAGAACCCATCCTGCTTTAGCTTCAAGGATTTGGAATAATATAGACGAGATACCTAATAATAATTTAGATGATGATCAAAACGGGTACATTGATGATACTTGGGGTTGGAATTTTGAACTTAACAACAATAATCCAATACCTGGTCAAGCGCATGGAACAAATACTGCAGGAATATTAGTAGGTGTCTCTTTGAGTGATACTACAGGTGTAGCAATTGGTGCAACTTTAATGGTCATTCGAGCGAATAGTGAAGGTAGTTATCGGTTGTCATTACAATATGCAGTAGCGAATGGTGCAGATGTCATTAGTTCTTCAATGTCTTACAAATATCCTAATGCACCTGATTATGAACAGATGCGTGTGATGACAGATATGGAGCTAGCCAATGGTGTCATTCATGCGAACTCAATTGGAAATCAAGGAAATTCATTGAGTACTTACCCTATTCCATTTAATATTGCAACGCCTGGTAACTGTCCTGCACCTTGGTTACATCCAACTCAAACGCTGCGTGGTGGGATTAGTGCTGTAATGGGATGTGGGGCTTATCAACAGAACTTAGTAATAGCGAATTATTCTGGTCGTGGTCCAGCTGCATGGGATTCTATCATGAGTCCTTCACGTCCACCTTTACGAATTGAGTATCGTGATTATCCATATAGAAATGGTTTATTTCAAGGATTGCTAAAGCCCGATGTTTCTATGCCTACCGACGTTCGAACTACTACTGTAAATGGTGGTTACATCAACACTTTTAATGGGACGTCCGCTTCTACACCACATTTGGGTGGAGCAATGGCACTATTGTTATCTGCGGTACCGGATGCTACGCCTATGGATATTTGTGAAGCCATAAAAATGACTACAGACACTACCAACATTGGGCTACAACCCAATTTATATGGTACTGGAAGGGTACGCCTTGTTCCTGCTTTAAATTATTTATTCTCAATAGTAGATGGCGGAGTAATTCGTGGTTACGTAAGAGATTCGATTACCAATCAAGGCATTCCAAATGCTACTCTTTTTATTCCCAATTCTGTCTATTCTACTACAACGGATTCAATAGGTACTTTTATTTTTTCAAATGTTCGTGAAGGAATTTGGAATTTACAGGTTTCAGCATCACGCTACATCACAAGAACTTTAACGAACATAGCAGTTGATTCTGCCGATACAATTACGCTCAATATTTCACTGATTAGTCCTAGAGTGAATTTTATTCACGGTGATCTCGTTTTTCATTCCAATCAAGGTGATTCAACTGCGTTTGATCTAATTGTTCAAAATAGTGGTTTTGATACACTTCGGTGGCAACTTTCGGTAGTAAGTTCAGATTCCAGCGATACATTAGAAAACAGATGGACTACGTTACAAAGGATACCTATTAGTGTAGTCACGAATGATAATAGAATTTATGGCGTGGAGTTTGCTTACGATCATTTATGGTTAGCTGGTGGCAATAACAATGCAGAACCGAACTATATCTACAAATTATCTAGAGATGGCCTACTGATCAATAGTTTTGTTCAACCAAGAAATACTTCTATTTATGGGATTCGTGATTTGACATTTGATGGAACTCATTTTTGGGGAACAGATAACAATATCATTTATCGTTTTGATACCACGGGTACTGTTGTTGATTCCCTTGTATCCCAGATCAATCCTGTAAGAGCAATTGCATACGACGAAGAAAATCAGCATTTCTATTACTGTGATATTAGAACTCCGATTTTCGTTGTAAACCGTAATGGACAACTTTTGCGGCAACTTCAACATCCATTATCGGTGTGGGGTTTAAGTTGGTATGCCAATGACCCAGATGGTATGCCTCTTTATATTTTTTCTCAAGATAGTACTCCTTCTAGATTGATTTCAAAAATGAATCCGATGACAGGTCAATGGCGACCCTTATGGATTCCTCCATTAGGTACAAATCAAATTGCTGGTGGTTTATGCGTTGTTCCCAATTGGGGATTTGGTACAGATGTCATCCTTGCTGTTAATCAATCCATATCTGGTGCTGACACATTAGAAGTATTGAAGTTTCGATCAACGTTTAATTGGTTAGAGTTAAGTCAAACTCAAGGTCAACTATTTTCGAATTTTAGTGATACAATACGATTAACTATTCGAACTACTGATGTTCCAGTTGGCACATGGTTTGCAGATTTACTTTTAAGGCACAATGCTCCCCAACCAAACATTAGAAGAACATTAGTGGTTACGATAAATCCTACTTCAAATAGAGAAGATGATCAAAAACGTGGTATACCCAGTACTTTTGATGTTATTGAAATGTATCCAAATCCGTTTAATTCCTCAATAGTGTTTTTAATATCACTTCCACACACAACGGTGCTAAAATTTTCTGTGTTTGATGTGGTTGGCCGTCAGCTACATTTAGAAAATTTACATCTAACTCGTGAAGGATTGCATCGAATCCAATTTTCTAATGAACAGTTAAGCAGTGGTATATATTTTTTCCATTTTGAAACAAACATTGGAAGTAAAATTAAGAAAGGAATACTGATCAAATGATAAAATACTACCTATTTTTTTTACTTTGCTTTTTATTATTGATGAACAACTCTCTTTATTCGCAAGAAGCTGCACCGAAACTGGTCCTAACTGATTTAGAAGGGAATTCTGTTTCCTTAGATACGATATACCCAAAAGGTCCAACAGTTTTAGATTTCTGGGCAACATGGTGTACACCGTGTAAAGAAGCTCTACCACATTTAAACGAAATCTATGAAAAATATCATAAAGATGGTTTACAAGTATTAGCGATTTCTGTTGATGGCACGAAAACGATGGATAAAGTTTCACCTTTCATTATCAATGAAGGTTATTCATTTAAGGTTTTCATGGATCCAAAATCAGAAGCACTAAAAGCGTTTGGAGGGAAAAATATTCCACATACTGTTTTAGTTGATCGTGCAGGTAAAATCGTTTTAACAAAAATTGGATATCTTCCTGGTGATGAAGAAGTATTAGAAAAGAAAATAGTCGAACTACTAAATACTAATGAGAGTCATGAATGAAGAATTTGATATTATTATTGTTATTCGGAACTTTCTTTACAATTTCTCATGCGTTAGAAACTTCCAATGTGTCAGTGACGTTATCCGATAGAATGATATGGTCTGATGGTACTGAAAAGTTAATGACATCTGGTCAAAGTAAGAAAATTTCTTACTTTGAAAACTATTTAGATGGTCGCTTTTCTTTTGGACAAAAAATTACCACAGGTATTCGCTTTTCTACTTTACAACCGTCTTATTGGGGTGAACGAACACAAGGATTAAGTGCCATTGATAAACGATGGTTACGGTACAGTAAAGATAAGTTCAATATTACTATAGGAAACACTTACACAGTTTGGGGTCGCGGCTTAGTTTTAGCGTTAATTGAAGATTTTGAACAAGGATTAGATTCTGGTGTTGATGGTGTCTTAATCAATTATAACTTAGAAAATCTTCAAATTGAAGCGATACGAGGGAGGTCTGAACTTGATCCTGCAGGTTATACCAAACCGAATGATATACAAGGTGCAAGTATTCAATACAATGTGAAAAATACAAAAATATCCACTTCCTTTTTACAAACCTTACCAGAAAATTATCCAGATATAAGAACTAGTGGTGTCAGCTTTCAAACTCAGCAATATCTTCAAAACGTAGGTACATTGTCATTTTTTTGGGAAGGTAGTTGGCAAGCAGAAGCCAATACTAACAACGTCAATCGTGGATGGTTTTCAACGATTAGTTTCGCAAGAAAAGGTTTCTCTTTACAAGTTGATTACAAAGATTATCAATTCCGATTAGTTCACGGGAATTTACTTCCCTATCAATCACCTCCAGTTGTTTTAAAAGAACTTATTTCAAAAACAATGTCTTCTCACCCTCACAATCCAAAGTACGATGATGAAATTGGTTGGCAAACTGAAATCCATTACAAACCATTAAAAACCATTGAAATCATCGGATATACTGGTCATAGTTCATCCCATCATGAATCTCCGATTCCATCATTAGAGCAAAAAGATTCTCCTTTTATAGAACATATGGCAGAAGTTCAATGGAAAATCACGAAAAAACAAAATATTCGTTTACAATATGCAACAAGACAAGAAACTTTGTGGAATTCCTATTTTCAAGTTCCTTCAATTTGGAATCAAAGAAAAGGTTTTTTAGTTGGAGTGCAAACAGGTTTAACCAAGCGGTTTAATGTTGAATTGATTTCTGAACAGATGTTCACAAAAGATAAAATCAAAAAACAATCCATACGTGATGGTTATTATAATGCCACTATTTCGTTATCAGGAAAAGGCTCTATTGCTTTCCTAATGGAAACTACCAATGATAAAAACGAAATGAGTGGTCCAAATTGGTTTGCATTGGAAGCGAACTATCAGGTACAACCGGGAGTGCAACTTCAGTTATTTACTGGTAAACAAAGAGGCGGTATTGTTTGTAGTAGTGGTAGATGTAGACCAGTCAATCCTTTTCAAGGGGTTCGTGTAAGTGTCGAAATCAACTTCTAATCAATATCCTGTAGCAGTTGGTAAACTAATAGAACATCCCTCCATTCAAAAGCTTTCTGTTAAATACGATATCCTATTAAAATTGTGTCGAGAAGAAATAGAACGACAAAGACGAGAGGGTGTACCCAATCATTCGCTTGAAGTCGCTGTGAAAAACGTTACTCATCAAGTTGAAATTTTATTACAGCCCTCTTTTCCAAAGGTTCTAAATGGAACGGGAATACTTTTACACACTGGTTTAGGACGTGCAGTGTTACCCAAAGAAGCACTAATATCATTAGAAAATGCATCACAAAACTGCTTATTAGAAATAGATCCTGTTCGCGGTGTACGTGGAGATCGTTGGAAGTCAATTGAGAAAAAGTTAACCTACTTATTAGATGTTGAAGCAGCGTTAGTTACAAATAATTGTGCTTCTGCAGTTTTATTAGTGTTAAGTACATTAGCCAACAAAAAAGAAGTGATTATTAGTAGAAGTGAATTGGTTGAAATTGGTGGAAGTTTTAGAATGCCAGATGTTATATCAGCAGCTGGAGTTAAAAGAATTGAAGTTGGGACTACGAATAGGGTGCGACTTGATGATTACGAAAAAGCAATTCATTCTAAGACGGCTGCTATTTTAAAAGTGCATCCATCCAACTACCGAATTGTAGGATTTACAGAATCTCCAACTTTGCAAGAACTTAAACAACTTGCATTACATTACAATATATTCCTAATTGAGGATTTAGGAAATGGTTTATTATTAAATTTAGAAGATTACTTTTTACCGTATGAGACAACAGTTCAAGAAAGTGTGAAAGTTGGAGTAGATGTGATCACTTTTTCAGGTGACAAATGTTTCGGTGGTCCACAAGCAGGAATCATTGTTGGAAAATCTGAATTGATCCATAAATGCAAAAAACATCCAGTACTACGCGCTGTACGTCCTTGTAAATTAACGTTGTCTGCTTTGGATGCAACATTGAATTTGTGGTTGCAAAATCAAACGAATTCCATTCCATTTGTAAAGCAGATTTCAGCATCTATTGATGATCTTCGAAAACGAGCAACCTTTATTACCGCTTCCCTAAAGTATAGAACTATTCCGATCACTATAGAACAATGTGATGGGTTTATTGGTTCTGGTGCAGTACCACAACAGGCAATTTCAGATATAGCAATCGTTATACATCCGAAAAAAAAACATGTAAGCCGTATCGCACAAATGTTACGGTTACAAAGCCCAGCCCTATTTTCAGAAATACACAATGAAAAAATATTTATACATTTACGAACTGTTGATCCAAGTGATGATCCTGTTTTACAGTCCATATTAGATAACACATTAAAGAGTATTTCACAATGAAGGTTTATTGTTTTTTAATCATTTACTTCTTTATCGCTATCAGCATTCATGCACAACCAATAGTTGTATTTGAGTATCAAGGTACGATAGGGCCTGTCGCTGAACTACAGTTAAAGCGAAGTATTGATTATGCGAAAGAGAAAGATGCATTACTACTTATTTACTGTTTAGATACTCCTGGTGGTTTACTATCCACAACCAGAAGTATGGTGCAAACGATTTTAAATTCCTCAATTCCCATCGTCGTTTATATTTCTCCAAGTGGAGCACATGCTGGTTCTGCAGGTGTGTTTCTTACTTTAGCAGCACATTATTCTGCTATGGCACCAGGTACAAACTTAGGTTCTGCACATCCAGTACAACTTACTGGTACTGCGACAGATTCAATACAAGGTCCGATGAAAGATAAAGTTCTAAACGATGCTATCGCTCAAATCAAAACCATTGCAAAATTAAGAAATAGAAATGTGGATTGGGCTGTAAAAGCAGTTACAGAATCAATTTCGTCCACAGAAGTTGAAGCAGAAAGTTTAAACGTAGTTGATACGATTGCTACAAATGTTCGTGATTTGGTGAATAAATTAAATGGAAAAAGGTTTTTGTTAAAAGATTCTACTGAACTAAGTGTAACAATTTCTGTTCCAAAATTTTACTATAGAAAATCAAGTTTTACTGATAAACTTTTACAGTTTTTATCGGATCCAAATATAGCTTATATCTTAATAGCTCTTGGTTTTTATGGTTTACTGTTTGAATTACAAAATCCGGGTGCACTTTGGCCAGGAATTATTGGCGCAATTTGTTTAATTCTTGCTTTTTTATCATTTCAAGTCCTCCCTGTAAACCTTGCAGGAGTTATTCTGCTCGTTTCGGCTTTTATTCTGTTTGCATTAGAAGTGAAGATTGTAAGTAAAGGTGCGTTTACTTTTGGTGGTATCGTTGCACTTGTTTTAGGTTCATTACTATTGTTTGAATTACCTGAAGATATGCCAGGAATTAAATGGTCTGTTATTGCAGGAGTATTAGTTACCACTGTGCTGTTTTTTGTTTTTGTGGTTTCTATGGCAGCCAAAGCATTAAAATCAAGAGTTGTGACCGGATTAGAGGGATTGATAGGGGAAGAAGGAATAGCTTTATCTGATTTTGAGAATACGGGACAAGTGTTTATCCATGGCGAAATTTGGAACGCTATTGCTAAACAATCTGTTCATAAAGATGAGAAAGTTCGTGTTATTTCAGTAAAGGATAACAATTGTTTGATCATTGATAAAGCCGAGTAATGCCGATTTTTCTTTTTTTCATCGGAACTGCAACATTTATAGGCATTTTATTCGGTTATTATTTTCCTTTTTCTACATTCTATTTAGTTAATGCTGTATTACTATTCATTTTTGTTTTAAGTTTACTTCTTTTAAGAAAGAATTTTGTCCCTTCTACTTTTATCAATGGACTATTGGTGTTAACTCTCCTGTTATCTGTTGCACACTATCATTCTACTAAAAACAATCCAATTTTACCTTCAAATACTAAAATTCATGTAATCTCTAAAATCGTAGTTTTAACAGATCCTGTTCGTACTCATTATGGTTATTCATTTTTAGCAAACTTGCCTTTGCAAAATCAATGGTATCGTGTTGAATGTCGGACCAATATTTTTATCGGTGGTGTTTACAAAAACGATGAATTAAATATCATCGGTGAATTGGTTGGATATGATAGCATTTATAGTTATTCCCTATTGAATCCTCTATTTCGCTCAAAATCTTATGGAACGATAGGTTATATAAACATCAAAAAAATAAAACAAAAAACATTTCATCACAGTTTACTTAAAGAAAGATTATTTGATTTTCGAGATTGGGTTCATCTAAAATGCCACCGAATACTTTCCGAAAAAGTTCCTTCAAATATTGTCCCTTTGATAGAATCATTATTGTTTGGGAACTATCAAGAAATCGGTGATGATAACGTTGCAAGTTTTCGTAGAACCGGCTTAGTGCATTTACTTGCATTATCAGGATTGCAGATAGCATTTCTATGGGGCATTCTTGAAGTAATAACCAGTATTTTAGGTTTACGATTTGTTGTGAGGCAATGGGCAATTCTTTTAGGTTTCTTGTTTTATAGATTTTTAGTAGCCGATGTTTCTTCAATAGATCGAGCGATATTAATGTCCTCGTGGTTTATTTTAGCAAGATTATTAGGCAGACCGACTAAACCATTACAAATATTAGGTGGTTCACTTTTATTCATGTGTTTATGGAAACCAGAGGATGCGATTACACCAGGATTTCAATTAAGTTATGCAGGTGTGCTTGGGTTAATCATTGGAAATGATGTTTACAAAAAGTGGAAAGAAAATGGGTTACTTAAAAATTCTTGGTACCACAACTTGATCAGGGTCATTCTTGTAAGTGTTTGTGCAACTTTAACAACTTCACCTATAGTGGTTTATCATTTCGGTTATCTTTCACTAATTTCCATTTTACTAAACATCGTTGCTATACCAATCACTAGCATGCTTTTTATTGGAACAGTGTTTACTCTTTTGGTCTATCCATTTCATCATATGGACTGGATAGGTTTAGGAACTGGGTGCTTAGGTGAATTGTTAATGAGTTTGGCAAAGATTCCAGCACCTTTGTTTCTATTAGGAACACGTCAATTTGTTATAATTTTTCTATTGTCTATTTCACTTTTGGTTTCATTCTCAATACTTGCAAGCAGAAAACCAAAATATACAATCATTCCATTTGTTTTTGCATTGAGTATATTCATATTGACGTATAGAAAGAGTGATATTCCATTTCGCAATTACAAACACGATATTTACCCTATTAAAAAGAATGAGTTCGTTTCTGTGATTTATTCAAGTGATGAATTTCGTAAATTGTCTCAATTGTGGTTAAGAGAGTGTCCCTATTATCATTGTCATATCATAGTTTTGGATAATTCAATGGATATTAATCCTTTCCCAGAGATCTTTTCAATAGTAAATTTGAATCTGTTAACAAGAAATGTCCATTACTATTTTTCTAATCACGCCAGTTGGACTACACTGACAACAAATGAAAATGATGAAATTACTTTTTTTAGTGGTTATTTAACTGTCAGGGATACTTCCTATCTTTATATCAATCGTGCACTATCCGATGAATTGTGGAAATTAGGATGGATTCAAGATTTTCCTAAAAGCGTTAGACAAGTTATATCTGATTCACTTGTTTCATCAGATGCGAGATGGCTGATTTATAGATGGAATAAAAAGTAAAACTCTGAAACGATTATGGATCCTTTTCCCAATTGGTCAGTTGAAAATCAATTCTGGTCAGAAAATGAGATCATTGCAGGTATTGACGAAGCAGGCCGAGGTCCATTAGCAGGACCTGTTGTTGTTGCAGCTGTGGTTTTTTCAAAAGAAGTAAAAATAGATGGATTAAAAGATTCGAAGAAGTTATCACAAAAGAAAAGGGAAAAACTTTTTTATGAAATAATATCTCTTGCTGACAGTTATTCTATTTGTGCGGTGGGTTCAGATCTTATCGATAGATGCAACATTCTAAATGCAACATATACTGCCATGCAACGAGCATTATCTTCATTACATTTACAACCTTCTCTTGTCTTGGTTGATGGATTAAAAGCAAGAATTCCTTATAAACAAATTCCTATTGTAAAAGGCGATGTAAAAGTTGCTTCAATTGCGGCAGCTTCAATTTTAGCAAAAGTGCAACGTGATAAAATGATGAAATTTTATAGTCGGATGTATCCCAATTATGAATTTGAAAAACATAAAGGATACCCAACGAAAGTTCATAAAAAATTACTCTCACAGTTTGCACCATCTCCAATTCATCGTAAAACTTTTCGCTTAATTGATGAGTCAGAATTTGAATTTAAAGCGTGAATGGAAAGCCGTAGAGGTACTTGCAGATTTCTGGTTAAGAAAACAAGGATTGATTTGTATCGCACGCAATCTAAAATTAACAAAAGGAGAAATTGATTGGTTAGGTTGGGAAAACAATAGTTTAGTTATAATTGAAGTAAAAGCAAGTTGTGTGAATCCTTTTATCGCATCTAACCGAGTAGATAAAAAGAAAAAGCTAAAATTAATTTCTTGCGTACAAGAACTTTTAACGAATCCAGAATATAAAAAAGCAGATGAAGTTAAAATTGAGTTACTTCTTGCACTCCTTAAAAACAACACTTGGTGTTTTGAACGTATTCCAATTGATTTCCATGATGTTGAGGAAAACTGCTTGTAGCTTTTTCTTCTATTGTCTAATCACATCGATTACGTCTGCACAAATTGTTGTTACAGAAACCATGGTTAGACCAAACTCAAATCATTTACGTGACCAATTTATTGAATTAGAATGTACAGATTCGGCTGGGTTTTCATTGGAAAATTATCGTCTAATGATTGCAGATGTAGTACATTTTTTAATTCCAGTCAATGGAAACCATCACGTTCCATATGGTTACCTAATTATTCATCCGAGCTCATATTCTTTTTCGACAGGTAGATACGAAAATGAAATTCCATTAAATACCACGCGTTTTCAAATTAATGAAACCTATTTTTGTGGTAATGGCATTCCTTTATCGGATACCATCAATGTGAGAATTATTTCAACAGACAACAGTATCCTTTCTCAATTTTCCATTCGTTCATACCAACGTATCGGATACTCTCTCGAACGCATTTTAACAAGAATAAGCACATCTGATTCCAATTGGGCCTGGTCACAAAGCATAGATGGTACACCAGGTAGAAGAAATTCAGTATCACCTCCTTTATTGGATTGTGCAGTGATCTCTATTGAATATGCACCTTTACCTTTAAGAAATGGTTTACCTTACGGAAACATTGTTATCCGAAATCTTGGAGAAATTTCTGCAAGCGTTCCAATCACGATTTTACTAAAAAGATCTCCCAATCTTCCGTACCAAGTTTTCAATTACTCCTTTTTACAGACAGTTCAACCATTTCAAAACTATTCATTTCAGTTTCCACTTAACGCTATTGATAGTTTGCAAGGTAAGTTATACTTGAAAACTGAGCATTCTTTAGACGACGAGAATGTCAGTAATAATACCCTTGTCAATGTATTCAATGTATGGAATACTGTAGTTCCGACTATTACTGAAATGATGTTGTATCCAATTTTAGGACAACCCAAGTGGCTTGAATTCTATTGGGGAAGCCCCAATCAAGCGAATTTTGGAGAGTGGATAATTCAAATTCAAAACCAAGAAATAACCATTCCTATTCATCAAACGAATATTTCTGCAAATACCCGATTTATTGTTTCTACGGGATATTTACCACCCAATATGCATTTACCACCAGAACAAATGATTGTGGTGCCCGAATTTAATTTTAACCCTTCATCAAATTTTTTCTATCGTATCATTTCACCTTGGGGTGAAGTGATTGAAGAGATGGATTACCGTCTGTCATCCTTTCCGATCTTAGTTTACGGAAAATCAGTGGTTCGGAGATCTTTATCCGCACCTATTGATAATCCTTTCAATTGGTACATTAGTACTGAACAAAATGGATCAGCACCGGGAAGAGAGGATACGCCTCCAGATACATTTGGATTTGAACCACCTATTCAAGTCCATTCTGAGACAATAAAAATAATTACTAAAAAGTTTTCAAGAGACGGAATAGGTGGACTGCCTAGTTATGCTACAATAGAAATCAACACAAGTGGAAAAGAATATGAACAAATGATTTATGATTTAAATGGTAAATTGTTAAAACGAGAGTTGTTTCAATTATCAAAAGGGATTCATACATTAATATGGGACGGTTTGGATAATCAAGGAAAAATTGTAGATTGTGGAGTGTATCTTTTCATATTAAAATCCAATAATCAAATTGTTTTTCGTGAACCTATCATTTTTGCTCGTTAACCATTAACGGAGGATCAATGTCTAATAAAAGGAATGTGCTCATTATGGGCGCAGCGGGTAGAGATTTTCATAACTTTAATGTATTCTTCAGAAATAATCCTAATTATCAAGTTGTGGCATTTACCGCCACACAAATTCCAAATATTGATAACAGAAGATATCCTTCGGAACTTACAGGGAATGCATACCCAGAAGGTATTCCAATCTATTCTGAAACGGAATTGACTGATTTAATTAAAAAATTTCACATTCATGATGTTGTATTTTCATATTCAGATGTTTCCCATGAATACGTTATGCATAAAGCATCTACTGTATTGGCTGCAGGTGCTAATTTCGTACTGCTTGGTGCAAATGAGACCATGTTGAAATCATCCAAACCAGTTGTTGCTATAGGCGCTGTTCGTACTGGTGCAGGCAAATCGCAAACCACAAGAGCGGTGGTTAAAACGCTACGTAAAAAAGGGTTAAAAGTGGTTTCTGTGCGACATCCTATGCCATATGGGGATTTAGTAAAACAAAAAGTACAACGCTTTGCCAGTGTAGAAGATTTGTCAAAATACAATTGCACAATTGAAGAAATGGAAGAGTATGAACCACACATTACAATTGGAAGTGTGATTTACGCAGGTGTAGATTATGAAGCGATTTTAAAAGAAGCAGAAAAAGAGGCAGATGTTATAGTTTGGGATGGTGGAAATAATGATATTCCATTTTACAAACCTGAACTTATGATTTGTATCACTGACCCTCACCGCCCCGGTCATGAAACGACTTACCATCCGGGTGAAACCAATTTACGACTTGCGGATGTTGTAATTTTAAATAAAATTGATACTGCTAATGGTGAAGATATCAGATTAGTACGCTCTACAGTTTCACAAGTGAATCCTAATGCAATTCTAATTGAAGCAGCATCACCCATATCCGTTGAAAATCATCAACTCATTAAAGGGAAAAGAGCATTAGTTATTGAGGATGGTCCTACACTCACTCATGGTGAAATGACTTACGGTGCTGGGATTGTAGCAGCACAAAAATTTGGTGCAAGTGAAATCATTGATCCACGACCTTACTTATGTGGAACGTTGGTAGAAACTTTTGAAACTTATCCTGAAATTGGTACGTTGCTTCCTGCTATGGGGTATGGTGGCAAACAAATTCAAGATTTAGAAAAAACGATTGCAAACACTCCTTGCGAAGTTGTAATCATTGCTACACCGATAGATTTAAGACGAATTATTCAAATTAAACAACCGACAGTTCGGGTAACTTATGAACTACAGGAAATTGGGAAACCCACTCTTGAAGATGCTTTGACACCAATTATCCAGAAAATTAAGGAACACCAATGAGTGAATTTCAAGGTAGAAAAGCGGTGATAGCAATCGGTGGAAATGCCATTTCTCCTCCTCATGAAGAGGACACTATTGCTAATCAATTCCGGAACAGTAGATTGTCCTTAAAGGGTGTAGTGGATTTGATTGAGCAGGGATGGAGGATTGCTTTAACTCACGGAAACGGTCCACAGGTAGGAAATGCTTTATTGCGAGTGGAAAAAGCGTTGGGTGAAGCCCCTGAATTACCTTTGGGTGTTATCGTTGCTGATACTCAAGGTGGTTTAGGATATATGTTTGAACAAACCTTACAAAATGGATTATTGCTCAGAGGAATAGAAAGAAGTGTAGTGACTTTAGTTACACAAGTGTTGGTAGATAAAAATGATCCGAATTTATTAGACCCATCTAAATATGTTGGACAATACTATACGAAAGAAGAAGCAGAAATTCGTGCGAGACAATACAATTGGGTGATAAAACCTGCTGATCGTGGAAAATGGAGAAGAGTAGTTGGTTCTCCTATCCCTTTAGAGATAATTAATAAAAAAGTTATCAAAAAACTAGTAGATGAAGGCATTATCGTGATTACCGTGGGTGGAGGTGGTATCCCAGTATATCGTGAAACCAATGGTTGTTTAGAAGGAGTAGATGCTGTAATTGATAAAGATCGCGCTTCTGCAGTTTTAGCAAGAGATATTGGTGCACAGGACTTTTTTATTTTAACAGGTGTAGATTACGTTTACTTAGATTATGAAAAACCGACTCAAAGAAAAATTGAGAAAATCACCTTCAAAGAATTAGATCAATTATGGAGTTCAGGAATTTTTCCGAAAGGTTCAATGGGACCGAAAGTGGGTGCTGCATTGGATTTTTTAGAATGGGGAGGCGAACGAGTAATTATCACTTCACACCATTCTTTAACGGATGCAATTCAAGGGAAAATAGGTACTTTAATAACTCATTGAGATTTTAGAACAAAAGAAAAAATTGTACCTATTTAATGTTTGTCTTATTTTTTAGAACATACCTTTATTAACCTGTCAGGAAATTCAGATGAAAATTCACGAATATCAAGCCAAGGAACTATTCAAGAAATTTCAAGTTGCAGTTCCGAAAGGTGTTGCTGCTTTTAGCACGGAAGATGCTTTAAATGCTGTCCAAAGAATTGGTTTTCCTGCTGTTGTTAAAGCCCAAATTCATGCAGGCGGCCGAGGCAAAGGTGGTGGGGTTAAAATCGTTAAGGATATTGAAGAGGCAAAAACAACTATTGAAAAAATGCTAGGTATGATTTTAGTTACCCATCAAACTGGACCTCAAGGGAAAAAAGTTCAACGATTGCTAATTGAAGAAGCTGTTGCTTTAGAGAAAGAGTTCTATGCTGGAATAGTTTTAGATCGTGAAAAAAGCAAAAATGTAGTGATGGTTTCAACTGAAGGTGGTGTTGAAATTGAAAAGGTTGCTGAAGAAACGCCAGAGAAAATTGTAAAGGTATGGGTAGATCCGATGATCGGACTACGTCCATTTCAAGCAAGATATCTCGCTTATTCGTTAGGTTTATTAGGCGATTCACTTAAGCAAGCGACAAATTTCTTGCTAAATTTGTACCAATTGTATGTTCAATCTGATGCATCATTGGCAGAAATCAATCCTCTTGCTTTACTTAAGGATGGTCGAATCGTTGCATTGGATGCAAAGATTAACTTTGATGATAATGCACTTGATCGTCATCCTGAATATTCAGAGTTACGGGATCTTACAGAAGAAGAACCAGCAGAGATCGAAGCTTCAAAATACAATTTAAATTATATCAAATTGGATGGACAGGTGGGATGTATGGTGAATGGTGCCGGATTAGCTATGGCAACCATGGATATTATCAAATATTATGGTAGTGAACCTGCTAATTTTTTAGATGTAGGAGGTAGTGCAAACAAAGATACCGTTGCTGCTGGATTTAAGATTATTTTAAGTGATCCAAATGTAAAAGCAATTTTAATCAACATTTTTGGTGGAATTGTTCGTTGTGATCGAGTAGCGAATGGGGTAATGGAAGCAGTTAAAGAAGAAAATGTAACGGTTCCAGTCGTTATACGTTTAGAGGGAACGAATAGTGTAGAAGCAGCGGAAATACTTAAAAATTCCGGTATGAATTTTATTGTAGCATCTGATTTATCTGATGCAGCTCAAAAAGTTGTACAAGCAGTAAAAGCAAACTAAAAGCAGAAAAGGATCATAATTGTGGCAGTATTACTGGATAAAAATACGCGTGTGATTGTACAAGGTTTTACAGGGAAAGAAGGCACATTTCATGCCGAACAAATGATTGAATACGGTACAAATGTTGTAGGTGGTGTAACACCCAATAAAGGGGGCACAATGCATTTAAATCGCCCTGTATTTCACTCTGTATATGAAGCAGTTTCAAAAACAGGTGCTGAAGCAAGTATCATTTTCGTTCCCCCTTCTTTTGCTGCAGATGCTATTTTAGAAGCTCATGATGCAGGAATACGTTTAATTGTTTGTATTACTGAAGGAATTCCAGTTGCAGACATGATGTTAGTAAAACGCATGTTAAATGGCTCAACAACGCGTTTAATAGGCCCTAATTGTCCAGGTATTATTACACCCGGTCAAGCTAAGATGGGCATTATGCCAGGTTTTATTCATAAAGAAGGTAAAATTGGGGTCGTAAGCCGTTCAGGCACTTTAACGTATGAAGCAGTGCATCAATTAACAAAAATCGGTTTAGGCCAATCTACTTGTGTGGGCATAGGTGGAGATCCGGTTCATGGGACAACTTTTATTGATGTAATTCAACTGTTTCAAAACGATTCACAAACTGAAGGTATTGTTTTAATTGGTGAGATTGGTGGAAATGCAGAAGAAGCGGCAGCATTTTGGATTAAAGAAAATTGCACTAAACCAGTAGTTGCATTTATTGCAGGTCAAACAGCACCTCCAGGTCGCCGAATGGGTCATGCCGGTGCAATTATTAGTGGTGGCAAAGGGACAGCACAAGAAAAAATTAAAGTATTACAAGAATGTGGAATCTCCATTTGCCCTACCCCCGCCGCAATTGGTGAAACAATGAAAAACGCCTTGCGATAAGGAGTTTCAATGGCTGAGAGAAAAAAAGAATCGATTTCGAGTGATGGGAATACCCGTATTGAAATTTATTCAAATTATTGTAAAGGGTGTCAAATCTGTGCAGAAGTTTGCCCAAAAGGGGTTTTGGTGATGATTGATACACCTGATAAATGGGAAGGTACAGAAGCGGCTGTAGTTCGAATAGATGAATGCACTGCTTGTATGCTTTGTGAAATTGAATGCCCTGATTTTGCAATTCGTGTGTTTTCTACAAAAGAAAAAAAGAAGTCAGTTACAGTTTGATAAAGGAGTTTCAGTGCCACAACCAATTAAATTTTATCAAGGGAATGAAATTATAGCCCATGCAGCTGTAACAGCAGGGTGTAAATTTTTTGCCGGTTATCCGATTACTCCTTCTTCAGAAATTGCTGCTGAAATGGCACATTTGTTGCCACTTTATGGTGGCAGTTTCATTCAAATGGAAGATGAAATTGCTGCAATGGGTGCTGTTATTGGCGCTTCGTTGGCTGGCGCTAAATCAATGACAGCAACTTCCGGACCAGGGTTTTCACTAAAACAAGAGCACATTGGATTTGCGTGTATTGCAGAAGTTCCGGTGGTAGTTGTAAATGTAATGCGTGGTGGTCCTTCTACCGGATTACCCACTCAACTTTCCCAAGCGGATATTATGCAAGCACGATGGGGAACGCATGGCGATCATCCAATAATCGCTTTAACACCTGCGTTTCCTGAAGAATTGTTTATGGAAACTGTCCGAGCGTTTAACTTGTCTGAACAGTTTAGAACACCAGTAATCATATTAATTGATGAGGTTATTGCACATCTTTCGTCTGGGATTGCGTTTCCTACAAGAGAAGAATTAACTATAATTGAAAGAACCAAGCCGTCTGTACCACCCGATCAGTATTTTCCTTATGATACTTCGTTTGGTTTGGTTCCTCCGATGGCAAATTATTTTGAAGGGTACAATTTTCACGTTACTGGTTTGTCTCACGATAGAACTGGTTTTCCAACCACAAATCCTGATCTTGTACACAATGATCAAGTAAGACAGCACGAAAAGATTTACAAAAATATTCATCAAATTGAGAAATGGGAAGAATTTTACTTAGATGATGCTGAGATCGGGATTTTTGCTTATGGAACCTCAGGTCGTTCAGCAATGGACGCCATTGTAAGAGCGAGAAAAGAGGGAATTAAGGTCGGATTATTCCGTCCTTTGACCATCTGGCCCTTTCCTGATGATCCAATTCGCGAAAAACTATCTAAAATGAAATGTATTATTGTTCCTGAAATTAATCTAGGCCAAGCAATTTTAGAGGTACAAAGAGTATTGGGTCCAGATATACCAATTAAAGGAATTCATCGAGTAGCCGGGGTTCCTATTCATCCGCGTGAAATACTTGCTCTATTAAAGGAGATAAACAATGAGCTTTGATTATGGTAAGTACATTCGTATGGAGAAAATGCCATTTTTATGGTGTCCCGGGTGTGGTATAGGGATAGTCGCGAAAGCATTATATAAAGCATTTGCAGATCTTGGTTGGGAAAATAATGATATTGCAATGGTTTCAGGGATTGGTTGCACTTCGCGAGTAACAGGTTATACCAATTGTAATACACTACATACAACACACGGTCGTGCATTGACTTTTGCGACCGGAATTAAAATCGCACGACCCGATAAACATGTAGTCGTGATGGCTGGCGATGGGGATATTTTGGCAATTGGAGGAAATCATTTTATTCATTCGTGTCGTAGAAATATTGACATTACAGTAATCTTAAATAATAATCACATTTATGGGATGACGGGTGGGCAATATTCACCCACTACACCCCAAGGTGCATATGCAGCTACAGCGCCTTATGGAAATGTAGATCCTTGTTTTGATGTGGTAGAACTATCAAAAGCAGCAGGAGCAACCTATGTAGCAAGGGGGACTGTTGCTAATGCAGTATTATTAGAAAAATTAATTCGGAATGGTTTAGCACATCGGGGGTTTTCTGTAATTGAAGTGATTTCCAATTGCCATACTCAATTTGGAAGAAGAAATAGACAACCGGAAGCAATGCAAATGATCAATGAAATTAAAGAAAGAACAGTACCGTTAGCACGAGCAGAAAAGATGCAACCTGAAGAATTGTATGGGAAATTTGTTGTGGGCGAGTTGTATCGTGCAAACCGTCCAGAATATACTGAAGAATACGAACGAATGCGTAAAAAAGCGCTTGCTAAACATCAAACCAAAGGTTAATCCAATGAGAAACTGGACCCATTACGAAGCAAGATTTGGTGCAGTCGGTGGACAAGGAGTAGTTCTAGCAGGTGCAATACTTGCTGATGCTGCCGTTTTTTACGAAAATTTAAAAGCAGTGACATCGCCACAATACACAGCTCAAGTGCGAGGTGGTGCTACCAAAGTAGATGTAATCATTGATACCCAAGAGATCCTTTTCCCACAGACGTACATCATAGATTTTTTTCTTGCGATG
Source organism: bacterium (assembly GCA_026417415.1). Taxonomy (GTDB): domain Bacteria; phylum Electryoneota; class JAOADG01; order JAOADG01; family JAOADG01; genus JAOADG01. The sequence goes on from JAOADG010000008.1 coordinate 660,426, forward strand.
TCTCAACGAGCATTTGACCGATATGTAAGTGACACTTCACCAGATGGCACCATTTTAATAGAACCGTCATTAGTTACCGATTATTCAAAAGCACCTGCTAAGGTTTATGCGATGCCAATTATTTTACTTACTAAAAGGGAAGTTGGAAAGATGGTGATGACTTCTGTTGTCGCATTAGGTGCTATGGTAGCAATGTCAAAGGTAGTTTCAGAAGAAGCAATTCGTAAAGCTGTATTAAAAAATGCTCCAAAAGGAACAGAACAACTTAATTTGAAAGCCCTTGCGTTAGGTTTAGAATGGGGCAATGAGCTTATTAAAAAAGGACCAATTTATAGACCATCTAAAGGAGAATGAATGGAAAGAACCCTATGTATAATCAAACCAGATGCGGTAAAAGAGAATCATATTGGAGATATTATCCATATTATTGAACGTGAAGGTTTTTTGATCGGTGCTATGGAAATGTTGCAATTAACAAAGCAACAAGCTGAAAATTTTTATGCTATTCATAAAGAAAGACCATTTTTTCAATCATTAGTACAATATATGACTTCTGGACCAGTAGTGGTTCTGGCATTGTTTCGTGAAAATGCTGTTACTCATTGGCGAAATGTCATAGGTTCTACAAATCCCATGGAAGCAGATTATGGGACTATTCGTCGTATGTTCGGAAAGTCAATAGAAGCCAATGCTGTTCATGGCAGTGATTCTATAGAAAACGGTGAAAAAGAGACAGATTTTTTCTTTAAAGGAACTTACCTGTTACGGTAGTTTCTAAGGAGCGATCAGTGAATGAAACGTTAAAAGAGATTTTAGGTACAATTCCAGAAACGCCAAATGATGAAATCACCCCAGCAACACTTGGAAGGATTGGAATTATTGGCGGTGGACAAATGGGACGCGGGATTGCTTGGACTGTCGCGGCAAAAGGGATTGATGTCATTTTAGTGGAACAAGATGAAGAGAGTTTAAAGCATTCTTTAGATATATTAGAAGAAGAATTAAATTATGAAATTTCACGTTGGGGTTTAACCAATTCTGATAAACGTGCGATTTTATCAAGAATTAAAGGAACAACAAGTTATGATGTTTTACAAAATGAGATAATCATAATTGAGGCAATTACTGAGTCAATTGATGCAAAAAAGAATTTGTTTAGAAAGTTGGATTCTTTCTTAGGAAAAAATTGTATTTTAGTATCCAATACCTCTACACTTTCTCTTACTGAAATCGCTTCTGTTACCCAGCGTGCTGAAAAATGTATTGGAATGCATTTTCTAAACCCTGTTCCAAAAGTTCAAGTAGTAGAGATTGTTCGTGGTTTAAAAACGAGTCAAGCAACTTTTGAATTTGTTAAAAAATTTGCAGAACGAATAGGTAAACAAGTCGTAGAGGTTTATGAATCGCCCGGTTATGTGACCACACGGGTTATTTTGCCTATGTTAAATGAAGCAATGTATGTTTTAATGGAAGGTGTGGCGGATGAAGAAGGAATTGATAATGCTTTGAGGTTAGGGTATGGATTAAACATTGGTCCATTACAATTGGCTGATACGATTGGTTTAGATGAAGTTCTTTTATGGATGGAGCAACTATTTAAAGATTATGGTGATTTAAAATATCGGCCTTGTCCATTATTAAAAAAGCTCGTACGTGCTGGGAATTTAGGTAAAAAGACCGGTCGTGGCTTTTTCTGTTATGATGAACAAGGTAAACCAATTACATCATCATAAATGGATTGAAAGTTTTTCGTCCTCTTTAAGTACTTCAGTGAAAGTAGTAAGAGGCGGATAGCAATGTTTGAATAGAAACAACGCACCCGCCAAGGTGCGTGTTTTTTATAGGAGTTTGTTTTTATGGACATTAGAATGAATCAATATGTCCTTTTGGATGCGGATGCTTTTCAAAGAACCATTCGTAGGCTTGCACACGAGTTAATTGAAAAAAACGCATCTGCAGGTAACTATGTTTTAATAGGTATTCAAACTCGTGGTGTTCCTTTAGCGGAAAGATTGTCCAAATACTTGTCTGAAATTGATGGCAAAACTGTACCTGTAGGTTCAATTGATATCACTTTGTATAGAGACGATTACCGAACTTTACTTAAAAGTGAGCTTCCTCGGGCAAACGAACTTCCCTTTTCAGTAGATGGGAAAAACATTGTTTTAGTTGATGATGTACTTTATACGGGTAGAACAGTACGGGCTGCTATTGATGAAATAATGAGTTTTGGAAGGCCTCAACGAATCCAGTTATTGGTCTTAATTGATCGCGGACACAGGCAATTACCAATACGAGCTGATTATGTTGGAAAAAATGTTCCAACTTCAATTCAGGATGAAATAAAAGTTAGAATGAAAGAAGTGGATGGTGTTGATGAAGTGTTATTAGTTAAAAATGAGGTGGGAAATGAGTAATCCTACACCCTTACCCAATGTTTTTCCATCTTCTCGACATTTATTAGGAATTAAATACATAACTGCTGATGATATCTATTTATATTTAGATACAGCTAGAACATTTCGTGAAGTTTTAGAAAGACCTGTAAGAAATTTACCTACATTACGCGGTGTTCAAGTTGTTAATTTATTTTTTGAAAATAGCACTAGAACACGATTAAGTTTTGAATTAGCAGAGAAACGATTAGGTGCAGATGTTTTGAATTTTCAATCTAGTGGTAGCAGCGTCGCAAAAGGCGAAACTTTATTAGATACTATCAGAAATATTGAAGCAATGAAAGTTGACGCTGTGGTTATGAGACATTCTGCGGCTGGTGCGCCCCTATTTTTATCGGAACGTATTAAAAGTATCGTAATTAATGCTGGTGATGGTGCACATGAACATCCAACACAAGCATTGTTGGATTTATACACTATTCGAGAAAAATTTAAAGTATTAAAAGGATTAAAAGTTACTTTAGTTGGAGATATATCCCATAGTCGTGTGGCTATGTCTAATCTAATAGCATTACAAAAAGTGGGTGCTGTACCAGCAGTTTGTGGTCCATCAACAATGATCCCGAAAGATCTTGAGAAACTTGGATACACAGTTTATCATCATGTAGATGAAGCAATACAAAATAGTGATGTGTTGAATGTTTTAAGAATTCAACATGAACGAGCTGCTTCGGGTACTATTCCCTCTATTCGAGAGTACCGGAAGTATTTTGGTATAAATCGAAAAAGATTGGAAAAAGCCACTAAACCGTTGCTAATTATGCACCCAGGTCCAATTAACCGTGGAGTAGAATTAGACAGTGACGTAGCAGATGGAGAACATAGTGTCATTTTAGATCAGGTAACCAATGGTGTTGCAATACGTATGGCAATCCTATATTTATTGTGTAGAGGAGTCCAAAGTGCTTAAAAATGATTTACCGAATTGGGAAATATTTCGAAATAAAGATGTTCTTTTAAAAAACGTAAAGATAATTGATCCTTATCAATTTGAGAAGGAAATCAATGCGGATATACTCATTCAAAATGGAAAGTATGAAAAAATTGCATCACCAAATACACTCTCCTTTAATCCAGCGATGAAGGTTGTCGAGAATATTAGCATTTCTCCAGGTTGGTTTGATTTACATGTACATCTGAGAGAACCAGGTTTTGAACATAAAGAAACTATAGAAACTGGTTTAAATGCTGCTATGGCGGGTGGATTTACTGGTGTAGCGTGTATGCCCAATACTAACCCAGCTTTGGATAATGCTGCTGTAATTCAATCGTTGTTAGAAAAAGCATCGGGACATCCAGTTTTTCTATCTATAGTCGCTGCAGCTACAAAAAATCGAGCGGGTAAAGAATTAACAGAACTGGCAGAATTGGCTGAGTTAGGTATTCGTGCTGTCTCAGATGATGGTTCACCAGTAGTGGATAGTGGATTAGTAAGGAAGATAATGGAATATGGTTCAATGTTTGGTATAACATTTTTCAGTCATGCTGAAGACCCAAATCTATCTGGAAGAGGGGTAATGAATGAAGGAATTTGGAGCACCACATTAGGATTGAATGGAATTCCGACAATCGCTGAAGATGTGATGGTATCTAGAGATATTTTAATTGCTGAATACACGAAATGTCCTGTGCATATCTGTCATGTAAGTTCTGCAAAAAGTGTAGAATTAATCCGAGAGGCAAAATCAAGGGGAATTCAAGTAACCTGCGAAGCAACGCCACATCATTTTTCGAAATCTTTAACCGATTCTTCGTTAGTGACTTTTTCAACCAATTTAAAAATGAATCCTCCTTTACGTTCTATGTTTGATGTAGAAGCCATTCAAAAAGGACTTCAAGATAGTACCATAGATTGCATTGCAACCGATCACGCACCACATTCAATTGAAGAAAAGGAAGTTGAGTTTGATTATGCAGCGTTTGGAATTACGGGTTTAGAAACTTGTTTTGGTGTTGCATACTCCGAATTGGTTCATAAAGGAGTGTTAACTATTCAGCAATTAATAGAGAAGTTATCCATTAATCCACGAAAAATCATGAAATTGCCCCCAATTCCGATTAAAGAAGGAAACATAGCAAACATTACATTATTTGACGAAAAAAAAGTATGGCGATTTGAAAAAAATCAAACTTTAAGTAAAAGTATCAATTCTCCATTTTATGGAAAAGAATTTATTGGTAAACCATTGGGAATTTTAAGAGAACATTTTTTTTGTTATTGTAATAATTGACTTTAATGGATCAGTCAAGAATTCGAAATTTTTGTATTATCGCACATATCGATCATGGTAAATCTACCTTGGCTGATCGTTTGCTTGAGTATACGCACACAATTCCTGAACGTGAAATGTCCGAACAAGTTTTAGATAGTATGGATCTTGAAAAAGAGCGTGGAATTACAATCAAAGCCCATGCTATCTCTATGAAATATCGATCTTTAGATGGAGTAGAATATCTATTAAATTTAATTGACACACCTGGCCATGTGGATTTTACTTATGAAGTATCAAGATCACTAGCAGCATGCGAAGGGGCAATCTTAGTTGTAGATGCATCACAAGGAATAGAAGCACAAACACTTTCCAATGTCTATATGGCTATTGATGCAAACTTAGAAATTATCCCTGTTGTGAATAAAATAGATCTTCCTTCTGCTGATATTCAAGGTGTAACGCAGCAAATTGTAGATCTTCTTGGTTGTGACACAAAAGATGTGATAGCGGTTTCTGGAAAGACAGGACAAAATGTAGAGATACTATTAGAAACTATCGTCAACAGAATCCCGCCACCTCAAGGAGATCCTTATGCACCTTTACAAGCGATTATCTTCGATTCAATGTATGATAATTATCGAGGTGCAATTGCCTATATACGTATTGTTAACGGTACATTGCGAAAAAGAGATTGGATATTATTTATGAAAACCGGAGCACAATACGAAACAGAAGAAATCGGAACTTTACGGTTAGGTCGATTTCCTTGTGATGAATTGACACCAGGAATGGTAGGATATCTAATTTCTGGCTCGAAAGAAGTAAAAGAGACGCGCGTAGGCGATACTGTTACTCATCGTTTTAATCCTTGTTCAAGTGCTTTACCGGGTTACCATGAACCAAAACCGATGGTTTTTGCAGGAGTATATCCAACCAATGCTGATGATTTTCAAGAATTGCGTGATTCTTTAGAAAAATTACGTCTAAATGATGCTTCTTTATTTGTAGAACCCGAATCTTCGGGTATTCTTGGGTTTGGTTTCAGATGTGGCTTTTTAGGTTTGTTGCATATGGAAATTGTCATTGAACGCTTAGAAAGAGAGTATCATTTAGATTTAATTACAACTGTTCCATCAGTAGAATACAAAGTTTATCTGACCAATGGTGAGATGAAAATAGTGGATAACCCAGCTCATTGGCCTTCGCCTGCGCAAATTCAATATACTGAAGAACCATACGTTTCTGCTTCTACGATTACTCCGACTGAATACATTGGCGCAATTATGAAGTTGGCTATGGAGCGTCGTGGTATTTACAAAACTACTGAATATCTATCACCTGAACGTGCTCGGTTGTCTTTTGAATTTCCTTTATCAGAAATCGTTTTTGATTTTTATGACCGACTAAAATCCATTACACGTGGTTATGCAAGTTTTGATTATGAATACAAAGATTACCGTATGGCAAAATTAGTGAAATTAGACATTATCATCAATGGTGATGTTGTAGATGGCCTTTCTATGATTGTTTTTCAAGATAAAGCGTATGAATGGGGAAGAAGAACAGTGGATAAATTGAAAGAATTAATTCCACGTCAGTTGTTTGTGGTTGCTATTCAAGCAGCAATCGGTGGGAAAGTGATAGCACGTGCTACAATTTCTGCATTAAGGAAGGATGTATTAGCTAAATGCTATGGTGGGGATATCACAAGAAAACGTAAATTGCTTGAAAAACAAAAAGAAGGTAAAAAAAGAATGAAACAGATCGGTTCGGTTGAGATACCGAAAGAAGCATTTGTAGCAATATTGAAAGTAGATACATAATGGAACTAAAATTAGAAAATAAAGAAGAATCTTTTAGGGAAAAGTTTGACCGTTGGCGTCTTAACAATTTTAAGAAAACGGCTAAGAAAACTAAGAAAAAAAAGTGGACAGAAACTATTGTTTCCATCGTATTAGTGGTTATTCTTATTCGTACTGCGGTTGCAGAAGCATTTCGGATACCTTCAGGTTCAATGGAAGATACCTTGCTTGTAGGTGATTTTTTATTGGTGAATAAATTTATTTATGGTACAAAAACACCAGATTGGATTGGGATTCCGATGACCCAGATTGGTTTTTCAATCCCGTATTTTAGATTGCCAAAAATTCGTGATCCAAAACAAGGAGATGTTTTAGTATTTAAATATCCTAAAAATACGAAGATAAATTATATCAAAAGATGTATTGCTACCGAAGGACAAACCGTTGTTATTAGAAATAAACGCGTGTTTGTAGATGGGAAAGAAATGCCATTACCAAAACATGCTAAATTGATAGGAACATTCATTCAACCTGAAGGGATGCAAAATCCATACATCGTTCCAGCAGGTGCTGGCAATCCTGATAATTACGGTCCGGTAAAAGTCCCAAAAGGGCATTTGTTTGTAATGGGAGATAACCGAGACAATAGTGAAGACAGTCGTTTTTGGGGTTTTTTGCCTAAAGAGTTAGTGGTTGGAAAAGCTACTATCATTTATATGTCTATAGATTTTAACACTCCCATCTATCGGTTTTGGGAATTTATACGTTGGAAACGCTTGCTTAATCTTATCCAATAAATAAAATAGCCGATACAAGTGAGTATCGGCTTTCAATTTATTCGGTAAGGTGTTACTCTTTTTCTAAACGAAAATCAACTTCCCGGTTTTCCAGTTAGAGTTCCATTGTCAACCAGAGTATCGCTTTCTCCAACTTTAAACCTAATCCCACCCTATAATGACATTTTACGAATCATCATTGGAAACAGCATTGATTTTATGATGTATGATTACCCTTGCCCCAGCGGAGGTGATGTAAAAGTCGAAACTGCTCGCTTTGTTTTGGAAGGACAGGAATGTACCAACCACGTACCATATCTTATACCAGGATTAAATGCCCATTTAAAGATAAATTGCCTAAAAACCATTAAATAAAAGTATTCTCCAATCCAACCAATGCGAAAATTACCATTTATTTTCAACAGAATACGTTTAAACGACTTCGGCTGAACAATTCCAGTGGTCTGCGCGTGAAATAAATTCAAACACATTCATTTATGCCAATATTTATTTCTACAAACAATTTTAGTACGGAAACCTATTATCTCACGGATGGATATTCTAACACGATTCCAATCAATACAATTCAATAACAAACGGGTATTCAATTGAATACCCGTTTGTTAATAGACAAAAGCTACCTAATTCAACAAAGATAGTTTCTTCGTAATTTGCTTAGTTCCAGCTGTCAACTGATAGAAATAAATTCCACTGGAGACCTTTACTCCTTGTTGATTTCTACCGTTCCACGAGACAAGATAACTGCCAGCGTTTTTCGTTTCATCTATCAATGTCATAACCTCTCGTCCCTGTAAATCATATAAAACAATTCTTACTCTTTCATTATTAGGAATTTTAAAACGAAAAGTAGTTGTTGAGTTAAATGGATTTGGCCAATTCTGACTAAGTTCATAATCTATTGGTAAAGAGATGATAGGTTCTTCTTGTACAGAAACACTGGTAGAGTCAGCAAAATGTTGAAAATACAGATCAATAAGTTCTTCTTTACCAGTTGCGCGCATGTCTTGCCAATTTGTCAGAACCGAACGCCAGTTTTGATTGTAAGCCACGCTTGGTGTTTGTTGGTTAGCATAAGTTCTCACTAAATAACCGAGATTGTTGTTCCAGGTGGAAAGATCGGCTATAGTCCCATTTGCACGTAAGTGTGTAGCCATAATGTCTGAATCTTCTAATGTATCGGGTGGTGGAAATTCATTTAAATATCGCAAATAACTGGAAAAAATTGGGAATGCACCATTTGATCCGTCTCTTGAAAAAGCAACATCGCGTTGTGCATTAGTACTTGGGAATAACCGTTGCCCGTTGGGGGCGAGTAATTTCTGTCCATTTTCTGCAATATGTTGTACATAGATAGAAACAATTCCACCATGCCTTGCATCTTCCCAACCAATCCAATAAGAAGAACCTGTGTAAAATCCATTAGGACGAGATTGATCCTCCGTCGAGTTGCCGACTTGAATTCCACCACGTGTCCATTGGACAACTCCGTCTGAATTTAACTTTTGAGCAAATATCTGACCACCATTCCCTGCATCCCAACGAACTTCTCGCCAAATTGCAACAACTCCACCGTTTTGTGCAGGGATAAGTTTTAATTGTTGACGTCCTCCAGTTGGCCCAGTTTCATAATTTGGAGATACAGAGTCAGCAACCACAGTAGTCCATAGGACGTTTCCTTGGCTACTAACTTTTTTTACTATTACAGAATAGTGCGGTACAGTAAATTCTATAAATCCAACATAAAGATTTCCATTGGATTCGGTCATTGACACAAAACTATTGTCTCGGTTATTTGATAAAACAACACCGTTGTTTCCGAGCAATCGGTTACCATTCCCATCTATGCTTTGAAACCATAACTCATTGAAAAAAGTCGTTAAATTAGACATTGTGTAAGCAAAATAAACACCACCATTTGAATAATTTGGTACACCACTTAAGAAATCAGGACTTTCTAAGGCATCGCTTAAAGGAACACCAAAATTACCCCATTGACGATTTCCGTTGCGATCTATTTTTTGGCCACGAAAAGAAGTGCTTTGGTTTGATGTATTGAAATAAACAATAATCGCCCCTAGGTCTGGTGCAGGAGTGGGAACTACTACATAGTTGTTATTATTGTCAGAGCCATCTTGTTTAACAAAATTTGTACTATCTAATGTGATTGGATTTCCGTTATCAACGGTGTTAATATAATTCCCAGTGAACACATCGTTGATGGAATAATAAATTCTATTTCCGAAAACCATTCTACGATTATCAACCCAGACATGAATTGCCCGCCCCGTTTCATTACAAAGAATGTGGTTTTTAGAAACATTTCCTGCAATATCTGAAACCGTTAAAGTGCCATCAAATGGTTGTAGTACGGGTGTTCCGTTTAGATTCCAAACGGATCGATAGATTGATCGACTTCCTTCACGCATATCACCCCACATAAACAACAACCTCCCACCGCTTTCGCGGCAAATCGGTGCGAATTGTCCTGCAGGTCGTTCGGTCACTACAGTACCATCAGTAGTCCAAACAGGTGAACCAGTACTATTAAATCTTTGGGCATAAACTTGTTGATTGGGAACAAAACCACCGTTTCGTTCATCTTCCCATACTAGTACACAGCCACCAACACCATCAGAAGTTAAACGTGATTCTCTTTGATGTTCAGTATTTAAAGTGGCAGCAGTACCTTGCGCACCCCAAAGTTTAGTCAGCGAAGTTGTACCGGTAATTTTATTCACAAACAGATCTTCATTACTATTTCCACCGGGGTCGTTGCGGAAATCTTCCCAACTAATAATTGCATGATCATTTGATGAAAAAATGATTCTAGGATTGGTTTGTTCGCCAGTTGCATCGCATAGTGCTACACCTACATTATTAGGTGTCCATAAAGGAGTTCCAGTTGAATCGATTCTTTGTACATATAAATCTACAGTGTTGGTTAATGTTACATGTCTCCATACTAAAAATGCACCTCCACGACCATCGGGTGCTAATTTAATTCTTGACTGTTCATTTGGGGCGGTGATTAATGCATGTCCCGTTGAATCCCAACGTGTTGTTCCATTTGCACGAATTTGTTGAATATAAATATCTCGGTTAGCAGGATTTCTGCTGTCAACCCATGCTACCCAAGCACCGCCGTAAGCATCTACGTCAACTGTATATTGATTCCCGTCAGGTTGATTGCCTGCTGTTGCAACTACTGGTGTTCCATTTGGACGCCACCCAGGTGCCAACTGACCGTTACCTAGCAATCGAGAGGCAAAGATATCAAAACCTAAATTGTATCTAGAATCTTCCCAAAATATTAAAACACCATCAGAACCATCACGAAGAATTCTAAGATCATTTTGATAGCGTGGTGCATTTGCCACTAAAACTGCATTAATAGTATCATTTGACCACATTAATTGTCCATTAGGTGATACTCGTTGAGCAAATATAGAACCTCCAGCATCGTGTCGGTAATCTACCCATGCTACGACTACACTACCATCTGCTAAATCTTGTAGTACCGGATCTTCCTGACGACTGGGACCATCATTGACCGTAATTGTCCAAAGGATATTACCATTGGCATCAATCTTTCCAAGATAAAGTCCTCGAAAACCCCACTTGGTAGATGTCCATGCAAAATACCATGTACCATTATTTCCTGCAGTAACTGCTCGTTGCCATTCAATATGAGTTCCTTGTCTTACTTTATGTCCTAATGAATCATTATGAAAACGTAACCAGTTTTGATTGTATTGACCAAATGCTAAGGAACTGAAAACAGTTGCCAGTGCAAGAAGCATAATCAGTGTTTTCTTCATAATACCTCCTAAACAAAAGAGAATAATTGTCTAATGATACGACGATTTAGGTGAAAAACCAATTGTGACATTTCAAATTCAATGGGTCAGAACTTACATTGCATACAAAATTTATGAATGAATGAATTGACAATTGAATCAAATTACAATAAGATTGATATGAAGATATTTTGTGTGAAATAGAAACGATACTTAATTGCTGAAAGGTATTTTCAAAATTATCCTTCAAACGATCGTATTCTACTCAATTGGATAATTCGCGAAATCAACATAAGAATGTAGGGATTGTTCGCAAAAGATTTGTAAAATTGAAAAAATTGACAAGATTGCTCTTCATTCATAATGCTTCATTTATATTCTTTTGGTCAATTTCTGAATACCAATTGATGGTTTATTGATGTTTTTTTGAGTTCTTAATGGTCATTTTCATCGGTACTGGATAACTCTTGACATTAGCAAGATTGGTACAAAAAAGATTGGTATTGATTATTCTCCCATCACTTTTACGATCACACGTTTATTTCTTTGTCCATCAAATTCAGCATAAAATACTTGTTGCCATGGACCTAAATCTAAATGACCATTGGTAACAGGAAGCCATACTTGATGGCCAATCAACAAATTTTTTAGATGGGCATCACCATTGTTCTCACCTGTTCGATGATGAAAATAATTTCCCACTGGTGCTAACTTTTCTAACCAAATTTCAATATCTTTATGTAGTCCCGATTCAGCGTCATTTACAAAAACGCCTGCAGTGATATGCATCGCAGAAATAAAAACAAAACCCTCTTTAATTCCAGATTTTCTGACAATTTTTTCTATTTTGTCTGTTATGTATATAAATTCCCGTAATTTGGAAGTATGAAAAGTTAAATATTCAGTGTACCAAATCATAATACTCCTCTTTTCAATTTAGTCGTATTAGTTTTTTATTGAGGCGATCAATTAGAATTTAATTGATAAGTAACAATGAAAAAAATAGTTTCTGTTTTTACACTACTAAAACCTCATAAGAGATCATTAATTATTGGTCTCGTATTTGCGTTGTTAGCCAATGTTTTTGATATCCTTGGACCGTATGTTTTAAAGTTGTCATTTGATGTTTTTCAGAAAAATTTTCGGTGGAATGATTTACTTCCCTACGCAGTTTTGCTGTTATTGTTTGCGTTGATACGAGGTTTTTTTCGTTTCAAAATGAGAATGAAGGTAGTGGGTGTTTCGAGAGACTTAGAATTTGATTTACGGACAACATACTTTGACCACTTATTGAAATTGCCCTCTCAGTTCTTTGATCTCAATAAGACTGGCGATTTGATGAATCGTGCTACATCAGATATAGAAAATGTGCGAATGATGTTGGGCCCTGCGCTGATGTATGCAACCAATACAATTGTAATCATGATCGTCAGTTTTTCGGTAATGTTCGCTTTATCTGTAGAATTAACTTTGTATATGAGTATCATTTTACCTGCGGTGGTAGTCAGTGTTGGTTGGATGGGAAGAGAAGAATTTTTACGAACGGATGCCCAACAAGAAAGTTTGAGTGAACTGTCTGCTGCAGTTCAAGAAAATTTATCAGGAATACGAGTCATTCGATCTTATTCTCTTGAACAGCGAGAAATTGAAAATTTAGAAAAACACAATCAAAAATTTTTTGATAAAAGTGTACGACTTTTAAGAATTGATATGTTATTTACACCATTATTAGGAATCATTTTTTCTTTTGGATTTTCAATCATTCTTTGGAAAGGTGGATTGTTGGTGTTAGCAAATAAAATTACTTTGGGTACTTTGGTCGCTTTTATCTCTTATTTAGGATTGCTGGGTTGGCCCATGATTGCGATCGGTTGGGTTGCTAATTTAATGCAAAGAGGTTTAGCATCTTGGAACAGAATTCAAAACATTCTTTCTGAACCTCTTGAAAAAGAAATCAACTCAATACTAACTATTCAAAATGGTTCCATTGAATTTAAAAATGTAAGTTTTAGTTACAACAATGATACAAGGATGGTTCTAAAAGATATTGACTTTGAACTTCCTGCAGGAAAATCTCTTGGTATTTTAGGAAAAACGGGAAGCGGGAAAACAACTTTAGTTTCATTAATCCCTAGATTGTATACACCTACTGAAGGAAAAATTTTCATTGATGGTGAAGAAATTCAAAACTACTCAATAGCAACTTTGAGAAGTTCAATCGGTTTCGTTCCACAAGAAGCTTTTCTCTTTTCTGCTACTATTGCTGAAAATATCGCTTTTGGAAAATCTGACGCTAAGCAGTCAGAAATCGAAACTGCAGCCAAACAATCGTTATTGTACAATGATATCGAACAGTTTGAGAATGGATTAAAGACATTGGTTGGTGAACGTGGATTAACCCTATCAGGAGGTCAAAAACAAAGAACAGCGATTGCTAGAGCATTTTTGATCAATCCCAAAATACTCATTTTAGATGACCCTTTAGCAAATGTAGATACTGAGACAGAACATAGGATATTGCAGTATTTGTATGAGTTTATGAAAAAAAGAACGACGATTATTATATCACATCGCGCTTCTACAGTAATGAATTGCGATTACTTAATTGTTCTTGATCACGGAGAAATTGTAGAGCAAGGCGAACCAAGTCAATTGATAAGAGAAGATAGTTATTTTAGAAAGTTGGTTGAACGACAAAGAATAGCTGAAGAATTAGAAGAGGTCGCATAGTGTCAGAAGAAATCACAGGGAAAACGTTTGATTGGAAACTATTCAAACGCTTGTTACCCTTTGCTAAACCTTATTGGAAGAGTTTTCTTATTGCAGTCATTTGTATGTTAACGGGTTCCTTTTTAGAATTGCTTGGACCTATCTTTACTAAAAAAGCAATTGATGAAGGGCTTATTCAAAAACAATATTCCTTGTTACCACTTTATGTTCTATCCTTCTTAGTTACTAGCATCTTAGGGTATAGTTTAAGGTATCTTGAATCTCAAATTTCTGGAGTGAATGGACAAAAAATCATTTGGGATATTCGTAAAAAAGTATTTTCTCATCTGCAATTTCAATCTCTCTCTTTTTTTGATCGCAATCCTGTAGGAAAATTAATGACTCGTGTAACTTCGGATATTTCTGCCTTGTCAGAACTATTCGGTGCAGGTTTAGTTGGTCTTGTAGGCGATATTTTAAGTTTATTAGGTGTATTAATCATTCTATTTACAATTGATTGGAAATTAGCTCTCATCACTTTATTTATTGTACCCATCCTTGTTATCGTTTCCTTAATTTTTCGCAAGCATATGCGTGATGCTTTTAGAAAAATGAGGTTGATGATCACAAAAACCAATACATATTTACAAGAATCAATAACTGGAATAAAAGTTGTAAAGCTTTTTTTACGTGAAAAACGCAATCGCATGGAATTTCAGGAAATCTCAGAACAATTAAAATCGGCTCAATTAAAAACCATTTTCTTTTTCGCTTTGTTTTTTCCAGTTGTAGATATCTTAATTTCAATTATTTTAGCGGCAGCATTATTAACTGGTGGATATCAGATTTTGTATGGTTCGTTGACAGTAGGGGCATTGGTAGCATTTTTGCAATACGCTGAACGTTTTTTTCGCCCTGTTCGAGATTTATCCGAAAAGTACAATATTCTACAATCAGCATTTGCTGGAGCAGAACGTGTTTTTTCCGTTTTAGATGAAGATACCCAGATCTATATTAGCCCTACAGTTATAAAGAATGTTGATCTTAAAGGAAAAGTAAACTTTGAAGAAGTGTCTTTTTTTTATCGCAGCGAAGTTGAAGTATTAAAAAATGTCACTTTTCAAGTTGATGCGGGAACGAAAGTAGCATTGGTCGGTGCTACTGGTGCGGGTAAGTCAACAATCCTTTCTTTACTAATGCGTCAATATGAGGTTCAAAAGGGTAGAATTGAAATTGATGATATTGACATAAGTGAGTACGACCCTTACTGGCTACGCACTCAAATAGCCATTGTTTTGCAAGATGTCTATTTATTTTCTGACACCATAGCAAATAATATTTCTATGGGTCGTAAAGAATTTACTAGACGTGACATAGAATGGGCAGCAAATGAAATCGGTGCACACTATTTTATTGAACGTTTACCAAAAGGGTATGAAACTGTGCTTCTAGAACGTGGTGCTAATCTATCATCTGGACAAAAGCAACTAATTGCATTAACAAGAGCACTTATCACTCAACCTAAACTATTACTCTTAGATGAAGCGACTAGTGCTGTAGATACTGAAACTGAATCATTTATTCAACAAGGCCTTAAACGTGTAATGGAAAATCGTACTTCAATAATTGTTGCACACCGTTTGTCAACAATTCAAAACGTAGATAAAATTTTAGTTTTTCATAAAGGGAAGTTAAAAGAACAAGGTACACATGAAATGCTTCTTGCTCTGAAAGGAATCTATTATCATTTATACCAATTACAGTTTGAAGATGCCGCTTAAATCATTTCATCGGAAAAATAGAACCATATTGATAACTTAATTGTCCTTCAAAATGGAATCCCCAAAGTTTAACGAAAAAGTTATCCTGATCTTGTGCTAAATTCTTAGGTACTTTTTTCTCCCATAGTGATACTTCATAACTCCCTAAAGTAATCTGTTGTAAGGGGATTTTCTCAAGAAATTCCTTATTGGGTTTTACAGTACGATAACTATGAATACCTTCCTTTAATACGTCGGTAATACCTTCGGGATAGATAGAAATACCAACGTATCTTTCAAATGGTGAAGATATTTTTCCGCTAATGACGAGATGAATTGGTTTTCCTTGTTCATTGTATTCTAATCCAACAGTCAATAGCGTTTGAGAAACAGAAATCTGTGGCAGCAGTATTATCATGCTAAACACTAAAATTAGATTGTAAAAGCACATCCTGAACCGATAAACCATTGTACCTCCTTTGATTGTAATGAATTCATTTCTATGAGGAATTCTATAGCCGTTTTTTTGAAACACTGATAAGAAAAAAAATGTCTTAAAATTAAATTGTAGTTTAAAGTAGTATCGAATAAAAGCAACGTTTCCTTTTCAAAGCGCCAGTTATAGTCGCCTAAACTGGAATAAAACTTATATAAGTAATCTGGTTTCAAATACATCCATTGAAAGTAAATTCCTTTATTGAATTTTTCATTCGTACTTTGACTTAAAAAAATACCTGTGCTTAACTGATAGTTTTTTTCAATAAAATTATACCCAATTTCCATTTGATTAAAACTGGTTTGATATAGAATTGGCTTAGTAATTTTTGAAGATAAACCTCCGATTAACCATTGTTTGTAATTCAAGGGATAACTTATTTGTCCCCAAAATAGGTTATTGTCAACTTGATTTGTGAAGGATTGAAATCCACCTCCTCCAATCCAAAAAGGTGTGTTCGTCAAATGTCCAAGATAACCAAATCCTATCTCGTAACTTTTCTTTCGGTTTGGATTCAATGATTGTTTCCAATCAAGAATTGACACACGCGTTTGAAACCATCCAATATAATCTTGATGATACTTTGAGTAACCTAAGGATGTGCTGATTTGTTGAAATTTCTGATTTTGTTCTTCAATTTTACCATGACTTAAGTTTATTCGAAGTATATCTGCTTTTAATGGCGGAGAGATAAGGATTGTAATGAGTATTAGTATATACCAAAATTTAGTCATATCTTGAAGCAATTTTAGTATTAGACAAACTCCATTTTTAAAAAGTTTAAAGCCCCAACTTTCGCTCAAACATTTTTGACTTAATTTCATTAAGTTTGTATCTTTTTTAAGAAGAGCAAAGGTGTAATATGTCAGAACCAACTATTTTTGAACTTTCAAAACCTGATCGCATCGGTGTACGTCTTCCGAAATTAGATATTCCATTACAGACTTCTCCGATCCCCCCAAACTATCTTAGAAAAAGTTTACCTATTCCAGAAATTCATGAACTTGACGTAGTGCGGCATTACACCCGTTTGTCCATTATGAATCACCATGTTGACAAAGAAATGTATCCCTTGGGTTCGTGCACTATGAAATATAATCCTAAAATTAATGAGGAACTTGCAAGGTTACCCGGATTTTGCCAGTTACATCCATTATCTCCTGCGAATGCTATGCAAGGTGCATTACAATTGATGTGGGAACTCGAAGAGGCACTTAAAATCGTCACGGGTTTTTCTGCAGTTTCTTTACAACCTGCAGCAGGAGCTCAAGGTGAGTTTGTTGGTTTACTTTTAATGCGTGCATATCACAAAAGTAGAGGTCGTAGTCCAAAGAAAATCATTATACCTGACTCTGCGCATGGGACAAATCCAGCTTCCATCACTTTAGCAGGTTTTGAAGTATTGCAGCTGCCCAGCACTCATGAAGGGTTAGTAAATGTGGAGGAACTAAAAAAAGTAGTTGATGAAAATGTTGCAGGATTAATGATTACCAATCCAAATACATTAGGTCTGTTTGAGAAACATATCGTAGAAATTTCATCTATCATTCATTCAGTAGATGGTTTAATGTATATGGATGGTGCAAATTTGAATGCAATTGTTGGAATCGTAAAACCGTTTGATATGGGCTTTGACATTTGTCACTTAAATTTACATAAAACATTTTCAACACCACACGGAGGAGGAGGACCAGGATCAGGGCCGGTTTGTTGTAGAAAAGATTTAGAAAAATTTCTACCAGTTCCAAGAATCGTCCATACAAATGGAAAATTTGATTTAAATTGGCATGAGAAAGATTCAATCGGAAAAGTTCACACTTTTTTTGGAAATTTTGGTGTCTTTGTTCGAGCATTGTGCTACATACGAATGAATGGAAAAGAGGGACTGAAAAAAAATAGTCAAATGGCAGTACTAAATGCGAATTACATACGGTGCAAACTTCAAGAATATTATGATTTACCTTATCCAACAAAGTGTATGCATGAAGTAGTTTTTAGTGGAGATCGGCAAAAAAAATATGGTGTTCGGACTTTGGACATTGCTAAACGTCTTCTTGATTTTGGGTTTCATGCACCAACGGTTTATTTCCCATTAATTGTGCATGAAGCAATCATGATTGAACCAACTGAAACAGAATCATTACAAACGTTAGATCGTTTTATTGAGGTTATGCAGATCATTGCAGAAGAGGCACAAACCAATGCTGAATTAGTTGTTTCAGCACCAACGAAAACACCAGTATCAAGATTAAACGAAGCACTGGCAGCTAAATTATTGGATGTTTCATATCCGTTAGAATGAGCGATCGTAAGAGTTTTATCCCAACGGTCTGCTATTCAGCAGACCGTTCATTTATATGGGAAACTTTGGGTTTCCCTGAAAAAATCCTGTGCATTGATTGCGAAACAACAGGATTGGATCTACTCAACGACTCAATTATTGAGTTGGGAATGGTATGGGTTTACATAGATAAAATTATACCTGTGTTTCATTCACTGTTTAAAATAGATAAACCATTACCAACAGAAATAATCAATTTAACGGGAATTACCGACGAAGAACTTAGCAGCAGTTCACACTTTCATGACAAATGTGAAGAAATTTTGGAAAGGTGCGAAGAAGCTGATACAATTTTAGGTCACAATGTACTATTTGATTTGAATTTTCTTTCAAATGAATTGAGGAAGCATCAGAAATTGTGGATTGCACCAAATTACCTTTTCGATACACGGATGTTAGTAAGAATGTTGTATCCTGAGGCACCAAGTGGAGGATTAGCTGGATATTCAAGGTGGTTTCAATTTCATCATAACCCACATCGTGCGCTTTCAGATGCGTTAGTGACTGCACAAATATTTTACAAGTGTCTGGATAGATTAAAATGGTTATCAAAAGAGGATTGCCAAATTCTTTCTAAGTTTGCTGAATTAGGCAATGTTGGTTTTCGGAGTATACATTGGGAAAAGTTAAAGACAATTGTACCTACAAAAGAAAGCCTAAATTTGCCTTCTTCACCTTGGGGAACATCTAATCAATACTGCCACAACATAAACTATAATGGAAGTACAAGTATCGATTCAACATTGTGTAAGAATGGTTGGATTGAACGTCAACTAACGAATTTTGTTGAGAGAAAACACCAAAAAGAATATGCACATTTTGTCCAATCTGCACTAAACAATAAATCTTGGACAGTTCTTGAAGCAGGTACTGGAATTGGTAAAACGTTTGGTTACTTAGCACCAATTGTTGAATGGTTAAACGAAGACGAGAATAGACGCATTATTATTTCTACTTATTCTAAAACTCTTCAAGAGCAGTTATTTCATCAGGATATTCCCAAATGGTTAGATCTTGTTCCAAATGGTTCTGCAACACTTTTAAAAGGTAGATCCAATTACGTGTGTAGGTATCGTTTTGAAGAATTAATTCAAAGACGATTAAAATCTCTACATATTCAAGACACCATGCAGGCGTCGGCACTACTATTATGGTTGCGGTGGACACAAACAGGAGATTTTACTGAAATTGTTCCTTTGAATGAAAGTAGGTCTTTTTTTCGTTATGTTGTCGCAGATCCAATTGTATGTCGTATGCGAAATTGTCCAATGGGCGATGTGGATTGCTTTTTTGGAATACAAAGACAAAATGCTGCGACTTCAAGAATCGTTGTAGTAAATCACTCTCTTCTGTGTTATGCCCTTTTTCATCAACCTAATCTACTAGGTGTGTTTGAAGCAATAATTATTGATGAGGGACACCGTTTTGAAGAAGTGGTAAGAGATACGTTAACATCAGAAATTTCTGTGTTTACGTTAAGACAATTAAGAGAAGGGTGGTCAGAGATGACAGACCCTTTACCAGAGAATGATTACAACAAAATAAAAAGTTTTGTAGATCATTTATTGGCAATTGAACAATCGTGGGTACGGTTTCTTGCAAAAATCAAAGATGTAATTCTAAAAGTTGAAGAAAATGAATTTGGACGAAGGTTGAGATATTCAAAAGATGGTCCGGTTAATTGGAGTGAACAATCTGCTGATGCATTTGAAAATTCCATCAAATCAGCAATGCTTGAAATAGCAAAGTTGTATAGCGATCAATTTGAAACTGTCCAATCGCTCCTTGTATTAGATAGTTTGAAAAATAGCTTATTAAATGTTTTGGATGCTTGGGTGAAAATAAAACTCCCTAATGAAAATTATGCGACTTGGTTCGAATTACCTCCACAAACCGATTATGAAAATGTGCAGTTTTTTGCTGCACCAATCAATATTGGACCTACTTTACAAGAGTATTTATTGAAAGATAATTATTATGGTGTAATCACAAGTGCAACTTTGTCAATTCATGGGAATTTTAGTTTCTTGAAAAGAAATTTAGGATTGGATACGATAGAAAATGTAACCACTCAATCATTTCCATCACCTTTTGATCTAGATAATCAATTAAAAATTATTGTTCCTATGTTTGGTGCGGATGCTTTTGATGGTGCCAATTTTCGAATGGACGTACTTAATGAATGGTTAGTACCTGCGTTAAAAAATACAAAAGTCAATACTTTAGTTCTTGCAACTTCTAAAAAAATAGGGAATAGGTTTTCACAAAACTGGAAAACCGTATTTTCTCAAAGAGAGTATCCGGTTTGGTTGCAAAATGTAGATGGTAGTCCATCTGAGTTGTTAGAACAATTCAAAGCACATCAACCATCCATTTTGATAGGATTTGATTCATTTTGGGAAGGAGTAGATTTACCAGGATCATTGTTAGAGTGTATTATTATCCCGCGATTACCTTTTCCTGTTCCGGACGAACCTATTCACAATGCTAAATCTGAAATTCTAAAAAATAAAAACCAAAATGACTTTTTAGAGTTGTCTTTGCCACAGGCAATTTTGAAAATAAGGCAGGGTATTGGAAGAATGATTCGGAAAGAAACAGATTATGGATTGGTGATCATCTTAGATAGAAGATTGTTTACGAAAAGATATGGAACTGAAATCATGGTTTCTCTACCAGTTGAAGTAAAGCGTGTGGATACTGTAGATGAATTCAATTCTTATTTTACTTGGATTTTAGAAAAAAAGACCAATGAAAATTTTGGGAATTGATGTAGGTGGTTCTAGTATAAAGTTTGTTTTATGGGATGAATTGATAGATTCCATTATAACACAAGGAAAAATTCCATTTCAGCCACCTACACTTAACCAGTTTTTTTCTATATTAAATACCTTACTATCCAATTTTAAAGTAGATAAAATAGGGATTGCTGTTCCGGGAACGCTCGATTTAAATAGAGAATATTCTATCTTTGTGCCGAATTTACAAGATTGGAATTCAGTTCCTTTAAAATTTTTAATCGAGAATGAATACAAGATTGAAACAGGTTTAGAAAATGATGCAAACTCAGCAGCTTATGCTGAATACGTTTTAGGATCAGGAAAAAACACAAACGGTATTGTTTTACTTACTTTAGGTACAGGTGTCGGTGGTGGAGTAGTTTTACATGGTGAATTGATGGTAGGTGCAAATGGTGGAGGTGCAGAATTGGGACATTTTTGTATTGATGTAAATGGTTTTCCTTGTAATTGTGGTTCCAATGGATGTTTGGAACAATATGTTAGTATTCATGGTATAAAGAGGTTGGGTGAACTTTTGGATCCTCACCGAAGAAGTTTATCGCCACAAGAATGGTCAGAATTAGCGGATAAAGGAGATTCTTTTGCAAAGTTTTTATGGGAAAAAATTGGTCATTATATAGGATTGGGAGTTTCCTCTTACGTAAACATTTTTCATCCTTCTAAAGTGGTAATTGGTGGAGGTATTTCTAATGCTGGTGAAAAATTGCTTAACCCTATACGCCATACCGTACAAAAAAGAGCATTTAAAAGTTTGGTATCTGACTTAACTATTGAAAAAGCTTTACTTGGAGATTTTGCAGGTGCAATAGGGATTTCTTTATTATCCATTAAAAAACGAGGTAAAAACTATGAATAAAGGATTAAATTTATTGATTATATCGCTATTATTTTTCTTTGGTTTCAATGGTTGTGTTAAAGCGAATGAAGAAGATTTATTTAATGAGGCCAAGTCATTACAAGAAAAACAACAGACAAAACAAGCCATTGCAAAATATGAAGAGTTAATTTCAAAATTTCCAAAAGGGAAATATGCCGCTAAATCCCAATTTATGGTTGGTTTTTTATACGCCAATGAATTAAAGGATTATAGCAAAGCCAAATCCGCATATGAAAATTTTTTAAAAAACTATTCTACAGAGGTGGATTCTGGAATGGTTGCTTCGGCAAAATGGGAATTAAAATACCTAGGGAAAGATATTAATGAAATTGAAGAATTAAAGAATTTAGTTCCCCCTGATACAACGAATACAAAATAATGGAAAAACATATGAACATAGATATTAAAGCAATAACTGAATTGATTCTACGTGAATCCGAAGTACTCAATCGAATTCGTAGATCTTTAGCACAAGTGATCGTGGGACAATCGTATTTAATTGATCGAATGCTCATTGCTCTTCTTTGTGACGGGCATTTGTTACTTGAAGGCGTTCCTGGTTTAGCGAAAACATTGGCAGCAAAATCCTTGGCAGCTTCCGTAAAAGCAAGTTTCCATCGCATTCAGTTTACTCCAGACCTTCTACCTGCTGACGTAACCGGAACATTGGTATTGGATTTAAAAGAACAAAAGTTTATTACTAAAAAAGGACCTATCTTTACCAACTTTTTGTTAGCAGATGAAATTAATCGTGCGCCTGCAAAAGTACAATCGGCACTATTAGAGGGAATGCAAGAAAGACAAGTAACCATTGGTGAAAATTCTTATCCTTTACCGACACCATTTTTTGTAATCGCTACCCAAAATCCTTTAGAACAAGAAGGCACTTACCCATTACCGGAAGCTCAATTGGATCGTTTTTTAATGAAAGTTCTTTTAACCTATCCGTCGCGCGAGGAAGAAAAGATTATATTACGTGAGCAACAAAGAATAATGAGTACGAAGCTTGAACCGGTCATCACGCCTGAGGAGTTATTACGTATTCGTGAAGCTTGTCATACAATTTATACCGATGAAAAAATAGAGAATTATGTATTAGATATAGTACAAGCAACAAGAAATCCAGTTTCTATGGGTATCAAAGAATTGGATGGTATGATTCGGTATGGTGCAAGTCCGAGAGCATCTATTTATTTAGTGGCTTGTGCAAGAGCCCATGCTTTCCTACAAAAAAGAGGTTTTGTTTTACCTGATGATGTTCGCGCAGTTGGTCCTGATGTATTAAGGCACAGAATAGGGTTAAGTTACGAAGCAGAAGCCCAAGATTATACAGCGGACAGCATAATAAAAACCATTTTTGATCGTATTTTGGTACCGTAATGGATATTCAAGATTTACTGAAACGTGTAAAAGAAGTAGAAATACGAACTCGAGGTATTGTCCGATCTACGTTTTCTGGACAATATCATTCTGTATTTCGTGGTAGAGGAGTGACTTTTCGTGAAGTTCGCGATTACATTCCCGGTGATGATATAAGAGATATTGATTGGAATGTTTCAGCGAGAATGAATCATCCTTATGTGAAGACCTTTGAAGAGGATCGTGAACTTACTGTTTTACTATTAGTTGATATATCATCATCACAATCTTTTGGTTCTGTAAAACAGTTCAAACGTGAAGTTGCTGCAGAAATAGCAGCTATATTGGCCTTTTCTGCCATAAGAAACAATGATTTGGTCGGTTTAGGTCTATTTACTGACTTTATTGAAAGATATTTACCCCCGAAAAAAGGAAGACCGCAGGCATTTCGTGTATTAGCTGAGTTAGTAGAATTTGAACCGAAACATAAAACAACAAACATTGCCAATGCTTTGCAATTTGTAAACCGTGTTTTTAGAAAAAGAGCAATCGTATTTGTGTTATCGGACTTTTTAGATAGCTCTTTTGAAAATGAATTATTGCAAGTAGCTCTCAGACATGATGTAGTGGCAATACATTTGGTTGATCCATTTGAAAGAAAACTACCGGAAATTGGATGGGTAAAATTTTTAGATTCGGAAACGAATGAAGAGGTTTGGTTAAATACTAATAGTAAAAAAGTACAACAATTGTGGAGTACAAGTTTTATCCAAGAACAATTAAAAGTTGCAGAAATATGTAAAAAAGCTAAAGTTGATAGAATCGAGATTTCAACTGTCCAAGATATTGTTCCACTTTTAACATCATTCTTTAAACAACGTGAAAAGCGTTTCTAAGTTAGTCCTTGCTACTGTTTTGAAATTGTTTCTATTGAGCACGGTTCAAGCTGTTCAATTAGATGCACGTATTAGCAAAACTAGTGTAATTTTAGGCGACTCAATTACTTTTTCCATTCAACTTACGGATGTAACTAAAAAATCAAAGTTCATCGGTCCTTGGACTGGAAATTGGCCACAACCTTTTGTTTTACTTCAAAGTAAACCTTTGATAGAAGATAATAAAAAATGGATTTGGGAAGGTATTTTTACAATCATTGACACTGGACAAGTTCAATTACCTTCTTTTGATGTGCTTGTGATACAAGGAAAAGATACTACATATTTGAAAACCAATCCTATTCCTATTGAAGTAAAAAGTACATTAATAGAAAAAGTTAAAGAACAAAATTTGACTCTAGATTCTCTTTTAGAAAAAAACAAACCTCCAAAATCAATTCCACCTTCTTTTTGGGAATGGTTGCTTTGGTTAGGAATACCGCTTGTAGCGATCAGTTTATTTTTAGGGATTAGGAAATATTTATCCTATCGTAAATCTTTGTTACCATCCCCACCACCTCCACCTCCACCAACACCTGAAGAAATCGTTCGCCGTAAATTGAATGTTATCCTTAAAGAAGCAAAATGGCAATTAGGTGACGTCAAGGGTTTCGTAACTGATTTGGTCAATGCATTAAAAGAGTACATTGATGCAAAATTCGAACTTCAAACACTTGAAAGTACTACTTTTGAATTATTAGATGAAAAGTATAAAACAATACTTGGATTAGACGAACACGAAACATTAATTCGGATGTTTTACATTGCTGATGAAGTTAAATTTGCTAAAGGAAATATGGCTAACGAAAGATGTTTAGAAGCTATTCGAGAAGCTGAGAATTTAATTGAAATTTGGTATCAAAGAAAAGAAATGGAAAAACAAAATTCTTTAGAGAGTAGCACAGTTCAAACGCAAGTTGTTGAGAAAATGGATGAATCTAATATAGAAAAAGACACTGAAAGACTAAACCATCAATGACCATAGTGTTTGCGAATCCATTAGCATTTTTACTGGTTATTCCATTAATTCTATGGGTTTACTTTGAATTGAAAGTAAATCAACATAGAGAAATACCAATAAAAATAACTTCTTTTAAGCATTTAATGTACTATAAACTAAAAAGTAATTTTTACTGGAATAAAATTTTTCTTTTTTTAAGAACAATAGTTTTTTTATTACTTATTTTAGCATTTTCACGACCCCAATCTGTTTCAGGTGGCGAACGCTCTGAAACTGAGGGTGTGGATATCATTTTAGTAATTGATGTGTCAGGTTCAATGTTGGCATTAGATTTTGAACCGAAAAATCGTTTAGAAGCTGCAAAGGAAGCCGCAAAACAATTTGTGGACAATCGTAAAAATGATAGGATTGGTTTGGTTGTTTTTTCTAAAGAAGCTTATACCCAATGTCCATTGACGATAGATCATACAGTATTAAAAAAAATGATTGATTTAACACGAGTTAGAGAATTAGAAGAAGATGGGACAGCAATTGGCGCCGGATTGATTGTTGCATTAAATCGTTTACAAGCATCCAAGTCCCCTTCAAAGGTTATTATTTTGTTAACAGACGGGGTTAACAATCAAATGGTCTTTTCACCATTAGATGCTGCAGAAAAAGCAAAAGAAATGAAAGTAAAAGTTTATACAGTAGGAGTTGGTAAAAAAGGAATGGCACCTTATCCGGTTCAAACCCCTTTTGGAACTCAGATGCAAATGGTGCCGGTGGAAATAGATGAAGAATTGTTGCAAGCGATTGCTGATAAAACAGGAGGCACTTACAATCGAGCGACTGATCAAAAATCATTACGGACTATTTATGCAAAAATTGATCAAATGGAACGATATAAGATAGAGGGGGTGAAATGGCGTAGAATAGAAGACCTGTTTCATTGGTTCGTTTTGAGTAGTTTATTATTACTAGGAATTGAATATACAATCAAACATATTTTAAATCTAACAGTTCAATGATGCTCCAATTTAAATATGAAATTGTACTTTACTTTTTATGGGTACCATTTGTGTTATGGTTTATCTCAACTTGGATACGTAAAAAGAGAATTTTAGCTCTAAATCAAAATTTTCCTAATTGGCAAAAACTTTTAGGAATGTGTCTCCGACCGCAGTATGAAATTATCTTTTTCTGTTTAGCAATATTCTTTTTAATGATAGGGCTTGCTGATCCAAGAATAGGCACAAAAGTTGAAAAAGTAGAAAGACGAGGTGCAGATATTGTTTTTGTTTTAGACATTTCTAGATCTATGGATGCTACAGATGTCTCTCCAAGTCGATTAGAATTGGCAAAATTTAAAATTAATAGAATTTTAGATAAACTTACGAATGATCGTGTAGCATTAATCTTTCTCTCATCAAGACCATACTTACAAATTCCTTTAACCATAGATGTTAGCATTCTACGAACTTGGCTTCAAGCAGTAGATAGTGAAGTATTGCCTGGTGGAGGAACGGATATTGGTGCCGCTTTATTGCTTGCAGCAGAACAATTTGATGAAGATCCCGCACGAGATAAAGGTATTGTTTTACTTACAGATGGCGAAGATCACGAAGGAAATTTAAGTAGTGCTATTGAGGAACTTAAAAAAGCTGGAATTCGTTTATATATATTGGGAATTGGTACGTTAGAAGGAGGACCAATTCCTTTGAGAAATAGAGCGGGACAATTTAAAACTGATGCTTCTGGACAACTTGTAATCACACAATTGAAAGAAACTGTTTTACGTTCTATCGCAGAAAAAACAAATGGTAGGTATATCAGGGTTCGAGGTGATGAAGGTGATGTATCATTTATTGTTAATGGAGTATTCCAATTAGACAAAAAAAAGATTGCTGAAAAAATTGTTACTGAATACGAAAGTAGGGGATTATGGTTTGTTACTTTAGGTGCATTTCTACTTTTGTTAGATAGAGTGTTACCCATAAAACGAAAATATAATATAGGTTTAATAAGAAATTTATATAAATTTAAGAGTAAATCGGGTTGGAGTATTTGATGTATGAAATTTGACTTAACAAATTGGATGAAGTTGAATACAATTGTAGTTGTGCTGTTTATTTTTATTTTACCAAAAATGGTGGTAGCAGCATCTGCTAGACAGTTGGTGAATGAAGGGAATAGACTGTTAAGTACAAATAATCCAGAAAAGATGAATGAAGCTGTAGAAAAGTACTTAGAAGCACGAGAAAAAAGAAAGAATAGATATGAAATTCCATTTAATATTGGCACTGCTTATAGTGATTTAAAGCGTAATGAAGAAGCAATCAACTGGCTTTTAGAAGCGACGAAAAGTAAAGACCCAAAAATTAAAGCAGATGCTTTTTATCAATTAGGTAATATTTTTCTTAAACAAAAACAATATGAAGACGCTATCAAAAATTATACTCAATCATTACGATATGATCCTGGTGATAGTGCTACGCGAAAAAATTTAGAATTGGCATTTTGGTTAAACAAATTGCCTCCTCCTGATTCAACTCAGCATACGCAAAAGGAAAACGATCAGCAACAGGATCAAAATCAACAAAATCAGGAAAAACAACAACCAAAAGATGATCAAATGTTGCAAAAAGCACAACAAAAAGAAGCTGAAGTACAAAAAAGGTTACTAAAGAAAAGAAATGAAGGGGATGCAGCATTTCCAACATCTGGAAAGGATTGGTGATTTGTTCCCGAGTATCGTAAGTTTATTACTGATAGTTTTATTGTTTTCACAGAATGCAATTAGTTCAATCACGCTGAACTCAACTGCTTCAGTAGAAGTGGTTGAACAAAACGAGTTGTTTGAATGGACATTAACCGTTGAAGGTACTAATAAACAACCTAAAATTGATTTTGGAAAATTTCAAAAGATCCAAGGACCGTCAACTTCCCAACAGTTTTCAATTATAAATGGAAAAATTTCACAATCCATCTCTTTTACCTATATTTTACAAGCACCTAATGAAATCGGCCGGTTTAGTTTACCAACTGCGACAATCGAAATAGATGGTAGAAAATATCAAACAGAAGATGCTTTTATTGAAGTTATCCAAAGCACTCCATCAAAACCGAAACATTCCACATCGGATTCAAAAAGGAATACCACTGATACAAACAATAAGAATGTTTGGATTGAGGTAAAAGCTGATAAAAAAACATTATATATCGGAGAAAAAGCAAGAGTACAATATATACTTTATTTTCAAAATGCAAGAAATCTAAATATAAAAGATTTACCCCAGGGTTCTGGTTTTTCTATTGAAATTGCAAAAGAAATCAAAGAATACAAGATTGTTCAAGAAAATTTGAATGGAAAAGTATTGAACTCTGCTTTAATCTATGATGTTTGGATCATTCCTACAAAAACAGGAACTCTGACAATTAATCCTTTAAAGGCAGAAATTGAAGTAATCCAACAAATTAATCGCCCTCGTGATCCTTTTTCTATTTTTAACGATCCATTTTCTATGTTTGGTCAATACACTTCAGTGCCAGTAGAGTTGACTTCACCAACACTTACTTTTGAAGTAAAACCTTTACCATTGCTTGGAAAACCAAATAATGCAGAAATTTGGGTTGGTGAGTATAATGTGCAAGCAAAATTAACTCATTCTGAAATTCCTGTACATCAATCTACTGCGATCGTTGTACAAGTTTCAGGGAGTGGATGTGCAAGTTTACTGCCTCCTAAATTGTTACCTATTCAAGGGTTAGAAGAATACCCAGTTCAACAAAAAGTTTGGGGGGAAGCAACCCAACAAAAAAAAGAGTTCACTTATCCGGTTGTTGGTCGGATTGCTAATAAAGTACCTATTATCTTTCAACCTTTAGCTATTTTTAATCCTAAAACAGGAACCTATAAAAATGTTTTACAAGATACACTTTGGTTGAATATCTTAGGTACTACATCAAATCCAATTGTATATACCCCTCAAATTCCGTCTTTAACAAACCAACTTGAACAAATTCCAATTCCGAAGAAAATTCAAGAGTTTGATGAAGTTCAGTTCATTCCTTACGGATGGGCATTATCAGGAGGAGTAGTATTCCTAGGTTTAGGAATTCAAATAATCAGCGTTATCATGGGAATGTTTAAAAGAAGAATTTCATATCAAAAAAACATATTGATAAAGAATTTTTTAGAATTGTTGGAAAACGATATAACTAATGATCTATACGATGATATAGAGGTGAGTTTTGTTCATTTAGTGAACTTATATTTTCAAAATAAAGACAAAAAAGTTTTTCACCCAGATCAAATTGATTTCAATGAACAAAACATGTCAGATTTGCAATTTATTCGTTCGATACAGAAACTATGGTCTGATTTTCGTGTGTATAGATATTATCCAAATGAGATTGCTTCAGATTTTTTCAGAAATTGGAAAGAAGAAATGATTAACATTTTAAAGGGAAACTTTACAATAAATGATAAAATCAATAATTAGTAGCATAATTATTCTTAATTCGTTAACTTTTGCTTCTGAATTGCTAGATGTCCAAAAAAAGTTGGAGCAAAACGATGTGATTTTAGCTTATCAAAAACTTAACGAAATGAGTACATTTTCGAATCTTTCAAGTTACTGGCAACTAAAAGCAATAGCAATTTGGAAAATCTATGGTATGGATTCACTAGGAACATGTCTTTTAGCCTCAGAAAAGGCTTATCGGTTGCACCCTACCAAAGAATTAAAACAACAATTGGCTTGGTTTGAAGCAAAAATAACTGAACCTGTTGAGGCTATAGAAACATTCAAAGCATTTCTAGTTATCCACGATTTTATCATAAAGATACCCACATTTTTCTATTTCATTGGAATGGTTTTATCCACACTATTTTTAACTATAATTTTTATTCCGGTATTGAGTTCTAGGATTCCAATGAAAATGAAAACATGGAAAACTACAACCATGATTATTAGTATGTTAACACTTAGTTTATCAAGTAGTGGTTCAATATTACGTTACCAATGGAGTAAAGAGTTAATTGGATATACAATTCAGTCGGGTGTTACACTCTATCAAAAGCCATCAATTAGTGAAAAAGAAATCACAACTTTATCAAACGGTATAAAACTTAAAAAGCTAAGTGAATTTGGAAATTGGATTGAAGTTGCTATACCTGACGGTAGAAAGGGTTGGATTCAAAGCAATGGTGCGATTTTTCTTTAATCAATATGTCGCATAAGATATATTATGTATAGTACTTAATGTACAGAAATTTGAAAATTATTAGAGATTTAAAGCTTTACCCAAATATCTATCCGACGGTTTTTTAAGCGTCCCTGGTAAGTATCGTTATCGCTGATTGGTTCTGTTTCGCCTTTACCAGCAAATTTTATTCTGTCAGACGTCAAACCAAGATTTTGCTTAAAGAAGTTTGCAATAACAGACGATCTTTCTTCAGACAATACTAAATTTTTTTTGTTATCTCCACTTGAATCCGTATGTCCTTCAACCAAATAAGTAGCAGTAGTTAAATCTTGAAGTATTTCGATTAAACGATTCAATATTTTTTGAAGTTGCGAGTTTAATTGTGCGCTTCCTGAACTAAACAAAGTACCGGATAAACGAATTAGAAGCTGATTATTGGGTAACACTTCAGCAGTAACTTCCTTATTTGTAAACGCTGCATTGATTTTATTGGCTTTTGAAATCAGTAATTGTTGCGTTTTTAAATGTTGTGCCTCTTTTTCAGAAACTCCAAACTTTGCTTCTAAAAGAGCATATTTCTCTTTTAATTCTGTTATTTCATTTTCTAATGATTTCCTTGTTTCTATAAAACGGTTTTCTAAAAATGAGTATTTCTGTTCAAATAGCATTAGTTTTGTTTCGTATGAAGAAGTCAATGAATCTAAATAATAAAGTAATTGTTGACCTGCTTTATTCGGACCTTCACTCCAATCTATTTCTTGATTAAATCTTTTAGCAATGCTATTTAATTGTTCTTCATAAGAAAGAAAACCTTTCTCCCAACCGTTTTCTTCTTTTCTTAAACGAATTGCTGTTTCAGTTAAAAAAATTGCATGTTTTGCTTCTAACTTTGCAAGTTTTGCTAAATAAAGAATGCGAATAGTAACGTCATTATTTTGATTTAGTTCATTTTCTGCTGCTTCTAGTGATTGAATTGCAATACTTAAAGTAATTGGTGCGAATGTTTGCGCACCCAATTTTTTAGCACTATTTATTAATTGTCTAGCTTCTGTAAAAATCGAATTTTTTATCGCTTCTTTTCTAGCAATTCGTAAACTTTGTAAAACTTTATCTTTGTTTTTACTTAAGTATTCTATATTACCCTTTTCAATTTCAGAAGTTATATTTTCCCACTGAGATTGAGCATTTTTCCACTCCTTTTTAGCAAAATTTGGTGCTTTCGCAGTAATCGCTTCTTGATAAGCAGTAATTTCATCTTTTAATATCGGTATTACAATTTCACTATATTGTTTTGCTTTTTTTGCTAATTGAATAACGAATTTGATATCTTTTTCAATTTCTTTGGAAGATTTACTTTGCTTATATAGTTTTAAAATATATTCATATTTTTCTTTGATCTCTTTGTACATAGTTGGAGTTAAAATTTGAGCATTTAATTGTTCACATTCAATTATCAATTCATTTGCTTCTTGAAAATACATATCTAAATCTTGTGTAAAACCAATTGAATAAAAAATTAAAACTAATAGCATTGGAATTTGCTTCATAACGCCATAAATATTCATTGCTACCCTCGCAGATTTATTTGTTATCAGCAACAATATTGATCAATTTGTTCGGCACCACTATTTCTTTTTTAATAAAAAGATTTTTCGTTAATTTTTCGTATAAAACATCATTATGAAATTCTGATAATACTTCTTGCTGGGTCAAATCCCTTTTCGTTGTAAAATGCCCCCTAATTTTTCCGTTGACTTGTATGACATATTCAATTAGATCATCAAGTAACCATTTTTGGTCAATGATTGGATATTTTTGATCAAACAAATTCCCTTCACCCCCGAGGCGTTCCCATGCTTCACTAAATAAGTGTGGTGCTAAGGGTGCGCCGGCAAGCACCATAAATTTTAGTGCTTCACAATATGAAGGTTGATTTTGATCATTAATCTCCCAATTGGTCAACTCATTGACACAGGTCATAAGAGCAGCAACTGCAGTATTGAATTTGAAATGGTCTATACTGTTTTGTACTTTGTC
Organism: bacterium; assembly: GCA_026417415.1. GTDB lineage: Bacteria > Electryoneota > JAOADG01 > JAOADG01 > JAOADG01 > JAOADG01. The sequence continues at coordinate 692,957 of JAOADG010000008.1, forward strand.
AGCAAAACGATGTAAAGTTTGTAAAATTTTAGGAGGTATCTCATCATTTCCTTTAATGGATGGTTTTGCCTTTAGTATTAGACGCCAAATACGATTGGCTAAGCGCTCAACACCTGAAATACCACCATCATTCCAATCTCCACCTATTGCATAATCCCCCATAAACATTAAATACATTCTAAATACATCCGATCCGTATTGATCAATCAATGGTTCTGGATTTACTACATTCCCTCTGGATTTAGACATTCTTGCACCATTCCGTGTGATTACACCTTGGTGAACCATTTTCTTAAATGGTTCTTTAAATTTTAAATAACCTGCATCATATAAGACATGGGTTATAAATCTTGCGTACAATAAATGACCATATGTATGCTCAGTTCCACCTACATAAACATCAACAGGAAGAATTTCATTCACTTTTTGATAATCAAAAGGTACATCATTTCGAGTAGCAAAAGGAAATCGCAAGTAATACCAAGAAGAACACACAAATGTATCCATTGTATCAGGATCTCGTTTGGCTGTTCCTAAACATTTGGGGCATGTGACTTGTATATATTCTTTGACAGTTTCTAAAGGTGATTTTCCTGCGGGGCGATATTCAGCCACATTTTCAGGTAACAGGACTGGTAGATCTTTTTCAGGAACAGGAACTACACCACAAGTTGGGCAATGAATTATTGGAATAGGTGCCCCCCAGTATCGTTGTCTAGAAATTGACCAATCTCGAAGGCGATATGTGACTTGCTTCTTTCCTATTCCCTCAAGTTCTAAATATTGAATGATTTTTTCAGTACCTTCTTTTGATGTTAAACCTGTAAATTGTTCTGAATTTACCATAATACCTTCTTCACAATAGGCAGAAGAAGAGAAGTCCCAATCTTCAAATGGATTAGGTTTTATAACAATTTTTATGGGTAAATTGTATTTTTTGGCAAATTGAAAATCTCTGTCGTCGTGCGCCGGAACTGCCATTACAGCACCAGTTCCATAACTTTCAATGACGTAATCAGCAATCCATATAGGTATTCTTTCTTTTGTCAAAGGATGAATGCAATAAGATCCAGTGAATACTCCAGTTTTTTCTCTTTCGACATTTAATCTATCTATTTCTGATATTTGAATGCTTTTTTGTACATACTCTTGAACAATAGAGAATTGTTTTGGACTTGTAATTTTGACAACAAGAGGATGTTCTGGGGCTATTACCACATAGGTTACACCATACAACGTATCAGGCCTAGTTGTAAAAACATCAATAGAAAATTCTTGAGTTTCAAAAGGAAATTTTACTAATGCTCCTTCAGATTTTCCGATCCAGTATTTTTGTGAGTTTTTCGTTCGTTCAGGCCAATCTATCCCACCTTCAGAGACAGGTCTCTCTAGCTCCTCTAAAAGTTTATCAGCATATTTCGTTATAGTGAAAAACCATTGTGCCATTTTACGTTTTTCAATAGTAGAACCGCACCTTTCACAATGTCCATTTTGCACTTGTTCATTCGCTAGTACTGTTTGATCTTTTGGGCACCAATTTACCGGTGCAGTTTTATACTCAACTAAACCTAATTTATATAAGGTCAGAAACAACCATTGAGTCCATTTGTAATATTCTGGTGAGGAAGTATTGATCTCATAATTCCAATCATACATATTCCCCATTCGTTTTAATTGTTCACGAATAAAGTCAATGTTTTGTTTCGTAGAAATGGCTGGATGAACATTATGTTTAATCGCATAATTTTCTGCAGGTAAACCAAAAGCATCAAAACCCATCGGTTCAAAAACCTGATACCCTTTCATTCTTTGTAAACGGGCATAAGTATCTGTAGGACCATAGTTCCACCAATGTCCTATGTGTAATTTATCCCCAGAGGGGTATAGAAACATGCAAAGAATATATTTCTTCTTTTGTGGATCTAAGTGATTGATATCAAAATGATTGTATTTTTTTATTTCCCATACGTTTCTCCACTTTTCTTCAATTTCTTTAAATGGATAAGCTTGTTGAGAAATAGTATTTTCGTTCACCATAACCTCTTCAATATCAAAGTTTAAACGAAAAACCGCCCAACTGGGCGGTAGTGTCGGGGAGACTGGATTTGAACCAGCGACCCCTTGGTCCCGAACCAAGTGCGCTACCGGGCTGCGCCACTCCCCGCATTTTACAGGTACTCACGTCTAAAATAGTATTTCCAACATTCGGAAAAGACCATCTTTAAAAAACGGATAGTGTCACTCCAACGTTGGATATTGCTTTTATCTAAATGTAAATATAGAGTTGGAATAGGAATAAATGCAATGCGCCATCGATTCCATATTGCTTGAAGAAGAACTTGACTTTCCCATTCAAACCGCTTTGTATTACAATTGAGTTGTTTCCATCGTTTTAGTGCGATAAAACGAAAACCACATTGAACGTCTGGTAAATGACGAAAAGTGATTACAGATAGTAAAACACTTGAAAACAGATTAGAAAGAACTCGATCTATTGGCATGTTAAACAAACGATTGATGCGGTTTCCAAGTATTAAATCGACGTCACTTGAATTCGCAAATTCAAGTATATCTTTTATTTTTTCTACGGGATGTTGCCCATCTGCATCTATACAAATTACAGCATTTTTGTTATTGGAAAATGCGAAATCAATTCCCTTTTGTAATGATACTCCTTTTCCGGAATTTGTTTCATTTCTAAGTATTTGAATCCGTGAGTTATCACTTGAAAGTATTAAAGGTGGTTCTGAACCGTCATCTACGATTATGATTCCGATATTTGGGTCAAGCGCTAAACACTGCGTAATGACGAATCTGATCGAGTTATATGCTTGGTAGAAAGGAATTACAATCGACGTATTAGTAAAGTCATATATCATTCGTTGTTTACAGGAGGGAAAAAAGAATCCAAGTCACAATCAATCCAATTAAAATAAAAGGCAAACAACAGCCTAACATTGCACCGACTTTTCTTTGCCGTCCTGAACGTGTAAGTGGGATACCAATTTTTCTTGATATGTTTGATTTTACACGGCTTATTCCAACAAAACGTTTCCAAGAAAAACCACCTCGATTCATACCTTCACTCTCAAATAATTGTCGGGACGACTGGATTTGAACCAGCGACCCCAAGACCCCCAGTCTTGTGCGCTACCAGGCTGCGCCACGTCCCGTTAAACAATTTAATTTACAACAGTTGCAGCAACTGTTTCAAGTCCTCCTTAATTTCGATTAAAATATCAATTGTGTTATTCTTAATACGATTTAGCTCTAAACTTGAATTCTGTGTTAGTTGACCAACTGCTTCATTAAATGAGTTTTGTTTTAGGGATATTTCCTTTGTAGTTAAACTTTTTCTGCCTATTAATCCCATTTCTATTAACTTTTTTTTTGCACCTGCTATGGTGAATTTTTGTACATAAAGTAAATCTTTTACAAGATTCAATACATGAATATCCTTTTCTTGATATCTACGTACCTTTGAAGAACTTCTCTTCGGTTTCAAACAATGAAACTCTTGTTCCCAATACCGTAAAATGTGTGGTGGAATTCCAGTGATTTCTGAAACTTCACGAATAGAATAGTATAGCTTTGAGATCTTCTTGTTCATTCAAATTCATACCATAAACAAATGCAATGTACTTAATTTCTTTTCAAACTGGAAGATTATTTTCTGAATTTTTGAACAAAAATTGTACCATATGCAAGTTTATTGGCAATATTAATCTGAAATTTTAAAACCCTTCCCAAATTTTCTTGAACACATTTTTTTCTGAAAGTTCTAAGTGTATCCCACAAATAAATAGGCCTGCGCACGAGTACAAATGGTTTTAATTCGTTAGGTAGATTCTCTCTTAGAGAATTAACACATACTATTCTGTATCCAGATTGTATAGCCATTAGAATATGTTTTGTTTGGTAACGACCAAATGGAAATGCAAAACCGTCTATCTTTACATTAAACATTTCTTCGAGTTTATGTTTACTACTGATTAGTTCATTCTGTACTTGATGATCAGTTAATGATTCAAAAGAATAATGGTGCTCACTATGTGAACCGATTTCCCATCCACATTGGATTAATATTTGAATTTGTTCTTTATTTAAGTGAAAAAATTTTCTCCAACCCAATTGTGCTTCCCAGGAATTCCATTTCCCAATGTAACTTGCTATTAGAAAAACAGTTGCTCTAAAGCCAAATTTATTCAAGATTGGAAAAGCATTTTGAAAAATAGATTGGTATCCATCATCAAAAGATAAAGCTAATTTGTATTTACTTTCAGTGTTTTGTAGTGTGTTTGATATTGTATCAACTGAAAATTGAAGATTATTTAATAAAGACATCTGCCGTAGAAACTGTTTGGGAAACACATTGGTGATCCCAATTTCCCATCGTGTATCAACTTTATGATAAGTTAGAAATTGAGATGAACGGTTTGAAGAATTAACTCCATTATCGCCCAGTGTGACCAAATCCACCAGTTCCTCTTGAAGTATCTGGTAATTCTTGAACTTCTTCAAAGGATGCTTGAATTACTGAAGAAACAACCAATTGAGCAATTCGATCACCTCGACGAATAGTATAAGGTTCTTTTCCTAAATGAATTAGGATTAGATTGATTTCACCACGGTAGTCACTATCAATAGTACCAGGAGTATTCAATAGTGTTAGTCCATACTTTATGGCTAATCCACTTCTTGGTCTGACTTGGATTTCATAACCTTCCGGAATTGCTACTGAAAACGAAGTTGGGATTAATACACGCTCGAAAGGATGAATGGTTATTTCGTTATCAATTGCCGCATAAATATCAAAACCCGCGGCACCGACAGTTGCTTTTTGTGGAAGAGGAAAATCTTCAAATCCCTCACGAACCCTTTTAATCAAAATTTGAACGTTTCTCATTGTTTTCGTCTGGAATTAATCTCGTTTCTATAAAATTTTGTGATGACCAAAGTTCAACTGCAACAGATTGAATTTCTTCAGCTGTAGTATTGTCTATTTTTTCTTTTAACTCATCAATGGAAAGGTAATTTTGAGAATAAAGCTCCATCCGAGCAATACGTGACATTCTACTTGAAGTAGATTCTAATGCTAGAACAAGATTCCCTTTTACTTGTTTTTTAATTCGTTTTAACTCGTTAGGTTTTAGGGGATTGTTGACTAACTTAAACAATTCTTTTTTCGCTAATTCACATGCTTTGTCAATTTTTTTCTCATCTGTTCCAAGGTAAATACCAAACACTCCTGTGTCACGATAATTGTCTACAAAACTATAAACCGAATAAGCAATACCTCGTTTTTCTCGTATTTCTTGAAATAAACGTGAAGACATTCCATTTCCCAAGACAGTATTCAATAACATTAAAGGAATTTTTCTTTTATCGTTGTATGCAAAAGCACGAGTTCCTAAAACAAGATGCGCATTTTCTGAAGGGAATTTTATAGTTTGTTTATGTTCTTGTTGTAACGGAACAGGATCTGAAATAGAAACAGTATTAGGAGTTGAATTCAAGATTAACTTATTTTCTACACAGTCACAAAGTTTTTTATGAATTATATTTCCTGCTGCTGCCACTGTTACATTAATTGGATGATAGTGTATTTGAATAAATTTAATCAAATCATCACGCTTGATTCTTTGTAAGGTTTCAAATGTACCTAAAATTGAACGACCTAAAGAATGTTTTGGAAATACTTGTTCTTGCCATTTTTCAAAAATAAAATCATCAGGAGTTTCTAACATACCACGTAGTTCATCTAAAATAATCTCTTTTTCCTTTACTAACTCTATTTCAGGATAAATTGAATTAGATAGAATATCTGTTAGTACATCGAGTGCCGTTTTAAATTCTGAAGGTAATACAGTAGCATAATAACCTGTTACTTCTCTACTTGTAAAAGCATTTAAAATACCACCACCACCTTCTATTAACTTGGAAATTTGTTTAGGCGATTTGGTTTTAGTTCCTTTGAATGCCATATGTTCAAGAAAATGTGCAATGCCAGATAAATGTTCTGGTTCGTCTCTTGAACCTACTTTGATAAAAATTCCTATGCTCAACGAATGAACATTGGATATACTTTCGGATATGACTCGAATTCCATTAGGAAGGACAGTTCGATCAAATGTTGTGTATTTACTCATGAACGTTTAGGATGATTGGTTTTATGACTTGGATTCCGTTGTTCACGTTTATCTTGATGAGAATGTTTCGTACCACCAATGACCCCACTTGCATCTGGTAAAAGTGCTTTGCGTGATAATTCCATTTTACCTTGTGCATCTAAATTCATTAATTTTACTTCAACGATATCACCTACTTTTAAGATTTCTTCCACTTTTGAAACTCTTTTGTGGGCAATATTGCTGATATGAAGTAATCCTTCTCTTCCCGGTAATATTTCAACAAATGCACCAAATTCTGCTAATCTTGTCACTTTTCCACGATATACTCGACCTACTTCAGGTTCCATCATTAAGCCGGCAACATACTCATATGCTTCTTGAACGCCATTGATATCAATTCCACTAATCACCACAGTTCCATCATCATCAATATCAATTTGACTTCCAGTACGTTTAATCAATTCTCTGATATTTTTTCCTCCAGGTCCAATCAACAAACCTATTTTTTCCTGATCTACTTTTACATGTACAATTTTAGGTGCAAACTCGCTTAGTTTGTTTCTTGGACGTGGTAATGCTTCATTCATCAATTGTAAAATATATTCCCTACCCTTTTTGGCTTGTTGAAGCGCATCTCTCATGATTTCAATAGAGATCCCTTGGATTTTTATATCCATTTGAAATGCAGTAATTCCAATCTCTGTACCAGCTACTTTAAAATCCATGTCACCAAGTGCGTCTTCGTCTCCTAAAATATCAGATAATATGGCTATCTTATTGTCTTCCTTTATTAAGCCCATTGCTATTCCAGCAACAGCACGAGGCATAGGAACACCAGCATCAAAAAGAGATAAACTTGCAGCACACACTGAAGCCATTGAAGATGAACCATTTGATTCAAGGATTTCACTAACAACACGAATTGTGTAAGGGAATTGATCCCAACTAGGAATTAAAGATTTAATTGCACGTTCAGCCAAGTTCCCATGACCGATTTCTCTTCTTGAAGTTCCTGTGACTTTTTTTGCTTCACCGGTTGAAAAAGGCGGAAAATTGTAATGAAGCATAAATGGCTTAGAAAAAATTCCTTCTAAAGCATCTATTTTTTGTTCATCTAATTTAGCTCCAAGCGTACAAACACCTAAAGCTTGTGTTTGTCCACGAGTAAATAATGCAGAACCATGTGTTCTAGGTAAAACGCCAACTTCAATACTGATCGGCCTTATGGTTTGAGTATCGCGTCCATCCAATCTACGATTTTCTTCTAAAACCATACGACGCATTTCTTTTTTTAAAATCTTATCCAATACTTCATTTACAAAAATAGCTTTATCTGCGAGATCAACACCCAATTCATTGATTACTTTTTCTTGAGCTTCTTCTCGGATTTTTTTTCGTTCTAATTTATCGGGTGTGTGAGCTGCTTGGAGAATCATTTCACCAACACTTTGAAAAATTTTTTCTTCTAACTGCTCATCTTGAAAGGTTAAGGTAAATTCACGAATAGGTTTTTGAATGAATTGTGAAATGCGATCTTGAAGTTCACAAATCTGTATAATGTATTGATGACCAAATAAAATTGCTTGAATAAGAGTTTCTTCATCAATTTCTTTAGCTTCACCTTCTACCATCGTGATTGAGGATTTTGTTCCTGCTATGACTAACTCTAAATCGGACTTTTCTAAATCATTAAAAGTAGGATTTAACACAAATTCACCATCTATTCTTCCTACCCTTACCGATGCACAAGATTCAGCAAACGGGATATCACTGATTAAAAGAGCTAAACTTGCACCAATTGTACCTAAAACATCACCATCATTTTCACCATCGTGTGATAAAACAATTGCAAAGACTTGTGTTTCGTAAAGATATCCCTTAGGAAACAACGGGCGAATGGGTCTGTCAATTAATCGAGCAGATAAAATTTCCTTTTCTGTTGGTTTGGCTTCACGCTTGAAATATCCACCTGGAACTTTTCCTGCGGCATATGATTTTTCTCTATATTCAACAGATAAAGGGAAAAAATCTGCATCTTCTTTTCGTTGCCGACTGCTAACTACTGTTACTAAGACAACAGTTTCTCCGTACTGCACCAAAACAGCGCCATCAGCTTGTTTAGCTAATCTACCGGTTTCAACCGTTAGAGTTCGCCCACCCAATTGGATGGATTCTCTAATCATTTCATCCTCTATTTAATGGTTTTACCTACGAATTCCGAGTTCTTGAATCATTTTTCGATAGCGTTCAATATCTTTTGATTTTAAATAATCCAATAATCTTCTGCGTTTACTTACCATTTTTAAAAGTCCTCGCCTACTATGATGATCTTTGGGATGATTTTTAAAATGATCCGTTAATGCATTGATATGATGGGTTAGAATAGCAATTTGAACTTCTGGCGATCCAGAATCAGAAGCATGTTTGCCATAAGTTTCACGTAATTTTTCTTTTATCTCTTTAGAAATCATTGGTTCCTCTTGGTTTAAATGAATGAACTCTAATGTAACCCAAAATAAGTACAAGCAAAATGTTCGTCTTCTTTCATTTTTTGAATTAAATCATCGGAATTTTGAAAAGTTATTTGGTTACGAATAAATCTCTTAAAAAGAATTTGGATATGTTTACCGTATAAAATTTCCGAAAAATTTATAATATAAACTTCTATAGCTTTTGGTAAATTGCCAAATGTAGGGCGGTTTCCAATAGAAATCAAGGCAGGTACATTTGTTAATCGATCAGTGGTTGCTAAACCACAATATACACCATCAGCAGGGATAAGGCGATTTTCTGGTTCGATATGAATATTAGCTGTTGGAAACCCAAGTGTTTTCCCACGTTGTTCACCTCTCACTACGTACCCAGAGAGGTTGTAAGGTCTTCCTAAAAAGATTTCTGCTTCTTCAACTTTTTGTTGAATTAATAAATTTCTTATGTAAGAGGATGATACAGGTTTACCATTGATTTGAAGTGGTGGAATACAATGAATTTCTATATTTAAGGTTTTCGCCAGTTGCGGAAAAGTGTCAACATTTCCACTTTTTTGGTATCCAAAAGTATGGTTTGTACCTAAAATAAATGTGTCTATTTGAAAATTGTTAATTAAGGTCTCTAAAAAAACATCTGCATGAATTAAAGAAAACTCTCGTGTGAACTGGCATAGTATTACTTTTTGAATGCCTATCTTTCTAAAGTATTCAATTCTTTCATCTAATGTAGACAAAAATTTTATACTATCAGGGTTAGAAGATAAAATAGATTGTGGATGTGGTGAAAAAGTTACAACTACAGGTAGCTGTTCTTTTGTTTTAGCATACTCAATTACTTGGTACAGTAAATATTGATGCCCTTTATGAATACCATCAAAAACACCTATGGTCGCAACTGATTTTTGTTTACTCGATGATGGTTTATGATAATCTTCAATTAACATTCTATTTCACTATTGGGAAATACTTCTACTACAAATTTTTCATCATAAGATTGCTTTAAAAAACACTCAACAATTTTTTTAGGACTTTCGGCTTGAGATAAATCAACATCACCAATTTTTAATCTTTGTAAACCTGACATCACAGCACAAGTATTTAACTTATGACCGATATCTCTAGCAAATGCACGAATATAAGTCCCTTTCGAGCAATGAATCGTTAATGTTAGTTCGTCTTGTTGAAATTTCTCAATTTTTAGTGAATAGATTTCAATGGTTCTTTCTTTTAAATCAAAAGGAACTCCTGATCGAGCAGCTCTGTATGCTCTTTGTCCATTAACCTGAATCGCAGAAAAAATGGGTGGTTTCTGTAATTGTGTGCCGATAAACGAATTTAAAACGTTTTGAATTTCATCGAAAATTGGACTTTTCCCTTTACGTTCTAACTTCCCAGTAATATCATCTGTATCAGAAGAGTAACCAAAATGAATTTTTGCGCGATAAAGTTTATCACAGTTTGTCCATTTAGATAATCGTTTTGTTGCATTTCGACCAATTCCAAAAATCATAAGCCCTTCTGCTATTGGGTCTAAAGTACCTGCAAACCCTATTTTTTTTATGTTTAAGTGTATACGAAAATAATCTACGATCTTTTGGCAATATTCATTCGGTTCTTTTTTCACTGCAATGATATAATCATGAAGTAACATCATTTTTATCTTTTTGATGAATCTGGTTGAGTAAATATTCTATTCTCTGCGAGCGTTCTGCAGATGCATCAAATTGAAATGAGATTTCAGGAACAAAACGAATTGTCAACTGATGAGCAAGAAGATTTCTGAATTTTCCTTTATTCTGTTTAAAAAATTGTTCAATTCGGATGAGATCTTTTTTATCACCTACTATTGAATAATAAATTTTTGCAGACTTTAGATCATTTGTGAGTTCTACTTGTGATATAGAAATTAAAGATGGGAATAAATCTTTATATTCTGTTTCTATAGAAGTCGCTATTATTTTTCTGATTTCTGATTCTAATCTTTTTTGTCTTACTTTTCTGAAATTTAGTACCATTGTACGCTCGCGTTAGTAATTATACAATCTGGTTTTGATTCAATAAGACGTAAACATTCTTGAATTGTTTGTTCAGCATGAAATGGTTCATTAGCGACCGTTGCAATGTATAAATTCGCAGTTTGCCAAACTTCCTGTGAACCTAATTCAATAATTGATACATTTGTTTTCGTTCTTATTTTGTCCTTTAACGAATTTATCAGTGAACGCTTTTCTTTTAATGATTGAACATACGGAAAATGAATATCTATACGAATTGCAGCGAGAAAACCGTTTTTTTTATTCATCACTAGACAACTTGCTCAGTGTATTGTCTTGCTTCTTCAACAATTTCATAAGATTCTATACGATCACCAACTTTGATATCATTAAAACCGTTCAAGGAAATTCCACATTCAAAACCTTCTTTTACTTCTCGTACAGAATCTTTAAATCTTTGTAAATTACTTATTGTACCTGACCAGATTTCTCTACCATCTCTAATCAATCGTACCTGATGTGAACGTGCTACACTTCCAGAAGAAACGTAACATCCAGCTACAGTTCCAACCCTAGAAATTTTGAAAATTTCTCTAACTTCAATAGTAGAGCGTAAAATTTCTTTTGTTTTCGGTTTCAATAAACCTGATATCGCGTTACGAATATCATCTTCAACTTGATAAATTGTACGATAAATTCGAATATCTACATTCTCTTTTTCCGCTAATTCACGTGCAGTAACGTTTGGATGAACATGAAAACCTATGATAATAGCATGTGATGCGACTGCTAATAATACATCATTATCAGTAATAGGACCTACTGAACGGTGAATGATGTTTACTGTAACTTCTTTTCCGGATAGTTTCATTAAAGAGTCAGCAATAACTTCTACCGATCCATCTGCATCACCTTTAAGAACGATGTTCAGTTCTACATGCTCATAACCCTCTTCACGCTTTTTACTTAACTGTTCAAGTGTCATTCGTTTGACAGTTCTAAAAGTTTGTTCACGTTGTTGTTGTTGGCGTCTTTGTGCAACCTCGCGTGCTTCTCTATCTGATTCATATACAATAAATTTGTCACCTGCTTGCGGTATTCCATCAAAACCAACGACTTGAATAGGTTGTCCAGGATACGCTTCATTCTTTTTCTCGTTGGCTTCATTTAATAAAGATCGAACACGTCCATATTGTTGCCCAGCAACAAAAACATCTCCTATTTTTAAAATACCATGTTGGATTAATACAGTCGCTACAGTGCCTCGCCCTTTTTCAATACGTGCTTCCAACACCACACCTCTTGCTTTACCTTCCCAATCTGCTTTAAGTTCAGCAATTTCTGCAGCAAGTAATATTTCTTCTAACAATCCATCAATATTTTTCCCAAATTTTGCTGATATTTCTGCACATTGATATTTACCACCCCATTCTTCTATTAAAATTCCATGTTCTGATAATTGTCTTTTGATCAATTCTGGATTTGCATTAGGTTTGTCAATTTTATTGATAGCAACGACTATTGGAACATTGGCTGCTTTGGCATGATCAATAGCTTCAATTGTCTGAGGCATTACTTGATCGTCAGCAGCTACAACTAAAACTACAATATCAGTGATTTGTGCACCTCGTGCACGCATTGCAGTGAAGGCCTTGTGCCCCGGAGTGTCTAAAAAGGTAATCTTCTTTCCGTTCACTTCCACTTCATAAGCACCAATATGTTGGGTAATACCACCGTATTCCCTTGCAGCGACATTGGTCTTTCTTAAGTAATCCAACAGAGTTGTTTTTCCATGATCAACATGCCCCATTACAGTAACTACGGGCTGTCTTGGTTTCATTCTACTGATATCAATTACTTCAACTTCTTCTTCCTCTTCTTCATCTGTAATAAATTCAACTTCTACATTGTATTCAGAGGCAAGTAGTACGATTAAATCTTTGTCTAATCGTTGATTTTGGGTAATCATTGAACCCAATGTGAATGATTTCTTAATTAATTCTGCAGGTGTGACTTCAAGAAAACTAGCCAATTCTGCAGTTGTAACATATTCTGTCAAACGTAATACATTGGTTTCTATTTCAACACCATCATCACGAATGACTTTTTTGTGTTTCTTTTTGAAACGTTTGGTACCTTCTGAAATCGCTGCTATGGTCTGGCGTAATGTACTTTCAACAGCTTGTGCATCAACTTTTTTAGGTTTAGGTTTCTTACGAATTATTTCTGGAAGTGATGCAACTGCTACACGTTCTTTTATTGCTTTAGATTTAGTACGTACAATTTCTTCTTGTTCTTCTGGTGAAAGAGTTTTTCTTTTCCATTTTTTGGATTGTTCTTTTTTAGTCGGGATTTCTTCAACAAACTGTTCTGATTGATTTTCTGCAGCAACTTCTTTACTAATTTTAGTTTCTGTCTTTTTCTTTGTCTTTTCTTTTACAGTTTCTTTTGCAGGTTCTTTTTGTTCTGCAGATTTTGTTTTTGTTTCTTTTTTAACACCTTTTTCTTTAGGTGGGGTTTGAACAGTTCCTTTTGAAATGACATTTACACGGGGAATTTCAGGTAATGGAATGTGATTATCTACTTTTACTGGTGTGGGTTCAGTTGAACTATCCTCAGTATTTTCAACGGGTTCAACGATTGGTGGTATCGTGTCAGTCTCTTTTTCTGGAATATCTTCAACTGGCGCTACAATTTCAGTCTTTTGCTGGTTATCTTCAATTGGTTTAGATGGTAACTCTTCAATTTTTACTTCAGTTTTAGTTTCTTCAACACTCTCTTTTTGAATGAATTGAGGATATAGATTTCTACTAATTTTTTCTAATTCTTCTTTTCTCAGACGTTCTTTTTCTTCACGTTGTTGGATTTCTAAAGCACGTTTTTTTTCTAATTCCAATTTAAACCATTTTTCAGGATCAAATTTTTTCACTAAAGCTAAATAGATTTCTTCTTCAACTTTCCAATTACTAATTAAGAAAGTATTGGGTTTTTTTGGTACGTTCAAATCAGTGGTTTTGAGATATTCGATCAGAACTTCGGGCTTTTGATGAAGTTCAGTGGCAATATCAATTAGTTTTTTTACGGTATAACTCAATTTAGATTACCCTTCACGTGAAGTTTGTTCAAAATACAAACTAAGTTCTCGGATAAATGCATTCATTTTTTCAATTGAAGTTAGCAGAATGTCTTGTAACTTTGAAGGATCTTCATCATACATATTTAACACTGCTTCTGCAGTAAAAATATTCTTTTCATTCAAACGCTTTAAGTACTCTTCTGGAATGTTAAAGATCTCACTTAATAATAATTCTTCAGAATAAAATGCAGATTGTTTGATTGGTCTTATCAGAAAATTCTTTCCTACAATTTGTGAAGCAAGAATGATGTTCTGTTGTCTTTTACCAATTGCTTGTGCCATTTGTTCATCTGGAATGACTGCGACTGCACCTGTACCAGCAGGATCTATTAGAACTTCTACAGGTGTAACAGGATTAAGTGCTCTTCTAATTAATAATTCTCTGTCATTTGTCCATGGGATCACATCAATTTTTTCGCCATTTAATTCTCTTTGAATAGCTTGAATTCTGACACCTTTCATACCCACACAAGCACCGACTGGATCAATTCTTTTATCATTTGAATCCACACAAATCTTAGTTCTCTCGCCCGCATCTCGACTTATCGCTTTAATTTCAATAATTCCATCTTGAATTTCAGGGACTTCATTTTCAAATAATCTACGAACCAATAATTCTGATTTACGACTAACAATAATTTCAGGTTCTTTATTTGTTTTTCGAACGTCCACGATGACTGTTTTAATAGTTTCACCACGTCTGTACTTCTCTGTACGAACTTGTTCGCTTTTAGGCAGTATCAATTCTTTATTATTGTCATGGAATAATCTAATCTCGCTACCTTGAATTTGTTTAATTTCGGCAATGATGATCTCACCTTTTCTACGAATAAACTCTTGGTAAATATTTTCATAAAGTGTTCCACGAATTCGTTGCATTAACATCTGGCGTACAGATGAAACCAATCTTCGTTTAAATTTTTCTTCAATATTGATTTGTTCAACAATAGTATCACCGATATTCCAGTCATTTTCATCAAAATCAAACCCTTCTTGTTCCGCAAGTTGTTTCTGTTCGGATCGTATCTTTGACACTTCAACTTCTAAATCTTTATTTTGAATTTTTCCATCTTCAACCAAAGTTTTTTCTACATAAATTTCAATATCCCCTTTATCAAGATTAACCATGACTTGAAAGGGTTCTGCAGTTGATTGTCTATCAATTTTATGCAATTTTTTTAATGCTGATTTAAATACATCTTCCAAAATGGTTTGCAAGCGTTCTCTTTCTATACCACGTTCTTTTAGAAGCGTCATTAATGCCTCTACGATCTCAGAATTTTTCATCTTGACTTACCCTTTGCCAATTTATTAGTGACATTTTGAAACATTATTTTTCCTTCTTTGATTGACTGAATTGAAAATTTTCTTAATTCTTTACCGTTTTTTAGAACGATGCTATCTTCATCTGCTGATACTATACAACCTGTATATTCCAATGTAATTCCATCTTGTTCATAAACAATTTGGATTAATCTGTTAATATTTTTTTGAAATTGCCATAAATGATGTAAGGGCCTATCAATTCCTGGTGAAGAAACTTCTAATTGGAAATTCATTTCATCTGGCAATCTAACTGTAAACCAAGTAAGTAAATGTTTAGTTGCTACTGTAGCATCATCAATGGTGAAGCCAGCATCCTTTCTATCAATATATAATCGGATGGTCGGTCTTTTAGTTGAATTAGTATGGGTACAGTCAATCCATTCAAACCCCAATTTTTCAATTTCGATTTTGCATTCTTCAAGAAGTGTATCCCAATCAATCATATTACCCTCAAATAAAACAGAAGGTGGGCATTGGGCCCACCTTTGAAAAGGCAATTCTTTTAAAACAAAATATAACTTATTTACCAGTTCTTTGCAAGATCTCTTCAGCTTGTGCTTTTAATGAAGAATTTGGAAACTGGTAAACCAACTTTAGTGCTGCATTTTTTGCCTTTTCAGGGTGGTTTGCAAGTAATGCAACACGTGCTGCATCATATAACGCTTGAGGTGCCATCACACCCAAAGGCGACATTTGATACACTTGCATATATAAGTTATACGCTTCATCAAACATTTTTTTAGATTCTTTTGCCGTAGCTAAACCATTTGTTGCAGCAATCGTCAATAAACTTTTTTTCGAATTATGTTGAATAAAATTTTGAAAAATAGTAGCTGCTGAATCAGGTAAACCTTGAATTAAATAAACTTTTCCTAAATAAAGTTGTGCTTCTTTAGCTGTGTTTGTACCGCGAAACTTTTTGATAAATTTATTAAGTTCTTCAATACTTTGTTCATAATTCGAAGCATTTAGTAATTGTTTTATTTTAGAAAGTTCGTAACCTGCATCATATTCTGCACTTTTCTTTGAATAAGAAATAAATAAAATAATTAAAACAATAGCAATTATTCCGCTTACAACATAAACTCCATATCGCCAATACTGTTTAACCCATTCTTCTGCATTGGCTAAAAATGCTGCAAGTTCATCTTCTTTTATTTTCTTTTTTGAAGTGTGGATTTTGATAGTTTTCATTCTGTTCCTTCCTATTATTACGCGCCCCCGGCGCGATTCGAACGCGCGGCCTACGGATTAGGAATCCGTTGCTCTATCCTTACTGAGCTACGAGGGCGTGCGTCAATGGACTATACGAAAATTGTTTAAAGTTTCTAATTTGGACCATTCAATCTGAAAATCAGTGATTTTAGTAAATGGATTACCCTTCTTGATTTCATCTAAAAAAGAAATTAAAACGTTTTTATCACCTTGTACTAAAATTTCAACCGAACCATCCAGACAATTCTTGACCCAGCCACTTAATCCATACTTTTCAGCATGTTTATAAACAAAATATCGGAATCCTACACCTTGGACTCTACCACGAACTTTTACAAAAGCAGTGTCTACAGTTTTCAAGGGGTTAACCGATAAATAGTTCTTGGAAATGGAATAGTTTCACGTACGTGATGTATTCCACAAATCCATGCAGTAGTTCTCTCAACACCAATCCCAAAACCACTATGTGGTACTGTTCCGTATTTGCGTAAATCAAGATACCATTGAAATGGTTCTATAGGTAACTGATGTTCTCGGATTCTGTTTAGTAATACATCATAATTGTCTTCTCGTTGCCCACCGCCAACAATCTCGCCATATCCTTCTGGTGCTAATAAATCTGCCCCCAATGCCCATCTTTCATCGTTTGGATCGCGTTTCATATAAAAAGCTTTTACTTGGTGTGGAAAACGATGTACAAAAATAGGGCGATCAAATTGTTGCGTTAATATCGTTTCATCAGGACTGCCAAAGTCATTTCCTTCTTCAAAGTTTTGACCTAAAGAACGAAGTATTCCTATCGCCTCTGTATATTGAATTCGTGGAAACGGTTTTTTCACGTTTTCTAATTTCGATAGGTCTCTTCCCAGTTCTTGTAATTCGTTTTTTCTTTCCACTAAAACTTGAGCAACAATTTCTACAGTAAAATCTTCAATCAAATTCATTACACCATCAAAATCTAAAAATGCCACTTCAGGTTCTACCATCCAAAATTCAGTTAGATGTCTTCTTGTTTTGGATTTTTCAGCACGAAAAGCAGGACCAAAACAATACACTTTGTTGAATGCCATAGCCCCAGCTTCTTGGTACAATTGACCAGATTGTGACAAATAAGCTTGTGTATTGAAGTAATTCACTTCGAAAAGTGTAGATGTACCTTCGCAAGCATTTGATGTAAAAATAGGTGCATCAAAACATATGAAACCACGTGAATCAAGATAATTTCGTATTGCACGAATGATTGAATGACGCACTTTTAAAATATTCACTTGATCCTGTCTTCTAATCCATAAATGTCTTCGATCTAAAAGGAAGTCCGGTTCATGATCTTTTTCATTAGGGTCCTTAGGGGTAATCGGATAATCCACCGATTGACCAACAATTTGTATATCATTGATTTGGATTTCAAATCCACCTGGTGCACGTGAGTCAGGATTTACTTTTCCGCTTATGATTACTGAAGTTTCTAAGGTTAATGAATTAAATAAACAAAATACTTCATCTGAAACTTCTGCTTTAGACATAACACATTGAATCCAACCTGTGCCATCTCTTATTAAAATAAATTTTAATTTACCCGATGATCGGAGTTTAATAACCCATCCACCAATTTTAACAAATTCTCCTGAAAATTTTTTTACTTCTTGTATCGTTACTAACAATTTAATCCTCGTGTTTGAGTGTTCTTGTCATTAGTGCAATAGCAGCTTTTCTTGTATCTAAATCAGAAAACATAACATCATAGGTTGCTTTAGAAATAGGTAAATCTACATTAAGTTTTTGTCCAATTTCAACTGCTGCTACAGTTGCATTAACCCCTTCTGCTACCATTTTCATTTCAGATAGTATTTTTTGAAGTGGTATTCCTTTGCCCAATTGTTCACCTACATAACGATTGCGACTAAATTTGGACATACAAGTGGTGATCAAATCTCCAATTCCAGAAAGTCCAGCAAATGTTCTTGGTAAACCGCCAAGTTGTACACCTAAACGACTCATTTCTGCAAGACCTCTGGTCATAAGCATTCCTTTTGTGTTGTCTCCATATCCTAAACCATCTGATATTCCAGCGGCGATAGCAATGACATTTTTTAGTGCACCGCCTAATTCGACTCCAATAACATCAATTGAAGCATACAATCGAAATGTAGGTCCTGAGAGTAAATGTTGAATATATTTAGCAAGTTCAAGATTGGTAGAAGCCAAAGTTACTGAGGTGGGAAAATCTTTAATCACTTCTTCTGCATGGGATGGGCCTGATAAAACACAAAACTTTTGAGTCTCATCGTAAAGTTTTAAAACTTGACAAAGAATTTCTGACATTCTCAGGTTTGATTTAACTTCTAATCCTTTTGTAGCAATTACAATTGGAGCACTTGTGCCGATCTCTGCAATTTGTTCACAGATGTTTCGGAAGGTATGACTGGGAATAGCAATGAGAATAACATCCGAATAACGAATGACTTCTTTTAACTCTGATGTGATTTGAATTTCTTTCGGGATTTCAAAATTAGGAAGTAAATCCGGCACTTCACGCGTTTTTACAATGCGTTCACATACATCGGGACGATATTCCCATAATTTCGTATGATAACCTTTCTTATTACAAAGGTAACCTAACGCTAATGCCCAGGATCCTGCGCCGATAATTCCAATTTTAATCATTTTTAATCACTATTTTTCCGACTGGATAGATTGGTTCATCAACTAGTTTTGTTAATTCTCCACCAAAACCTTTTTCACAGATAATTGTTAAACCGATACCTAAATTGAACGCTTCTTGCATGGATGTTTCGGGTACGTTACCGCGTATTCGTATTTCTTGAAAAATTGTCGGTTCTTTCCATTCACCCCAATTCACAACAAAATGCAGGTTTTTGTTTAACAATCGTTTTGTATTATTGTAAATCCCACCGCCGGTTATGTGTGCAAATCCATGAATTTGTGGAAGATCACGAAGTTTGCGAATAATCATAAGATAAGAACGATGAACTGCTAATAAGGCATCTCCAAAAGTTATTCCGTCCATCATTAAGTCGTTGGGAGAAAGATTGTCTTTATCAATTAACACTCTCCGAGCAAGAGTATAACCATTAGTATGTAAACCTGTTGAAGCAAGCCCCCAAACTTCATCATCTTGACAAATACGACTTCCATCCAATTTTAACAAATTGTTGGGTAAATATCCAATAATTGTAGCACTTAAATCAAATTGATTAGGTAAAATGACGTCTTTTAACTCTGCAGTTTCGCCACCTAAAAGTGCGATGGAATGAATCTTACAGCTACGTATGATTCCTTTCATTAGATCTAAGTCACGTTCAGGTTTTAAAGTGTCCGTCATTAGTGAATCGAGTAAAAAAAGAGGTTCTGCACCCATTACAGCGATATCATTGACACAATGATTAACTAAGCATTCGCCTATAGTATCGTAACGATTTGCCCATTCAGCTATTTTTGTTTTTGTACCTACCCCATCAGTAGAAGCAACCAATTTTTTAGTTGCATTGGTTAGTGCTAAGTTAAAAACGCCGCAAAATAAACCTACACTATTTTCAACACCAGCAAAGTGGGTTTCTCGAACAAGTTCTTTAATTTTTTCAACAAACGTTTCACCTGCTAAAACGTTCACACCTGCTGTTTTGTAATCCATATACCTCCAAATAAGAACGACCGCTAAAGTAGCGGTCGTAGTGCCGAGGGTCGGACTCGAACCGACATGGGATTAACTCCCGGTGGATTTTGAGTCCACTGCGTCTACCAATTCCACCACCCCGGCAAGTTGATTATTGTAATTTAAAACGTATGGGTTGAGTTACCCAAATCGCAACGGGTTGTCCATTACTGATAGCCGGTTTCATCTTCCAAGTTTTTACGGCTTTTATTGCTGCTTCTTCAAAACCCAAATTAGGTGGTGTGGCTTTTAAAACCTTTACTTCCCCTATATCACCATTTTTCTTTACTAAAAATTGTACGATCACTGTACCTGTGATGCCAGCATTTCTAAGCATTTCAGGGTACTCTGGTGCTGGTGTTGAAATAGGAACTGGTTGCTTCTCTGTCGGAATAAATTCATCCGGTTTGGGAATATATTCTTCTTCTACTGGCGGTGCCACAACAACCTCTGTTCCTTCACCTGATCCTGCGCCAGCAACTGCAGTTCTACCTTCGTCTATTTTTGAAGCTAATTCTTGTACAGTCATTACAACGACAGTATCAGGAACTTCTTCATCTTTTACAGCTTTGGGTTTGATCGCAACGACTGGTGCTACATTAGGTACAGCAATTTTTAATTGTTGAACAACTTGTTCAGATAAAGATGGTGGTAATGCAAGTTTTGTGGGATCGATATAAACTACGCGTGTAGTTTTTTCTTCTTGAACAAACAGTTTTTTTAATTCAAAATAACCATAATAACACCCGATTAAGCACCATGCAACAATGGAGGAAATAATTGCACCACGGATTAAATTTCTTCCAACATAATCACGGAGTACTAAAGCACCATATTCACGGGATAGCAGTTCGTCAATAATGTTTAGCGTATGATTTGCCATATAATCCTCCTTATTGTCCACTTACAGCCAATGCCATTACTGAGTCATCAAATGCTTCCCATTTACCGATACTATAACGTGTTACGGAGTCAACTTGAAATTGGTCAAGTAAATTTACCATAGATGCAAATGGTGCTTGTGGTTGCAATTTCCCAACAATTACTAAATTGGTTCCAATTCCAGGTACATTTTTTCTTTCTATAATCTTTGCTGATAAAGAATCCCAACTTAACAATTTAGGCATTTCATTTCCTACATTATAAAACAACTCGTTGTTATTGGTAACTCGAAAGTTTAGGACTCTAGATTCTTTCACATCAACGGTATTTTGTTCTAACTCTTCTGGTGGTAAATTAATTTCCATTGCTTGGGGTAATCTAAAAACTGTTGTTACCATGAAAAAAATTAACAATAAAAACGCGACATCTACCATTGGTGTCATATCTATACGAATTGGTAAACGCGCACGTTTCCATGTTTTTTTCTTTCCTCGCCCAGTTGATTTTGGTCCTCCACCAATAATCTCAGCCATACAATCACTCCTAACGTTACTTTTCTAAATCGGTCACTAAATGAAATCGAAGTAGTTTGTCTTTTTGTAACATGTTCGTTATTGCTTCAATGGTACCATAATCAGCGTTCTCATCAGCTTTTATTACCAATCGGAAGTTTGGATTCGCCATTCTAGCACGAAGTATGTTTTGTGATAATCCTTCTACAGTTTGTCGAACCAACCGATAGGTACCAAGTGAATCAACAAAAGCACTAAAACCTAATTCTTTATCCATTTTTGCTATTCCGGTAGATAGTAAAATTTTCGAACTGTTTGCTACCAGTTTTCCTTGGATTGTATCTGCTTTTGTAACTGTTAAAGTAAGAACATCAGATTCTGGTAATTTAATCGTGCTATGGCTGTCAGGTAACAGAACAGGCGTATCTTCCGGTGGTTTGAACTGAGTTGTCGACATAAAGAATATTAAAAGTAAAAAAGCAACGTCCACCATTGGAGTCATATCGTTTGTGATGCCGATACGTTTTGCTTTAGGTGCAGACATTTCACCTCCAACTGTTAATCATGTGGAACGTTAAATTTCTTCTTTCAATAATTCTAAAGTCATGTAAACTGCTTCATCAATTGCGTAATTGAAGTTATCTACACGAGTTGAAAAGATGTTATAGGTCAATATTCCTACAATTCCACCTAATATACCAAGAGCAGTATTAATTAATGCTTCAGAAATACCAAGTGCTAATTGAGTAGCATCTGGAGCACCAGCACGTGACATAGCATGGAATGAGCGGATCATACCGATAACTGTTCCAAATAGTCCAAACATCGTTGATGTAGATGCAATGGTTGACATACCAATTAAGTTTCTTTCAAGAAATGGAACTTCCAATAAACGTGCTTCATCCATAGCACGTTGCGTTTCAGAAAGTTTCTTTTCACCTGAAATCGTGTTATCTGACCTTACACGCATCCACTCTTGAATACCTGCACGTAACACAGATGCAGCACTTCCTCTTTGTTTGTCACACAATTCTAATGCTTTCTCATAGTTTTTTTCGCGTACAGCTTTAAGATATTCACTAAAAAAAATGGGCATTTGACGCGAACCCTTTGCTTTTCCTAATGTAAAGATTCGTTCAATCACAAATACCCAAACTAGCAAATTGATGGCAATAAGTATTGCTACAACGGGACCACCATCTTGGATGAATTTAGGTAAAACGAAGTAAATACCTATACCTGCTGCAATACAAATCAATGCTGCAACGATTACAAATGCACCTTGTTTTTTCATAAAGGAATCTCCTGTATTTAATGAAACTAATTGCCAAGTTGATTTAAGTAATTTTTTGCGTCCCTATTTTCGGGATCAAACTCCAATGCTTTTCTAAAAGCTGCTTTAGCAGAATTTAATAAACCTGTTTTACTTGGTTCATTTGCATACAAAGAATATCTATTTATCCCAATCCATACCCAAATATCTGCTTGTGCTGGGAATTTATTGTCAGCAGCTTCTAAAACCGCTATTGCTTTTGAAAATTGCTTTTTATTGTAATACAAATTAGCCAGAAGTAAGTACCATTGTTTGTCAAAATCAGATCGTTTTCTTAGGTTTTCTGCAAGTTCTATAGCAGCACTTTCATTTTTTTGTTTTTGAAGGATATCAATCATTATTTGATATGGTGCAATACTGCTGTCATTTTTTGCTAAACCTTGTTTTAATGCGGCCAGAGCATCATCGTACTTTTGTAAATTGTAAAGAGCATAACCATAATTGATTAGTGTAGCTGAATGTTGTGGATCGATCTCAAGACGTTTCTTAAACCAGACAACAGCTGAATCATAATACCCAATTCCATAATATAGCAATCCTATTTTCGTATACAAATTTTCATTGGTTTTGTTATTTGATGCTAATGTTTTCAACAAATCTACTTGTGTTAATAAAATGTTATGTTTTGTACTATCTCTTTCAAGAAATGCTTGGCTTACTTCTACAAGTTTGAAAAATCTTGCAGAATCAAAGTCAGCAGATTGAATTAAAGGTTTCCAAAGATCGGTAGCCAAATCAAATTTTCTGTTTAACATATAGATATCTGCAAGTAGTTTTCTAACACTGGGATCTTCGCGTAATTTCAGGGAAGTTTTTAACTCATTTTCTGCTTGCTCAAATTTCCCTAACCTTGCATATGCTTCACCTAAACTACGGTGGACTTCAGCATTGGGTTTTTCTTTAGAAGCACGAATTAAATAATCCAAAGCTTCTTTGATCTTGTTTGTATCACCTCGTGCATTGTAATAAAGGAGTTGGCCGATACGATAATTAACACCAGGGAAATTAGGTTCAGCTTTGTACACTTCTAAAAACGTCTCTAATGCTTCATTAATTTTTTTATTGTGTTGATAAGCCAATCCTAATTCAAATCGAATGTCGTTATCTTTTGGATCTAATTCTAATGCCTTTTTAAATGATTCAATAACGAAATCTACGACTCCCTCTTTTCTGGAAATTAATCCCTGTATCTTATAATATGTAGCATTTTGTTTTTCTTTACTTGTAACTGCCCATATCAAGTTTGAAGCTTCTGAAATAGAATCAATATGTGCAAGAACAAGAGCTTTTGCGGCCATAACATCTAAATTGTTTTTTACATTTTTCATTCCATCGTTAACAAGTTGTTTAGCTTCAATTAAGTTTCCAATGTTGATATAAATTTGAGTTAGAGTTAAAATGGCTTTCCCGTCCTTTTTCGAAAGTTGTATAGCATTTTTTAACGATTGAATGGCTGCAGTAGTATCACCTGTTGCTGCTTGTGCAATTCCTAAATAACGGTAAGCATCACTGCTTTTAGATTTCTGTAATTCTTCTTGTGCAAGTCGTTTGACCGTATCCCAATCTCGGTTTTTGTAAGCCAACTCAATTGGATTGGCTGGAATTGAAGAAGCATATGAGAAAATGCTAATACTGACTGCAATAAAAAAAATTATCTTTTTCATCTGAATACCTTTCCATTATTTTTAATCTTACCTTACTATTATGGGAATCATTGCCGGTAAAGTGTTCAATTCGCTTAGAAATTTTTGACCTTCACGGGATGAGATGTGGTTTAAAAAACTAGTTGCTACATCAATTTCGTCTTTGGTCGTGATGTAAGTAATTGGAACAACCCACGGGTATCTAAGCTCATAAACAGCCCGTAAAGTAGGACGTTGTATTGCACCCTGAAAACGGATTCCAACAGGTTTTACTGATTCGCTTGCAATTCCAACGATAGCACCAAACCCATAACGGTCTTGACTTACTCTTGTTTCTATTGAATCACTATCAACAATCTCTGCAACAATTTGTTCTGGAGTTTTAAAAAGTACTTGGATTAACTCCCAAACCCCTTCACCAGGTTGAGGTAAATAAATGCGGATTGGTTGATTTTCGTAATCTACAATTTCATTCCAATTTGTCTTCCTTCCTGTAAGTATCTCTGCGATTTGAAACGAATCTAAATCTACTAAAGGATTATTTTTATTCACGATGAAAGACATGGGTGTTCTAGCAATACGAAAAACATACAATTTGCTTTTTTTAGTATTGAATGCTAAAGATTCTGCTTTGGTTAACGGTCTATCTAGAACTATTTGTTCAGTAACTCCATTTAAAAGTGAATCTACTGCAGCACGACAGTATTCACGATTCCCATTAATTCTCGCTTTCGGATATTTGATTTCAAAATCGTCTATACAACGCATCATAATA
This sequence comes from bacterium, assembly GCA_026417415.1. Taxonomy (GTDB): domain Bacteria; phylum Electryoneota; class JAOADG01; order JAOADG01; family JAOADG01; genus JAOADG01. The sequence continues at coordinate 718,066 of JAOADG010000008.1, forward strand.
CGATACACAGATGGTGCAATTGGTAACGAAGCAGCTCCCTCAAAGGGAGATCGTCGTGGATAACATGATATTAAAAACAATAAAAAGGATAGGACACTAATTAAGGCGATTTTACTTTTTTGATTCATTGATCGATTCTAATTTCTCACGGAGCGATTTTCGTCTTTTCTTTAATAGATCGGGATAAAATTGAACCATTCGCAATAAACCAAGCAGAATAATAGTAATTCCCACAATCCAACGCACTTTTTCTATTCCCCACCATCCTATTCGGATCAGTCCGCTTGTGAAAACAATACCAAGTATAACAAAAAACAATCCTATACAAAAACCTAAAAGTGGTGGCCATTGGAATTGGAAAGTTCTAGATGTCCTTGGTCGTACATTCATTATGCTAATTTAATACGAAGTACGTAAAAAGAAGAGGTTCTGAAATTTCACTAAAATTGACTGGTCGTATTGAAAAACGACTGAACAGCCGTTTCAAGAAAATTTATTGCGGGATTGAATGCAATACCAAATACAATCGTAGGCAAAGTACAAACAATGAGAAACCATTTCAAAGACAACTCGGTTTTTTCTTCTTCAATTTCTTGATGTGGTTCTTCAGTTAAAAACATTTCACGAATAATTTTCACATAATAAACTAAGCTGATGACAGTGTTTATTACACTGATTACAGCTAATACCAATTGATTGCCATCCAGTAAAGCTTTGAAAATTAAGAACTTACCAATAAAACCGGCTAACGGTGGAAGTCCGGCTAAGCTAAATAAAAATATAGAAAATAATACGGCTACAAATGGATTCTTTTTTCCATAACCTTTGTACTGTTCTAAAGTTACCTTACCAGTTTGTCTCTCAATCCAATCTACTACCGCAAAGGCACCCAAATTCATAAACAAATATGCGATTAAATAGAAAGATAAAGCAGTGTATGATTCTTGTGTGTTAACAGTAAACACAGTAAAAATATAACCTGCTTGTGCAATTGAAGAGTAGGCTAATAGTCGTTTAAGATTGGTTTGAGGTAATGCTGCTAAATTCCCCAGCGTCATTGTGGCTACTGAAATCCACCAAAATAGCTCTTGCCAATTGTAAGTAATCCAATCATTTTCAGGGACAGCATCAATTAAAAAACGTGATAATGCGATAAATCCAGCAGCTTTAGGTGCGACAGAAAAAAAGGCAGTCATAGGCGTAGGTGCACCTTCATAAACATCAGGACACCAGAAATGAAAAGGTACTGAAGCAATTTTATAACCAAATCCAGCCATCATTAAAATCATTGAAACGAGCATTAACAAGTGATTTTCTTTGCTTAAATTAGTTAAAGATTGTTTTATTGCAGTAAAAGTTGTTTCACCTGTTAAACCGTAAATCAAAGAGAATCCAAATAGCATTATTCCAACAGAGACAGCACCATAAAGGACATATTTTAAAGCGGCTTCTCCTGACTTTCGATCTGTTCTAAAATATCCTGCAAGCACATAGGAAGGAATAGAGACAGTTTCTAGGCCTAAAATTAAAACGATAAAATCGGCTGAACTTGCAACGATAAATATTCCAAAAATCACAGAAGCTAAAAGAATATAGTATTCACCATGGTATTGAAATCTTGGAAGGGATAACCATATAGCTAAAATACCCACTACTGCAGAAAAAAGTTTGATAAAATCAGAAACTCCGTCAACCTTGAAAGTGTTAGAAAAGTAGTGTCCTACATCACTATTGAGAATAGAAACTGCTGCAGATAGAAAAATGAGTAATCCAGTTACAACTGCGAAAGTCAATCTATTTTTGGTTTTTGAAAAAATATCCCAAAGAATAAGAAAAACAATACTGAATGCTAAAGTCAATTCACCAGATACTGCTAAAAAGTCGTTTGTGGTAAAAGATATTTCAGAAACCATAGGTAGCTACGCTAATTAATGGATTTTTAACAACTTCAATTAGATGATTAAGAGAACCTGAAATGATGTTCAATACTGGATGTGGATAGACACCAACTAGGATAGTAATTGCTGCTAAAGGAATGAGGGTGAATAATTCACGGCCATTGATTTCAGGAAGATCTTTATACTTTTCGTTGAGAGGGCCAAAGAATATTCTTTGTATGGTCCACAATAAATAAGCAGCTGTGATAATAATACCAAAAACAGCAATCATCGTGTAAACGGGCCACGTTTGGTAACTTCCAAGGAAAACTAACACCTCAGCAATGAAACCGCTCATTCCGGGTAATCCTAATGAAGCAAAGAATGCGATCGCTGTCATTCCCATATAAATCGGGACAACCGCGCCAATCCCTCCAAAACCTTGAATTTCTCTATGATGCGCTCGATCGTACACAACACCAACCAATAAAAACAACATCGCCGTAATTACACCATGACTAAACATTTGAAGAACACCACCATTTATTCCTGCAACGGTAAGTGAACTCATACCTAATAAAACATAACCCATATGTGAGATAGAACTGTACGCAACCAATTTTTTTAAATCTTTTTGTGCCATCGCGCAAAAAGCACCATATAAAATGTTAATCACCCCAAGGATTGCTAAAAATTGACAGAAATAATTGCTAGTGTCAGGAAAAATTGCGTAATTAATCCGTAATAATCCATAAGTACCCATTTTCAGAAGAATTCCTGCTAGTATTACAGAAATAGCCGTGGGTGCTTCCACGTGTGCGTCAGGTAACCAAGTATGGAATGGGAAGATAGGAACCTTTATCGCAAAACCAATGAACAAGGCAAACCATAAAACATAACGTATTCCATAGCCCCAAAAAGTACCACTTTTTACCAACCATTCACTGTGATTTGCCTGATTCATCATTAAAACCATATCAAAAGTATGTTTTCCAGTTTTTGGATCAATTACATTTTGATACAACACAATCATCACTAACAGCATCAATACAGAACCAGCTAGAGTGTAAAGGAAAAATTTGATTGCAGCGTAAATTCTTCTTGGTCCTCCCCATATTCCTATTAAAAAGTACATGGGTAGTAACATGATTTCCCAAAACACGTAGAATAAAAAGAAATCTAAAGCAATAAATGTTCCAACCATTCCTGTTTCTAATAAAAGAAACAGCATCATATACCCTTTAACAGATTTTTCAATATTCCATGAAGCAAAAATGCACAAGAAGGATAACAAAGTAGTCAACCATAACATAGGAAAAGAAATACCGTCAACACCCACGTAATACTGAATGTTAAAAGCATTAATCCAATTGTAACGTTCTACAAATTGGAACGAATTTGGATCGTTGACCCCTATCTTTGTTCCGTCGTATTGAAAAATTAACCAAGTTGCTAAAAGGAAAGGAATAAATGTAGTAGCAGCTGTAAGCCACCGAATGAAATTCTTTTGTTCTTTTGGGATAAATAAGAGTACGAGGGCACCAACAAGTGGGAAAAACGTGATAATGGTTAATACACCCATTTTAGGAAATACCTCCTAATAAAAAATAGTTCGCACAACGATGATAAGAAGTACAACTCCGAGTACTACTGAAGAAGAAAGTAAATATCTTTGGATATTTCCAGTTTGAATTTTTCTTATACTTTTTCCGAACCAACCTATAGTATTAGCCAATCCATTGACTAAACCATCAATGATTCGATTATCAAATATACCTGTACCATCGCTAAAAACACGCGTGATTGCAGCTGTTCCGTTGACAATTCCATCAATGATATAAGTATCAAACCAAGCAGAAATTTTAGTCATTAGCATAGTGAACTGAATGACTGTTCCTTCGTAAATTTCGTCAATCCACCATTTGTTGTACATTCCCTGATAAAAGGCACCTAAAGAAGATTTCACTTTATCAGAAGAAATTGTTTGTTTGTAAAAGGTAAGCCAACTAATCAGTATTCCTAAGCCTGCGACAATAAGCGATGAAATCATCGCTAGAATGTGTGCTGAGTGATGAACTGAATGCTGTTGATTTGAATGGGTAGAATTGAAAGTTTCAGAATGTTGCTTTTCGTCCTTAGCTTTTAATTGATGTTGATTTTCAAAGGTATTAGATAGATTGATATTAGATTGATTATGAATAATTATTGTTTTTTCATAAGCTTTTTCAGGAGTTATTGTATAACTTTCGTACCAACCGTGAGTTGAAAATGGATTAACATTGGGCAAAGTAAACCATAAATAAAATGATAGAACAGCTAGTAGGATTAGTGGAATAGTCATGGTTTTTGGGGATTCATGCAATACTTCTTCTGCTTTAGGACCGGAACGAAATTCACCATAAAAAGTTTTAAAAAGAATTCTAAACATATAAAATGCTGTCATCCCAGCAGTTACGAAACCGAAGAATACCAATATCCAACTAATTCCACCGTGTTCCATTGCATAAGCGAGAGTACCCCCTAAAATAGCATCTTTTGATAAAAAACCACTAGTAAAAGGTACACCCGAAATTGCAATTGTTGCGATAAACATTGTCCAAAATGTGATAGGCATTTTCTTTTTCATCCCACCCATATTTCGCATATCTTGTGGATCAGCGTGACTGTGGATGTGATGGAGTGAATGATGCATTGCGTGGATTACTGAACCTGAACATAAAAACAGACAAGCTTTAAAAAAGGCGTGGGTAGTTAAATGAAACAATCCTGCCGTATAAGAACCAACCCCCAGAGCCATAATCATATACCCCAATTGGGATACTGTAGAATAAGCTAAAACTTTTTTAATATCGTATTGTGCAATAGCAATAGTTGCTGCAAAAAATGCAGTAAAACCGCCTACAAAGGCAATGATTAACCCGGCTTCTGGAGTTAATAAAGGAAAGATTCTTGCAACTAAATAAACTCCCGCGGCAACCATTGTGGCTGCATGGATTAATGCACTCACTGGTGTTGGTCCTTCCATAGCATCTGGAAGCCAAACGTGTAAAGGGAATTGTGCTGATTTACCAACAGCGCCACAGAATAGTAACAGACCAATTAGTGTTAACGTACTTTGGGAAACTTTGCCAGCAGCGACCTTTTCTCCAATGGAATGGATGTTCAAATCACCTAGAATAGCGAATGTAATTAAAATCCCAAGTAACATCCCTACATCCCCTACACGATTGGTGATAAAAGCTTTTTTAGATGCTTCAGCAGGAGGATGTCTTTCATGCCAAAAACCGATTAACAAGTAGCTGGATAATCCAACAAGTTCCCAAAAAATGTAAAGACCAATTAAACTCCCAGATAAAACCAGTCCAAGCATTGAAAAACTAAAAATGGATAGATAAGCAAAAAATCTTCCATACTTAGGATCACCTTTCATGTAACCCACAGAGTACAAATGTACCAAACTACTGACTATCGTAACTACAAGAAACATTACAGCAGTCACAATATCAAAGTGTAAATCAAATTGAATTGAATATTTCCCCAAAGGAATCCAAGTAAAGGACCAATTTTCTGAATACTGTGCACCATTTAACAATGCTTCAGTAAAAAGTTTGACTGATAAAAAGAGACCAATAAAAATGGTTCCTAATGAAAAGTAATCCCCACCACGAGGCAATTTTTTGTTAAAAATTAAAACAAAAAAGAAACTCAGGAGTGGTAATATCCAGACAATGACAGCCCATTTGATCATTGTTTCAATTCCGATGCTTGATCAACAAAAACAGTTTTTCTTTGTCTATACAATCCGAGGAAAATAGCGAGTGCTACTGCTGCTTCAGCTGCGGCAAGTAAAATGATAAATAGTGCGAAAATTTGGCCGTTTAAGTTACCTGAAGAAAATTTAGAAAATGCCACAAAATTAAGCCCAGCACTGTTAAGAATTAACTCAATACCCATCAAAATGGATATTGCGTTTTTCCTCGTTAGAATGGCTAAAATTCCCAAAATAAAGAGAATGGTAGAAATGATAAGGAAAACTTGTAAATTATTGAACATTTTCGTCGTTCCGTTCCCTTCCCAATCTAACAGCACCTATTAGTGCAGCAATCAATAAAACCGATGATGCTTCAAATGCAATCACATAAGTTAATATCAGTTTTTTTCCAATAGTGGCAGTTGTTGGTTCATTGGGAAGTAAATTGATAGGCCAATTTGTAAATAAAATTAATAAAATTAACCCCAATCCGATTGAACCAATAGGTAATAGGGCAATAAATCTCTGTTGGGTCTGTTCTAAGATTTCCAAATTTGTAATGCGTGCAGTTAACAAAACACCAAAAATAATCAGAATTAATATTCCACCTACATAGACAATAACTTGAGTCGCAGCTAAAAAGTCAGCAGAAAGAATTAAGTAAAGTGCAGCAACTCCAAAAAAAGTAAAGAGTAAAGAAAAAGCAGAATATAAAATTTTGGGTGAAAACGTTACAAAAGTTGCGGACAAAATGGTTAATAATCCAAAAAAGAGAATGGCAATGTCTTGAAAGTTCATTTGAATTCTCCATCAGGTCCAGGGCACTTTTCATTAAATACATCTGAATCTACACTAGGTGAAGGTATGTTCGGTTGTGGGTCTGAAACTTTTGTTTGTGGAACAGCAGGTTTGCTTGCTTGTTTTGCAGCTTTTTCTGCAGCAGCTGCCGCTACTACACGATCTCTTTCTTCTGGTGAATATCGTGAATAATTGACAACCAACTGTTCTAATGAACGTGTAGTGTATTGAAAATCGGGTATCATATAAATAGCATCATCATTACATACCGTTTCACAAAGTCCACAATAAAGACATTTTGAATGATCAATTGTAAATTCTGCAATATGGAGAGCACGCCGTTTTCCATTCGGTCGAACACCTAAATCTTCACCTGCAACAGGTTTTGCAGTAACGATTTTGATAATTCCAGCAGGGCAAATTTTATCGCACTGTAAACATCCACCACACAAATCAATATCTACATGTACCCTTTGCCTTGCTTGTTTAGGTATGTTTAGTTTTTCATGTGGATATTGTACAGTAAAGGGTTTTCTGAAAAAGTGTCGCCAAGTAACCCCCATCCCAACTAACACTGTATAAAAACCTTCCCATACATCTAATATCCATTGGATGATAGGATTTTTTGAAGTTTTCGTTTGATGCGTAATAGGCATCCCTAATGCAGTTCTCATTTCTGCCATAAGACCACCAGTGTCGCAATTACAATAAAATTCACCAATGCAAGAGGTAAAAAAATCTTCCAACAGATGTGCATCAATTGATCAACACGAACCCTTGGTAAAGTCCAACGTAACCACATTTGAATAAAAACCAGAACTAGTGATTTAAGTAGCATCCAAATAGGACCTGGTATCCAATTTAGCCAAGGCGCAGGAGCTAATGGACCACCTAAAAAGACAACAGATGCTATCGCTGCTACAATAAACATATTTGCATATTCAGCAAGAAAAAACATTGCAAAACGAATACCTGTGTATTCTGTATGATATCCTGAAACTAATTCAGATTCAGCTTCAGGTATATCAAAGGGTGTACGGTTTGTTTCCGCAAGGGATGCCCAGAAATAAAGAATAAATGCAATTAAGGTAAAGGGAGGTACTCGAAAGATATACCAATTCCAAAAATATCCATCCGCTAATATTCCACTCTTTTGTGCGTTTGTAATATCAATCATAGAAAGTGAACCAGTCAGCAACACAGGAAGCATTAAAGACAATCCAATAGGAATTTCATAACTAACCATTTGTGCAGCTGAACGCATTGCACCATATAAAGCCCATTTGTTATTACTTGCCCAACCAGCCATTAAAATGCCAATAACAACAGTACTGGAAAGAGCCAAAATAAAATACAATCCAATATTTAAATCAGTTCCGATTAAATTTACACCAAATGGAATAACCGCCATTACCCCTAATGAACCGGCAAAAACAATGTATGGTGCCAATTTAAACAATCTTCGATCCGCAAGTTCTGGGATGATATCTTCCTTTAGTAGTAGTTTCAACGCATCAGCGATAGTTTGAGCCCAACCTTGCCAACCTCCTGTTTCCATCGGACCCATTCGATCTTGTGCATAGGCGCTGATTTTTCTTTCTAAATAAACGGCAAACAATGCAAATACGGTCACAAACGCAACAATAATGCCAGCCCAAATTATTTGCCAATAAACAATTGGCAGATTGAAAGCTTCTAAAGGATTAAATTGGCTCACCGATCCACTTCTCCCAATACAATGTCAATGGATCCAACAATTGCTACCAAATCTGCAATTAATTGATCACGCGCTAAAACAGGCAAAACAGATAGGTTACAAAAAGCAGGACTTCGTACTTTAATACGGTAGGGTGTCTTAGTACCATCACTCATAATGTAGAAACCAATTTCACCTCTGGGTGTTTCTGTACGAAAGTAAACATCACCAACAGGCATTTTATTGAAGTTTTTCGGGATTTTAGCAGAAATATCTTCTTGTGGGATGTTATCAAGAGCTTGGCGAACAATTTTTACAGATTCAACCATTTCAAGAACTCTTACCCAATACCTATCCCAGCAATCTCCTATTGTACCTTTTTCCCCTTCACCTACGCAAATGTTAAAATCATACTTTTCATATCCAGAATAAGGTTCATCTTTTCTTAAATCCCATTTGACACCACTCGCTCTTAATGTAGGTCCGGTGCAACCATATGCTATTGCTACTTCAGGAGGTAAAACCCCGATATTAGCAGTTCGTTCAATAAAAATTTTATTAAATGAAAGTAAATCATTGTATTCTTTAATTTTAGGTTCAAAATAATCTAAAAACTCAATACATTCGTTAATCCAATTTTCATCCACATCCCGTGCCAAACCACCTATCCAAATGTAATTGTATAACAATCTTGCCCCACAGGCCTTTTCAAACAAATCTAAAATTTTTTCACGATCACGAAAACAATATAAAAAAGGTGTAGTTGCACCTATATCTAAACCAAATGTTCCTAATGCAACTAAATGGGAAGCAATACGGTTTAGCTCCGCCATTACAACTCTTAATCTCTGTACTCGTTCGCCCACTTCTATGTTCATTAATTTTTCAACCGCAAGTACATACCCTAAATTCATATTCATTGAAGCCAAATAATCCAAACGATCTGTATAAGGAACTATTTGATTGTAAGGTAGTCCTTCACAAATTTTTTCAAAACAACGATGTAAATACCCAAGATGTGGTATTGCTTCAAAAACGACTTCACCATCTGTATGCAATTCTATTCGTAAAACACCATGCGTAGAAGGATGTTGGGGACCCATGTTTAATACCATTGCTTCGCCAACAATTCCATCGGTATTTGGCGTTCTAATTCCTAATGGGATTTCAATTTCTTGTAACGGCATTAGTTTGTAGGCCTCTTAATACGATCTTTTAAATTTGCTGGAACTGGAAATTCACCATAATAATCTGGTGGAACATAATCCTTTCTTAATGGATGTCCTTCCCAATCGTCAGGAAGTAAAATTCTTCTAAGATCTGGATGATTGTGAAATAAAATCCCCACCAAGTCAAATGCTTCTCTTTCATGCCAATCTGCAGATGGCCACAAATGTGCAACAGAATCAATCATTGGGTGATCTTTCGGGATTTTTACTTTCAGGATAATGCGTTCATTTCTTGATATTGCATAGATGTGGTAAACCGCTAACAAATCGCTTTTTAAATCTATTCCTGTTATTGAATGTAGAAAATCAAACTTCGCTTCAGGATCAGTTCGTAAAATTGTAGCCACACGTAATAGATCAGTTGGTTGAATAAAAATGGCTTTTTCTGATGAAAGGACACTGTCTTCAAGATGTATAGATACATCTTCCAATTTCTGTTTCAACCAATCTACCCAATTTTTTTGCATTAGATTGCTCGGTTATGTTCTGTTTCTTTAATAATTCTTTGTAATTCAAGGATACCATCAATCAATGCTTCTGGTCGAGGTGGGCATCCTGGGATATAAACATCTACCGGAATGATGAGGTCAACCCCCTTTAGTACATGATAACCACCCTCCCAATAAGGCCCACCACTATTTGCACAGGAACCCATAGAGATTACCCATTTAGGATCAGGCATTTGTTCGTAAAGACGACGCACTCTTGAAGCCATTTTTAGTGTAACTGTACCTGAGATAATCATCGCATCGGATTGTCGTGGACTTGGACGCATAAATACCCCAAACCGATCTAAATCAAATCTTGAAGCAGCAGCTGCCATCATTTCAATCGCGCAGCAAGCCAACCCAAAGGTTTGTGGCCAAATTGAAGAGGCACGTGCCCAACGAAACAATTTATCTACATTCGTAATCAAAATATTTCGACCATAAAGTCCTTCTTTAGGTGGGGTCACACTTGCTCCGCAGGTTTATTGGTAACTGTTTTCGCATGGGGGGCTCTCAACATTTCTTCAGCTGACTTAGGCGCTAGAGGTCTAATCCATTCTAAATCTCCCCGTTTCCATACATAAGCCAAACCGGGAATGAGAATAAATAGAAAAAGAATTGCTTCAACCCATCCAATCCAACCAATTTCTTTTGCAATAACTGCGTATGGTAAAAGCATTACTACTTCAATGTCAAAAATGAGAAATATCAAACCGATTACATAAAATCTACTGTTAAATCGTACCCAACTTTGACCTTTAATTTCTTCGCCACACTCATAGGTTGTGTATTTTAATGGAGAAGGAATTTTTGGTGCTAAAAAACGATTCAGTGTTACTGAAACACCGACAACGAGAATTGCTGCTACCAAAAAAATTAAAACGGGAATGAAATCCATTGAAAAAACTCAAATGTGAGGTTAAATTAAAAGATTAGTAAAAAAGAAGAAACCTTAGTTGAAAGAAATATACAGATAAAAATATCTTCAAACAACCCTATGTGAACACTGTCACATTAGTGTTTTAACTGAAATCTATCGGATCTACATCTATTGTTCTCTTTACGGTTTTTGGTAATTTTAAATTGACTAAACCAAGAACTTGATTTTTTTCTTTCATTTTGCGAACTCTAATTAGAAAAGAGAATCTAAACCAATTTTCTTTTTTTGAAATTAATGCAGGCGCAATTTCTGAACAATCTAAATGTTGATTTATAATTTGTTTATGTAATTGTGTGATTGCTTCAATTGCATCACTTTTGTTCTGTGATGAACAAACAACACGAATTAGACGGCTAAAAGGTGGAAACTTTAGTTGTTTTCTGATTTTTAAACAGTACTTTACATAAGCTTCCCAATTGTGATCGAGTAAGAAATTAAAGATAGGGTGTTCGGGTTGCCAAGTTTGAATGATCACTTTTCCTTTTTTAAATCTTCCAGATCTGCCTGCTGTTTGAAGAAAGAGTGTCAATGCTCTTTCTTCGCTTCTAAAATCTGGAATGATCCATTCTGAATCTGCAGCAAGTATAGCTGAAAGAGTTACATTCGGAAAATCTAAACCTCGCGCCACCATTTTCGTTCCAACTAATATATCTGCTTCCCAATTTGCGAACTTTGATAAGATATCTTTGTGTGCTCCTTTCTGTTTGACACTATCCGCATCAAATCTAAGTACTCTTGCATTTGGAAAATCATTTTTTAAAACTTCGAAAACTCTTTCGGTGCCGAATCCCCTTGGTGTAATTTGAGCAGAACCACAGTTTTTGCATTGAAGTAATTTTTCGTGGGTGTAACCACACAAATGGCATATCATAGAGTTTAATGAAAGGTGATATGTTAAAGTTACAGAACAGTTGGGGCATCCAAATACCCAAGAACATTTTCCGCATCGTAAGTGAGTTCCATATCCTCTTCGATTCCTTAGTATAATCATTTGTTCATGTTTATCCAGACAGTTCTGAATTTCTTGTCTAAGTACAGATGATAACACTTCCACTCTACCAATTTCTCTTTGTGGTTCAATATTCATATCAACAATCTGAATGTCAGGTAAAGGCGTATTGAAAACACGATTAGATAACCGATGCAGTTTGTACTTTTGATTAATACTATTGTAGAATGATTCTATAGAAGGAGTCGCACTTCCTAAAATGATAGGACAATTTGATAACTGAGCACGTATAATCGCACAGTCACGAGCATGATACCTTGGTTCTGGATCATGTTGTTTTAAAGACGCTTCATGTTCTTCATCAACTATAATTAATCCCAAATTTTGAAATGGCGCAAAAACTGCTGATCGTGCGCCAATTACAATAGCATTCACCCCATTTCTAAGTTCAGCATACGTACCAGCTCGCAGTTGGTCACTCACTTGACTATGAAGCACCCGTACGCTTTTTTGAAAATTGATTTGAAATTGACCAATTAATTGCGGAGTCATAGCAATTTCAGGAACAATCATCAACACAGATTTTTTTTGACTTAATATCATTTTAGACAGTTCAATGTAGATTTGCGTTTTACCTGATCCAGTTACACCAAAAATTAAATGTGTTTGAAATTGATTAGGGAAGGTACTGTCTATTATTTCGTGAAGCACATCCGTCTGATCCTTGGTTAGTTCAATAGATACATTATGTTGAGGAATTACACTCAGTTGTTCTATTTCTTTATACCAAAATGGATGTTCTTGTACTTCAATAAGATCTAGTTCTAACGCTTTTTTAGTGATTTTATTCGTACACTTTGATCGTTTCAATCGTTCTGATTGATAACAAAATTCAGGATGCTCCAAAAGATCCTTAATAAAGTTAGACAAGCTCTTTTGTTTTAAGGAAATTTGTAAAGAATTAATTTTGTCTAATTTAGGACGTGTTCTTAAAATTATTTTTTCTTTAATAGTACCAGTTAAATCCAAAGCGGGCAAAGCTGCATTACACACAACACCTGGTTTTACTGCATAGTATTCACTTAACCAATGAAGAAATTTTAGAAGTTCATTCGGAAAAACCTTTTTTATTGAAAGGATAGATTGTATCGTTTTAACTTTTTCTAATGTGGTTGTATCACGACAATTCCAAATCCATCCAAGGGTCTTTCTCTTATTCCCTATAGGAACTTGAACTGCATATCCCAAGTAGGTTTCAGGGTTATTTACTTGGTAAGTGTAGGTGAATGCTTCATAAGGTGGAATTGAAAGTGCTACATCAAAAAAAAACGTGGTCATTTTTTTCGGAACTCTAATAAAATAGGGACACCAAAAAAATTAAAATTATTTCTTAATTGTTTTTCGATGAATTTGATGTATGACTCTGGTAATAAATCAGAATGTTTACAAGTTATTGTAAATTTGGGTGGCGCTGTTTTTTGCTGAACTGCAAATTGAAATTTTATGTACTTTCCTTTTATTGCTGGAGGTGGACGGTGTTCCCATAAATTCTGGAGCCATTTGTTTAATTCAGATGTTTGGATATGTTTATTACGAATTTCTGCTACCGTTAATACATCTTCAATGACTTTTAGTACGCGCTGTTTTTTATGAACGGAAATTGTACGAAATGGAACACCTTCAAGATATGGATATCTACGGAAAAATCTTTCTTTCAATTCATTTATGGTCTGATGTTTTTTCTGGATAGCATCCCACTTGTTCATTGCAACTACTATTCCAACTCCATTCTCCCATGCAAATTGAAAAATAGTATCTTCATTGTTACCAAAATCTGTTGTAGCATCCAATAGTACTAAACCAACGTCCGAATTACTTAAAGCTCGAAAAGCACGTATCATGGAATATTGCTCGATGTTGTGTTTTACCTTTGCTTTTCTTCTTAATCCTGCAGTATCAGTTAGTAAAATGATCTTCTTTTTATATTTAAAAAGAGAATCCACTGTGTCACGCGTAGTTCCAGCTTTATCCGATACAAGCATTCTTTCTTCGTTCAGCAATAAATTGACTAATGATGATTTTCCTACATTTGGTCTTCCTACAATTGCTACACGATAATCATATTTAGGTTTGATCTCATCGCGAACAAGGGGAATTTTTGAAATGATAGTATCCATTAATTCATACAGATTGTTCCCATGAAGTGCAGATATTGGAACTAAATCGCTGACTCCTAAACGATAAAACTCAGCGCTACTAAGTTCAAATGATGGGTTATCTGCTTTGTTAACTACTAATACTATATTTTCTTTTTTCTTGAATAAAAGTTTAAATATGAACTCATCATCTTGAGTTAAACCTGTTTGAGCATCTACTACAAGTAAAATCAAATTGGATTGTTCAGCTGCAATGAATGATTGCTCTCTTATGCTTTTCACAATAGGTTCTTTTGAATCGAAATGTATTCCACCAGTATCTACGATGTCAAAAACGTATCCTTTCCAATCTACAGAACTATAAATTCTGTCTCTGGTTACACCTGGTTCGTTGTCCACAATTGCAGTAGAACTTTTTGTTAAACGATTAAATAATGTAGATTTTCCTACATTTGGACGTCCTACGATAGAAACTAAGGGGCGAGGCATGTTATTTGATAGTTAACGTTTTTCTAATTAACGGTGCAAATTGATTTGGAAATGGGATAACTTGTGGTTTGACAACTGCACTCTGTAAATCTTCTAATGACCAATCATCTAAAAACAATCCATCACCATTGACTACATCAGGCGGTAAAATAATCAAATCAGCATTCGTTTTTATTTTTTCAATCGCCTGCCAAATATCCTGACCAGTTAATAGATTTGCAACAGTTACAGTAGAACCCCAAAAAGTGTTTTCTACCTCTAAAACTTCAATGGTTAATGGTGAAATTTCTTGTGTTAATAAGGGAACGATTTTTTCTTTTAACCAATAACTTGCAGATTTACCGGTGATCCACAGCCAATGATAAGGTCTAGGTAACCTTTTAATCCATTTCCAACGCTCTTGCATGGTATTGACTTCTAATTTTCTAAGCATTCCTACACCATTTTCATACTGAACATAATCCTCATAATACGAATGTTCAGGTACTTCGAACCCTGCAAGATGAAACCATTCATCTGCACAATAAATAATTGGTTTTCCTATTTTGTTTTTAGAGATTTCACGCCAATGAAAATGTAATGAAATAACTTCTTGCGCTTCTTGTGGTGTAGGAATTCTCAGTGGTGTTAAACCATTCCGGTATTTTGTAAGTCCAACTGGTACTATTGCGATTGAACAATCGTCACGTAAAACATCAAGCAAATCAAGTACGCTACGTTCTAATACTTCTTTATCATTCCATTCAGGAACTACGACGATTTGAGTGTGAAGTTGGATATTTCCTTTGATTAACTTTTCTAATTTAGGGACAATTGGGTCAATTTTGGGTAATCCTAACAATTTTTGATGAATATACGGATCGGTAACTTGCACAGAAATGTATTGAGGAGATAAATGTTCTTCTATGATACGGTTTAATTCAATATCAGCTACATTTGTTAAAGTGATAAAATTTCCGTGTAAAAAACTGTAACGATAATCATCATCTTTTACTCGTAACGTCTTTCTCATCGTAATCGGTTGCTGATCTACGAAACAAAAAACACATTTGTTTCGACATTGTCGAATTGAAATTGGTGGCAAAGTGATGCCGAGTGATTCTTCAGCTCCTTTTTGGATGATAACAATTTGCTCTTTTCCATCTCTTAAAATTTTTATTCTAAGATCTGATTCAAGTTCATAAAATTTAAAATCAAGTTCATCACGGATTTTTTTATCATTGATTTCTAAAATTCTATCACCAGGAATGATCCCTTCTTTATCGGCAGGACTGTTAGGTTGAACTTGATAAATGGTTAATCCACGAGTTTGAGGTGATGATTGATCAGAAAAATGAAAAGAGTTTTCAATGGACATATTAAATGAAGGTACAGTTTTATTCACTCTGAGAGCGGCTGACGGGACTCGAACCCGCAACACCCAGCTTGGGAAGCTGATACGCTACCAATTGCGTCACAGCCGCTTAATTTGATTTATCCCATTTTAATGCCCCAATCGTAAGGGATTGATGGATCATCATAAGGTCTACGATATTCATCCGGATTATCGTAGTTGTAAACTTCAGTTACCGTATTCACAGTAATGGACGGATAGGTTGATATTCCTTTCCAACCATGATACACACCCGCAGGAATTAACACTGCAATAGGGTTATGCTCGCCTAAAAAAAACTCATTTATCATTCCAAAGGTTGGTGATTGTTCACGGGCATCATATAGTGCCATTTTTATCATTCCATGCACGCAAGCTGCAAAATCTATTTGTCTTTTATGATAATGCCACCCTTTAATCACACCTGGATTATTCGTTGTGATGTACACTTGCCCGAATTTAATGAAGTGTGGATCATCAGAACGTAAAATTTCCATTAAATGTCCACGTTCATCAACAATTTTTCTTAAATGTACAACTTTTACACCTTCAATTAGTTTTTGAGGCATAAACTAATATACCTTTACGATAATAAAAAGTTAACTGTTATTGAAAGGAAATAATTTATGAATTTCAGAAGTAAAATTCTACTCAGTGCAGGTAAAATTCTTTTAAATGTCGGTCTAATTGGCATCCTTTCAACTTTAGTTGGTTACTTTTGGTTGAAATCCCTAACAAAAGAAGTTACGATGATTGTGTTACATGATCCAATTGTGATTGAGACCAATCGATCATTGTACAACCCAGATGATCAAGTAATTGAAATTTATGGCAATCCAATGAAGAATAAAGTTAAAGTAGTCGTATTTAATCAATCAAAAATCATTCATCCAAAAGAAGATAGTTCTCTTGCACTTTATCCAGTTGATAAACAAAAAGGTGATAATCCTTTACAATGGCAAACAGTAAAGTTAGTGTTTGTTTCTGTAATACTTCTATTTATTATTGATTCAGTCATCGGGTTTTATTTAATGCGTTTTGCTAAAAGTTCAATTCGCATCTCTTAAGAAATTTAAATATACTTCAACATCTTCTTTACTTCCTGCAATAATAGGAGTTCGTTGATGGAGCGAAGTAGGTACGATTTCTAAAGGATCGTTACCTTTTCCGTCAACTGCTAAACCTCCAGCTTGTTGAATTAAAAAACTGATTGGTGAAACTTCGTAAAGTAACCGAAGTTTTCCATCTGGTTTTTTCGGATCTAATGTATCAGCAGGATAAAGAAAAATTCCACCATATAGTAAAGTTCGATGGATATCTGCTACCATACTTCCGATATATCTTAATGAGTATGGACGATTTGTTGTAACATCATTTTCTTTTAAGTAATTAATAAATGATTGCGTACTTTTATCCCAATAGGGATAGTAAGCTTCGTTACAAGAATAATACTTTCCCTTTTTAGGTATTTGAATGTATGGATGAGAAAGTAAAAATTCACCTACTGAAGGATCTAAGGTAAATCCATGGACACCATTTCCAGTTGTATAAACCATCATTGTTGATGAACCGTAAATGATGTAACCTGAAGCAACTTGATACTTTCCCGCCTGCAAACAATCTTCAATAGTTCCACGAGAACCTTTGCTGCGTTTTCTATGAATGGAAAAAATCGTTCCAACCGATACATTGGCATCAATGTTAGAACTTCCATCTAATGGATCAAAATTGATTACATAATTCCCTAAATTTGCATCATCGGCTAAATGGATAACTTCTTCAGATTCTTCTGATGCCATCACAGCTAAATGCCCCCCATGTTCAAGCATCTTGATGAAAGTATGGTGAGCAAATACGTCTAATTTTTGTTGTACTTCGCCGTGAACATTATGATTTCCATAAATTCCAAGAATACCGAGTAAACCGGCTTTATTGACTTGATGGGATATGACTTTTGCAGCGATAGCAATGTCTTCTAATAGATCGCTAAACTCACCAGTAGCATTTGGATATTTTCGTTGCTCTTCATAAATAAATCTGCTAATCGTCATTAGTTTGGTTTGCATAATTCAGTTCCCAATTGGTAATTATTTTTAAGATCTCATTGTAGTCGTGGACAATATAATCAGCATTTTTTAAGTATGTTTCGTTTAAAGTGGTTGTAATTCCAATAACCTTCATTTTAGCAAGTTTAGCAGCTTGAATTCCTAAAGGTGCATTTTCTATGACATAGCAATTGTTAGGTGGAATGGATAGTTGCTCAGAAGCAAATAAAAATGGATCTGGATATGGTTTCCCACGTATTTCAATGTCGCCTGAAACACAGACATCAAAAAAAGAGATTAAATCATCAGATAGAGATAATTGAATATTCTCAAAAGTCGAACCCGAGACCAAACCAAGTTTGTAATTTGACTGTTTCAATTGTTTGAGTACAATAACTGCCTCTTTTTTCACTTTTGGGTGGGGTAAACTCTTATAGATTAATCTTTTTTCTTGAACCAATTCCGAAATCTCATTTGGTTTTAAGTAGAGTGATTTTTTTTCGCGAAGAAATCTTTTCATAGATTCTTCTGCTTTTTCACCTTCATTTACCGCAATTTCTTCCAAAGTGAGATTTATTCCAAATTTAAATAAAACTTTACACCAAGCAGTAAAGTGGTTTTGTAATGAATCGACTAAAACACCGTCAAAGTCAAATAATACAGCTTTTGAATGATTGTTACTCATTGAAGAATAATATGAATTTTCAATGAAAATTAAGGACCATAATTAACTTGGACACGAAACATTAAATTTCCAACAGGTGTATGTAACCATGTATTCGTTGAGGGTATAAAGTACCAATCTCGACCTACAGAAGGAGAATTATCTACCACAAGTATCACTCGTTGCGATGAAGTAGCAGCAACACTGAAGAAGAAAGATTCGTTAGCTTGCCAATACCTTATAGGAAGTGTAATGATAGTATGATTCAAATTGGGTTGTATAGATGTCGAAGGAATATCAAGTGAATCTAATCGAATGTGCGGACGATTATTCGATTTACTGTAAATGTACAACTTCAAATCTGGAAATGTTGCTTGGCCCATTGGTAATGCTGCAATAAAAGAAAAAGCCATCAATGAGCAAGATCGTGCTGTAGAAAACTCTACAGCATATTCTGTAGTACCATCGTCATCTGGCAGGTTATATCCTTGATTACTTGAAGTGCCGGTATAATTTTGTAACCATTGGATACCCGACAATAGGTAATTTGAATGAACAAAAATGGTAGGTGTTCTACCGATATTCCCTGATAAATCATAAGCAAATGCCTCTAAAGTATATGTTCCTAAAGCCAAATATTGGGTGTTCCAAGGTAACCGAAAAAGTGAAGTTTGATTGGAAGTGGTACGAATTGAAAGTGGAACATTTCTGAAATTTCTGATTCCATTGATAAAAAAAACGATGCTATCAATACCTGAATTATCAAATGCAGTTACTTCAAGTGTATCATTCGATCTAAGCGTATCACCACCTACTGGGTGTATCCAATAGATTTGTGGTGGTATTACATCTGGTAAATTAGCATCTTTTCCTGCTGGGCCTTGAGGTCCTTCGCAGCTGTAAATTAGTACAATAATACTACTTAGAAGGAGAATGACATTTAAAAAATATCTAATAGAAACTTTATTTTTTTTGTTAGTCATCGAAACCTCAATAAAAAATTAAACATCATCACGCCAAGTTTGTATTCTAAATTTGCCATCAGATTCTTTAAGTACTTCAAAATAGGCATATCCAAAAATAGGTAAAAATTCACCTATTTCAAGATTAAAAAAAACTTGAAATGATAGAAGCGAATCTGGATAACTAAAATTTCTGATCGTATCAGGAATGCTACCAAAAGTCAAACGAATTTGTGAGTAAGTACGAAATAAAGCGCCCGTTGCTTCAAGGTCTGTTCTACGATACCATTGATTAAACCGACCATCATCAGCATCAAAGTACAGAAATACAAAGTTCTCTGAAATGCAATCTGCATATCTTAAACTATCCCGATAGATATAACTGTTGGTAAAATTAGTTAGCAATTCTCCTACTGTAGTTTGCGGTGTCCAAACAGATGAAACATAATCAGTTAAACGTGGAAAAAATGGGTTTCTATTGCAAGATGTAACAAAAGGAATCGTAAGCAATAAAATTAAAGTACCTAGTAAAAATTTCATAAAGTAGCTTTCCATTCTGAAATGGTTGGCAATGAACCTATTTTAAAATCTTTCCATTCTTTTGCAACATAACCACCATCATTATCACGAACTAAACGAAATATACTTCTTCCACTGACAGAAGTTGGTTGAAAATTGAGAAAATCTATTTGCATCGAGTAAGAAATTTCTACTTCAGTAAAATATTGAGTTAGCTGTTCAGATTGTATAATAAAAACTACATTGATTAAACTATCGGCTGGAATATCACTTCTTGAAAGTAACGAATGAATAAATCTTTCTTCTTTGCTATAGTTAAAATTTTCAAAAATGTGACTATATCGCATTGCTGTTTCTGGATCTGGACAAAAACGAAAATCCTCATCTTTACTAAAAAAAGAAATATATTGATTTGGATTTCTATTTTTAATAGAATTTTTAAGGCCTTCAAAGAATTCACGCGCGGTCTTTGGTGGAATACGATTGTTATATTGTTGCAGGGGGTTTTCCGGATTTCTTTCAGAAAGAAGTAGACATCCACTCATTAAGAGTATGCAAACGAAAGTTAGACCAAGTTCAAACCACTTTCCGATGATCAAGGCAGTTGCATCATTAATGAAACAATGGTAGATGTCCCTAAATTGTTTTCGTATGGTGTAAAAGACCAATCGAAAGAATACT
The DNA here is from genome assembly GCA_026417415.1 of bacterium. Taxonomy (GTDB): domain Bacteria; phylum Electryoneota; class JAOADG01; order JAOADG01; family JAOADG01; genus JAOADG01. The sequence continues at coordinate 738,682 of JAOADG010000008.1, forward strand.
TCTTCCATTTTACGCCTATACCATAACTAAAGGATTTAGAATCATTTCCAATATAGTAGCCAGTACGAACAGATAAAAGATGTAACAGTTGCAAATCTGTACCAATACTTGAATAAACTTTTTGAAGACGATAATTCACTTTTGCTGATGGTGTAAAGATTAATCCTAATCCTAATGGTAACTCTGTTTGTGTAGCAAATTCTGAATTGATTGTAGATTTCTGATTTCTACTGGATGGAGCACCAATTTCTTGAATTGAAAATCCCAATTTCCAATTATGGACTTTACTGAATAATCCAGTACCAAAAGTTGTTGACTTTTGTTCATCATCTAAAATTCTATCCACCGTATGTCTAATATTCACGCCTATTGAAAGATTGTCGTTGATTAAGTATCCAATTGCACTTCCAAACCTATACTCTCGTGCGTTAAAAATTCCCATAGGTAGTGTAGTTGGAAACTCTCTTCTTTCTAATCCATCAATTGTAGCGTTGCTAATAAGGGCACCACATGCGATTTTGCCAAATCGATATGAAAACGCGATGCTAGTAAATTTCAAATCGCCTGCTTTTTTACCAAAATCAAAGTTACATTGAAATGTACTGTCAAAAGAAATAACCGAGGGATTGGATAAAATAGTAGATGGTGATTGTAAGAGTATGCCATTGGCTTCAGCGACAGCAGCAGATGCTGCATTTGTTTCTTTTGATAACAATAAGGATGCTTGAGAAACTACTGAAAGTAAACATTGATTAAAGAGAATGATAAAACCAAAAAACAAAATTTTCATTGAATATATACCGTCCAAGTAAGAATGTGAGTATTTTCTGGAGCGATTCTCTCTATGATATATCCGTAATCTAAACTTGTTTCAAAATCACGCACCATGCTCCACCGAAAACCACAACCAAAGGTTGGTGAAAGTCCATCTAATCCTGTTCGTAAAGCCATCGTCAACCATTGATCGTTCCAAACAACGTATTCACCACCTAAACGTATTATACGCCTTTGTTTTGTTATTTGTCCATCAATAGTTAATGTAGTTTGTTTATTCGTAAAAGATATTCCTAACGAAGTTTGGAGTGGAATTTTATCTACTTTTGTGCTTCCTTGACTCCAATATCCGTCTGTATTCCAAGTGTATTTACTTGCTATATCTTTCAACATAACTCCAATAGTCACTTGTTTGATAAATTGGTAACGTACGCCTATATCAAAACCAATTCCTGTGGATTTTATTGATTGATTATTTTCTTTTAATTTTGGGAACAAAGCATAGAACACTTTAAAATTTATTCCTAACGACATTTTTTTTGGTACAGGTGATATCCCAAATCCAAGCGCAAAAGCATTATCAAAGTAACTCAGAAACTCAATATGTTTTCCATCTACATCACGACTATCAATTTCTTCTACTCCTGCATTCATCCAAGATAAACTCAATCCAGCTTCACCTTTTAATGGCGTCATCCAAGCTAGGTGTGAAAATTTTCTATCTAACGCTAACTTATGCATTGTAATGCCCAATTGCATCGAGCTTTGTATAGGCAGAAATGCAGGGTTATCAAAAGCCGTACTGTACCCCTGTGCAATAGCAGTTCCAGCATTGCCCATTGCCTTTGTTCGACCACTCAAACCTATTCTTTGAAAAGCTCCAGCACTTCCACCTATATTGGGTTGTGTCAGGCCGTTGTCTATAAAAATCAACACCAATCCAATAATCACAAAGAAAATTGCATTTAATCTAAGATGATAAGTTTTCCCCACGTTTCCTTTTTGCCCTTTTCCAAACGATAAAAATAAACCCCATTGGCAATGGCTTGCTGGTTAATTTGTCCATTCCAAACTTCTTGATTATCGCCAGCAGGTCGATAAACTCGAGAAACTATAGTGCCCACCTTTTCTAATGCAAAAGAATACAATGTAATTGTAATATGCTCAGGAGCGTCTAAATGATATTGAAAACGCACATAAGAAAATCTCTGTGGGCTGAAAGGATTAGGATATGCATATACCTGCGGTTGACCTACCTGACGTGTTGATTCAAAAGCACGACCAATGGACCAACTATTGCCCGAATTGGATGATACTGCCCAACCGTCGGGACCACCAACCAACAAACGATTAAAACCAGTTGCCACGGAATACAATTCTTGTTCACCTATTACCAAATTTTGATGGGATGATGTAATTGGTGGAAATTGCCACCAACTCACTCCAAAATCAATGGACTTAAACAATCCGTCAGGACCAACTGCATAAACAATACTGTCAATTGAGGTAATGTTATGAATTTTTTCACCTTTTAAGGTTCTACGCCAAGTGATTCCATTATCTTCAGTTACAGATATACCATATTCTTCAGTTGCACCTTCAGCTTTCCAGGTAGATGCCCATAAAAATTTACGATTGTTATATTTTTGTAAGTGGATAGCGACAACAAAATTTCCTGTAATTGTTAAGGTATCTGCAGGTGAATGTCGAAAATTTTGCCATTCATTACCACCGTTTGTGGAACGATTTATCCCTGCAGCAGTTCCTACCCATATAATTGAATCATTTTCGGCAAATACGCTAAAAGCACGATGATTTAAATAGTTCAATGCAGAAAACGGGTTGGCATCGGGAGGACGAACACGCCATATTGAATCTGAAAAAGAAAATTTTCTAAGTCCACCACCAAATGATGCAGCCCAAACCGCAGTAGAAGTGATTGCTAAATCGTAAGTAAGATTCTGAACATTAGTCGTTGTAGGTCTATATTCAGTGATGTCACGAGAGTCAACAGGTTGTGGAAACCACCTCCAGTTTATCCCATTGTCAGTTGAATATCCAATTCCTCCACCTGCTGGATACCGAACACCTGAAATTATGGTATCATATGCAGTTGCAGCCCAAATTGCACTAGTATTTGTTTGAATCGCGCTCACTCCTCCACGTCCGAAGTGATTATTACTTGTGATTGATAGCCAACTGCTATCCAATACATTCCAAAAGTTTAATCCTTCACCTGTAGCGATCCAAAAGCCATTACGAAGAGAGTCCACTTTTTGATCAATAATTGAATTTGATAGTAATCTTCCTTGTCTATTAGGTTCTATGTCTTCAATAAATTGAATTTTTGATAAATTGAAATCATCGTTTACTGTATGAATGTTAAAATCTGATGGGATCATAGCATTGGTTTGCATTTGAATAATCAAAGAAGCGACTACGAAAAAGTATTGTTTTAGTTTCATTTAATTAATAGGGATTCAAACGGTTGAAAAATTTTTGATGATATTCTGTTGTATTATTGAGTGTATTTTGCCTATTCGTTAACAAAGGTGGTTGAACGATGTAAAAATGAAATGTAGTGTCATTGCTTATGTTATTCCCTCCATCCATTGCATAAAATTTTATACGATAGTGATCAAAAGGTGGTCTACGATAATTGGGATGAGTAGGCCGATTACGATTATCTAACTGAAATGGTACGATAAATTTCCCATCTAATGCAACACTATCAAATCCTGTACCCTCCACCAAGAGTGTATCCCAAAAAGATGAATCTCCTAAAAGATCTCTAAACAATTCTACATTCATAGAACGAATGTCTGATGCCGATTGTGGGTCATACCAACTCACATCAAATTGAAAAACAACCGTATCTGTTGCGTTAGAATCAAATAATACAAGCGTCTGTCCAACTACAGTGTTTCCGATTAAAGAAATTGTATCACATATTGGTGGTCTATTTTCGATCCATACCACAAATGAATCACTTACCGAAGAACGTAATAAATCTGTTGAAGTAACGATAAAACGGTAATCTCCAGTTTGTTTTCCTGATGCAAAAGAATAGGGAAGAATTAATCTCCAAGTTTGGTTACTGCCGAATGTTTGGAATTCGCGAATACCTCTTTGAATTCGATTGGGTAATTGATAAATGTACGTTACCACAGAACGGATTCCAGATTCTATAAGAGTATCTGGATCAAAAGTGGAAATAATGATAGCAGTATCTGTGCCACTGTATATTGAATCCGGATATGTCATTGAAAGTATCACAGGTGATAGATTTTGTACAATTAGCCATCTTTTTTGCAAGATTGAACTTTGGTTTTCAAGGTGAACCTCTATTTTAAGATCCACAGTTTGTAAAGGAATTAAACCTACTGCAATTCTTAAACTCCAAATGTTATCGTTCGGAATGACATCGCCAGAAGAATTCAATAACCAAGGTAAACCAGCATTTTCTATTTGTTCAATTCCACCATCATCTTTAAAATAAATTTGAATAGGATTGGGTAAATTCATCAGCGTAAGAATCACTGAATCAGCATGTGCATTAGCATCTACTCGAACCATTATTTGTTGAAACGTACTATCATTGGCTACCCAAACGCTATCGGAAGAAAATAGTGTGAAACCATACAATTGAACTTGATGGGTTGAAGAATCAACTAAATCCTTTTCGTAAACACAAGAAGTCAACAATAAAGCTGTTTTCAAAGTCAATAAGAGTATTATTAAACGGTTTATCAACAATTCTTTTTTCCTATTTACTAAAGAAGACTAACGTAATACGACTATTTTTTGTATCTCAGAATATGAGTCAGCATTCAATTCTAAAAAATACATTCCTGAAGGTAGTTGTTCATTTTTCCACCGTATGAAGTGGCTACCCGCCTCAATAGGTCCTGAATATATTTCAGAAACTACTCTTCCCAAAATATTAACAACTTGAAGTCGAATTTTGCATGAATGTGGAATATCAATACAAATCGTAGTTCCTGAATTAAATGGATTAGGATAAACTGGATGTAATCTCCAACAATTAGGAATGTTGTTATTTATCAAATGCGTGTAATTGGTTTGCAAATCAATTGTGACATGACTGGTTGCATTTGCACAAGTATTTGTAAAAATATAAATGTTTGCAGAAAGCTGATTAGGACGGATAATTGTTGTATCAAAAGTAAATCGTACAAGTGCAGTTTGTATTTGATTGGGTTGTAAAACACCTTGTGTTGGCTGTAAAGATATCCAATTCTGAAAAGCGCCACTTGTGGGATGTATAAATGCAATGCCATAATTGTCCATCTGTGTAGGTATGCCGATCCCCGTTGAGGAGCTGAAGTAATTTTGTAGATAGTAAGCATTTGTTCCAGTACCACCCTGAATGCCGATAGTAGGTGATAGTGAATTTTCACGTATGGTTCTGTAAAGAATCAGAATTGCACTTTGACTACAATGTAGTTGTACTTGAAAATGGACTGTATCTTGCTGATTTGGATATCGATTCCCATACCATTCAATAAAATAGATACTATCCTGTGTTTCAAAATAGGTATAGACCTCTGTTTCTAAATCGTCCCACAAGGGAAGGATTGAATTTATTGCATTAACTGTTGGTAAAGAATAATTGTAACGAACACCATATGAATTGTTATCTGAAACGAATTGAATCATCCCGTTTGTATTAATCCGTATGGAATCATAAACATTTCCATAAAAACGAAAACTACATCCATTCATAGATAATTTTAAAGCAACATCATCACCACGTAACTTTAAATTAGTGGACTCACGTATGTTACGATACTGTATCCATCTTGGGAAACGAAAATCGTCACGATCAAAAGAAATGTATCCATATCCATCTGGCCCCCAAAATTGATCAATAGTTTGAGAAGGAGTTTCAATAAAGGTTTCTGAGTGGTCTTTCGGCGGGTCAACTATAGAATGAAACTCTGACGGGAGCTCTGAAGGTGGTAGATAGAGTAATGTATCCATCGGTAAATATCTTATGGCACTTCTCCATTCTAATGGTACCTCACCGATATTACTGATTTGCATCGAGATAACTAGAGTATCAGAACCGACTGTTTGTGTTATTGAAGTTGGGTTTACAGAAATGGCAGGAGTATAGAGTGTATCTAGAAATGAAATGGTTTGATTAGGTAGCACCTGAGAACGAAGATGTCTTAAAGGAGATGGATATAAGCAATTTGAAACAATTTCTATATTCCAAATTCCAGAAGGTACAGTTAAAGACCAATTTCCAGTTTGATTAGACGTTGTACTCCAGTTATTATTACAAGAAATGACTGCGTTAGAAATAGGTGTCCCATCCCTTCTTCTTAAAATGCCCACAAAATTACCGTTGGTCCGAGCTAATCCCCATATTCTCACAGCTGAACTATCCGAAGGAATGAAATTGCCATTTCCATTGATATAAAGTTCAACACCATTTATTCCTAAATGGTCTTCCACACCGATTCCATACGCAACTTCAGATGGTGCATCCAAATAACTAAAATAAATTTCACCATTAGGATACAACCATACTTGAAAAGAACCCGCAATTTGATTTGATGCTTGGTACCGAACATTTTCATAGGATACAACAAACAAATCCTCAAAACTTCCAATTTTTACACTTCCATTAGTACAATTCAAATCATCCCACATTGGTGCTATTATTGCTTGTGGCATTTGGATGGATGGAAATGAAATTGGTTCTGTAGGATAGGGTAAGTTGCTTGTAAAAGTTAAGAAACCATTTGAAGTTATTGAAACCGAATCGTACCAAACACCATAAAAAGGAAAGCGAAAACCAATTGGTACGCGAACAACATTATCTTGAAACAACGGCAAAGAAGGAGCAGAATTTAGTGAAAACCAATAAAAATTATCCACTCGCCAATCGCCTAAAATATTTACTCGAACTGCATTAGATGCATAAGAGCGATTGGGTTGTGTTGCTGCATCATCAAATGCAATAACTTTGTATTCATAAAAATACGTCGTATCGGATACTGGATCAATAAAATTGGTTACGGTTGCTGGTAATGTTGCAATTAAAGTAGTATCGCGATATACGAAAAACCCTTGCAAATCAGTAAGAGGAGTTTGATCAACATTTTTATTTGGAGCAACCCAAGTTAAATAGTTAGATACTGCACCTGTAGTTACACGTAATGATTCAGGAGGTGCAGGTTTCATATTAAAACGTATAGAAACCGGTGATGATAAAATTGATTCAGTCGGTGGAGTTGAATAGAGTGCACTTATTTGGTAAGAGAAGTAAATGTTTTCGAATTGACTCCCTATTGAATCTGTATAAACAAACTGATGTGACGGAACCGTAGCAACTAATGTGTTATTACGATAAATGTTAAACCCTACTCTTGTATCTACTTCGTCTATATTTGAAAAACTCCATCGCAAAGATACACGATCATCAAAGAGTGTATCTACGGAAACTATCATAGGTGATAGATTTCCTAAAGATGTAAGCTGAAAATTAAGAATTAATGTACTGTCAGGTAATATATTCACAACTTGAGTAACCGATTGGTAACCTTCGGAACGAGCAATAATCTGATATTGACCTGTAGGAATATTACGAATTGAATACTGATTAGAGTTAAATGGAATATCAAATACTCCAAAGTTGACCAATTCAACTTGGCCTCCAATTATTTCTCCTAAACTCGATGTAAAAGTTCCTTGAATGGATCCGTTATAAAAAGTCGGAATTAGTTGAAATGAAAACTGATTTGTATTTGGTATATCGATAGGTAAAAGAAATGATCTTCTACTACCATCTAAATTTTCTACACCTAAAGCAAATTGTGGTGGATTGTTTACATTTCTGTAATTGAGTTGAATTACACCATTTTCATTAAGAATATATTGAAAAGAAATCCAGCGATTTGGATTGTCTCTTTCTACTGCCTTGTTAAAGGTGATGATAAAACGTTGGTTGATACTATCATAATAATATTTCACACTGTCTCTTGGAATAGTCCAGTCATGCCATGCTGCAGCCAATATATTGTTCGGTTGAGATGGTGTTAATAACGACTGATAACCGATTTGTGAATACTGAATAGGACTAAAAGAAATATAGCCACTTGTTGTCACTTGAAAGAAAGAGTAGTTAGATTGAAAAAAAGGAAAATTGAAATACAGATTTTCAGAAACCATGTTGTTTCCAAATAAGTTTAATGTAGTTCCAACTTGTGAAATTTCATTCCAAGTAAATGGTGCTAAACTGATTTGGTAATTTTGAATTGTATATGGTGTTGTTGAGATTGTAGAAGAATAAGAGGAATATCCGTCATGTGTGATCACTCGAACGTTGTAAAGATATCTGTAACCGTTTACTAAATTAATATCCGAAGCAACCGTATCTAATCGATTTACACGAATTTGTATAAGAGAAGTATCATTCATTTCATTAATTCTGTAAATTGCATATCCTAAAAAATTGGTCGGAGTGGTGTGACGTTGCCAAGCAAGTTTACAATTGCCGTTTACAGCATATTGTATTTGAACATTTTGTGGTGCTGATGGTACAATAATTTGTGGTTGTAAAGTAATGATTGTATCAAGTTGATTGTTAACAGGAACAGTAAGTGTACCGTACATCGCTTGATAATTATCAGCAACTATGAAAAAAGGATAATTCCCTGATACTAAAGAAAATTGTGCAATCCCATTGCTATTCGTTAACTGGAATTGAACAGTAGGGGATTGAAATACAACCAATCCATTTGAAACGGGCTGAGATAGATGATTTTGTATAGTGATTTGTGCAGATCCAAAATTTCTATAAAAACGAATCGCTAGCTGTGAAGTTGGTACAGAAGGATTACCATTGAAAGTATATGTAAGATATTGATTATTACTTCCGCCATTGGGCCCTTGTATTCCTATTGTTGTAGAGTTTGCTGGATTTTGAACAGTATGATAGACAAATAGAATTTCGCCATTTGAATATAGTTGAATTTGAAATGTAAATCTATTAAGACGCGCGACTTGATGGGCAACTTGATACCATTCAACAATCATTCTTGAATTGTTTACATCATAGTAGTACCAAACCGAACCGCTTTCAGGAAGGTACAAGTCGTCCCAAAAAGCAAAAATCATAGGGTTTGAAAAAATCGATGCTGGTAGATTACTATTGGAAAAAGTATTCGAAATTGTTCCAAAACCAATAAAACCATTCGAACAGATAGAAATTGTGTTAGCGTAGGTGTTTCCATAAAATGGAAACATGAAACCTTGCAGAGGAATAGATACTACTTCATCATCTAAGGTTAAACCAGTATTTATTCCGGGACCACCAGCTATACCTGAAATTTCTATCCAATTGTATGTTGGACCATTAGGTTCATTCACATTATCAATAAAACGATAACCGTAGGCATCTGGACCACCTTGACGTTGGATTTCGTGAAATTTGACTGTAGGATAAGTAGAAGAAATTGCTGCATTCAAAAAGAAAAGCAATAGAAATAAAACCGTATAAACCATTTTACCTCAATCTTCACAAAGTTAAGCACTTGACACTATTTCAAATCAAAAAGGGGACGTAAATACGTCCCCTTTATCATCAAATTCAAAATTAAATTCCTGTAACTTTCGCTATCTCAGTTTGAACGTGTTTCACTGATGTTGCAAATAGTTGTTTTTCTTCTTCATTAAGCGGGAATTCAAGAACTTTTTCAACACCATCCTTACCAAGGATACAAGGAACTCCCATATAAACATCTTTGTAACCATACTCACCATTCAACCATGCACACACGGGTAACAATCTTTTTCTATCTTTAACAATTGCTGCAACCATTTCTACAGTGGCGGCTGCAGGTGCGTAATATGCTGATCCTGTTTTTAAATAAGCGACAATTTCAGCACCGCCATTCTGTGTTCTTTTTACAATTGCATCAATTTGTTCTTTTGACATTAGATGTTCTAACGGAATTCCTCCAACGGAAGTAAATCTTGGTAATGGTACCATCGTGTCACCGTGACCCCCTAAAACCATTCCGTGTATATCTCGTACAGAAATACCTAGTGCTTCTGATATGAACATCTTGTAACGTGCCGTATCAAGAATTCCAGCCATTCCGAATACACGATTTGTTGGGAATTTTGATACTTTCAAGGCAACATATGTCATTACATCTAATGGATTAGAAACCACGATTAGGATTGCATTCGGGGATTTGGGTGCAGCTTTAGAAATCGCATCTTTCACAATTTCCGTATTGGCATCACGTAAATCGTCTCGTGACATTCCCGGTTTTCGTGCTAAACCTGCTGTCATAATGATAATATCGCTATTCACGGTATCATCATAAGTGTTTGTTCCTTTAACTTTTGTATCATACAACTGTACGGGACCTGATTGCCAAATATCTAAGCCCTTTCCTTGTGGTATTCCTTCTAATATATCTAATAGAATGATTTCATTTGCTAATTCTTGGTCTGCAATACGTAAGGCAGTTGTAGCACCGACATTGCCAGCTCCAATCACTGTAATTTTCATGGGTATCTCCTGCGGTTGATTGTGGTAATACATTTCAAAAATAAGGAACTATTTCTAAAATCTCAATCATTTTTGTGTTTATTGTAAAATTCCATAAAAAGTAACCAGTTCGTTTCATTGATTTTTGTACGTGTTGATTCCATCCATTCTAGTATCCAATTCATAGGTACACCAGTATTTTTACATCCGTACAAATGAGATTCAAATTGTCGAACAAAAGTAGTTTGGCTAAGCATAGCGACAATTAGAAATTCGCGGTCAGACAGTTTTAAGTAAGGACGGCTGAGGACTTTGCCGTAACCTTCTATTAACATCCAACTGGTCAACTCTGGTGATAGTTTTCTAAAGTGTTCAATTAAACGCGGATAATGATCAGTATAAACTTTTTGACAAACGATTTTTCCTTTTTCTAACCAATCGTCACATAAGCATTCAATAGGATATGTAGTTTGATAATTAGTATTGGAAACAATTTCAGTAAAAAGCCGCATTCCTTCAATTGCTGACGGAAATCCATAAAAAAGGTAAGTTTGTAGAATAGCTTCGTAGAGACAGTTTGGTTGAATATTCTTATCAAATGCATTTATCAATAAATGCTTTGAAAAATTGTAATCGTGTTCTTTTAAAGAGACAATGAAATCTGATAAAGCAAACAATTGTGTTTTAGTAAGTTCAAATTGTTCCTTGATAGAAGAATGACATTTTTTTTCATAACGCAACTCCACCTTGATGCGATCAGGATCCTCAAGAAATAAAACATTGTCCTCTAGCGATTGATTTTGGTACAGTTGAGGTATTTCCTTGATTTTACATTCATGTTTAATTTGCTCAAGTAAAGAGATCTCATTCACATAAAAAGCAATATGATTTAATCCGACTCTTTTTCTATGAAAAGGTGGTTGGAGGTAATGTGGATCAACTTGAACAAATACAATGTATGTACCTTGTAATAGATAACTGAATCCAGATTTCCACTCTTGGTAAAGAGTATAATTGAATTTTTTGAGTAACCATTCCCAAAACACCCTGGATCTATTTAAATCAGTTACATTGATTTCAATGTGGTGGAGTGAACCATTCTTCATACATCACTGGATAGAAATCGGAAGTAATAAAGTTCTAACAAAATCTTTGTTAGAAGAATATGTAGCTCGTGCTTGAATTCGAAGTGTGTAGTTTCCGCGTTTAACAGGCGAAATGATGTCTCCTTTTTCTACACTGATATTTTGAATATCGGTGATTCCTAATGAGAGATTTTTTTTCACCATTCCATCCCAATCTAATTCAAATTTTCCAGCATCCAAACGACGATATGCAATAGTAGTTAGATCTTTTTGTTTGTTATCTAAGAGAGTAACTTCAACTATAGAAGGTTCTGTTAAGTGTCCTTTTATGTTTAATTGACGTATTTTATCGTTCCATTGCCAAGTTAAATTTAATACATCTGCACCGATCCAATAGTATTGTGCTCCTTCTTTTTCTGCTATAAAAATTTGGCCAAATCTTCTATACAATGCTATCCCTCGTGGTTCAATAAACTCACCATCATTTATGCCATAACTTCCAAATTTAGCTAAAAGATTTAAGTTTCTATCAAATTTCCAAATACAATGATTGATTCGATCAGTTACGTGAATTTGTGAGTAATAATCAATAGCTGCAAATTCCCATTGTACCTTTTCTAATTGAATTTCATAAGCGTTTAATCTTTTAAGTAATTTACCTAATAATGTAAACTTACTTATTCTTGATTCGTTTGAATCCAGAACAACCAGAAACTCTTCACGCTCATGCGCATAAACATAACTCCAAGGTTCGTTTTTATCAATTACAGCAATTCCAACTGGTCCATAAACGTCATAAATTGAATATTGGTATTCATTTTTCTGATTAAATACTTGAATTCTATTGTTTGCATAATCACAAACGTAAAAATTTCCAGAATTATCTAACGCTATTCCTCGTGGATAATTAAACTCTCCAGTATGATATCCTTTTGAACCAATTGATTGATAAAATCTTAAATCAGCTTTGGGATTTTTTAAATGTACTACACGATGATTTCCTTCGTCAGTTACATATACATCCCCTTTTCTATTTGCTGCAATCCCCCACGGCCGGTTTAATTTTGCATCACCTACTTCTTGATCACCGTATACGCCTAATTCGTACATTGATTTATTATAAATGATTACATTTTGACCTGAATTGACACCATATACAGTTACTTCATCATCGTCTGCAGTAATTTGTGGATTCTCCCAAGTATCTAAACGTACACAAGCTAATCCTAGCGGGTTGGAAAATTTTACGCGATTACCTAACAACATGTAAAGTTTTGCTGGTGTTGCGCGAACTATTCCCCATGTATGCTTAAAGGGTGGATATACATAAGTAGAAGAGGAATTCAGATTGGATGATACGATTGAAACTAATCCTAATAAAAAAAATAAGATAATAATTTTCCTATTCTTTGTTCTCATCATAATTCTTACTTTCATTTCCAATTTATTGCTTATTTATCAACTCATGTAACTTGCGCAACATGATTTCTGCTTGGTTTTTTGACACTCGGATTGTTTGTGCAAATTCTAACACATCAGCATTTTTTATGTTTGCAATGTTTTTAAATTTTTTTAAAAGTGCATTCTTTCGCATTGGTCCTATTCCTTCTACTTCATCTAAAATAGAATGTAAACTATTTTTCCTTTTTCCGCGTTGATGTTTTAAGGCAAAGCGATGTGCTTCATCACGAATATGTTGTAACAGTCGCAAAACACTTGATGTTTTTGGTAAAAGAATAGGATCGTTTTCATTCGGTAAATAGATTTCTTCAAGACGTTTTGCTAAGCCAATTACAGGAATTTTTTCGATTTGAAAATGTTGTAAGGTTTCAGTAGCAATTCTCAGTTGTCCTTTACCACCATCAATGATAATTAAATCAGGTAAAGTTTTATTTTCTTGTAAAAGACGTCTATATCTGCGTGTAAGTGCTTCCTTTAATGCTGCTAAATCATCGACTTTCTTATCTATATGGATATTAAAATGCCTATATTGACTTTTTAGAGGTTTACCTTTGTAAAATACCACCAAAGAAGCTACCGTATTTTCTCCAGATAAATGTGAGACATCAAAACACTCGATTGTATTTGGTGGAAATGAAAGCTTTAATAGGGATTGTAGCGATTGAATCGTTCGGGGAATAAGCTCTCTTTTCACTTTAGCTATTTGTTTTTCTTGAAACAGCAATTTAGCATTAGAATAAGCCAACTTACACTGTTGGTACTTTTCATTTCTCAATGGTGATACAATTTTCACTTTTACATTTTTAATTTTCATTAACGCGTCAGAAACTATTTTCCAATCTTTTTTATTGGAATAAACAAGAATCTCTTCAGGTACCTCTACGTTTTCATAAAATCTTAAAATGAAATGTGATAATATTTCGTTCTCTGTATATTCAGGATTAATGCCCATTAAGAAGTAATGTAACCTGCCAATCATTTTACCATACCTTATTTTCAGTACTACTACACAACACTCATCATCTTCACGGTAACAAGCTAAAACATCCCGATTGTATTCTTCAACCGACAGAACCCTTTGTCGATGAATAATTTGTTGAATAACTTTTAATTGATCGCGAATTTTAGCTGCTTCTTCAAATCTTTTTTGATCTGCAAGTTCGATCATTTTTTGTTTCCAACGTTCTTCAACAAACGTTGTTCTACCATTTAAGATATCAATGATTGATCGAACTTTTTCTTGATATTCAACTTCAGAAATAAGTCCTTCGCAAGGACCTTCACATTGTTTAATGTGATATTGGAGACACACTTTATGCTTTTTTTTAGTAATTGTATCATGAGTAATGGAATAGTCACAATTTCGTATTTTAAAAATTCGTTTTAATTCTCGCACAAACAATCTCATGTTTTTCACATCCATAAAGGGTCCAAGGTACTTTGCCTTTTCATTATCACGTTTTCTACTCAAAAATACTTTAGGAAAAAGCTCATTTGTGATACATAGAAAGGGATATATTTTATCATCCTTTAAATCAATGTTAAACTTCGGTTTATATTGTTTGATTAGGTTATTCTCCAGTATTAATGCTTCAATTTCATTATCAACAACTATTACTTCTACATCATGAATAGATTGAACCAATTTTTCAAATAAATTCCTACCATCATCACGGTTTGTAAAATAACTCTTTACCCGTGTACGTAAATTTTTAGCTTTACCGATGTAAATTATTTTTCCTTTTTTATCTTTGAAAAGATAGCAGCCGGGGACATTAGGTAAACAATCAAGTTTCTCGTGAAGTGATAAATTGTCGTTCTTTTGAATATGCAAACGGGCAGGATCATTCCCGCCCGTAGAAGAAACTATATTAGAATTATTAGTTACCACAATAATGTATTTCTCATTAACAATGTTGTTTCTCGAATTCTTGCTGTAAGTAAAATTGCAATATTTTTCATAAGAAGAAAACCAAGTTGAGTATCTTTTTTACATAATTCTAAAAATTCTTCGGCATCAAATTTGTAAACTATTACATCGGTTTCAGCGCGAACTGTAGCAGATCTTGGTGCATTATCAAGTAAAGCAAATTCACCAAACATTTGTCCTACACGTAGTGTTATAATCGCTTCCATTTTATCTACGGATCCTGGTAATAACAAATTAATAGAAACCTTGCCTTCAGCAATAATGTATAAATCTCGATCTCGTCCGCCCTCTGCGATTATTACATCACCTTTGTTAAACTTTAGTTTTTTAGGTAATGCTTCTACTTGAAGTTTTTGTTCTTCAGATAAATCTAAAATCAAACCGCAATGTTCAAGTATGTTTCGTAGTTCCATTGATGCCTCAATAGGATGTTTTAAATCTTATGAAATGCTTGGGCAAAATCATCAATAATGTCATGATAATCTTCAATTCCTACCGATACTCTTACTAAACCAGGATCCATTCCCATTTCAAATAATTCTTGCTCCGTGTAACTACTGTGTGTTGTTGAAGCTGGGTGGACAATAAGTGTATCACAATCTCCTAAAGATACAGCATTTGTAGCCAATTGGAGGTTGTCTAAAAAAATCTTTCCTTCCTCTCTTCCCCCTTTCAATACAAAAGCGACCATCCCACCGAAATCATGCATTTGTCTTTTCGCTAACTCATGTTCTGGATGACAAGTCAATCCCGGATACCATACTTCTTTTACTTTAGGATGGTAAGATAAAAACTGTGCCACTTTCATCGCATTAAAACAGTGTCGTTCCATTCGTACTGCTAATGTTTTCAGACCACGTAGTAAAAGATAAGCACTAAAAGGAGACATCGCACCACCAACTTCATGTAAAATTAATTTTAATTCATCAATCAGTTCTTTTCTTCCAACTACTAATCCAGCAACTACGTCACCGTGACCTCCAATGTATTTTGTAGCAGAATGTACAACTAAATCAGCTCCCAATTCCAAAGGATTTTGTAAAAATGGTGTAGCAAATGTATTGTCCACAACGGTTAATATTGAATAGCGTTTTGCCATTTCAACTAAGGCAGAGATGTCAGCTAAACGAACAGTAGGATTTGCAGGGGTTTCAATTAAAATAAATTTCGTTTTTTCGTCAATTGCATTTTCTATAGCAGATAAATCATAACATGGCCTTTCGCGATGTTCAATATTAAATCTTGGAATTACTTTTAATCCTAGAGCATGCGTGCCACCATAAACTGGACTTGTCACAACATAATTATCCCCTGATTTGCAAAAAGCAAAAATTACTGCACTTATTGCAGCCATTCCGCTGGAAAAAGCAAGTCCCATTTCACCTTTTTCTAAAAAGGCAATTTCTTTTTCTAACGCTGCCACAGTAGGATTGCCTAACCTGCTATAGATATATCCACTGACTTCTCCAGCAAATAACGCAGCACCATGTTCAGTATTTTTAAAAGCAAAGGTAGAGGTCTGATAAATTGGTTGTACAAGAGCACCTGTTGTAGGATCACAGCCACCTGAACCGTGGCAAGTTAAAGTTGCAAAACGCCAATTGGGATTAACTTTTGTTGACATAATGTATCCTATAATTCGTGTATTTCTTGTGATAATTCAACTAAAATACCACCTGTTGATTTGGGATGAATAAATGCAATGCGTTTGTTTCCTGCTCCCTTTCTTGGTTGTTGATCGATCATTTGAATACCACTCTCTATTAATTCTTGAATTGCATTTTCTAAATGATCAACACGTAAAGCGATATGATGTATTCCGTCGCCTTTTTTGAGTAAAAATTTAGAAATAGGAGAATCTTCGTGAGTAGCATTTAGAAGCTCCAGGTGAACCGAATGGACATCAAACATTGATGTACATACTTTTTGTTCACTAACTTCTTCTACACCAAGAAAAGGCAAACCGATCAGATGAAAGAAAGATGCTATTTTATCAGGCTGGTTTACAGCGATTCCGATGTGATCTACTTGTAGTATTCGAAATGAAGAGGGCATAAATTCCTCAATCAATAAAATTGGAGACAATAAAAGTTAAATTGAAAACGACATTTGTTCAAGTATCAAGAAGAGATAATTGGGTACTAGTCTTTAATTGTTGAATGATAAATTCACATAATTTAGGAAGTTTATCGTCTTCGTAACCTACAGTATCAATGGGAATAAAAGTAGAAATCAAATGCGCAGTTTTGGACCACTCTTCATAGGCTTGATGAAGTTCGTCCAAATAGTCAATGCTAATCGATTTTTCTGATTCTCTACCGCGTTTTTGAATCCTTTGGTAAACCACTTCTACAGGCGCTCGCAAATAGATAATAGCATCCGGTGGACGTAAATAATCAATCATACAAGAGAATAATGAAGAATAGTTTTCAAATTCTCGATCTGTCATAAAACCTTTTCTGTGAAGTGTTTTAGCAAAAATGAAAACATCTTCATAAATCGTACGATCCTGAATACTAGGTTTTGGATTAGACAAAATTTTTCGTTGTGCTTCAAACCGTTTTGATAAAAAATAAATTTGCAGATGGAATGACCAACGATGCATGTCAGCATAAAAATCGTCTAAATACGGATTATTGATTACAGGTTCATACCAAGGAGTCCAGTTTAAACGTTCTGCTAGTAACGTAGTCATAGTCGTTTTTCCTACTCCTATATTACCTGCAAGCGCTAAATATGGCATAAATTGTTCATTGTTAGGCATTTTACTAATACCACTCAAGTTGAAATCCTTCTTCTAATGTTAAAGAGGGATTTGACAGTATTTTATCTGCTTTTTCCACTGATAAGGTTACATTCCTTGGACGTTTCGCAACCAATTGATTACGATAGGACACCTTTTCAAGAAGGGTGGAATTTAAATTCAAATAAGAGGTTAACTTTTCTGCAAAATCTGCTCGACTTACACTTTCTCTTCCTGCGAGATGTAATATTCCTGTAACATTTAATTCTAAAACTTCTATAACGCTATTAGCCAACCATTGAATAGAAACAGGTGAACGAAATTGATCAATAAAAACAGGTACTCTCTTACCGTTTTGTAGCATTGAAATCATTTGAAGCGCAAAATTAGTTCCATAAAAATGTTCTGCTCCATAAAAGACAGATGGCCTAATGACCAAATTGTCTGAATGGTGGTCAAGTATATATTTTTCCGCTTCTAATTTTGTTTTACCATAAACTTGGATTGGTACTGGTTTATCGGACTCTGAATAAGGTGGGGTTTCGCCATCAAATACGATATCCGTTGATACATAAATACATTTTGCTTGAACTTCTTTAGATAAAAGAGCAATTTTTTTCGATGCCAATGAATTCACCTGATAAGCTGTTTCAGGATTTATTTCACAAAAATCTACATTTGAGATAGCAGCACAATGGATTACATAGTTGGGTTTGATTTCATAAAATACTTTGGATAATGTGCTGAAGTCAGTAATATTGCACTTTATCCAATGAAATTGATCTTTAGATCGAATTATTGAACCATTGTACAATGCAAATACTTCGTATTTTTTAAGTGCTTTAACACAAATTACATACCCTAAATAGCCACTTGCTCCTGTAACAAGAATTCTAGTTCTCATATTACCATCTGATTTGTAATTTAAGTTTTGAAAATCCATTTTCTTGATCGTAGAGCAATGTCGCGTTGGTAGGTCGCTTTAGATTAGGATGAATTGAGGCATCAAATGCAGAAATGATGTGATTAAGAATAACTCCACCAACTGCAAACTTTACACTTTCTAAGAATTTATCCGATTGTATTCTTAACTTCTTAAACCGAATTCTTTTTGATTCATCTATCCAGTGCCACTGATCATTAGGGGATAGATACATTCTATCAAAAGCTCGTTCACGTGCACGTGCTTGATTATAATCATCGGAAGTATTCCAATTGCCTAAATCTACATAGAACGAATGAGAACGCGGGGTTAGATCTCGTAAACCGCTATACAAATTAGCATAGGTTTGGTAATCCTTTTTTAGTGAAGTACCGTATTGATGCAATCCTACAGCACTGGCAATAAATACAATTTCATTCACTATAAAAATGTAACTTTTTTCTTTTCTACCTTGTTCGTATTGTGCCCAACCGGGAATAAGTAACGATTGAAAAAAGTCGTTGCTATTTTTGTTTTTAACAGTTGTACTGTAGGATATATTTGAACAAATTAAAAAAATGAATAAAAAGATATTGGAGCGAATCATGATACTATCTTTAAAACTTCCATTTAATGGTAGGCATTGGGACTATAGTATTTTGAACATCTCTTGCTTCTATCCCTAAACTTGCTTCAATAGTACGTTGATTTTTCAATTGGACAGAAATTGCAGCATGAGCAGCTGATAATGCATGATTTAACATCACCACCATAAACATATTGTTACTTAATTCTAACATACGATTGGAATCATATCTCATGTCTGCATATCTCCTTGCATAATTACTTTGTCCATCCCACACACCAATGGTAGAAGCATTGTCATTCGATTGATCCAACCAACCAAAACCAAATTGAGTTAGATATTTCCCGATCATTTCATAGAATTGTTGATTTCGAACATTCGGTAATTCATGTGTAAAATTGTTAGGTAAATATTTTGATTTATACTCACCAGCATTTGCAGACCATGGTAAATTGTTCCAATTCTCTCGTGTACCTGAATAAGGTACTGCGGATTGTCTATTAATAGTTGGATCGGGATTAGTAGCCAATTCAAATTCTTTATTGCGATACGTTTCTTCACTCCAATAAAGATCTGCAAATCGTTTGAACTCTTTATCTTTATCTTTCCCTTTGATATTGTAGGAAATGGCCATTGCCCAAGCAGCCGCCTCAATTCCCATAAAAACAATACCTTGCCAAGTATCACCACTATAAATTTGCCCTGCGCCCGGAAGCATTGCAGAAAGCAATAGTGCTTTCCCCATGTTTAGTTTAAGTTGTGGTGATTCAAGTTCACCAGTATTAACTTGGTTGCTTGAATTAACTTGTAATTGTGTTATTAGCTGTTCTTGTGAATGATACTTAAACTGTGTCATTGATTGTGGAAATTGCAGATGATTTTGTGCAATTGAAAGTGTGGTAATAAAACACAAAAAAACAAGTGATAATAAAAAATGCATTCTTCCCTCCAAAACTATTTCCACCTTTTTTCAAAGAATCGTATTCCTGTCGGTGGTTGTGTAAAACCAAACAAAATTGTGAAATAGTATCTCCATTGTGGTGAATAAGTATTCAAAACATTGTTTTCTAATACATTTACACGATCTAATCCTCGTGCAACACTAAATGATAAAGCAGTAGGATAACTATAAAATGAAATAGCAGAAAAACGAATTTCTGTGCCAATGTCACGAACCCATTTGGATTTTGATAGTTTATTTTTGGACCATACCGTTCCAATATCCGCAAAAGCGTTTACATAAAGATCAGTTGGTGAAATCCAACTTAAAATTGAATAATTACCTTTAGAATTCCATAAAGGAAACTGGTTAACGATTTGTCCTAAACAAATTTTTTCACCACCTAAACTATAGTAAGAAAATCCTCTCATTCCATAAAGTCCACCACCATATAGGTAAAAAAATGGGTCAACTGTTTTATTAATCATTCCTAATTTTATTGTAGGTGATATAGTCCACATCTTCCAGATTTTTTGAAACAATTGCGCTACCAATTCAGTTTGCCAATAATTGTATGGTGTGTACACTTCTTGTAAAGTAAGTTTATCAGAATTGATTTTAAAACCTGAAATAAAATTATGATAGTTTCGCTTTACTTTTAATCCAAATTGATAACCACTCGTTGGATGAATATCAGAAGTAATTGAAGGGGTTATCTGAGAATGTACTAATGATACAACACCACTTTTGCCTTTAAAATAAGTATAACCAAATGTTGGTGAACCATCACTAAACTTTAAAGCTGTTTCATATCTTGATAAAATTCCATAGAACGCAATAGTGGTATTTTCATCTAAATTGTACTTTGTTCCTAATTCTGTTTCAAGTAAATTAAATTTATACTCAATTTTGTAAGTATCATAAATTGGAATTGCGTTTTCTCCACTACCAATTTGCCCTATGATTTTGTAAGGATCAGAAAACATTTTGGCATCACGACGCACAATGTTGTATACGTTAAGAAATAAAGTAGAAGGAAGCATACGATAATCAGTGGATAAATACAGATCATATTCTTTTTGAAAATTAAATGCGAAGCCACCTAACATATTCAGCTTTTCTAAAATATCACTAGTATATAGATAAAATCCAGGTTTAAAAGTGCCGTAATCCCAAGCAATACGAGGTAAAAAAAATGTCTTTTCAAAAATGGGAAAATATGCCCTCGGTACAAATGATGAAGAATCTTTATTTGTTATTGTATAAGTAGAATTTGGAAAGAGCGGATATTTGTTGCTCGTTTGAGTTTTTACTGTTCCGAAAGAATCCATTAATGCGATTTTGTACCCATCAAATTCATAATGACAATAGACCAACTTTTTGCCATCAGGTGAAATTTCACCATATAGCGCTCCACCTAATACATTCGTAATCTGTTCACGAACTTGTGATTTTGTATTGTAACGATAAATGTTCCATATGCCTGTAGAATCACTAGAGTAGTAAATCCAATCCTCATAAACAGAAACATCTCGTTCATCCCAAATGCATTCACGTAGCGGCTTAGCGATTTTCTCACTCAAATCATAAACGTAAATATCTTTGTTATTATCTTTTGAATAAGAAAAATAAATTAGTTTACTATCACTTGAAAAACGCGGCCTAGAAAGTTGTTCCCCGTTTTGGAAATTAGTTAATTGTATTTTTTTTAAAGCGTTTTTTAGAGTTCTTTTCACATTCAACTGTTCCGGAAGTTCATATAACACAAGGTTCATGGTTCCATCACTTTGATCAATAGCTACCATCCACTTTCCATCTAAAGAAATATCTGGTTGTTTTGAACGACTTTGATAGGTTAACCGATACGATTTTTTCTTGTTCAAGTCATAGAAAAATAAATCATCCAACCTTCTTTGACCTTTTTGTAAGGGTTGAGCAGAATAAACTATTCCATTAAGTGTTGGATGAACTGCAAATGGAGCACTCGTCTTTAAAATTTTCTTTTTCTCTTTTGTTAGGATGTTGTAAGATATTAACGAGCTGCCGCTAAAGTAATCTTTATCTTTATTTGAAATATAGTAAATGTGTTTTCCATCTCGGGACCATTTTGGATATAAATTTCCAAAGCCATCAGATTCAATTAGTTCGCCTTTTCGTAGATCCTTTTTCAAAGGTTCTACTTGTGATTGATAGTGTTCCAAAAGATATTTTTTCCAATCTTGGTACAGTTCATCAGCAGTAATGCCTAATGCTTGTTTGCATTGTGAATTAAAAGACCAATTCCAATTGGATGATATTTCCTTACTTATCTTTTGTAATGCATCTTCACCAAATCTTTGAATAGTATATTGTGTTAGAGAAAATCCTTGATTGTAAACCAATTCGTTTTCAAGAGAATTCTTGTGAAACACACTCATTTCATTGAGTGTCAACAATTTATTTTCTAATACTCGCATTCGTAGCATCATCTCACGATGACTATCGCGATAATCGTAATTCATATCTTTACGCATGGATTGGGCTGTACCCTCTGCAAACCAATGAGGGACTACTGTATTTGGAATTGGGTAACTGATGATTTGATTCGGAAAACCGTAAAGAACATCTTGTCTTGTTTCATCTTCATACTGTATAGATTGAAAGTAAATTGCTGGTATCCTCCTTGTCCATTTTCTCGAAGCACCCAGTTGAATGAGATGTGTAAACTCGTGTGTTACCACATTTCTTAACCAATGATGGGTTCCACGAAATTCAAAATCCAATGCAGGCGCCCAAATTACAATTTTATTGTTTAAGTAATAGGTTGCACCATTTGCATAATCATCTGTATCATAAACTACCCAATGTACTTTTGTATCAGGATGATATTGATACAACTCTACAATAGGTTGATAAATTTCTTCAGCTATTTTTAAAATCTCATTCGCTGTTCTTGCAGCTCCTTCGTGATAGTGCACGATATGATGTTCACCTTCTATGGTTCTCCAGACAAGGGAGGCATGGTTAAATGGTGTCACTTGTGCTGTTACAACACTAACACTAAGAAAAAAGAAAAACATAAAAATAATTAATCGTAACATCACAAAACTGCAGCTTTAACGATTTGTACTGGATAACTGCCACATTGGATACGGATCAAGTAAATTCCACGATTAATTTTTTGTACATTCCATTCAAATTCAAATCCTCCACCTTCTACAAGATATGGCTCACTAAGTGATGCAATTTTTTCACCTTCTAAATCGTAAATATCCACTTTAGTTGAGTAAATTAAATGGTTACTTGTTAATACTCTTAAATAGGCCTTTTCTTTACGAATTGGATTAGGCCATATCAATGCTTGGAAACCATTAGAAAATTGAATTTGATTTGACCAATCTTTGGGAGGAATGGGAAGTGGTTTTCCAAACGCAGATCCGTAAACGCAATTAGAAGTTATTGCAGTTACCTCAACAAGTGGCCGTGTAGTTAAATATATTCCCCCATCATCTGAAACAGCAGCGATTCTAAACTCATTTTGAGATATAGAAGAATCAACCAAAATGCTTATTGACGAAACATTTCTAAGACCAACTCCAATGGGATAACGAAAATCATTTGTTGAAACATTTAGTTTATACAACTCGCCATCTCTAGTTCCAATCCAAAGAACAGGTTCATTCAAGTTGGAAATCGCAGACACTGCAGATGTAGGAATAGAAGTAATGTTTAATCTTTTAGGAAAATCTTGTCGTATGGAATTATTTCCCCATAACCACCAATAGTTTTGTGATACAATTCCTACATTCTCACTTGTATTTACAAAATGAATGATAGATTCATTAGAAGGAAAAAACGTTTGTAGTATCCATTGGCTACCATTTGAGAATGAAAGTTGATTGTTTAGATAAATAAAATCTCCTAATGCAGTTCCAATGCCAAGTACTTGATCAATATTTTTTGTCTCAAACAAACGATAGGTTCCATTTGAACGAACGATAGGATAATAGCTTGGAGTTAAAATCAATGAGTTTTTTAATTCAAGGCGATAGGTGATCTCAAGAGGTTCATAGTTTTCTATAAAAACAATCCAACTAGAAAGGTTATTTGTAAATGCAGAAATAAGACGATTGGCTAAGAATAATGTGTAAATGGAATCTACAATAAAATAATCTTGGTTCCAGTTTAACTTTAATGAATAGATAGTAGTTTGTTTTTGCGAAGAGTCAAATGAAGAAAGAAACAAAAATGATGCTTGATTAACATCCTTTCCAAAAATTGCGAAATGTATCGGACCTGATGGTATTTGAAAAACTTTATACGATAGAATGCTATCCAATAATACCTTTGAAAAAGGATCACGATGGATATGAACATCAACTTGACGCCCCAACCATTGACCAGAATCATTTAGACAATAAATGCGAGTGCTATCTATTATCCATAGTTCATCTTGTTGATCATTATTTGCATCAAATGGAAGTGAAATTTTTTTTGTTGAGGTAGGTGGTATTCTTAATCGAATTTCACCTTCATGCTGGTAGGTTTTACGGATGAAAAAGTGCATTACACGTGAAGGTAAAGAAAAATTTCTTAATTCAAATGGAGCAGGAGATCCATTGCTCATTACTGCTGGAGGTATTACATACGGTGTAAAACGGATAGCATTATCTCCATTATTTGCATAACGCCAATCGGGGTTGTTTTGATAATATGCATCGTGTGGTGATCCGGTTTCAGTCCCACTACCAGGATGGAAAAAACCATAATTTTGTCCGATATCATTGGCACCATCTGCTTCTATTAAAGTGACTACATAAGGCTGACTTCCACTTTGATAAGGATAGTTATTTCTATTTCTATATTGTTCTTCCTCTACATTTATTCTCCAGATTAAAATTCCACTTCCGGGAATATCAAATTCATAATTGTCAACACGCGTGATCACTCCAAATGAATCTACCACTGAAGGATCTAATTCAATCTCATAGCGATTGGTAAGCTTTGCACGATGCCCTGAAGCATCATACACATAGGTGTAATTAAGTGAATCAGGATCCCGATTTCTTGCTTCAACTAAAAAATATTCTGTTCCTGAACTATTAATTCGATAAATTTCCGGCAATGGAATGGTATCTGCATTGGGTATTCGTATACTTAAATACCCAGTATCTGGTGCTATGGTATATTGTGACCAACCCATTTTAATTCTTAGATAAGCAGACGGATAAGCAGGTAGTATTCCAAAAAAAGTACCAAACCCCCTATCCATAAAATCCCAACGACCCAATCGGGACTGTCCGTTAAAAACATCATACATAAAAGGCAATCCAATACTTCTTCCGATTAAAAATGCATAGAGTCCACCAACTCCGATATCAATCCACTGATTACCAACTTTTTGTGAAGACATTTCGGGTAGAATTGGACCTTCGGTCATAAAGAATTCACCATTTCTTAAAGACAAGCCACGTGGATCAGAAATATTTAAATAATAATGCAAATCATGTTTTGTAATGTACCCAGACGGAATATCAAAGGGTGTCTCATCAAAACCTACATCATATTCATTACCAGCGCCAGCATGAATAATGACAAACACATCATAGATTTCTGTACCATTTCTAATAAACTGGATTGTTGTGTCAGAAGCGGCAAGTTCCCACCCTTCTTTCCACAATTCAGTTATTCTACGATTTGTGAGTGCAGTATCGGAAGGATTTGGATGATAGTACCAAATAGGTTGATGGGCACGATAAGCATTTCTCAAACCGATTGGATAAACGTCCGCCTTAATAGAAACTTTTCCGTTTGATACTTTATGAAAATAGTTATGTACAAATTGAAATTGATGCTGAAAGTAAATACTGTCGTGTGGGGGAGGATCAATTTTTCTATTCTCTCTTGCACCATAATCAAAACTACCGTCACCTGTAGTCGTTGAAAGTGTATCTCTAGGAAAATCTATTCTTATGGCTAATACACGAATAGTATCAGGCAAATTTCTGTTTAGTATTCTTGAATAATCTAATGAAGTTGTTCGAAATTTAGATACTATTGACGAGAAACCAACATTCCAAGAAATAGTTATGGACAAAAGTAAAAGAAAAGATATCCTCAAATGTAACTTCATTACCAATTCTTATTTATAATCCTAAAGTCAAAGAAAATCGCATAGTGTCTGTTAGTGGATGTCCTTCACCAGCAGATACATAACTAAAGTCAAAACGATAAACAGCGTACTGTAAAGAAGCACCAAACGTTAATGGTTTAACTTTTCCTTGTTGATCATTCCAATAACCGACTCTTAAGCCCACTAAATTTGTGTACCAATATTCTACTCCTACATGATAGATCATTTCCTGTAATAAAGGTTCATCTAACCAACTTGTAACCAAAGCCACATAAAATGGATCTGAAGTACCATCTGGATACTTTCTAACCAGTTCTTTATCTATATCACCAACTACAGTTAGTTTGTTAAATTCTGTATCAATTACATGATAAGCAGCACCCACTTTTAAATTTGTAGGAATAGGGTCTGCTTGGGCTGCATCTATGTAAGCTATTTTCGGTCCTAAATTGGACAAATTAGCACCTAGTTGTAGTCCGGGCATCCATTTGGGTTTATGCATCACACCAATATCTACACCAATTCCCGTTGCTATCCCAGAACCTTTTTCTGCGCCAGCTCCTCTATCTGCTAAATGCGAATAAATAAATCTCGCACTCATTCCTAAAGCAGTATACCTTGTCATAAGGGTACCATAAGAAAGTCCTAATGCACCCTCATAGGTTGAAAATGTACCTTCTTCTTGTCCTTGCTCATTGGTTCTAGTAGAAGTTCCCAAGTTTAAAAATATTAAATGAGCGCCAAATGTACCCATTTCGTGAACAGGATGAACATAGCCAATAAAATCATAATACAGATCAGGTAAATGAAATTGTGGCAGCCAGTTTGCATGCATCATGGTAATCTGTTTTTGATATTGATATGCTAATCCAGCAGGATTCCACCATGTTGCATTTGCATCGTCCGTCAATGCAACTCCTGCTTCACCCATCCCACCGTATCTACCACCGGGTGAGATTTTTAAAAATAAAACAGCAGACTCAGAAACTCCTGCAAGAGCGAGTTGTGTACTTAATGAAAAAAATAAAAAGAATGACATAATCAATATGAATAATTTCATTATTCCTCCGATGAACACTACTTTAAAACGACTGCACGACCGATGGATTCAACCTGTCTGCCTATTTCGTCTTTTATTTCTAATCGCCACAAATATACGCCATTTGCAACATCTTTTCCGTGTTGATCACGCCCATCCCAAAATGCCAATTGTGGAACATTATAACCGATATGGACTGGGAAAAAATCCGTAGAATAAATTTTCGTACCGTTAATCGTGTAAATATGTATTTTTCCAACACCTGATGAAGAACATTCAAATGTAAAAGAAGTATTATTTTTTATTGGATTAGGATAGTTTAACAAATTCCTTATTATAAGTTTATCTGAATGGGTACGTACATGAAAGGTGGTTTTAGCAATAGACGGATTATTTGCTCCATCAAAAACTTGTAATACAAGCGTGTAACTACCATCGTTTAGAAACCCTAAAGGTGCTTCAATTGTTCCTTGAATGGTTTGGTTAGGAGCATAAGAAAAATAATCTGTTACATCAATCTCTTTTTCATTTAAGCGAACGATTATTCGGTGACCAACATCACCAGTTAGGTTGACACCACTGGAATCCTCAATATCAGCAATTAACAGCGGAGAATTGGAAACAAAATCTCCATCAATAAATTTTCTGTGGTCTATGTACAATGTTACTTTTGGACCTAATGTGTCTATAATATTTGCAGATTGAAAAGCAATCCTAATTGTATTCAAATTCCCTGCAGCACGTCCCCATTCGCTTTCAGTAAATATTGAAGCACTCCCACTTGTATCCCCATATGATACGTCTAAAGGAAGTAATACTGGTATTGAAAAAGTACCTGTTTGAATAGTTCCTGATCCACGATAAAGTAATCTTCCAGGCATTCTATAGGAATAGGGATAATTACGATTTTTATTCCAATAATACATTTTTTGTATTTGTGAACTTCGAATAGTTATGGTTGCTAAACCGCTACCATTAGGATCATGTTGAAGCATTCTTTCACCAATTTTTCCTAAAGTATTTGAAATGGCTAATGGTACAATTGGATAAGGAATGATCGTATCAATCCATGCAAACTTATTTGGTGCTGCTAATCGCAAAAGTGGATCGCCTAATACATGATAATAACTTGAATTCGTTCTATTAAACAATGTACGTAATTTACCAAATTGAAGAGCTTCTGCAATAGACATTCTTGGTGTATAAGCTGTATCAAAAATTGCTTGATAAAAGTTTTGTGCCAATAATTCGTTGGATTCTGGACCAGTTAAACGAGTAGCAGCTACTATTGCAATAGCACCATTTTGAGGCATTTCAAGAAGTTTTTCTGGAAAGCTTTGTTGAGCAGGATCGTCCCAATAAGCCCAATCACAAGTAAATGCACACCATAAAGGCAATTTCATTCCTGTACGAATAGAATTGATATCTCTACTTTCTCTTAATAACTGTTCATGCGCCCATATTCTGGGATTACCATGTCCAATCCAATTGACAACCAATGCTCCACGTTCCAATTCCGTTAGTAAACGTCTTGTTGCTTCAGGTTTAACAACAGCGACCTGAACAGGGTCATAGATCCCTTGATATTCAATTAAATGAATTTTAATTCGTTCAAAAAAGGGAGGTAAAATTCGGTAATCCATTGTATCCGAAGCCATCGTATGGGTTGTTTCCCACATCGCAAATTGTCCACCTTCTCCATTTTCATCATCTGCACAAAGAATTATTCTATTTTTCCATAACCCTTGAACCGGATTGGTCTCATATTGTATTAATTTGTCTATCCATTGATTAGCTGCAGACACTGATTGCACGGTTAATCTCGCTGTAACCAATTCCGGTGGGTTGATATCATTCCCGAAACGGACAAAAAAGTCATCCGTACAGATAGTTCCATTCTGATACGTGACTATAGGTCTTGGCGCATTTGGATAGGAAATCCCTCTATAATCATAATCTCCATCCCCTAAAAACATTACATATTTTGGTGCAGGTCTCTGCCAATAACGAAATGCATAACGTAAAAAATTTCTTAAAGCGGTTGGATCTAAATTTCCGCATGAAAATTGGTCAAAGATATCAGCAATTCGCACATTGAGGACTCGAACGCGATTATTGGTCTCTCTAAATTGTTTCAATCGATTTGCAGGTTGTTCAAAAGCATCGTCGTAAATAATGATGTAATCTGCTTGTAAAGATGAAGCACGCAGATCAGTATAATCGCTAGTTCCCCAAACGACTGGAGTAATTGAAGCAATTGGGGAGATGCCCGTTTCATCGGCTACATGATATTGTTTATTTATTGTAGTTGAACCACTATCTGAAAACGTATTGGATTTTATCCAACGAACTTGATAAGGATTGGATGTTTCAAAAACGTAAGGAATTGTGTTGCTGATTAAATTCACTCGATATCTTGAGCCAATAGATGTGAAAGCAACCAATTTTCCATCCCTAAGTACCCAATCTCTTGTGTAAGTCGCTTCAACCCAATCAAAATAGTAACTTGCATTTCCAATTTTTCGTAATGTTAATTGATTGTTCCCTTCACGAATTAGATTTGATGGAATTGTACTTCTAATGGATAAGGTGGCGGGTAAAGTGTCAAATGGTACCTGATTTAAAGAGAATACAAAAGAGTTGGGTTGTGTTCCATAATTCATCTCCACTAATCGGATGGTGAGTAAAACATCAACAGTAGATAATGCACCAGTAAGTAATAAGGGAAAACTTCTTTCCATAGTACCTGTAAATAATGGACCTACCCATCTTAAACCTGAACCAATAAAACTATTATTTGCAAAAATAGATAGTTCTGGTTCATAATAATATCTCCCAATAGCATTTGGTAGAATCATACTTCCATCCGCTGGATCTAAAGTTTGCATCCTCAAACCATCGTTACCGCCAAAATTCAAGTCCAAAAAAAATGTCACATCTTTCAAGTAAGGTGAGATCCAATGAACGTATTCACCAGAACCTGTTCTTCTCCAAAAACTGGGCGATCGGCCAAAAAATAAAATTCTATCAGTTACATCAAAGCGATTATCATTCCCATCTTCGACCAAAATCGGAATTTCTTGCCAGTTGAATGGCTCATTTGCACTGACGGGTACAGGTAGAGAATCTGGTCCTAAACTGAGTAAGCGTATTTTCCGAACATCAATACTAGATAATTGAATGCCTACTGATAGCAAATTTTCAGCTGTTAGTTTTGTTATACCTTCTTGCGTGGTTTTGATACGATATAAAGGGCCTAAAGGGAATTGATCAACTGAATGGAGAATTGGATTAGGCAATTGAGACACCATTCTCCAATTTTTTCCTGCATGATAATTTAACACAAATTCTGGTAATTCTGTCGGAACAATACCAACTTCAGGAATTACAGGTTGATTCGTGTTTAAAAATATCAATTTTACATCAATTTCTTCTGCAAGTTGTATTGTATTAAACTGTTCTCTTGCAAAATATACTGCTATTGGAACTAAAGGGTGTCCTTGATACTCTCGTGGTTTTCCAATTTCAATCCAAGGATGTTGAATTATTAACGGATTTATTGAAACGGTGTCTTTCGATTGTGGAAATCTTCCATCAATCATTTTTCTCACTTTTGGTGAAATTGATTGTAAATGAATAGTTTTATTGGGGGGCAATGCTACCCAATGGATGCAAGCTGGACGAAAGCGTCCTTCATGATCATACTGCACCGTACCATTAGAAGGGGTTATGTAGAAGCCATCTTCGGCTAAATTTTGAACACTAAGTGTATCCGTAAGTATGTAAAACAATTCGTGTTCTGTAGAAGTAACTACATGAACCTTTGCAGATATTTTTACTAAAGGAATAAAAAAAATAAGAAATATGATGCAAGAATTTCGAATCATTTCTCTACAACTTGTAAAAAATTAATGATTTAAGTTAATTTAATCCTATATTCCGTTACAAGTTGCTAATTGATTCTCCTTTCTTGCCATTAATATCATTTAGTTGATACGAGTGAAGACTTACAAAATTGTGGAAATAAGAAAACTTGATCTGAAATTTTGTTTTTCATTTGATTGGTTAACAACGAAGGAATTCTAACAATTTTTTTTGCATGATCCAAAAATACATGTTCAGTTATTCCTAATACACGAACTTCACATTCATTCTGTTTGAATAGATTGTAATAAAACTGGATACGTGTATTCGTAAATGAAATAGGTTGGCAATGAATAGTGATTAAGTCATCGTATTCAAAACTTTTTTGATACTTCACATAACACTGAATTACAGGTAAAAAATACCCGTCTCTTTCTATTTCAGCATAAGATTTCCAGAAAGTTCTTATCCATTCTGTACGACCAATTTCAAAAAGCTCTAAATACTTACCATAGTAAACGATACCCATTTTATCAGTATCCGCATAACGTATTCTGAATTGGGTTTGAATTGTAAGATCTGGTACCGATTGAATGTTATTCAATTTTGAAAATGCCCATCTTTGAGTATTTCTCAATACGTCTTTCTTGGAAATTAGAGTCTGTGCTACTTAAAAGTTCTTGTAAATTTCGTACAATAGCGTCTTCAACAGCAATGGCAGCAGCTTTTGGATCCCTGTGTGCACCACCTAAAGGTTCTTTAATAATTTCATCCACTATTCCAAGTTCTTTTAAATCCGAACTTGTCATTTTTAAATTTTCTGCAGCTTTATCAGCAAGAGAACTATCTCGGTATAAAATAGATGCACATCCTTCCGGTGATATAACAGAATAAATTGCATCCTCCATCATTAAACCTCTATCAGTCACAGCTAACGCTAAAGCGCCGCCACTTCCTCCTTCACCAATTACTACTGCAATAGTTGGCACTTTCAAATTCACCATTTCAAAAAGGTTTCTTGCAATGGATTCAGCTTGTCCTCTTTCCTCAGCACCGATCCCTGGATATGCACCTGGAGTATCTATTAAAGTAACAATTGGTCTATTGAATCGTTCAGCAACCTTCATTAATCTTAAAGCTTTTCTATATCCTTCTGGATGGGACATTCCAAAATTTCTAAGCAGATTTTCTTTTGTACCACGTCCCTTTTGTTGGCCAATAATCATAATAGGAATTCCACGGAGCGTACACAATCCACCTACCACAGCACGATCATTCCGAAACAAACGATCTCCGTTAAGTTCTAAAAAATCAGCATCAAAATGATGAATGTAATCAAGACTGTATGGTCGTTTGGGATGACGGGCTAATTGAACCTTTTGCCAACGCGTTAACGAAGAAAAAATTTTTTCCATCTCCTTCTGAGATTTTTCTTCTAACTTTTTAATAAGCCGTTCTTTATCCTCTTGGTCGTATTTAGGATTGTTTCTTATATGTTCAATTTCTTCTTCGTATTCAGCTATTTTCTTTTCAAAATCCAAAATAAATTCCATTAAATACCCCACCTTCTAAAAACTTTTTTAATCGTTGTTTTCCAGTTTGCTGATGTATTCCACTCAATATCTAATAAAGCAACAGCCGAACCTGGTGATTCACTGGATAAAATTTTAAATTGTACATTCATAGGTGCTAAACGGTGCGCAATTTTCATGATTTCAGCATAACTAACTTCACCTGTTGAAAAAAATACATCTGTTACTCTTTCCGATTGTATGATTCTTTCTAATTCATCCGTATCACCGAGGGGATCATACTTAAATGATAAAGGTAATGATTGTGATTTGTACTTTACAAATCCAGCCAATTCATAATCAGAATTCAGTTCTTTCAATTTTTCTGCCACAATAGTTGCTAAACTATCCGTACCGATGATTAGCACTACTGATCGTGTAAAATGTCTCAGCCATTTCGAGTGCAGAACCCACTGATAAATCAATCTCCAAAGTGGTAAAAGAATCGTCCATGTGGTAGTAGCCACCAGTACAATTAACCGACTAAACATATAATCTTGTAAAAAGAAAAATGTATAAGTAGCAGATATAAACGCTGCTAAAATACCGGCTTTTAAAGCCGAAATAATTTGAACTTTTCCTACTGATGTGTAAGTGCCAATTGCAAAAAGTGATAGTAAAACTAAAATCGTGTTTGCAACGGTAACACGTAGATCAATAGAAAATATAGAAAGTGAACCAAACTTAACAGTGTAACCTATGAAAAATGAAAACAGAACTATTGAAACATCTATTGCTAATGGAAACAAAAAAGATAGATTCCGAATTTTCTTAAAAAGTTTTGCAATGACGACACCAAAACGTATTAATAAAATACCGTATCCTTTCCACCAACTTTTGTAATGTTTTTCAGCAAACAAAAACATAGCGTCATAGAATGCATCTTCTTTTTTAATATTGCTACGGCGAGTACTTTCACCACGATAATGCACTGATGTCACTTCTGGTAAATAAAAAATATCATATCCAATATCAGAAACACATTTACATAAATCTAAATCTTCACCGTACATGAAAAAACGTTCATCAAAACCACCTAC
Source organism: bacterium (assembly GCA_026417415.1). Taxonomy (GTDB): domain Bacteria; phylum Electryoneota; class JAOADG01; order JAOADG01; family JAOADG01; genus JAOADG01. The sequence goes on from JAOADG010000008.1 coordinate 772,284, forward strand.
TTTTTCTAAAACCGACTTGGGGAGCAACATAAATGCACCTGAAACAGCACCTACTTTTGAAACAGTATTTTCATCTAAATAGGTAAGGTTGTATTTTCCAAAAAGTTTAGATTTAGGGAATAATAATGATAATCCACTTATTCGTGTAAACGCTATCCAAGGTGTTGGGATACTTCTTCTACAAGCGACATCAATAGATCCATCACGTTTGATTAACTTTGGGGTTACGATTCCACAATTTGGATTTTCTTTTAAAAAATTGATTAAAGTGGGTAAAGCATTTTCACTCACCACTGTATCAGGATTTAAAATTAGTACATATTCACCTTGGACAAATTGAAAAGCGATATTATTTGCTTTTGCAAATCCAATATTTTCATTTAGCTCAATTAAACGAATGTTTGGAAATCTCTCTTTCAAGTATTCAATGGAACCATCATTAGAATAATTATCAACAACGATGATTTCGAGAGGGATTAATCTGGATGTACTTTCAAGTGAGAAGATGCACTGTTCGACAAAATGTTTCACTCGATAGTTAACAATTACTACCGAAATTATTGGCTTCATAGGTATTAAATTTTACCGATGATTGACAACCATCTCAATCGCCAAACCATTAATATGGCTTCTTTGACAATTGCCTTTGACATTTTTGATTTTCCTACAGTACGGTCAATAAAAATAATCGGAATTTCCTCTATTTTGAATTTTTTTCTCCAGGCCTTAAAAGTTAACTCGATTTGAAAACTGTAACCATTGGACTTTACTTCATCTAAGTTTAAAGCTTCTAAAACTTCTTTTCGAAAACATTTAAAACCACCGGTTGGGTCCTTTATTGGCATTCCAGTAATGGTTCTTGTATAAAGTGATGCCCCATAGGATAACAACAATCTAGTTAAAGGCCAGTTTACTACATTCACTCCCTGTTTATATCTTGAACCAAGCACCAAATCTGCAGTTTCAGCTGCTTTTAAAAAGTTAGGAATATCGCAAGGATTATGCGATAAATCTGCATCCATCTCTAAAATTCGTTCATACCCATGCTTTAATGCCCATTTAAATCCTGTGACATAAGCAGTTCCCAAACCAAGTTTCCCAGAGCGCTGGATTAAATAGATCCAATCTTCATTTCCTCTATTTTTCCACTCGATTATTTTTTCCGCTGTTCCGTCAGGTGAATTATCATCTACGAATAAAACATGCAAACCAAAATCCATTGATTGAATAATGGTAAGTAAACGATCAATGTTTTCTACTTCATTGTAAGTAGGAATGACAACTACCGTTTTACGGTACGGAATTTCTTTTCTTGAAGGAGGATTTAATAAGGTACCTAACAAATTCAATTTATTGTTCAATGTTAATCTTCTCCTGAAGAAAATAGTTTTTCAGGTTGACTACTAAGCTTTTAGGTTGAAATTGTAAAACTTGTCTTGTATAATCAGATAACAATCCTCCTTTCAAAGGTCTTCTTGCAGTTTGTTTTAAGGAAACAGTGTCAATTTTTTCAATTAAATTTACATTTAGATTTGCAATTTCCGATATAAGACAAGCAAATTCATACCGACTCAAATAATCAATTCCAGAAATATGAAATATGCCAATTTCTTTCTTCTTCAACAAGCAAAAAATCCCATATGTTAAATCATCGGTTGATGTTGGTGTAGAAAATTGATCCATTACTATCTTCACTCTTTCATTACAGCGAAGCTTGTTTACCAACCATCCCACGAAATCCAATACAACCCCTTGTTCATATCCAAATAAAACACAAGTACGTACAATTGCATTCTTATGATTACCTGCTAAAACGTATTTTTCTGCTTCTAACTTTGTCACCCCATAAAAATTAACTGGCTTAGGTTCATCAAATTCAGAATATGGTCCTTTGGTACCGTCAAAAACATAATCAGTGGACAGTTGAATAAAATAAGCTCCTTTCCGAAAAGCATACTCATTAATAATTCTTGGAGCTGTGGTATTGATTTGATAAGCCATGTCTCTTTCGTTTTCACATAAATCCACATTGGTCATCGCAGCAGTATTGATAATAACATCCGGAGAATAGTACTCTAAACAACGAAATATCTCTTCATCCTCTGTAAGTTCTAATTGAAAATAGTCGGGAACAGAACGAACATTTGGAAAACGGTCAGTACCAATCACTTCGTATCCATTGTTTCGTAAAAATGGAACAAGTTTTCTCCCCAAACGCCCCATACATCCTGTCACTAAAACTCTATCACTCATATTTTCTTACCAACAGCCACAATAACTGATGCACCAGCTAATCCACCCATTAAAGATGGCAAAGTAGCAGTAAACATTCTAAGGGGAAAGTACCAATCCACTTTTTTTTGAATATCTTTTCTAAGCTTTTCGCTAAGAAATACATTGTAAAATAGATCTAAAGGCAACGTTGATACTTTTTGAACGCGAAAATTACAATCCCCCAATAAATTTGTTAATGTTTCTGGGGTAAACATCGTCAAATGTCTTGGTGCATCATAAGCTACCCAGTATTCTTTATAAATTCTTGCGTCCCAGCCTGTCGCATTCGGCACTGCTACGATAATTATTCCATTCTTTGCTAAAAGTGTGTAACAATGTTTAAGAACATCTTTGGGACGATAAGTGTGTTCTAAACTATGCCATAATGTAATTGCGTGATAGTTCTCATTGGGTACAAAACGTTGAAAATCATTGATATCGGTTAACACAAAGTGGATATTTTTTTCTTTGAAATTAGATACAAGATTTTCAGAAAAATCCACACCTGTTCCCTTCCATCCCCTTTTGCTAGCTAATTCTAAAAAATCACCAGTACCACAACCGATATCTAAAAGTAAATTCGTGTTTTTATCCCTTGGATAGCCAAGTTTTTTAAATCGATAGATTAGAGAAAATTTTCTAATTTTAAGATAAAGTTTTTGAAATAGTGTATTCGCTGTTTGCTTTGAAACAAATGGATCATAACCAGTCGTAGGATAAAAATAAGCCAACAGGTCGGCTGTTGGCTTATTCTGAATAAAAAAGATACCACAATCTTTACATCCATGAAGTAGATATTGAAAACCTTCATGTAATTGAAAACGATCAGGTAATGTCAAATAACGGTAAGAGCGTTTACTACTACAAACTGGACAGGATCCATTCTCTACCTGTCCGATATTACACATATGTTTTAATCATTCGTCCATTTTTCGGGAATAAAGTAAAATCGCCATCCTATTTGCGCAAAGATACCTGAGTAGTCAATTGGCAAGCTTGTACTGCCTACATTTTGGGATGGAACGGTTATTTTATCACCATTTTCATTTTCATAACGAATTCTGTCCACATAATGATTCCGATATCCCGCAGTAAATGCTATTGCATGATTGTCGTTAAAAGATATTTCCAACAATCCCTTTATCATGCCACCTACTGTTCTTCCTGTCGCTGAAACGAAGTTACGATTGCTTGCTGCACCAGTTCTAGAAGCGGTAGCAAATGAAAAATTGGGTCCAGCGCCTATGCCTATGCGGAAAACATCACCCACATCAAAAAGATAAGTAGGTAAAATAAAAAACTCGCTTCCAGAAATGTTCATTTGTGCTAATTCTTTTGTATCTGTGTTTTCAGATTTCCATGTAGCAGCTGCGAATGCATTATATCCTATCTCCCATTGAAAATTAGGATAAGAACGATACAAAAGGGAAACACCAAACGATGGTATCCCTGATGGTTTGGTCGATGAGGTCTTACTTTTCCCCCATAAAGTATCCACTACGTTATTTACATCTTCCATTGTAGGGATTCCGAATCCACCACGTAATTCCAGACCGTATTTTTGTTTGATGTCCGCAGCAACCGAAAAAGTTGACCACGCGAGTATCCCAATCAATATCAGCGAACTAAAACGCATTTGCATGATCTGTATTCTCCTTGTTTATTTATAAAAATTGTGTGTAAACCGATGTCGTTTGAAATAATATTGCCAAATAACTGATCCTTGATACATTCCTTTCAGTTGACTGTCAGGCATAGTGCGGTGAAATTGAATTAGCTTTCTTTCCTTGTATACGATAGGAAGTCGTTTTAAAAAATCAACCCATGCCTTGATTTGGTATAACACTCGACCAAAATCACCTCTGAAAAGGTAAGCAAGAAAAGCAAGAAATTCAAGCGTCAATCGTCTTCCGATGGTTAGTAAATTGAAATCGTCTTTGTTCCTTATCCACATCCATAAATTATTTCGATGATTAAGATAAAGTTTAAAATTACTTGCTCTATTCAAGGTAGATCCCCCACGATGAAATATTGTCACCTGAGGAACAGCAATGATTTCCCAACCTTTTGCTAATAAACGCCAACATAAATCAATTTCTTCTTGGTGTGCAAAAAAAGGTTCATATAAAAACCCTACCTCGTAGAGTGCATCCATTCTGAACATAGCAGCTGTACCGGAAGCCCAAAAAATATGATGGATTGTATTGTACTGTCCTTGGTCACGTTCAATAGTATTTAAAATTCTGCCATAAGCAAATGGAATACCATCTCGATCCAATAATCCTCCAGCAGCACCTGCGTAATCAAAAAATTGTTGTTCTTGGAAAGATTTTATCATGGGCTGAACTGCTGCAATCTTTATTGATTTGTTTATGGCTTCGACTAACATTTGCAAGCAATCTTTTTGAACAAATACCACATCATTGTTTAACAATAACACATAAGGTGTCTTCGTATGACTGATACCTAAATTACAACCACCTGCATATCCTAAATTCTTATTAGAATAAATAACTTCTATCCATGGGAATCGTGAAATTGCGATTTGCACTGAATCATCAGGTGAATGGTTATCAATCAAAAAAAGTGTAGGAAGTTCAGACGAGACGTTTTGTATAGAAAACAAACAATCTAATAGCATCTCTTTTCCCCCGTGATGTGGAATCACGATAGTCAAGAGATCTTTTAAATTTTTCACTTTTTCTTTTCTTTGATTTGCTTCTTTGCCAATTCTAATCTTTCTTGTGCACCTACATCATTGGGTCGTTCTTTTAACCATTTTGAAAGCAATTCTACGACTTTTTCAGGTTGATTGCTCCTTTCATAGACAGCAGTCAATGCACCTAAAATTGTACCACTTTGTGGTTTTTGCAAATAATAAGGCAAAATTGCTTGTTCAGCATCGCCATATAAACTCAACTGGATAAAGTACGTGACAACTTTTGTAATTTTATCTTCTGGCAATGTCATATCTTTTGAAGCTCTTCTAAACATCATCGCAGCTGCAGAATCTAAACCCGCTCGGTACAACTTTTCACCGGCTTCAAATAAAGATAAAGCAGTTGGTTTGGGCCCAAGAACCTCATCAAACAATTTACTGGCTTCTTCCAATTTATCGGGGAAAAATTGTAAGTAAGTACCTGCAACATTCAACTTTTGTTCTGTAGATTGTTGCGGTTGTTCAATAATTTTTTTCAATCGTTTTTGCAATTCTTCAGGACGTCCAAACTCGTGGTACATTTTACCGATTTGTAATTCTAATTCATCCATATCGAATGGAATGACCTCTGATGGCATCACCTTTTCCATACGATCTAATAAGAAAAGTACTTTCTCGCGATTGGTTAATTCATAAAACCTTGTTTCCCATTGTTCTTCAGGTATTCCAGATGAAGCACGTTTTTCTTCATTTGTGTTTATCATTTGATAATAATGAAATGCCAATTGTAAAAAACAGCTTCGGTAATTTTGTAACAATCGCGTTTCATTTTCATTATAGTATACACTTGGATCGTTTAGATGACGATAATGATTCTTAAACGTAAAAACCAATTTTTCAAACATTTTTTCTGGGTTTATTTTCTGTCCAGTTCCATTGGGTTTAATATGAAAGGCTAACCCCTCCATACTTGAATAATTTGCAAGACCAATCATAGAACTATTTGCAACTGTAGCAGCAAAATAGATTGGTCTTTTCCAAGTACCATCAGATTGAATGTTCCGTGTGACAATTTCAATAATCATTTGATCTTGAACACGGATGAAATTAGGTGAACGATCTCTTTGGTTATATTCAAGTGGAATAAACATCGTCGCTGGAACATCCCAAATAATAGGACCCGATGTGGTTCGTAAAGTTATTCTTCTTCGTTGAGGTGGCCAATATCTTACCATCAGCGCTTCTTCGGTCAACGCATCAATGAATTTTGCAATGTAATCGTCAGAATAACTAATTGGAACATTGAATTTGTCACGCATTTGTTTTATGTACCAACCAGTATTAATCAACGATAGATTTACAACAGCAACATCTTTACGAATATTCTCAACTTCCTGTAAATACCACAATGGAAAAGTATCGTTGTCTCCATTGGTAAATAAGATGGCATTTTGTTCACAACTTTCTAAGATATTTCTTGAGTAATCAAAAGCTACGTAATTGTTCGTTCGATCGTTTTCATGATAGTTTACTGCTAGCATTCTTCCAGGTACGAATAACAACCCAAGAATTACGACAGTACCAGCCAAAACAGGTGATTGACCATATTTTTTAAACATTTCGCGAAAGTTTTCTATGATAGCAACGACACCTATTCCAACCCACAAAGAAAACGCAAAGAAACTTCCAGTGTATGCATAATCTCGCTCTCTTGGTTGTGGATCATCTTGATTTAGATAAATGACTATGGCAATACCAGTCATGATAAAAAGAACTAAATTTGCAAAAGCCCGTTTTTTGTCACGTAAAAAATGATGGATCATTCCAAAGACGCCTAAAAAGAAAGGCAATCCCCAATATCTCCAAACGCGATTGTTAGCAAATTCCGGTTCACCGGGATAAATATCTCTTGCAATACCAATAAAGTTCCAATCAAAGTAACGTAGATACATTTTCTTGATTTGGTATTCCCAAAACGGAGCTTTTCTATCGAACATTGATGCGAACATATTTTCAGTGCCGTACTGTTCACGTGAAAGATAACTTTTCAACGCACTTAAAGTGGATGGATCATTTTCATTGATCATAGGATCTAACTGCGCACGAATTACAATAAGCGCATACAAAGTAAATCCTAAAAATGTCAATAGATGAATAAAAGGGATTAATGAATTTTCATGTTGGTTTTTTCTAAAGAAGTACAAGAAAAAACCAAATGCAATAGGTATGGATAAAAATTTAATTGTAAATGGAACACCGATATCCAAAGGTAAATCTATGATTAATAAAGATATTGCCCAACCAACAAGCAATACATATGCCAAACGTTTTCTTAGGTAGTATATGATTAAAAAGATAGTCGGAATTGTCAAGATATTCAATAAATGAATCGTAATTGCTAAACCATTTAGATAAGTAGCTAAAAGTATGAAATGATCATTCTCACCACTATCTGCATCATCTGACCACTTAAGTACTAACCAAATGACAAGTACAGTTAAGAATAATGAAACGCCATATACCTCAGATTCAACGACGTTGAACCAAAAGGAAGGACTAAAAGCAAGTGTCAATGCACCTACGCAGGAAGCACCAATGTTTGTAATTGTATCAGCAGGAGTCGTTTCAAAGCCACGAAACAACCGAATCAGCCGAAGCGTAATAAGGTAAGTTAAAAGTATGGTAAAAGCACCGGATAAACTACTGAAATGCGTCACTCGGGATGCTACCTCACCAAACGGAAGCATAGAAAACAACCGCCCAACTAATATAAACAAAGGTGAACCTGGTGGGTGCGGCACTCCTAAAGTATATGCACAAGCAGCAAATTCACCACAATCCCAATATGATAATGTGTTGGCTTTTGTTAAAAGAATGACAGTCCAGGATATTGAAAAGATGATTAACCCAGCCCAAAATGTCGGTTTTTTTAATGCTTCTTGAATCAATGCTATACCCTTTACTTTTTGTATTTTCTTACTATTTTAAATACTTTTTCACGTATTACTGATAACTCGGTAGGAAGAAAAAAACCTGTTTTCCACAAAAGAACTGGAAAAGCAATTAGTACAAGCAATTTTACAAAAATATTTTCAAAAAGTTGCGTTCCAACATACCATAGAATACCCATAAAAACAAATATCAACAAAATTCGTCTCCATTCATATGGAATTGGATAAGAGCGTTGCGTAAACCACCATTCTCCAATTGCAATTAATCCGTAACCAACTACAATTGACCATGCGGAAGCCCACATCCCCCATTTTTCTATCAATAAAAGATTAAAAGTCATCGCAATTATTGCTGAAATTACACAAATCATTGCTTGTACATGTAAGCGATTTTTTAAAAAAAATCCAGTTGATAAATTGGCAGTGATACCGTTAAACATTTGTCCGAGTAAGATTATAGGGAATATGCTGAAACCTTTCCAATAACGTTCTTCGATTAGTGATTTCCCAATCAAAGGTAATGGCTTCATAAAAAAATCAGGAACAAAAAAAGTCATCATCAAGAATAAAAATGAAAAAATTAACAAAAAATAAGTCATCACTCTTGCAAAAAGTTCTGGACTACCCGGCTTAAATCCTTCTTCTAAAAAGAAAGGTTGCCAAGCGCTACGAAAGGACATAGATAAAATCGAAAAAGTCATTCCTAATTTAGCACCAACACCATAGTAACCAGTTTGTTCTAACGAACCATAAACTTCCAATATTTTTCTTGCACCAAGTTCAAAAGAATAAACTGAAAATAGTATCAAGATGTTTGGTAATCCAAACTTAATTAAACGTGGAATTACTGGAAAATCTATTTTATATGATATTCGAGTGTGTAATATGCACAATAAAATAAAAAAAGTGATGGAAGAACTTAGTAAATTTGAAAACAATACTCCCCAAAGACCAGTACTCAATACACCAACTAACCACCAGTTCAGAAATAAGTTTAGAATTGCACCTGAAATACGTAAAATACCATATAGATAAGACCTTTGTTCGGCTCTTAATACTACAAATGGCAATGCCATCATAGTATCAAACCAAAGAACTCCTAAACATAAACTTAGTACATCATAGGATGCTGTTTTTTCCAAGATTAAACGCGATAAAGGTTCTTTAAGTATCCAAAGTATCAAAGAAAGTACTGTAGAATTCAACAATGCCAATAAGAGTACAGTACTAAACAATGATTTACGCTGTTCCGAAATTTTTTCAGGTGTGTAAAATCTTATTAATGCAACATCTGTACCTAATGTATAGATTACGGAAGCTGCAGCGATGAAACTGTAATAAAGTGTAACTGCACCATACTCTTCTGGAGATAACCAATAAGTATAAGCTGGCAATAGCAAAAAGGATATGATTTTTGTCGCCATTTGTGAAACTCCGTACACGACGGAGTGATTTAGCAAACGTAAAAGTTTTTCTTTCATTGAATCGGTAGTCGAAATTGTTTCGTGAGTTCTTGACCCTTCAATAAATGAGAGTCACCCTTGATTTTTAATAGGTCTTTTTTAGATTTTTTTGAGAAGTGGAGAAAATACTGCAGAGCTAATAAACGAATGACTTCGGAAGGATATTCACTAGCACGGTTCCAAATTTTCTTATTATTACCATTGATCAATCTATACAAATTCAAATAGTTGTAAAGTTCTTGAAGAGTAAAACTTGAAAAATTTGAAAAACGCTGAAATCTTCTATGTTGAACTATAAAATCAGAAGAAAAATATGGGATTGAATCATAACCCCACTCTCTCTGCAATATCTTTTCTAATTCATTTTTTACATTTTCAAGAAATTTTAATTCTTTTTTTCGTAAAGATGATTTGCTCGTATCAGCAGGTGACACTATTGCAGTTAATGCGAAAAAAATGGTTTCTCGAACGCTATAAATCGTATCATGAATTCCACAAATGATATCTTTTATGCTTTCATTATCTTGTGCTTTGATTAAACCACGATATGCATATCTACGAACAGATGGAATAGTATCATGAATAAGTTCTCGAAATCTTGGAACAAATTCATTTTGATTTTTGTTATAGGATGCTAATGCAGCAACAGCGGACACTTTTTTCACACGATTGGTGTCGTATGTAAATTGAATTAACATAGAAACTGTACTTGAATCACCAATATCACCTATTGTCTTGATTGCTAAAGATAATACATCATTTGATTTTGTGGTGTCTATTGCGTGAGATAGATAGGGTATTGTTATCGTTCCGATTTTTTTAAGTAAATTATTAACTGCTTGACGCTGTCGTGCATCATCTACTGACAATTTAGATATTAAAAATGGAATTGCTAGTTCTTTTCGTGCGACTAAAGTCGAATCTGCTTTCTTTCTAATATCTGCCCATTTTGGCTCACCACTTGCTGCCATCCAAAACAGACGCTGTAAAGTTTCATTTTCATAATCAATTTTACTTTCCCAACCGCTTTCTAATTTATTAATGATTGGTACCGCTAATTCATTTTTTGATTTTGAACCAACTTCATTGGTATAAACAACTGTAAATTGACCAAAAAACGCTAAGAAAAATATTGTGGCAAGCTTGTTAATCATTAATCTATTTCCGATTTAGATCAATTCCTACACCACGAATTCCTCTTTGCCAATAACCGCCATCTTTAGCAAAGATATCCGCATAACGATCAGTTCCACCTTTATCCATAAAAATTCCTATTGATCCATAATCACGTCTTGGGTTTCCATACCCTAAAGTCATTTCACTATTTCGGTTCATATAAACATCATCGCCTTCATCATCTATCATGATTCCAATTCCATTGGCACTACCTGCTCCTTGTGACAACTCAGAACATTGGTAAGCATCATTTCCATTTTTATCCTGTAACCATCCTGTTCCATAATCATGACCACAACCTTGTGAAACACCTTTACTAATGTACACATCATCTCCACTCTCATCGTGAAGTAAACCTAATGAAATGTGAATTCCAGAACCTTGTGCATATTGATAAGATAGATATCTATCATTTCCACTTTGATCCCATAAAATCCCTAATGCATACCAATAACTTGCACCTTGTCCATAAATATCCGATACGTACAAATCACTGCCAGATACATCATATAAAATACCTATTCCTCCACTAAAATAAGGTCTTAAGCCATATCCAAATCCCTGTGATAAGGTCAGAGAATGATCTTGATATCTTAAGACATCAGTATATCTTGGAGTTGCAAGGTATTGATCATCACCTGTTTTATCATATAGTGTTCCATAACCATTGACTAAACCAACACCTTGTCCATACATTCGGACTTGATAAATATCATTTTTTCCAAAATCATAAACATAACCTTTTCCAAAAGCAGCACATCCTTGTGCATTACGATCAGCAACGAATGAGTCAAAACCATCTTTATCTACCAACATTGAAATACCACATATCGCTGCTCCTTGTACCCATAGATTTCCACGATATGTATCGTTTCCTTTGTAGTCCAATAATAGTGAAATACCATTAATAGAACCTGCCATTGAAAATGCAGAATCACAAGAATATAAATCATTTCCTTCAAAATCTATCAAAAAAGAAACGGGACAAGTTTCGTCAGCAGCAGCTACTTTTCCAAAATATGTATCATTACCTCCTACATCAATTACAACCGCAAAATTGCCTCTGTAAAGATTATCTTCTACACTACCAATAACAATCTCACCATATTGTGTAGATTTCCAAGCAAGTGTTTTACCAAGTACATTAGGATGTTGAGAAAAGTTTAAATCACCGAAAAAAGCATTCCAATGGCTGTCTGGTTTGAGTTGAAGAACGAAACCCAAAAGTTGCTGAAAATTATCTTCCCAAGGAATGGATTTAGGAATTTTCTTTATCAATTTGACGAATTGACGGAAAGAATCAGCTGAAGCTTCTCGTAATGCATACAGTGAAAAAATATCTAAATCTTCTAATTCATCCGATTCTTCATAAATGGTTGGTAACTTCTCGAGTATCTCTTTTTTCTCATATTCGGGTATATCTTTCCAAAACTCATTTCTAATTGTAATGGATTGGTTTACAATTTGTTCCCATTTGAATTGTATTGAATCAGTCGGATTTACTTTATGACCATCCAAATATGTTAAATATGGGATACTATCAATAAATTGTTTTGCTTTTTCTTCTAATTGAATTGAAGAAGTAAGTAACTGATCAACTATCTCTAAGCGAAAAGTATCCTTATCTTCTTGACTTAATGATAAAGAAAAATCATTAGGAGATAGATCTATGGTTTGTAATAGGGATAGAAAAATTGAATCTTGGTTGATCGGTTTGGCTAAGGAAGAAGTGAAAAGAAAAAAAAAGATTAATGTGAATTTTTGAATTAGGTTTTTTGTCAAAGAAGAGGGGAACATAAAATGTTCCTTTCCTTTTTGTACTTAAGGATTTATCAAAATGTTGGAAACACTTCTATTTGTTAATGTTAACCAAAATGAAGGTGCTACCCCAATAATAATGATTATTAAAGAAGAGAAAATTAAGCCCATCGTCACGTGTGTGTCTGACTTAATTGTTTCATAGGAGTCAGGCAATGGTTTCATGTACATATGAACGATTACTTTCAAATAATAGTAAACTGAAATAGCAGAAAACAAAGCCATCAAAATTGCAAGTAATAGTTGATCAGCTTTCAAAGCACTATAAAAAATATAGTACTTAACAAAAAAACCACCGGTAGGAGGAATACCTGCTAATGATATCATAAAGAGAGCCATAAACATAGCTAAAACTGGATATTTTGTTGCTAATCCATTGTAATCTTCATAAGAATAAGAACCTTCATTTTTTCGATTTACTAAGTATGCTATTGTAAATGCTCCTAAATTTGTCACACTATAAACGATTAGATAAAGTAAGATTGAAGAATATCCTAAATTACTTTTTACAACCAGTGCAACCATTAAATAACCAGCATGAGAGATGGACGAATAAGCGAGCATTCGTTTAACAGATTTTTGTTGTAAAGCAACAAAATTTCCAATTCCCATTGTTGCAATAGCGATTATTTTTAAAATTAGCTCAAAATCACTAACCACTAATGGAAATGCAACTATCAAAATTTTAATAAATGTACCAAAAGCAGCAGCTTTGGGAGTAGCACTAAAGAAAGCGGTTATTGGAGTTGGCGCACCTTCATAAGCATCTGGTGACCAAAAATGAAAAGGAACGGAAGCAAACTTAAAAAAGAAACCAATTAAAATTAAACCTGCGCCGATCCAAAATGTTAAACTCAGTTTATTGCTTGTTTGAGAAATCCATTGGTTGACTTCAGAATAATTTGTACTTCCAGTTATTCCGTAAAACAATGTGATACCGTAGAGTAAGAAACCTGATGAAAAGGCACCTAATAAAAAGTACTTAAGTGCTCCTTCGTTAGATTGAACTCTTTTTCTTAACATTCCAGCCAATACATATAAACAAATGGACATTAATTCTAAACCAAGAAACATTACAATTAGGTCATTCGCTGAAATCATAATCATCGCACCGGCAGTTGAAAAGAACAACAATAATGAAGTTTCTGGAAACTTTATTTTAGTTCGTTCAAAATAGGGACCACTTAATAAAAACGTAAAAACTAAAACCGTTATAAATAATATGTGAAAAAAGTACGAAAAACTATCTAAAGAAAAAAAGTAAGTATAAACCGTCTTTTCTTGGAGCAACAATTTTACTACGAGGTAAACGATACACAAACTTCCAATTGCTAATAATGAACGGAACAAATGGTTCCGCTTGGGCAAAAACAGATCGATTAAAAGCATGAGTAATGCAAATGATAACAGAATTATCGTTGGTAAGTTTGCATTAACTTGATCGAGAATATCAATTGTACTGTTCATATTGATTAAGGGAATTGTACGCTTGATATGGTTAGAATACTTCTACTTTTTAAAAATGTATCCGTTGTTGTTTCAATCATTTCTAAAAATGGCGATGGATAAATTCCAATCCAAATAATTACAATAAGAATTGGAATTACTGCAGCGAGTTCTTTCCAATTCATATCGGTTAAATTTTGATTTTCTTCATGGACGATTGGTCCAAAGAAAACTCTTTGTACCATCCACAGTAAATAGACTGCAGATAATATAATTCCAGTCGCAGCCCATGCTGTCCATACCCAATTGTTCTTTGCTGTACCTAATAAAATCAAAAATTCACCAACAAAACCATTTAACATTGGCAACCCAATGGAAGACAACGTCACAATAAGAAATATGGTCGTATAAACAGGCATTGTTGCAGCAATTCCACCAAAGGCATTAATTTCTCGAGTATGTCTTCGATCATAAATTACACCAACTAAAAGGAATAATGCGCCAGTGGACAATCCATGATTGATCATTTGCAATACTGAGCCGGTTACCCCTTGATGATTTAACATAAACATTCCAAGCACCACAAAGCCCAAATGCGACACTGATGAATAAGCCACTAATCGTTTTACATCTGTTTGTACCATTGCAACTAATGCGCCATAGATTATTCCAATAATTGATAAAAGAATGAGAAGTGGAGTAAAAAAGTCAACTGCAAAAGGAAACAACGGCATTGCAAATCTTAAAAAACCATATGTACCCATCTTAAGTAATACCCCTGCTAATATAATAGATCCAGCAGTCGGAGCTTCAGTATGGGCATCAGGTAACCAAGTATGAAATGGAAACAGTGGAACTTTAATTGCAAATGCTATAGCAAACGCTAAAAACAACCAGATTTGATTTTTATAAGGAATAGGAGTGTTTGAAACATTTTGTATGATTGTAACTAAATCAAAAGTCAAAGGTGTACCACTATGTTGGAAATACAAATACAAAATACCAATCAGCATTAACAAGCTTCCAACAAGAGTGTAAAGGAAAAACTTTATAGAAGCATACAACCTATTTTTGCCACCCCAAATTCCAATTAAAAAATACATTGGAATTAGAATCGCTTCCCAAAAAACATAAAATAGAAACACATCTAAAGCAACAAATACTCCTACCATTGCTGCTTCAAGGAAAAGAAAACTAAAATAATACTCTTTGATTTTATGGGTAATCGTATCCCAAGAAATCAGAATACAAATCGGAGTTAAAAAAGTAGTCAACAGCACTAATAAAACACTAAAACCATCTACCCCTAAATAGTAATAAATTCCAAGTTCAGAAATCCAACTGTATCTTTCAATAAATTGAAAGAGGGTATTGGACTTATCAAATCCAAACCATAAACTTAAACTTAAGCCGAATGTGATAGTAGATAAGAGTAAAGATAACCCTCGTAAAGTGTCTTCAAATTTTCTTGGAATCAAAAGGATGATAAATGAACCCAATAGTGGTAAAAAAATAATGGATGTTAAAGTGAAATGTGCCATTTATTTCCCGAATACCAACCAAGCAATCGTAAATAAAATTCCAATGGACATGAGCAGTGCGTAATTAGAAAGATAACCAGTTTGCAATTTTCTTAGATGTTCACCTATTTTCACAACTAAAGAGCCTATACTATTAATAAATCCATCAATTCCCGTTGCATCAAATACTTTCCAAGCAAAAATTGAAAATTTATAAATCGGTTGCACAATTGTGAACTCATATAATTCATCAATCCAGTACTTATTTTCTAAGATCTTCATAATCCCTTTTGGTTTTTGGGTTAATACAGTCAATTCTTGTGGTTTTTGGTTAAAGTATTTTGAAGCCAAATATATTCCTAAAATGGCAATGATTACGGATAACCCCATTAATCCAAATTCCAACATTAGCGAATGATGTTCTTGATAATACGCCAATGAAGGCAATTTACGTGAATCTTGAAGGACAGGTTGTAACCATTCACCAATTAAGAAATGCCCGCCTAATGCATGCGGTACAGCTAAGTAACCACCTATCACAGATAACACTGCGAGTAGAATCAAAATAAAAGTCATGTAAGGGGTAACTTCTTGTATATGTCCTTCAGATTCTACACCGCCTCTAAAATTTCCAAAAAATGTTAAATACACCAACCGAAACATATAAAATGCTGTTATACCGGCTGTAATCGTTGCAACAACCCATAAAAAAATATGTCCGCTTGCAAAAGTTTTCCACAATATCTCATCTTTGGAAAAAAATCCAGAAAATCCAGGTATCCCGGCAATTGCAATTGTTGCAATCAAAAAGGTCCAATAAGTAATCGGAATTTTAGAACGTAATCCCCCCATATAACGTATATCTTGTGGATCATAATGGACGTGGGCTTTATGAAAAGCATGTTCCATTGAATGAATTACAGCACCAGATCCTAAGAATAAACAAGCTTTGAAAAAAGCATGTGTCATGACATGGGCAATTCCTGTTTCATATGCACCGACACCAACCCCTAAGAACATGAAACCCAATTGTGAAACAGTTGAATACGCTAAAATTTTTTTAATATCCCACTGCCTTACACCTATTGTTGCTGCAAACAACGCTGTTAATGCACCTATTGTAGCCACTACTTCCATACTGATAGGCGACAATGAAAACAACAGATTACTTCTTGCTACCATATAAACACCTGCAGTGACCATTGTTGCTGCGTGGATTAATGCAGATACTGGTGTAGGACCTGCCATTGCATCTGGTAACCAAATATAGAGTGGAATTTGTGCAGATTTGCCTGTAGCACCCACGAATAGTAATAACGTAATCAGTGTCAATGTAGGAGTAATTTCTGGTGTATAGGTTGTATTCACTTTGGAAAACAGTTCAGTAAATTTTAAAGTTTCAAAATTTACAAAAAGCAGTATCATCCCTAATAAAAAGCCCCAATCCCCTATTCTGTTAACGATAAAGGCCTTTTTCCCTGCACTTGCTTTGGCCATGTCTTTATACCAAAAACCTATCAACAAATAACTACATAAACCTACCCCTTCCCAACCGATAAACAAAATGGGATAACTATTCCCCATCACTAACCAAAGCATAAAGAAAATGAACAAGTTCAAGAAAATAAAGAATTTTCTAAAACCGGGATCACCATGCATGTAACCAATAGAGTAAATATGAATGACACCACCAACTCCGGTTACAATTAACATCATTACCACTGACAGCGGATCTAACAAAACTGCCCAATCAATAGATAGATTCCCCACTTGAATCCACGTTAAAAAAGTTACATCAATTGATCGATTTTGAATTGGTAATGATTTTAATTGAAAGAAAGCCAATACAGATAGAATGAAGCTAATTAAAACTGTGGATGAAGAAAACCAACCGATAAACTTTTCTGGTGCTTTTCGAAAAATGAAAGTGTTCAAAACAACACCGAAAAGAGGAAGTAGAGGGATTAAAATCAACCAATTCCAGTCGTGCGTGGAATGTAATAAATCTGGTGTCAATTTCACCCTTTCATTAAATGGACATCGTCTATATTGATACTATTTCTATTTCGGTAAACCGTAACAATAATTGCAAGACCTACACCAACTTCTGCAGCTGCAACTGCTATCACAAATAATGCAAAAATTTGGCCAACTGGATTAGACATAAATGAAGCAAATGCTATTAAAGCTAAATTTGAACTATTTAACATTAATTCAATTGACATAAATAAAATAATTGCATTTTTTCGCGTTAGAACTCCTGCAACACCAATTGAAAAAATTATTGCAGATAGTGCTATGTAATGATGAATAGTAATTTCCGACATTACGCTACATCTTCTTCTTGTGTAATTACAATTCCATTTTCAACTTTTCTTGTGATTTTACGTTTCATAAGAGCAACTACACCAATTACAGCAGCAAAAAGTAAAATTCCAACAATTTGAAAAGGTACTAACCAATTCGAAAACAGTAACGAACCAAGTTTTACTGCAGTTCCCCATTCTTGATCAGTTACCTGATTAAAAAATAATTCATTCCACTTTGTAGTTCGTATAGAATAGGTAAACAATACCAATACCAACCCGCTTACCACTGCACCGATTGATTTACCTATTATTTTTCCACGTTTTTCATTGTTAACTAAATTCAAGTTTAACATCATTACAACAAACAAAAATAAAACCATTATCGCGCCAGCATAGACAATAATCTGAACAGCTGCCAGAAAATGTGCTCCTAACAAAACGTATAAACCTGCAATTCCAAAAAAATGAAAAACTAACCAGAGTACACTTGCTACTGGATTTTTACGACTAATAACCATCAGTGCAGAAAAAATCGAAATTAAAGATAAAATGATGAAAGCTATTTTAATCACGTTAACTAATCTTTATACAGAATTGGTCCGCCTACTTTTTCTGTTAACATTTCTTTGTTGTAAACAAGTTTTTCTCGTGAGTCATCTACAAACTCATAATATGGCGTTAAAAATATTGCAGCTTCAGGGCATGCTTCCTCGCACATACCACAGAATATGCATCGCAACATATCAATATTGTAAACTTTTGCATACCTTTCAGTTGGGTGTTCGTGTCGCTTTTCAGGTGGCACTTCTGCAGCTTCAATATAAATAGCATCTGCAGGACATGCCAATTCACACATTTGACAACCTACACAACGTTCTTGACCTTTTTCATTTCTTTTTAATACATGTCTTCCGCGCCATCTTGGACTAATCACAGGTTTTTCTTCTGGGTACTGAATCGTCACTTTTTTTGCAAAGAGATGTGTTAGAGTGACCCACATCCCATGGAGAATGGGTATAATGTATATCCTTTCACCGAAGGTCATCTTCCATTTATTTTTACTTACTTCAATTGCCATTCAACACCATTAAAACCAAGTTTTATACCAAGGAAAAGCTAAAACTAGAATAGCAGTAATCACTATCCAAACAAATGCTGCTTCTAAGAGAAATTTCCACCCTAATGACATCAATTGGTCATATCGGAAACGAGGTAAGGTCCATCGCAACCACATAAAAACAAAAATGAAGAAAACAGTTTTTAGTAAAAGAGAAATGACTCCTAAGACACCGTATATAAAAGAAGAATTTGAAGCAATATCAACAAAAGGAATTTGCCATCCACCAAAATATAAAGTAGAAATTAAAGCAGAAGTAACAATTAGATGAATGTACTCTGACACTTGGAATAATCCGAATTTCATTGAAGAATATTCAGTATGATAACCGCCTACCAATTCATTTTCGGCTTCAGGCAAATCAAACGGAACTCTTGCTAATTCAGCAAGAGATGCAACAAAAAAAATAAAGAAACCGATAGGTTGACGCCAAACATACCACTTCGTCAATGAATCTTGCTGTTTTACAATTTCATCTAACGATAATGTACCTGCAAGTAATAAGACCCCTACAACCGCTGTACCTTGTGCTAATTCATAACTTATCATTTGGCTACTTGACCGTAATCCTCCCATTAGAGAATATTTATTGTTAGAAGCCCATCCACCTAACATTACACCATAGACACCAATTGACGCAAATGCGAATATAAATAGAATGCCCACATTTAAATCAATCATTTGGAGTTTAATTGCTTTTCCTAATAATTCAATTTGATTGCCCCATGGTATTGATGCTGCTATAAGTAAAGGTGGGATTGCAGCAATTCCTGGTGCTAATAAGTAGAATGCTTTATGTACATTTTTGGGTATCATATCCTCTTTTAGAAAAAATTTGATACCATCTGCTAAAGGTTGTAAAAGTCCTAAAGGACCTGCACGATTAGGACCAATTCTATCCTGAAACCAAGATGCTACTTTTCTTTCTGCAAGTGTCACGTATGCAGCACCGGTCATTATGGCTGCTAAAAGTATTACACCAAAAATTGTTTTTTCAATGATTAATGACCAAAGTTCGGTATGCAATGTTTAACTCACCTAAACTTCTAATACCCAATCCTCAAGGTTGTAATGATTAAATCTGCAATCATCGCAAATCATTGATTCCATTACACCATTGTAAATTCTTGCTGTCACCCGTTGTATCTTTCCACGATGTATCCCTAATCTAACTTTACATTGATGAGGACAATCTGGACGATATGCATTCACCTGATCTAAATCCCAAACACGTGAAGAAAAACGGAACTTTTTATCAGTTAGTGCACCAACAGGGCAAATATCAATCACATTTCCACTCCACTCACTATCTATTATTGCATCAATATAAGCACCTATCTCTGTTTTATCACCTCGTTCTAATGCACCGATTACTTCAACACCCATATAATCTTCAGCAAGTTTGATACATCGTCTGCAATGAATACATCGATTCATTTCTCTTGCAATTTTATCACCATAATCTACTTTTGGAAAAGTTCGTTTCGCTTCTCTGTATCTTCCAACTGCCATTCCGTGCCGGAATGCTAAATCTTGTAAATCACATTCAGAAGATTGATCACAAATCGGACAATCCAATGGATGATGTATCAAAAGAAATTCCATCACCGCTCTTCTAGCTCTAATCACACGTTCATTTTCTGTGAAAATTTCCATGCCATCTCTGACTGGAATATTGCAAGCTATCTGTAATTTAGGAATTCCTTTTACTTCAACTTGACAAATTCTGCAATTCCCTTGTGGTGGAAACCATGGATAGTAGCAAAAAGTTGGAATGTACTTCCCAATTTGTCTTGCAGCCCACAAAATGGTGATACCTTCACGTACTTCTACTTGTTGACCATCAATCACAACTTTTGCCATAAATAGATAACTCCGTTTAATACTTGGCTGTGCCCGGCAAACAAGTGTGATGAGTAATATGATACTCAAACTCAGAACGGAAATTTTTAACAGCACTTTGTACCGGCCAAGCGGCAGCGTCTCCCAAAGGACATATCGTTTCGCCATCAATATTATTTGCAATATCAACAATTAAATCAATCTCATCTGGATGTCCAAGACCATTTTCAATACGATGAAGGACTTTGTACAACCAACCCGTTCCTTCGCGACATGGTGTACATTGACCACATGATTCATGCGCATAAAATCTTGATAGTATTTCTAAAGCCCGAACTATACAAACTGAATTATCATATACAATTACTCCGCCGGAACCTAACATTGTGCCAACTTTCTGAAATCCTTCATAATCCATTGTACATTCTTCAGATTCTGCCATCTCTCGCGTGATTAAAGGTACAGAACTACCACCAGGAATAATTGCTTTAAACTCACGTCCCTCAAGTGGGCCACCACACGTTTCATAAAGAAATCGTTTAAAAGAAATTCCCATAGGAACTTCATATACACCAGGTTTTTTGATGAGACCACAAACACTGAACAACTTTGTTCCAGCAGATTTTTCTGTTCCATATTTTCTATACCCTTGTGCACCATATTTCAAGATATAGGGAACAGCAGCTAAAGTTTCCACATTGTTCACAATGGTTGGTGATTGATTAAAACCCTGTACAGCTGGAAAAGGAGGTTTATTTCTTGGATGACCACGTTTTCCTTCCAAAGATTCTATCAATGCAGTTTCTTCACCGCAAATGTAAGCCCCCGCACCACGATAAAGGTGTAAATCAAAATCCCAATTTGTTTTTAATATACTTTTTCCTAATACACCCTCTTTATATGCTTCTTCAATTGCATCATTCACAACATTTGCTTCTTGTGCAAATTCACCTCGAATGTAGATATATCCCTGATGTGCACCAATAGCATAAGCACCGATGATCATCCCTTCAATTAAAGAATGAGGATCAAAACGTAAAATTTCGCGATCTTTAAAAGTTCCTGGTTCAGATTCATCTGCATTACATATTAAATACTTTGGTAAAGGACTATCTTTGGGAATGAAACTCCATTTTAATCCTGTTAAAAAACCAGCGCCACCTCGACCACGCAAACCCGATTTTTTCACTTCCTCAATCACATCATCAGGTTTCCATTCAGCAATTACTGTACGTGCTGTTTCGTAACCACCTTTTTTCCGGTAGTTCGCTACGTACCTCATACCTGGAATATCAATATTCTTAAAAACTATTTTTTCTGGATTTTTGTAATCAAAGTCAATCATTGTTGTTACAAGGTCTCGGGTATTCTTCCTGCTATTAGTTCTTCAATTAAAAAATCAATCTTAGATTCATTCAAATTCTCATAATATCTATCATTCATTTGTAATACTGGAGCAGTTCCGCATGAACCTAAACACTCTACACGAGTGATACTGAAAAGTCCATCTTTTGATACTTCATCTAATTCAATCTTTAATTTTTTTTGTAAGTATTGAATGATATGTTCAGCGCCCAATAAACTACATGCTATATTATGGCAAACTTGGAAATGGTATTTTCCTACAGGTTTTCTATGAAACATCGTATAAAACGTTACTGCTTCATAAACGCGTATTTTACTAATTCCAAGTACTTCAGCAATATAATCCATCGTTTCAGTATCAAAATATTCAAACTCCGCCTGAGCCCACCATAACGTGGGTAAAAGAGCAGAAAGCTTATCGGGATACTTTTGTTTCTCTCTTTCTATCTTTTGTAAAGTTTCTGGTTGAAACGACTTTTTCACAAACTTATCCTCAACAATCCAACTCACCTGCAATGACATTAAGTGAACTGATACAAGCCACTGCATCTGCTATTAAACCACCGTTTATCAACTCTTCAATTGCGTTGTAATAATAAAAACAAGGTCTACGCCAATGTACCCGATAAGGATTTGGACCACCATCACTGATAATGTAAACCCCCAATTCTCCATTAGGTGATTCAATAGAAAAATAGTAATCGCCAACTGGTGGATTAATGCCATGCATAATGATTTTAAAATGGAAGATCATCGCTTCCATATTCGAGTAAACATCTCTTTTCAATGGCAGTACAACGTGTGGCACGTCAGCATGCCAAGGCCCATCAGGCAAATGATCAATTGCTTGTTTAATAATTTTATAACTTTGATTCATTTCTTCCATTCTAACTAAGTAACGATCATAAACATCACCATCTATGCCAATAGGAATTTCAAAATCAAACTCTTCATAACAACTGTATGGATATACTTTCCGGATATCCCATTCTACACCTGTAGCACGTAAATTAGGACCTGTAAATCCATATTGAATCGCACGTTCTTTTGAAATTGGACTTACACCCCTAGTTCTGTCCATAAAAATCCGGTTTCTTGTCAATAGTTTATGAAATTCATTTAACGTTTTAGGAAAACCTTGTAAAAAGTCGTAAACATCTTTTTTAAATGATTTCGGAATGTCCCTTTCTAAACCTCCAACTCTACCAAAAGCGGTCGTCAATCTGGCACCTGTCATATTCTCAATAATTCTATAAATCTTTTCTCTTTGTTGGAAAAAGTATAAAAAACCAGTGTATGCACCTAAATCGACGCCAAGTATTCCCATTGAAACCAAATGATCCATAATTCGTGCAAGTTCCATAAAAATCACACGAACGTAAGCGACCTTTTTCGGAACTTCAATTCCTAACATTTTTTCAACCGCTAATGTCCAAGCAACATTATTTGCAGGGGATGAAACATAGTTCATTCGATCCGTAATCGTGATCACTTGATTATAGGAATAGGATTCTGCAAGTTTTTCAAAACTTCTGTGGCAATAACCGATTTCAGGATGTGATTTGATGATGCGTTCACCGTCTAATTCAACGATGTTTTGAAGAATCCCATGCATGGCTGGATGTGACGGCCCCAAGTTGAGTAAAAATTTATCGTTATCCTCCGTGGGAATGACGTACTTTTGATTCTGTTCAGAATACTGGGTCATTCTTCATTACTTTCAGTATAAAATTTAGGTGCGTCATTTCTTTTGTTATTGATTACATGGCCTAGTGGGAAATGGCCCCTTTTGAGACCTTTAACAGGAAAATCTTTTCGTAATGGATGGCCTTCAAAATCATCTGGATTTAAAATTCTTTTTAGATTTGGATGTCCTATAAAACGGATACCAAATAAATCGTATGCTTCTCTTTCAGCCCAATTTGCTGCGCAATACAAATCAGTGATAGAACGAATTTCAGGAGGTTCTCCGTCAATTGGAAATCTTAATCGAATTCTATGTTGATATTTCATTGAATGTAAGTGTACAATTACTTCAAATCGCTCTTTTCTTGAAGGGTAATCAGCACCACATAAATCTAACATCATATCGTATGAAGTTTCAGAATCATCTCTTAATAATTGAATTAATTCAAAATTACACATTTTATTCATCACGAATACCAGCATTCCATTCGAGTGATATTCTTCTAATAGATGATATTGGAAATTTCTATGGATAAAATCTGAAACAATAGGGTTTCTTTGTTGTAATGGCGGAGCTGGGAACACTAATTATCACCTTTCAATAATCTGTGTTTCATAGATGCAGAAATATATCCTTCTTTTTGAACTTTTTCTTGCAGTTGAATAAATCCTTGCATAAGCATTTCAGGTCGTGGTGGGCAACCAGGAATGTACATATCAACAGGGAATAGTTCATCCATACCTTGTATTACAGAATAAACATCAAACATACCCCCGCAGGATGCACAAGCTCCCATTGCGATAACCCATTTGGGTTCAGCCATCTGATCATAAATTCTTTTTAATACTGGTGCCATTTTAATACATACTGTTCCAATTACAATAAGTAAATCAGCTTGCCTCGGTGAAAAACTAGGTCTCTCAGCACCAAATCGCGCGATATCATAATGTGAAGCCATGAATGCCATATATTCAATTCCACAACAAGCTGTTGCAAAAGGCATAGGCCAGAGTGAATATTTACGTGCCCACCCCACAGCACGATTTAAATTTGTAGCAAGAAACCCATCACCTTTTAAATAATCTATTCCCATTCTAAAGCACCTTTTTTCCAAGCAAACAAAATTGCAAAAGTTAAAATTCCAAGAAATACGAACATCCCCCAAAAACCTTGCCAACCCAAATCAACAAGGTTTATAGCCCATGGATACAAAAAAATGACTTCTACATCAAACAATACAAAAAGGACTGAGATAATATAAAATTTTATTGCGAATTTCCTTTGAGCGTTGCCATAATAATCCACTCCGCACTCATATGTATCGTGCTTAATTGGATCATATCGCTTTGGACCTAAAATGTGAGTAACAATGAGTACGAATGCAGCAAAGCCAATAGCTATCAATAATTGGATTACAACTGGAAGGTATTCTGAAAGCAAATTAAAAACCTTTCAATATCTCACTGGATTTTTAATTTTTCTTAAGATATATCAAGTTGATAAAACCTGCAAATAACCTATTAACTGTTTTCTTTTCGTAAAATACTTATTTCTGAGCGAAAATCACCTGTTTCTTGAAAACGCTTGTAAACTGACGCGAAACGAATGTATGCAACTTCATCAATTTTGGAAATGATTGACATAACCAATTCACCAATTTTAGATGATGATATTTCATTTTCGCCCACAAATATCTCATTTTCAATCTGATTAACGATTTGCTCTAACTGATCAAGATGAAAAGGTCGTTTAGCAAAAGCTATACGAATGCTTTTAAGCAATTTTTCTCTAGAATATAGTTCAAGCCGACCATCTCTTTTTCTTACTTTATGCTCTTCAGGTTCTATGTATTCGTAAGTCGTAAAACGTTTATTACACTGAATGCATTCCCTTCTACGACGTATCGCTTGCCCGTCTCTGACTGTTCTTGAGTCAAGTACTCGATCTTCCAAGTTTTGACATCTAGGGCAACGCATAGTGTTATGTGTCTTGTGGATAAAGCGGAAACTGTTTACATAATTGCTCGACCTCAGTTCTAATACGCATCTGGATATTAGGATTTTCTACATCTGAAAGTACTTCTGCAATCCATTTCCCTATTTGTTTCATTTCAGTTTCTTTCATTCCCCTTGTTGTAGCAGCAGGAGTACCTATTCGGATACCACTTGTTACGAAAGGACTTCTTTTATCACCAGGAACCATATTTTTATTTGTCGTTATTCCTGCATTTTCTAAAGCCGCCTCTGCTGCTTTTCCTGTAAGCTCTTTATTAGATAAGTCAACTAAAATTAGATGATTATCTGTACCATCTGACACAAGTTTAAAACCTTTAGACATTAACTCCTCTGCTAACGCACTTGCATTAAGTACCACTTGCTTCATATAAATCCGGTAGGAAGGACTTAATGCTTCTAAAAATGCTACGGCTTTTGCAGCGATTACATGCATTAAAGGACCACCTTGTAGTCCGGGAAAAACCACAGCATCCAATGCCTCTGTTAATGTCTTTGGTTTAGGCATCCCACTTAATAAAATCTCGCCCCCTTCGAAATTGGATAAAAGTATTCCACCTCTTGGTCCACGCAAAGTTTTATGTGTGGTACTTGTTACAACATGGCAAACGGGTAATGGATCTGGGTGCAATTTGGTTGCTACTAAACCAGCAATATGTGCAATGTCAGCAACTAAGTAAGCATTCACTTCGTCTGCTATTTCTCGAAATTTTTCAAAATCTATTATTCTTGGATAAGCAGAAGCCCCTGTCATGATGAGTTTAGGTTTATATTCAAGCGCTAAACTTCTAACTTGATCAAAATCTATTCTACCGGTATCAACATTCAACCCATAACTAACAACATTATACAACCGCCCTGAGAGATTTACTGGACTTCCGTGCGTTAAATGACCTCCTTGTGCCAAAGACAATCCCATAAAGGTATCACCTGGTTGTAAAAGGGTAAAGTAAACGGCTTGATTTGCTTGTGAACCACTGTGCGGTTGAACATTTACCCATTTGGCATTAAAGAGTTGTTTTAATCTTTCACGTGCCAAATCCTCTGCTTGGTCAACATACTCACAACCACCATAATATCTTTTCGATGGATAACCCTCTGCATATTTGTTAGTCATAACAGAACCCATTGCTTCCATCACTGCTTGACTAACAAAATTCTCAGAAGCAATTAATTCTAACTTATTTTCTTGCCGTAAACGTTCGTTTCTAATTGCTGTATAAATTTCTGGATCTCTTTGGTTTAGAGGTACCCACATAAAACCTCCATTTCAAGGTTGGTCTATTTTTTGTATTCTTCTTAGATGACGTAATTCAATAGGTGGATTTGAAAAAATAAATTTATCCACTATCGCCTTTGCCAATTCAATTCCTATGATTCGTGCACCTAAACAAAGTATATTTGAATCATTGTGTTCTCTTGCTAATTGTGCTTGTAATTCATTTGTACATAAAGCAGCACGTATCCCTTTGTAACGGTTAGAAACGATACTCATTCCTATTCCAGTACCACATATCAATATTCCGATTTTAGCATCATTCGTAAGAATTAACTTTACCAATTTGTGTGCAATTTCTGGATAATCAACACCATCGTGAGAATGTGGAACTTCAACAAGAATGCTATGGATATTTTTTACTTTTAAATAGTTGATAATTTGATCTCTCATTTCATAACCAGCATGATCTGAACCGATGGCAACAATCATTTTTTCCTCTTTGGAACCTCACGTTCAAACCAAACTTCACCAATAGCGATTGAAATTGAGCACCAAGTAATCTTTTCTTCAGATAAGTTTTCGTTTCGTGAGCCCCTTTGAGTATAACCCATAGCTACATCGAGACGATTATTCGAATTGGATAAAGGAAGACCCAATCCACTTAATACACCAATCTCCTTAATCTGCTTCTCATTGGAAGAATGGATCCCAAGTTTTGCGAATTGAAATCCAAAGCGATATCTCATTTTTTGAAAATACGGGTCTAGAATACTGTAATTTCGTGCGTATTCACACCATAATCCTGCTTTGAACTCTGAATTTGGAAAAATATAAATTGAACTTTTATCTGTAATTGAAAACTCTGTCCCAACTGAAAAATCATTCATTTTTTTTGCTAACCCGAAAGCAAACGAATGCGGAAGAAATTTTTTTGAATCTCGTGATTGTTTCAAGGATGTAAGAGAATCCTGCATCTCTAAAGTTTCAAACAAAGTTGAAGTGGGTGTGTATATTACAGAGATTTGGTAATTCTTCGGTTCACAGAATTCAAAGGATAATGATGGTCGAAATCCCCAATATTTTTTCACTATGGTAAACCATCCATCGTAGATTTGTGAATTTTCAAAATTGATTTTCCATCCACTGGTAATTGAACCTAATAAAAATCCATTTTCAATACCTAATGAAAACTTGTCTATCTTTTTAGCAAAAACGAACGAATATTTATTGATACTTCCAACTTTATCATATTTTGTCCAATACAATTCGTTAGCAAATACTCTTGGATAATTGGAACTAAATTTATTGATTGTAAATGGTGTAAAAATGAAACCAAATCGCAACGATTTGTAAAATGGTGTGCTAATCACAAATTGATTAAAGTACAATTCCCCTTGATTGCCGGAATTATTCCATCTGTCTAAAATTGTTCGATTTTGCAATTGGATACCTACATGAAATTTCACACCATTTAATCGTGCGAATTGTGCAGGTAATGAAATATTTGGAACAATGGTATCAAAATTTGTTAAACCTACACCATTTTTAGCAGAAATCACACTAGATGTAGAAATGTATGGTATTCCAATTTCCTGGGCTGAATAAATGGAAGCATAACTTAGAGTGCTCAAAAACGTAAAAAGTATTAAAAAAGACCTCAACATATGAAAATTATTTTTTATTGATTTCACTAAAGACAATATGCAACTGTGGTGCAAAAATACTGTTTGTATTGTAAAATGTTGTTCTTGATAACAAAATCGTTTCTGAAGCATCGGAAACAATGAACGCACCTTCCATTTTACTTCGTTGAATCCATCGTGCTAACGGAAACTTAGCATCAATGTTCGTTATACTATCAATTGGTGTTGCTTGCGTATTTGCAGGATACAACGTTGGTTCAGTCAGCCAAACAATTGAGTCATTCGCTGGATAGTATAAGTTAAGAGCAAGCGTATTACCAAAATTTTCGTAACTTGGTTGGCGTGTTAATCTTAACGTGGCTTTGTGTATAACTATATTTCGTTTTACTAAAGGATCAAATCGAAACCAAAGAATACCACGTATTGCATCACCAGAACCAACAAGAAATTGATTAGGCAAATAATTAGGTGGTTTGATCAATGATACCGCTTTCGTAGCTTTTGTGGTAAAATACAACTGATTAGCAACAGGAATTCCATCACGTATTTTACTGACATACATTTGTAAAATAGGTTTCAATGAATCTATTGCTTCATTGCTATAAAAGCTACGAATAGAATATGTTTGCAATGTATCCGCTTTTAACCACAAACCATTATTTGAAGCAGAGCGAATATTTTTAGAATTTGAAACCCAGTTTTGCACCAAGAAACGTTGTTCATCTGTAAGATAGATTCTTACTGTATCAATACTTGTAGTGTCTATAGGCATCCAATAAATAGATGTTGTAGAAGTGCAATTGTTCACCAATGTATCATAGGAAGCAGTATTTTCTTGCCATTGTATTGTTGGTACAAAAAATGAAAATGGAAACGGTGTGTTCACTTGATCAGCATAAAGGCCTGTATTTCGAGGAAAATTAAATTTCAACCAAACGGAATCAACTCGAAATGAATCAAATACTGCAGTATCTAAAACAAGTGAATCGAAGTTAGAAAACTCTAATAATATACTTGCTTCAATATTTCGAAAATACCCGATGAAAAGATTTCCATTTGAAAGTGTATTGTTAGAATGGCGATAGATACTATCTTTTACTGCTGTAATGACCGTATCTTTCACTGACACATGGTAATCACGTTCGCGTTCATTTTGTGCTAAATCTGCATCATTATCTGCACAAGATAAAAAAAGTACCATACAGATAATGTATTGTACGAATAAATTTCTTTTAAATAATTTTTGCAACAGCATGATTTATAAAAGAGGAACTAATTTGTTCAATTGCCAATTAACACGAATTTTAGCAACACTTCCACGTCGGTCTTCGTACAACACATAACCATTTTCTAAACCGAATCGAAACAACTCTTTTGTTAAATAGACATCATGTTTACAGTACTCTTGGATTAAATCCCATTGACCATTCTTTACCCATTCTAAACTTTTAATTCCGTCAGCAATTTTTGTATCACCAAGTGTAGCTTTTGCTAAGGTAGAGAGTGATAATCGTTTACCTCCTGAACTGTTTTTAATTTCTACCATTAAATCAAAAGAATTTAAGGTATTTACTATTCGAAAATCATATTTTCGAAGTACCTCATAATCAAATCGAATTGAATTATATCCTACTACTAATTTTGCTGATTTTAAATGTGCCAATAAATCGTTGACGTCTTTCTCGAAATATGTTGAATAGGATTGTGTTCTTTCATCAAATACCACTGCAAGTGCTAAACCCATTTCTCGAATATTATGCCATCCACCGACCTCTTCAGCACTCCTCAAAGTTTCTACATCAAAGTAAACAATCGGTTTACCCTCTAATGAAACAGTTGAAAACAATAACTGGTCCAAATTCTTATCTTTTTCCTCATCTAAAGAACCTAATATAATGTGATTTTGAATGAAATGGGAATTTACATTCTGTTCACTTACACTTGTACCCACCCAACGTTCCAATAGCCATACAGCACCCTTCTTATCTAATGGACGATTACCACTACCACATTTGGGTGATTGGACACAACTTGGACATCCGCCTTCTTCTTTACAATTACATTCAGAAATGAGACGATGAGTTTTATTTATCCAATCCGAAACTTTTTGAAAACCCAATTCAGTAAGACCTGCACCACCATTGTACCCATCGTATAAAAAGATTGTCGGTGCTTTTGTTTGGATATGATGATCCATAGTTATGCCACCCAAATCATTTCTATCACATAAAGCAAGTAAAGGCAACATGGCTAACATCGCATGTTCACAGGCATGTCTTGAACCTGCAAAATGAAACCCTTTTTTTGAACATTCAGCAATTAGTAATTCATCCATAACTATCCAACATCCAACTGTATCGAAAATAACTTCCGGTAATTCTAAGGGAACAACTTCTTCTAAAACTTGTGTTATTGTATGTCTTCTTTCATATGCTACGACTTGTTCATGAACTCTTAGCTTACCTAAAAAAAATTCATCGTTTCCTATTTTTTTCTTTTCATAGATATCAAGAATTTCCGTTTCTTTTTCAGTACGCGGCATAGTATAATAGCGAGGTGCTGGAATTTGTTCAGTTACAACAACTTTTTTTCTATAAAGATCTAATTCATTGACGAGATAAATTCTTCCGTTGTGCAAATAAACAGCTCCTTGATGACATTCACGAAAAACACTTGACCCATCAATGTCACCAATCTTTGAATTAGATAATTGTTCAAAAATTTGAAACGATTTACCAATGCTTCGTAAATCCACGTTTCGATGGAAGGAACGTTTATGTGAAAGTAACAAATTCCCTGTTTTACTTTTTACCAATTCACCTGTTTGCACTAAATCTTGTATAGTTTCTTGATAACTTTTTTCTTTGAATGAGATTTCTTCTGTCTGTATCGGCAACTCAAGTGCTGCACAGATTAGATGAGATTGAAGTATATGAGTGTTTTTGTGATTAATGGTCGCTGATTCAGAAGAACGTGAAAATACTTCATCCGGATATCTCATCAAATATTGATCAAGTGCGTTTGGTGATGCTACCAAAACCGCTAATGCAGTTTTATCACTCCGACCGATTCTTCCCCACCTCTGCCACATAGTAGCAATTCTTCCAGGAAAACCATTTAGAATGCAGACATCTAAGCCACCAATATCAATCCCTAATTCCAAAGCTGAAGTAGCAAAAACACCTATTAATTCTCCTTTGGATAACCGTTTTTCTATATCTCTTCGTTCTTCGGGTAAAAAACCAGCACGATAGGAAGAAACTTTATTTTTTAAATGCGGGAATCGTTCAGTAATAGCAATGTACAATCGTTCAGTTTCTTGTCTGGAACGACTAAATACAATCGTTTTAATTCCATTTTGAATAGAGATCATTGCCAATTTTAAACATTCTTGAAAAGCGCTATTTACTATTGGTTGAAATAAAAGATAATGCTTTTCAGGTTGTGGCGATCCTGAATTGGTTATTTGAATCGTAGGTTTCCCGAACAATTTTTCACCCAGTTCAGCAGGATTTGCAATTGTAGCACTTGTGGAAATGTAAGTATTATTGGAACCATAATAATCAGTTATTCGATTTAATCTCATAAACACACATCGCATATGAGTTCCAAAGATTCCGCGATAAATATGCAATTCATCTACAACTACATACCTCAACTGGCTAAAAAAACGATACCATAACGAATGATAAGGTAAAATACCTAAGTGTAACATTTCGGGCGTTGTAATTAAAACTTTTGGTGGAGTCGCACGAATCTTTTTTCTAATAGTATCAGGCGTATCACCATCATAAATTGCTGCACTTACATCGTACATACTTGAAAGGTTGAACGTTAATTCTATCCACTTGTGGAGTTGATCATTCTCTAATGCTTTTAAGGGGTAGATAAACAAAGCATTAGCATTTTCATTAATAATGGCTTCAAGTACAGGGATAAAGTAAGCCATTGATTTACCAGATGCGGTAGGTGTTGCTAGTACAACATTTTTCCCTGCTCTAACATTTTTAATCACTTCGGTTTGATGAGAATAAAGTTTATGAATTCCAATCTGATTTAAAACTGTTTGTATACGATTATCAAGTAGAAACTCTTCATCATATTCTGCAGGCACCGCTGAAATCACTTTGTGGTGCAAGAGGGTAGAACTTAGATACTGATCTTTTTCTATTTCTTGGATTAAACGATGTACACGATCACACATATTTGCTAAGCAATTCGGCTTCAGAATTAGGAAAAGGAATCATCCTTAAGTGACAATGAGCATGAGCAGGAATTTTGCGTTGTTTCCAATCAATATAGCCTTGACTTCCAAAAATTGAAATTAGGATTTTCCCTATTTGTTTTTTCTCTTCATAATGAAATGAGGAACGATGATGTTTCAATACAACCATTGGAACATTACAAGTATTGCAGTTTACAATAATAAAATCATCATTTTCGAAATGGAATTGGGTGTAAATATTTCTATGATTTACTAATTGACATAATTCGCAAGTATTTGGATTATTCATTTTTTTCTAACCACTGTAATGTTTCTTGTAATGCGGATTGAAGAGAATAGGTTGGTTTCCAATGGGTTACGTTCCGAAAAAAGGTATCATCACAACGCCAATCAGGAATTACTAATTCACGTAATTTATCTTCATTTAATAAAGTAGGTTTTTGGGTAAATTTCTCTTTCAAAGAAGAAACATTCTTCACTATAGGAATAACTATTTCTGGCAACTTTACTGAAACAACTTTCCTCTGTAAAATTTGAACGACTGTATGTGCAAATTCATTCCATGTAGTATCGCCTGATCGAACATACCAAAACTTATGTTTTAAATCATCATGGTAAATGCATTTTTCTAAACTAGTAATTACATCGTGAACATAAATCCAACTGAACTTTCTTTCTTGATTTCCAATTTGTATTGTTATTCCTTTTTTAGCCAATTTTAAAAAATGTACAATATCTTTTTCTTCTGGTCCAAAAACTGCAGGTGGTCTTTGAATCGTCCACCAAAAATCACTCGAATAAAGTTTTTTCTCAGATGCTAATTTAGACATTCCATAATAACTGATTGGTTCACTTGCATCTTGTTCATTTCTTGGTCTTCCTTGTATAGAAGGACCTCCGGCAGCTTGAGAAGAAACTAACACAAATTTGGGTGGCGATGTTAATTGATTGCAGATAGTTACAATTTTTGCAGTTAACTGTTCATTCACTTCAACGATTTTTTGAATTGGGAAATACCTTAATGAGGAAGCAATATGGAAAATGACATCTTTTGAAAAAAGGATTTTTTTTAATTTTTCTTCATCCTCATAACTTACACTATACCAAAAGACATCTCGTAAGTTCTTATTTGGTCTAGATCGAGATAATACCGTGATTTCGTGATTTTGTCGTTGGAAGTATTGAATGCAATGGGTCGCAATGAAACCACTACCACCCGTAATAACTAATTTCATATTAATTGTTTCGAATAAAGTCGATATGTTTTATACAGTTTTGCCCCTATATTTGCTAAGACCTGATTCATTCGTGTGTTATCTTCTAATATCCAAGACAATTCACCTAATTTGTATCCCCTTTTTTGTGC
Source organism: bacterium (assembly GCA_026417415.1). Classification (GTDB taxonomy): domain Bacteria; phylum Electryoneota; class JAOADG01; order JAOADG01; family JAOADG01; genus JAOADG01. Next base: position 806,376 of record JAOADG010000008.1, read on the forward strand.
AGATTGATAAACAGCATTATACAAAAGTACATCAATACCGCGATGACGATACTCAGGTATCACACCCATTGCTAATAAACGTAACTCATCGATACCAGTAACCTTTAGCTTCCAAAGGATTTTTAACCACCCCAATGGTAATAATCTACCTCTCTTCAATTTTTTAAACGCTTGGTTTATGTTTGGTATTGCTAGTGAAAAGGCAACAGGTTGATCATTCACAAAAGCAAAATGACAGATTTCCGGATCTACAATTGGTTTTAATGATTCAGCTAAATAATCAATTTCTTCATCTGACATTGGGAAAAAACCCCAATTGTCAGCCCATGCTTTATTGTAAATATGTTTGACAATTTCAACTTCTTCTCTGAATTTATTCATTTGTAATGCACGAATTTCAACTTGATATCTTTTCCTAATTTTTTCTGCGCCTTCTCGGTATCGATCGGTTTGATCCTTATTAGTCATACACCATGCATACAAATCTTTTATCTTTCGGTAACCACATTTTTCAATGTATTCAGGGTAATATGGTGGGTTCCAAGGCATCATCACTTGAGGAGGTAAATCAAATGCATTGATCAAAATTCCGCACTCATCATTGGTGGAGGGATTCATTGGACCTATAGAACACTCTAATCCTCTACTCAACAACCATTGTTCAGCAGCTTGAAATAATTTGTACGCAACCGTATCATCCGCAATTACTTCAAAAAAACCGAAATGCCCAACATTTTCGCGATGAAATTCATTATGTGCATAATTGTGAATAGCTGCTATTCTTCCAACAGTTTGTCCATTACGTTTAGCTAAAAAAAGTTGGTGTTCTGCACGTTTCCAAAAAGGATTTTTCCTTTTATCCAATAATTTTAAAATTTCTGAAATAGGAGGTGTAACATAATTTGGATGGTTTTGATGAATTGAAAATGCAACATCTATAAACGTCCGATACTCATTTGGGCGATGTATCGGCACTATTATAACTTCATCATCAACTCTCATAATACTTCTAACATATTACCGACTTTGTAAAGTTTTTCAACTGCCAGATCAATATGTTCAAATGTGTGTGTTGCCATTAAAGATAATCGAATTAGAGCTCCACCTTTTTCGACTGCTGGGGAAATGACAGGGTTAACAAAGACACCTTCATCTTGTAATAATTTACAGTAAGTAAATGCTTTAAGATCATCACCGACATGAATAGGAATTATGGGAGTTTCACTATGTAATGTATTAAAACCACATTCTTTGAGTGCTTTTAACATTCTATGCGTATTGTCCCAAAGTTTTTGTCTTCGTTCTGGTTCTCGTTGTAAAATTTCCAAAGCTTTTAACACTGCACCAACGTTAGCAGGAGAAGGCGAGGCAGTAAAAATCAAAGAACGGCAATGATGCTTTAAATAATGGATCACATCACTTGATCCACCAATAAACCCGCCCACCGATGCTAACGATTTTGAAAAAGTTCCACCGATCAAATTCACTTGATTTTGAACTTGGAAATGAGCTGCTGTGCCATCACCATTAGGGCCGAGTACACCGATTGAATGTGCGTCATCAACCATCACATCACATTGGTACTTTTCTGCTAAAAAAACAATGTCCTTTAACTTTGCGATGTCTCCTTCCATTGAAAAGACACCATCAACAACTATTAGTTTAACTTTATCTAGAGGTATTGTTTTAAGTACCTCCTCTAATGCTTGCATATCATTGTGTTTATATTTTCTTTTATTGGCATAACTTAATCTTGAACCATCAACAATACTGGCATGGACTTGGTCATCCATAACAATGTAATCGCCACGACCTACTAATGTATCCAATACACCTAAATTTACGTGATGGCCAGTAGTAAATATCAACACTGCTTCTGTTTTAATAAATTCTGCAAGCTTCTCCTCTAATTCAATATGAATTTTTAGGGTGCCATTTAAAAATCTAGAACCAGCGCAACCAGCACCGTATTGATCAATTGCTCTTTTTGCTGCTTCCTTTACTTCTGGATGATTGGTTAATCCTAGATAGTTATTTGAACCCATCATTAAAACTTTTTTTCCGTGCATCATCACTACAGCATCTTGATCAGATTCAATGGCTCTGAAATAAGGATAAATTCCAGCAGCCATTACTTCCTTTGCACGCGTATATTCTTTGGCACGATGTTCTATTGACAAAACGAATTACCCCCTTAATCCAGTAAAAAAATCTGAAACGATTGGGATTTTAAACGAACGTCCAGAAAATGCTCTCGCCATTCCTAATAGTGCAAAACCTACACAAATGACTAACAATGCATCCCAAATGATATTCCACCGAAATAGAATTGCAAGAACTTCAATTACAAATAGGATTAGTCCCTGTTTAGCGTGATGTTGAATGTAGCGATTGCCTGTGCTATGAATAAAAACAAAAAAACATAATCCCGGAATGTATGAAAGTAATGCAAGACCCTTTCCACTTTCTATTTCTTCTTCACTCCAAATTTTTTCGTAACTCTTTTCTTTTGCGTTATATGACATTGTTTGTTAAACTTTCTAAAAAGCACACTAATTCGCCACTACTCAACATTAATCTTGAACCATCTTTTCTTACTTTTAACTCAATTTTATCTTCGCTTTTAGCCTTTTCACCAATGATAACAGAAAATGGATAACCAATTAAATCAGCATCTTTGAATTTAACACCTGCTCGAACATCGCGATCATCTAAAACTGTCTCAATATTCTTTTCCTTTAATTTATTATACAAACTGAAAGCTATTTGGTTAATTTCTGTATCCGAAGGATGGACTGGAATAATGGTTGCAATATAGGGTGCAAGAATATTATTCCATTGAATACCGACTTCATCATGATTTTGTTCTATAGCTGCAACTAAAATTCTTCCAACTCCTATCCCATAAGATCCCATTATAATAGGAACTTCTTTTCCATCCTGATTAAGTACAGTCGCCCCCATCGAGACCGAATATTTTGTGCCTAGTTTAAATATATGGCCCAACTCAATAGCAGTCACAATCTCTAATGGACTATGAGTGTCAATGGATAATTCTCCTGCTCGTACTTCACGCAAATCAACAAATTTACTGGGTTGGAACTGTCGTCCAACATCTATTCCACCAATATGATAACCATTTTTATTAGCACCAGAAACCATATTGGTAGCATTTTGTAATCGTAAATCAGCATAAATGGGTAAATCAATTTTTAATGGGCCTAAAAATCCTACATCCGCTCCATGGAATAATTTGGGAACTTGTTCTGGATCAGTTGCCTTAATGGGTTCGCCAACAGCACTCTGTAATTTTGCTTCTACTAAATCATCGTCACCTCTCAGCAATGCAACAATTGTTTTTCCTGATTCGGTATCGTAAACCAAAGTTTTAATGCAACGATATTGAGGAATTCCTAAAAATGCGGAGACTTCTTCTATTGTACGTTGTGTAGGAGTAGGGATTTCATAAATTTCTTCTACACTTGGTTCATCAGTAACCTTTGGAGGTATAGATTTCGCGATTTCAATGTTTGCTGCGTAATTACTTGTTGGACAACGAACGATTCTGTCTTCTCCTGCTGAAGAAACTGCCATAAACTCTTCACTTTGACTCCCCCCCATCAAACCGGATGATGCGCCAACAATAAAATAATCAATACCACACCTTTCAAAGATTTTTTTATATGCTTCACGATGAGCAAGATAGGATTGATCTAAATCATCTTCTGTTAACCCCAAAGAATAAGAATCTTTCATTAGGAATTGACGCACTCGCAATAATCCTGAACGAGGTCTTGGTTCATCTCTGTACTTTGTTTGGATTTGATACCAGATTTGTGGCAAATCACGCCAAGAGCGTACTTCACTTCGAGCCAAATGACATATAATTTCTTCATGCGTCGGGGCAAGTGCGTATAAACGACCTTTTCGATCCGTTACACGCATCATATCATCACCAAAATTTTTATTTCGTCCCGTTTCGTCCCAAATTTCAATTGGATTCAGTGAGGGTAGAAAAAACTCTTGCGCACCAATACGATCCATTTCTTGACGTATGATTTCTATAACCTTTTTGGTGGATTTCCACCCCAATGGCAGAAATGAATATACACCTGCAGATAGCTGTCTAATCATACCTGAACGCAGCATTAATTGATGAGAAATTGTAACTGCATCGTTTGGTGCTTCTTTCAATGTCGGAATAAAACTTTTCGATCTTATCATATGGCATTACTAATGTATGTGTGCGCCCGACGGGACTTGAACCCATAACCTTCGGCTCCGGAGGCCGACACTCTATCCAATTGAGCTACGGGCGCATAATTACTCAATTCGGAAGATCAATGCAAATTCAACAATCGTATGGATCGTTGTTGTCCATTCGCTTGAATGCGAATAAAATATGTTCCTGATGCACCATTAGGGGAAAATGGAACTACATATTTTTTATTACGATATATCCAACCTTGAAACAATCGTTCTTGAAAACGACCATTTACATTGTACACATCCAACGTAATGTAAGAATTTTTATTATTTGAAAACTGTATAAAAGAAACCGCATTGAATGGATTTGGATAAGCAGAAATCTCTAGACTTGAAGGAAGAAAAACAAAAGAATGATTTTCTAATTGATTAAAACGATTACCCTTCTGTTTCAATGTAGTTGCTAGATTAAAATTCGGTGTTGATACACCAGTATCGCTAACAGCAGTTACCATTATTCCTTTGTTTTCAGCTAAAAAATTAACCTGTGTAAAAGTCGGAATCGGTTGTGTAGATAATGGTACGAATACATTAAACACCATTGTACCGATTTGAATGTTTCCACTAATGACTGTTACTTGCCTTAAAACATTCGCAGAATCTTGTGGACATACAAGAAATCCAAATGCGTCTACATTATTTTGAAATCTTAGGTTGGTACGAAGTTTTAGATCAACATTTCCAGTATCAGGGATATCTATAATGGCTTTAAATGAATCATACCAAGTAGTATTAAAATTTAATGGGATTCGCATCACTCTAATCGCATTGGATGGTTTTATCGCTTGGTCGGGAAGAAACAGGTCATTCGTGATACCATATCCTAATAATTCATAATTTGAGCTTGTAATTCTATAATATCCCCAAAACATTGAAGAATCAGTGAATAAATTAAATAAATCAACCGCATGTTGTGCCATTTCTGCGTATCTAGGATTTGTAGTTGTTCCCCAATTAAAAGTGGTATTCCATGGAGTGATATTAGGTGAAAAAATCTCTTGAGGGGTTGGAATAGCAGTTAATGGAATAATAGAAAAATCCCATCTTTGAGGGCCACCTGTATTTCCTAAATTTACTTGTACATTTGAGCTTGTTAAATAAGGTGCAATATAACCGACTGAATCTGGTATTTCATTTCTTGAGATTGAAATTTGCGTGAAAGCATTATTCAATAACGAGAAAAGGATGAGGATTATCATTACTCTCATCTTAGTTTTCTCCTAAAGCATTAATTAAAGATTTTTCGAATATTTCCGCACATTCCTTAACTGATATATTTAACCAATCTTCAATAATTATTCGATCACCAACACAGTTGCCTAACTCTATACTTAGTAAACCAAGTTCAATAGAGGTTTTTTGAACAATTGGGATATTCTTTTCTTCAATAGAAATCACAACTCTGGATGGTGTTTCTGAAAACCATAACAATCTATCTGAAAAGTGATGATTGATTTGGACACCACAATTTCCAGCAATCGCCATCTCTGCTATACATATCGCTAAACCACCATCGGAACAATCATGAGCTGACAATATCTGTTTGTTTTTTATATGCATCTCTAAAAAAGTTAATAATTTCTTATGTAATTCTAAATCTATTGTCGGTATTTTCCCAAAATTCCTTTTCTGTATCAACCTAAGAAGTGTCGAGCCACCCAAATCCAATTTTGTTTCAGCACCTATAAGGAAAAGTTTTGAATTTCTTTTCGCATCGCAGCCTATTACAGTATCTAACTCATCTAAAATACCTAACATTCCTATTGTAGGTGTGGGTAAAATGGAGCCATCAGTAGATTCATTGTAAAAAGAGACATTCCCGCCTGAAACTGGTGTTTCTAAGATTCGACAGGCATCACCCATTCCTTTCACAGATTCTTTGAAATAATAGAAAGACGTTGGTTTATAAGGGTTTCCAAAGTTTAAACAATTTGTTATAGCACAAGGGACCGCACCTGTACATGCAACATTCAACGCCGCCTCAGCAACAGCAATCGCAGTTCCCCAGTAAGGATCAAGTTCTACAAAAAAAGGGTTACAATCTGTTTTTACAGAAATACCTATATTCGTTCCATCAATTCTTATTACTGCAGCATCAGCTTCTAAAGGTTTTTTTACAGTATTTGCAATTACTGTATGATCAAATTGACTAAAAATCCATCGTTTTGAAGCTATATTGGGTTCAGCGATCAAAGTTAAAAAACATTCAGTATTGGATGGGAATAAGTCAGGAAAAATGGGTTCATTTCTTTTTTGAATAATTTCTTGCGGAATCAAAGCATTTCTTTGGTACTGTGGTGCACCACCACCCAATACCAAAGAATTAGCAGGGATATTAGCAACTAACTGTTTTTGATAATAAATCCGTAAATTTGTATCATCAACTACTTCACCAATCTTAACACATAACACTCCCCACTTTTCGCAAATGTTCTTTAACTTCTCAGCATTTTGCGGAGTACATACAGCAAGCATTCTTTCTTGAGATTCAGACAACATTATCTCATAAGGTGTCATTTTAGTTTCTCGTGTAGGGACTAAATCTAAATCAATGACCATCCCACACTTTCCACGTGCAGACATCTCTGAAGTGCTACAACTTAAACCTGCAGCACCCATATCTTGTAAACCGACCAATAAACCCTGCTGTGATAATTCTCGTACAGCTTCCAAAAGTAACTTTTCCGTAAATGGATCGCCTACTTGTACATTTGGACGTTTTAAATTAGCATCTTCTCCTAATTCATCGGAAGCAAATGTTGCTCCATGAATTCCATCTCTTCCTGTTTTATTTCCAATGTAGAATACCCAGTTCCCCACACCCTTAGATGTCGCACTTATGATATTTTTATTTTCTACTACTCCGACTGTCATTGCATTTACAATTGGGTTTGTTTGGTAAGCATCATCAAAAGTCACTTCACCGGCAACTGTAGGTACACCCATACAGTTTCCATAATCCGCAATTCCACGAGTAACACCATCAATTAAATAACGATTTCGTGAGTTATCGGGACGTCCAAACCTTAATGATACAAGATTTGCGATAGGTTTTGCACCCATTGTAAATATATCCCTTAAAATTCCACCCACACCTGTAGCGGCACCTTGATAAGGTTCAACTGCGGATGGATGGTTGTGAGATTCAATTTTAAATGCTATGGCAACACTATCATTCACTTTAACTAATCCAGCATTTTCTTCACCTGCGGATACTAATAATCGCCCACCATTTCGTGGTAATTTTTTTAACTCAAGAATTGAATTTTTATACGAACAATGTTCAGACCACATTACTGAATAAATTCCTAATTCAGTATAGGTAGGAATTCTCTTTAAATAACCACATATTTTTTGAAATTCTTCCTCATTCAATCCATGATCGAGAGCGATGTCGAGCGTAACTGGTGGTTCGTTCGGTGGGTAAATCGGTATATCCTTCATTGCTACTCTTGCTGTGGTGGTAATACAACTATTGATTTTGTTTTGGATGCAAGTAGATTTTGATTACTATATACTTTCACATCCATATTCACACGACCAGTATCATGTTGAACGAGTACTAATCGAATTAAATTTTTCGTTCCCCAAGCAGTATTTGCAGTAGTATCCTGATTAGGACTGAACATTGCAATCGTGTCTCTTGGTGTACCTACTCGCTTTCGACCTTGGATTCTTACAATCAAACCTGATTGCAATTGTAAAGAAGCAGTATCGCGACAAAAAATATATACTGCATATGGTGGAATATTATTCCCGTTAGGCAATTGTAAAGTATCATTCGTTGCATTTGGAAGAGTAATCGTCACATGGATTACAGGGGAAGTTGGATTGGAATTTGAACCGATAGGGTTTCTATTGCAACCTATGCCGAAAATGATTACTAAAAGCATAACAACTTTTAACATACTGTTCTCAAATTATGGAGTAAGTTTATAAGCATAATAGACCAACACTACCATTACGATAAGAATAAAAACAATTGATAAATAATCTCTTGTAAATGATCTTAGGTTCCGTTTATGTTTCTTTCTTATCTTTCTTTTTTTTATTCGTTTTTCAACCCTATCTCTAGGGACATATCTTTTGTTTCCGCTCTCATCCTCAACTAAAACATAATTGGGATCATCCGACTCATTATCTGAAAGTTCTTTATTTGACTGGGAGTCCGTTGATTCATCAATGTCCAATTGAGGATTTTCTTCTCGGATCCGCTGCACTTTCATTCTGGTTTCTGCATCTTTCTTTTTTAACCATTCAAGATGTTCTTTTTTAATTTGATCAATCTCTTCTGGTGTCAATTTTTCATTTTTCATTATTCAATTCTCAAGCTCTTTAATAAATAATAACATTTTGAATAATCTGTAGTACGTAGTAAAATTTTATTTGTTCCTGATTTAAGGAAACGTCCTATCGGAAAAACATCTCTTGCTACAGATCTGGTTTCATCAATATTGACAGAAGGTCGAAAATTCATTTGAATAGGTTGGTCGTTGACGTAGATTGCAATTTCTGTTAATTTCGTAAGGTTAAACTGAAAATTTCGATTTGTAGCATATCCTTCTATTATTAAAGAACCACTTTTTCCTCTTTCAATACCTACAGGGAGATTAAATAGTATTTCAATATAATCATTTCCCGATGGATTCGCATTGGGTTTACCTGGTCCCATTTGAAAAACATAAAAGTTAAATGGTTTAGTTTTAACAATTTCAGGCCCATATTCGTTTGAAGGGACTGCACCTTGTTCTTGTGTCCAATATCCAACATTGTACTGTATAATTCCTTTTGATCGGATTTTGCCTGTTTCGTCCAATTTAAATTCAACATCAATAGAAGGACTATATTGTGCTAAAATTACAGTTTCCGTCATTCTATCGGACACTTCAATAGTTCTTGGTGAAGGTGTAATAAAACCAATGACATCCCCAAAACTAATTGTGTGCATTCCCATAGATGGTTCAATTTCAATTTCTCCCGTTCCTATTACGATTCCATCTACTTTTATCTCTCCAGCAACAGGTTCAGTTTTTATTTTTAGTTTAATACTCCTCTCGGGAATAAGTTCAAAAGCAAGAGATTTTACTTCTTTCGGATTATCGTAGTTAAAAGTCACAAAAGATGGTTTGGTTAAATATCCATCTTTTCTAACCTCAATTGTCATTTCACCAGTGGGTACATTCCGAATTAGTGTATTTTGGGGATAGGGAGTAGGTACACCATTAATATAGATTACAGCATCCGAATGATTGCTTGTGATGAATAGACCTCCTTCACTTTTTTCTATTGGTTGACTTATTGATTTAGGTAGAATCGTTGCAGAAGGTTTACTGCTTAAGTTCCTAATATTCGTGATAATTAAAGGTTCGTCAGGTTTTGGTGGTGGAACCTTTGTTCTCCAGAGCCCGGCTAAATCTGGATCATATGTAGAATCTGGTTCAAGATACATTTGAAGAACTAATGTATCCTTTTTATTCAATTCTATTTCTCGAAACATAGTTCTAAAGCCAGGAGCTGCCAAACCTATCCTTTTTTTCCCAGGATCTATTTTATGGTAAGTATTTGGTTTTATTGTGGTTATTTGATTATCAATAAAGATCAAGCCATTTAAAGCATTGGTTTCAATTTTAAGAACAGGTGGTAATGTCGTTTTTTGGTAAATTAGGTAACCTACATATGCAGATAAAATGAAGACAGATGTAAGTAAGAACTTTCTTAGTTGCTTAAATCTTTCTAAAGATTTAGTATATTTTCTTATTCTTCCTTTCGCTTGTTTCAGTTTTAGCTCGTCACGTAAAATCCAAGTAGTTATTCCATATCGATTAACATATTGGACGTAATCTGGATTGTTAGAATAAAATTCTTCTTCAACTTGACGACGTACCTCTGCGATTTGTTGTAACCTTGTTTTTTCATTTTCTTTACCATCTTGATTTTCTGAATACTGCTCTTTTCTTCTTCGAATTCCTTCTTTCAAATCTTCGTGTATAATTTTTTGAATTTTTTCACGTTCTTCAGGAGAAAGTTTCATAATTCCTTAATCCATTCATTTAATAAAATATAAACTGTTTTATCTAACGATGAAAAATGTCTCAATCGGTGGCAGTTTCTTTCTAACAACTTCAATCATTTCTTGTTGAGAATCGAAAAACTGAATATTTCTTCGTACTGAACTTTCAATAGGCATATTATTCATTACAGCCATTGACATTGCAAATGCACGGTATTGTCTAGAGGCTTCTCTCATCCGTTGTCTACCCCAATTTGCATTTTGAACTCTTTGAAACTCATCAAAATCAATCTTTTTTGAACGAAATTCATTATAAATTATCTTTAATTCTTGAATTGCACTATCTACTACAGATTGATTACATCCAATTTGTAAAAAAATGAAAAATTTATCATTGATTTTTTTGTAGTTAGCACCCAAAGAATAAGCCCATCCCTTTTCTTCACGCAATTTCATTTGAATTATATTAGACAAAAGTGATATTTGTGTTTCAAAAATTGGGATAAGTGTATCTTCAAGTTCTTGGAATTCCCCTACTAACATTACATAGGATTGTGTTTTTCCAGCCTTTATTTCAAAAACTCCACTTGGAAGTGAGTGTACATTTCTATCATCTCTTGGGTAAGAGATTGAAACAAATTCCCAGAAAGCACTTGTAACAGTGTTTTGAACGTTTTCGAAAGAAAGGTTTCCGTCTAAAGTCACAATCATCGAATTTGCTGTAAAGTAACTTTCAGAAAATTGTATTAAATCTTGAACTGTAATGGATTCAATTGATTCAACAGTCCCATACGGTGAACTGAGGAAACTTTCACCATAAATTTTCTGATTAAACAAGGTATTTGCTAAATGTTTAGGTGTTGCAACATCTTTTTTAATTCTACGAAGTAATGCGCTTTTCAGATCTTTTAAGTAATCTTCTTCAATTCTTGGATGTTTAAGAGCATCAGCAATTAAATGGATAAACTGGTTGAAATTTTCTTCAGGGACATCAAATCGAATAAAACTAAATGCCGATGAGGTATAATAATCATCAAATGGAATATTAGGGTCATCTGCACACTTGACTACTGCCCCTAATGAAGCTAACGTGTCTTTCCATTTAGATATGGGAAGGGACATAGGTCCATATTCTTGAACAAAAGTATGTAACAATTCAACTATCCCTTCTTTTCCTTTCGGTTCTCTTTTGGAACGATCACGAATCAAGATATGACCACCTACTAATTTTGAACCACTTTCTTTACGATAGAAAAACTTTAAGCCATTAGGTAAACTATCAGAAAAAAATTGTGCTCTTGTATTTTCTATTGAAACGGTATTCTTTGACTTCCCTTCATAAACAATACCATACGGCAATTGTAAAACATCCTGAAATCGCTGTATTACTTCGTGGATGGGTATCGTTTGCAATACCTTATCATATTGATTCCAATATTGTTCTGTATTTTGGACTAACTTTCCTGCTCGCATTAAACCCCAGTATTGAATTTGTTCCGTTGAACGCATTTCATCCCATCTTCTACGTGCACGAAAACTTTCAAGTTTACTCTGATTGAAATCTTTCTTCACGAACTTAATAAAAGATTGTTGTATTAATTTAAAAATAGAATCTGGTTCTAAGTCGCTTTGTGACCAACCTTCAAACTCTAATAGAACACCATTTCTATCTCTAAAAAGAGATAGCTCAATTTTTTTTAATGGTAAATCGGGAAAAAAATCAAGTGGAGAAAACAAATTCGTAACAATTTCCATCGCTACAATTTGACGGATTGAATCTGTTGGGAAGGGACCTATTCTTCCATGAAAACGAAAAAGTTGTTCTGATTTTTGTTCCGTCTTAAAAAATGTATTGTGTGTATAAGAACGAAACTTAAAATTCTTTTCAACTGGAATATCACCAGCTGGTATATCTTGAAAAGTATTTTGAGATAATTTGATTAAATCACTTTTCGAAAGATCGCCAGAAACAAGTAAAATCATATTATTTGGATGAAACCAAGTTTTATAATACTCAACTACTTCTTTTCGTTGTATCCTTTGCAATGATGCTTTAGTTCCTAATATCGGAAGAGAATAAGGGGTACCTTCTTTGTCCCATAAATCAAATAACACTTCAAATAGGTAATCATCATCCAATTCAGAACGAGCCATTTCTTGTAAAACAATTCCTTTTTCTTTTTCAAATTTGTCTTCAGGCAAGATTGAATAGAATAACTGCTCCTTCAATAAGTTAGCAATCGTATCTCGAAACTCTACGGGACCTATCATCATAAAAGCAATATAATCTTTGCCTGTTTGTGCATTAGCATAAATTCCGTAATTGTCCAATTTTTTATAGAATTCTTCTTGATTATAGCGAAGTGTACCATTAAACAATAGATGTTCAAGATAATGAGATATTCCATTTGTTGATGCTGTTTCAGTTCTTACACCACACTTTACAACCGCTACTAATGAGATCATTCCTGTACCATATTGAGAATGGGCATAACCAGACATTCCATTTGTAAGAATAAAATCTTGTGCAAATACTAAACGAAAGACACTCAGTAAAACCAAAACGGATATTTTTTGCATAAACCGTCCTTTCAGAGAAACGGGTCGGCTCATTGAACCGACCCGTTGATAAATCCACATATTGATTACTTTAGTAAAATCATTTTTTTCATTGCATTAAAATTACCTGCAGTCATTTTATAAAAATAAACACCTGCCGGCAATTGTGTCGCATCTAAAGTAACAGTATAAACACCTGTTTCTAAATTTTCATTGACCAATTGCATTACTTCTCTTCCCATCACATCAAATACTGCTAACTTGACATGGGACTTCATTGGAATTGTAAAAGAAATATCCGTTGTTGGATTAAACGGATTGGGATGATTTTGTGCTAAGGTAAATTTTGATGGGATTTGTGTTTCGCTCTCACGCACATAAGTAGGTCTAGCATAACCTCGGATACGATAGGTTACAGGTTGCTGTTCAGCATTGCATTGCAAGGTAAATTGGGAATTCAATGTTCCTGGTGCTGGAGGTGTCCAGGTAATTGTCACATCAAAACTATCTCCACCCGCGACAGTAAATGCTGTGTCACTAAAAGTGACTATAGTTCTAAGTAAACTGCTAACAAAAATTCTTGAAACAATAAGCGGTTGTCCACCATCGTTAAACACTCTTAAAATCTTGGAATTACTTTGTCCTACTTCAATGGTATCGAAAAAGACAGTATCCCGTGCAGGTGGTATAGTACGCAACACAGGATAAGGTGGTAAGGCGTTAGATGGTGAAATATAAGCACGAATAATCCAATCCCCAGATTCATCTGCTTCTAAGACACCTTGAGCATTGGATTGCCATGTAACTGGGGGCATAGAAAGATTAGTGCCAGCAAGAGGTTGATTGTTATCTCTTGCTAACGAATGTCCATTGACTGAATGAAATGCAACGATGGCACCACCATTAAAAATATTAACTGGTGGATTCACCGCTAAACGATATAATGAATCAGCAGTACCTACAACATTCACTGTACCAATAAATGCAGGAGTCGTTTGAGCAGAAGAAATGTCCGATAAATAAATTCCTATTGTGTCAGCACGTGGTGTTGTAGTTCCAGTGAGACGTATAGCTACCGTATCAATCTTTGCTGGATATCGAGTCGGTATAAACAATACCCCAATTTTATTGTTATCCCCAAAGTTAACTAAAGCATCACTAGTTCCATCTTCATAACGAAACCAACTATTCAAATAAGACACTTTTTGCTCTAAATACTTGATATTATTATCCGGAACGTTATCACCATTTACAATGGCACGTGCATGTAGTATTCCATTAAATGGAGAATTTCCAGTATTCCATACACTTGTTGTAGTAAATGTTGCACTCTGATTTTCTAATAAAGGAGAAGTAGAATTCATAACCTGTTGAAATACTGTATCACCGGTAGTTGTGTCAATTAATGCAAAATGAACTTGATACGATTGAATATTTCCAGTTCCTGAATTTCTAACGGTTGCTGAAAAATTTACGTTTTGATTATAATTGTAATAAAATCTTCTAACGCCAGCCGAAGCTGAATATATACTATCAACCCTAATATCAGTGAATGGACTCAATTCACCACCTGCTCTTAAAATCAAATCACCACCTGCTATAGAAGTCCCTGTTGTCCAACCAATTCTTGAACCTGTTTTAATTCTAGAACGGTTTGCAGTATTTCCATTTCCATCCATAATATTCCACCATCCGTTTCCTGAATATGCTCCGCCTGGTGCAGGTCCATAAACAATCCAAAAACTTTGTCCCGCAGCAATTGTGACAGAATCAGGAAAATCACGATCGATCCATTGTAAGTTAGGTAAAGGGGGATTTATGCGTATCCACATTTGTGGGATGGGGCTTCCTGGATAATTTACATTATTTACTATCGTATCGGTATAAACAAAGACAGAACAAGGTGCAGTAGAATTTGTTCCTCCTGAACTTCCTTGATTTAATACTGCAAAGTACACTGAACGCAATTCAAATTCAGAAGGTGCTGTGAATCGAGTTGCATTCCAGTAATTCGTTGCAGTTGTAAGTAATCCGGGAGTACCATTGTCATAAAAAATTGTATCCGGTTGGGGAGAATCTATAATGGTAAATGAACTCAGGACCTGTCCATCAGGTGTCAATACATGTTCTGCAGAAATTCCATTAAGCACAATTAAAACAAAACTTAGAAAAACAATTAAACGTTTCATAGTTTTCCTTTCTTTAATAATGAGGTCATAGCAATTTACAAGAAAAAAACGTTAAATGCTAATCATTTTCGAATGGTTCCGTAGTCAGTTCGTAATCAATGGGATACTCCAATTTAATGTCATTGAGTCCTTGAATAGGAAAACGTCTTATTGTGGCTACTTTGTTTTTCCAGTAAGGATCTTCAGTGGAACCGATAGTTACTCCCTTTCTTGAAGCATGTGCAAAACGATTATTGTTTAACATTATCCCTACGTGAAAAATTCTTCCCTTTCGATTTTTAAAACATATGATATCACCAAAACGTACCGAATCTCTCAAAACTTCCACACCTTTTTTTGCAATTTCCTTTGAAGATCGTGGAAGTTTAATACCAAAATCAAGGAACACGTGATTTACAAATCCTGAACAATCTATGCCTTTAGGCGTATTTCCACCGTATCTGTATTTTACACCCATCCACTTTGAAATACTTTTCAAGAATTCAGCTGCACAGATGGTTTCAGTATTTCTTTGGTTATCATTTAAATTTTCAATAGAAAACTGTAATTGTTGAAGAATATGTTCACGCAGTTGATAGAGGATCGTAGTATCAGGAGATCCTATTAATGTATAATGGTCTAAACCAGATGAGTATCTTGAATTTGTTACCAGATGAATTTCACTGAAAGTGTTCAATGAACTACAAGATACCATTAAAAATATTACTAAAGTAAATAGGTACTTGTTCATAAGTTTGTCAATTTTTGTATCAAGATTTCACGTTCATTTTCTGAAAAATAATGCAGTGAAATCTTTCCTTTTTTTATCGTACCTTCAAGTGAAATTTTACAACCTAATGCGTTTTCTAAAAGATTTCGTGTGACAGGATCATCAAACTTTTGTTTGCTATTCAGTTTTGACTTTTTTGATTTGAATTTATTTTGAACAAGATCTTCTAACTGACGAACTGATAATTTTTTTTCAATTGTTTTTCGCCATAATAATTGAATATCTTCTTTTTCACTGCACTGAAGCAGTGCTCTTCCATGGCCTTCACTAATTACCCCCTGGCGAATACTTTCTTGAATTTCTAAAGGGAGGTTTAATAATCTCAGCGTATTTGTAATTGTAACTCTAGCTTTACCTATGCGATCGGCTAATTCTTCATGAGTCCATTGGTTCTCTTCTAATAATCTTTTGCATCCAACAGCGAATTCAATGGGATTTAAATCTTCTCGCTGTAAATTTTCAATTAATGAAATGGTTCCAATTTGTTTTTCTGAAATATCTTTTAATATCCTACAGGGGACTTGTGAAAAACCAGCCATTTGAGCAGCACGCCATCTTCTTTCACCTGCGACGATTTGATACATTTGAGGGTTTATTTCAATTACTAAAATGGGTTGTAAAATTCCATTTTGTTTGATTGATGCAGCAAGTTCTGCTAATGAAGATTCGTCAAAATCCTTTCTTGGTTGATTGGGATTTGCTTCTATTTTTGATATTGGTATGACTTGATATTCGCCTTCTTTTGAATCTTCTTCAAGCGATGAAATTAGTGCACCTAATCCTTTACCAAGTCCAGTATTTTTAGTTTTCATTAAGTAACATTTCCTCTGCCAAAGCCATATAATTTTTTGCACCACGACTCGTGATATCATAAAGAAAGATAGGTTTTCCATGAGAGGGTGCTTCGGAAAGTTTTACAGACCGGTGAATACATGTTTCATAGACTTTTCCTTTGAAAAATCGAATAACATCTTCTCGTACTTGACGAGACAAGTTTAATCGCGGATCGTACATTGTAACTACAGCACCTTGAATTTCTAATTCTGGGTTAATATGTCTTTTAACTAAACGTATGGTATTTAATAGTTTGGTTAATCCTTCCAATGCATAATATTCAGCTTGAATTGGGATCAGCACTGTATCACAAGCACTTAAGGCATTTAAAGTTAGTAAACCTAATGATGGTGGTGAATCGATGATAATCCAATCATACTCATCGCGTACCCCCACCAATGCACCTGCCAACTGCTTTTCTCTCGAAATCAAAGGAACTAATTCTATTTCAGCACCCACTAAGCTGATATTAGCGGGAATAATCCATAAGAATTCCAATTCTGTTGCTAATGCGCAATCTTTATAATGGGCATTTTTGATGATTAGTTCATAACTAGTTGGATGTTTGTCTGGGATATTTACACCAACTCCACTGGTTGCGTTTCCCTGTGGATCTAAATCAATTAATAAAACCTTTTTTTCAGCCAAAGCCAAAGCTGCACTTAAATTGACAGCGGTGGTGGTTTTCCCTACCCCACCTTTTTGATTTGCTATGACAACAATCTTGCCTTTTTTCATAGTGATTAGGCAATTCCTCCTAAAGCCATTTTCTCTTGATATCTTCTTTTTAATTCAATCCATACCATATCTGATTCAGGTTGATGGGAACTTGCTAAAAATAATTCAGCTTCTTTACGCATTTCAATGACCCATTCTTTGTGAATTTGTAAATCAGTAAAGATCAATTCATTCAATCCATGTTGACGGGTACCAAACAGTTCACCGCTTCCACGAAGTTTAAAATCTATTTCTGATAATTCAAATCCATCCTGAGAATTTAAAATGGCTTTTATTCTTTCTTTTGCTACCTCATTAGGTTGATAAACAATTAAAATACATTTTGAAGCATACTTACTTCTACCTACACGTCCCCGCAATTGATGAAGTTGTGCTATTCCAAAACGTTCAGCATGTTCAATGACAATCATTGTAGCACGTGGTACATCTACACCAACTTCTATGACAGTTGTCGTGATTAACACTTGCACTTTACCTGATGTAAACTGTTTTAAAACTTCATTTTTCTCATCAAGGGACATTCTGCCATGAAGTAATCCAACAGAAATGTCTTTAAACTCAGTTTCTTTTAAAATGTGATATTCATCAACGGCTGATTTTAGATCGAGTGCTTCAGATTCTTCTACTATTGGAAAAACAATATAAGATTGAAATCCTGCAATTGCATTTTCACGAACAGCATTAAAAACTTTTTTACGTTGTTTTGGTGTGATGGCTATCGTTTTGATGTTGCTACGATTGGCTGGTTTCTCTGTTAATGTAGATACATCTAAATCTCCATAAATTGTTAATGACAAAGTTCTTGGTATAGGGGTAGCTGTCATTACCAATAAATGAACACCATTTCCTTTGTCTGTTAATAATTTTCTTTGTTCTACGCCAAAACGATGTTGTTCGTCAATGATTGCTATTCCTAAATTTTTAAACTGAACATCTTCTTGAATTAATGCATGTGTACCTATTACAATATCAATTTTCCCATTTTCAAGTTCTTTAAGAATAGTACTTCGTTTTGTATTTGAAATACCAGAAACAAGTAATTCACTGGTTATTCCAACTTTTTTAAGCATTTCAACATAATTAATATAGTGTTGTTCTGCCAATACTTCAGTCGGAACCATAAATGCACCCTGATAACCACTTTCAATAACCATACACAAAGTTAAGAGTGCTATAATGGTCTTTCCGCTTCCAACATCACCTTGCAGCAAACGAAGCATGGGCCTAGATTGTTTTAAATCTAAATAGATTTCATTCAAAACCTTTCTTTGTCCTTTCGTCAATTCGAATGGTAATAAAGATAACAGTTTTTTGGTTTTATGCCCTACTTCCATTATACTATTCGTTTGAACTAACTTTGATTGTTTTCTTCTAGCTAATAATGCAAGTTGAAAATAAAATAGTTCATCAGCAATAAAATAGTTAAGACCAATTTGTGGTTCATTGATGGTAGTTGGAAAGTGTATCAGTTTTAGTGCTTGTTTCAAAGACGGTAGGTGCTTTCTTTTTCTTATTTCAGCTGGTAATGTATCTGGTGGATCTATGAAAGGATACAATCGTTCTAACAGTTTTTGATATCCGCGTGAAGTCAAAGATACTTTTTTAAAATCATCTTTTTCTTGATAAATAGGATAGATTTTACGTTCAATTGTATGTTTATTTAATTCAATATTTTCTTGTGACAATTTTTCAATTCTCGGGTGAATAAAAGAAGGCGAATGATCAGAACCAGTAACCTTTCCGGTGATTAAAAACCACTGATCATTTTGAAAAATACTGATAAAGGTTGATATTCCTTCATAAAAAATCAATTGAAAAGCATTTGTATCATCTTCTAAAAAAACTTTTAACATTTTTTTATGTTTCGCGCCACGTAAAGGTATTTCTTGTACGAGTTTGACTTGACCGATAGCAGATACTGTTTGTTGATAAAAACGATTTAATTGATTTGCAGGCACGATATTCGTTTTATCAAAATATCTTTTTGGAAATCTAAGAAATAGATCTTTTACTGTTAAGATATTTGCTTCTTTAAGTACTTTCCAACGTTGAGGTCCAATGCCTTTTTGAAACTCTAATGAACTATTCCAATCAATGGACTGATTTAATGAAACGTTCGTTCTTTCGACCACGTTTACAGACTTTGTTGTCTAATGGTATAAGTAATCGTTTTCTTTGAATTGGATGCAATTTTTACAATAATTCTTTTTTCTTGTGCTGAAATATCTGTTACTTCTTCTGAAGATTTTACAATATTCCAATCGCCATAACCATTGATAATGACTATCAATACTACATCTTCCTTTTTACTATTTCTTAAGTTAACTTTGTAATCTGTTTCTGAAATCTTATTAGTTACATTACGGTATTCTAATTGAACCGTTTCACCGACTAAATCAAAAGCATCGCCGACTGTTAATGTTACTTCAGATGAAGTAGGCGTATGTTCAATTACGTCTTCACCAATAAATTCACGATTTCCATTTGGTTCTTCTTGAAAAATACGTACACGACCTGCAGGTAAAGGCAGATTTAACTTATGTTCTTTATCGTTTTTAAAAATTATCTTAGATTGAACTTTTTTATTTCCTTGAAATGCAGAGTAGTGATATTCCTGCGTATATGGAACTTGAATGACAGACATTAAGCTTATTTGTTTATTTTGTCGATCAGAAAGCGTTGTTTTCCGCTGTAGTTCGTATAAATGATATTCATACAACTCCCGTTGTTCAAATTGGGAACTAGGAGCTTTTCCCACCAATAGTTCAGCACGGTCAGTAAAAGCGGGATATGGAGACGGATATACTCGGTGGATTGAACCTGCAATGAGTTTGATGTTTGCATCGTGATAATCGGCCCCTGAATTGTTTTGAACATCAACCCATCCTTGAAAATCAAATTGCTTTCCTTTGCTATTTAAAGATAGAATATATTCAGCTTTCCAATTGATATCATTGGTAATATAGGTTAACTCTACTAAAACTTTTTCTTTCGGTTTTTTATCTAAACGCCATATTAATGTAGGTTTAAGAAACATTCCTTCTGTATTGCCTTGTAAGATAATTTGCTTTACGCCCTCCTTAATGATGCGAATACCAGTTCCCGTTTCGAGCACAATCCCCCATCCCGCTGGTGTAAGCAACTTTCCAGAAACAATCTCACCTTGCTCTAAAATTAAATCTACTGTTTGGCCTAAGCGATTTTGCAGTAATTTTTCGTGATTGACCAAATCATATTCATAATTCTGCTCTAATACTTCTACTCCGGGTATGGATAATTTGACTGAAGTAGGATCTATTTTCTCTGGTACATCTGAAAAAATTAATTCTTTTGAATCAGTAATAAGGACTTCACGAATTTCTCGTATTACCGCCATATTTTGGTTATAAATCGTCAGAAACGTATCATATGCTAAACTGGTTTGGTAAATAAAAACTAAAAAATAAAGAATATACTTGATTTTCATACTACACCTATTGGTTTAAACGTTTTTGAATGGTTTTCACTAATTCGTGATTGGGATAAAGTTTTAAAAACTTCTCCCATTCTTTTTTAGCGAGTTCTTTTCTACCTATTTTCTCATAGCAATTTCCTAAAGCAAAGAGTGCATCTGGTACTTTATTTGAATATTTTACTGAGGTTGCAAGTGAAAACTCCATACATGCTTCTTCAAGTTTATTCATTTGCATTAACACATGACCTGCCCAAAAATGAAAATTTCCCCGTAAAGGATGAAGTGGATAATTTTTTGATAATTTTCTTAATAAAATTAATGCTTCTTTTCGAGCTCCATTCTGAATTAATTTGTTTGCCTCATTGTATTGATCATCTACAGAACTGGCATTTACCTTTATTAACAAAATAAGAATAATACACCCGATATAAAAACATCCTTTCATAAAAACCTCTCAAGAATATAAATGGTAACGACTTGAACAGTTGATTGCCAACCCCATGAAGATACAATTTGTTATCATTGAAGACCCACCGTATGAAAGAAAAGGTAACGGAATGCCAGCTACAGGTACTAAACCTAAAGTCATTGCTATATTAATAAACACTTGATATAACCAAACGCCTCCAATTCCAAACAACAACATTCCGTTAAATTTATTTTTCGATTTCATACCTCGTTGCCAAACACGAAGAATAATTGTCAGAAAAGCCATTAATAGAATGGTTGAACCAATAAAACCCCATTCTTCAGATACTACTGAAAAAATAAAATCCGTATGTTGGATTGGCAAAAAGTCGAGTTGTGTTTGTGTCCCTTTTAAGAAACCTTTTCCAAGAATGCCGCCACTACCAATTGCAATTTTTGATTGGATACTTTGATATCCTTTACCAAGAGGGTCTGATTCAGGATTTAAAAAAGAAATAATTCTTGCTTTTTGATAATCATGAAGTTTAGTATTCCAAATCCAAGGTGAAATAAACCCTATAGCGATATAAAGTAAAATTAATATACCAACAAACCATTTTGTATTAATTTTCATAAACAATAATATTGCACCTAAAATGAGAGATAAAATCCATATCATTTTATAAAAAGAAAAAATTAAAGAATGAAATAAAAAATATACTACAAAAAGCACGACCAAAGGTAATCCTGCCATTAGTAAAACTATTAATGCTGGTGCAAAATAGATGGAAGAAGTTGCCAAATCGGGTTGAGAAGCGACAAGAATGAATGGAATAACAACGAATAACGATATGCCTAAAAAAGTACCCCAAGTATTGAGAGTGTTCAATCGATCGCTTATTAATCTTGAAATTGCAAGCACAACTCCTATTTTCATCAATTCAGAAGGCTGGAAGCGAATACCCCCTATCTCTAACCAACGTATCGCACCCATCCCTAATATACCAAAAATTTCCACAGCAACTAAAAATAGAAGAAAAACAAACCATATGATATATGAAAATAAATAAAATTGAATTGGCTTTATAAAAATTGTTAGAAAACCTATCAACAAACCAATTGTAGAATAAATAACATGATTTTTTGCAAATTTAGACCAACCTAAATCTTCTTGAAAGGTAGCAGAGAAAACGGCAATACAACCTACTAATATCAAAAAAATCCAATGTAAAATTAAAATCCAATCTAAATGATGCTCTAACGTTTTCATTCAATCACCACTTACATGATCATTTATCACACCAAAGTCAAATAAATTTGCAGGTTTTCCTAAATATCGACCAATGATTTCAAACGCTATTGGTGCTGCATGAACCCCACCCCAACCAGAATTTTCAACCAGTACAGAAAGGGCTATCTTAGGGTCTTCAAAAGGTGCAAAACAGATAAACCATGCATGATCGTTCCCATGTGGATTTTGTGCTGTTCCTGTTTTTCCTGCTGCATCATATCCAAGTTTTTCAAAACGTGCAGCAGTTCCATATGGTGCTGAAACTGTTTCACGCATCGCACGACGGATAAAAGGAAAAATCCAATCTTTCAAATTTACTTCAATTTTAGGGTATTGTGGTCGTATCCATTCACCTTTCAAGGTATCCCCGTAAGCAACTACCAAATGTGGTTGAATATACCAACCGCCGTTGGCCCAAATGCAAGCATTTACTGCTTGTTGGATGGGAGTTACCAGTATCTCACCTTGTCCAATTCCTAAGTTTGCTAACGTTCCAGCACCCCATTGATAGTTACGTTTTTCATACCATTCCTCTGATGGTGCTAATCCTGAAGATTCTAAATCTAAATCTACATTGGTTTTCTTTCCATAACCCAATTTTAACATTATTGAGTTCAAGCGTTTTAATCCGATTCTTTGGCCTAACACGTAATAATAAACATCGCAAGATGCTGCAATAGAGAGTTTAGCATTGACAGCACCATGACCCTTTTTACTAGCATCTTTAAAGAATCTGTTTCCTATTTGGATACCACCCCCGCAGAAAATTTTTTGTGAAGTGTCAATTAATCCATACTCTAACGCAGCAGCAAGTACGGTCATTTTAAAGGTACTACCGGGTGGATACATCGCTTGTAAAGCACGATTAAAAAGAGGTTTATTGGGATCTTCAGATAATGCTTTCCAAACTTTACCTGAAATAGCCCCGTCAAATAATTTGGGTGAATAAGTCGGACTGGATGCAAAACATAAGATTTCACCCGTTTTCGGTTCAATGGCAACTATAGCCCCATTTTTTCCTATTAACAAACTTTCTGCTAAAGATTGTAAAGACGGATCAATGCTAATTTTTAAGGGACGACCAGATCCCGGAGCAATATCCGGTGTTTCTAAAATAGGACCTAATTCTTTTCCTTCTACATCTATTAAACGAAATTTTAATCCTGGTATTCCTCTTAACAATGTATCGTATGTTTTTTCCAAACCCACTCTTCCAATCATTGTACCACCTCGAAGAGATGGATTTTTTTCGATTTCAACTTCGTTAGGTTCACTTATATAACCAAAAAAATGAGCTCCACAATCAATTTTATAATGGCGTTTGGTTTCTTGTTGAATAAAAATACCAGCAAAGTCAGCTCTAAACTCTTCTATTGTCGAAATTTCTTGAAAACTCATATCCCGAAGTACTCTAACCGCTTTGTTTTTAGAAGCATTTTTACCAAATAACACTTTTTTCAAAAGTAAAGTATCAAGGTTCAATAATTCACAAAATTTTTTTAATTTTTTTTCAGAATTACCAAATTCATTTGGGGTAATATATAACGAGTAACTTACTGTATTTTCAGCGATAACATTACCATATCGATCAAAGATTTCACCTCTAAGTCCAGGTATTTCCGTAATTCTTATGCTATTCGCTAAAGATTTCTTATAGAAAAAATCATAACGAATAACTTGTAAAAAAAACAATCGTATAAAAAGAACACCAAAAAAAACACAGGTTAGAAATGACAATATACGATAACGGTTTACAGTCAAATCAAGTGTTTTCACGCTTGTATTTCCACTTTATAGCGAGTGTGATTACTAAAGAAAAAAGGGCAGTATAAAGAACAGAAAGTAGTCCTTTTGTAAAAAAATGATACAACCAATTTTCACTGTGATACAAAGTGATTATAGTAATGAAAAAAGTAACAAAAATATTTCCGAAAGAAGATAAGACAAACCACCTAATCGGACTAAATGTTAATTGATAAGTAAAATAAACAGCAAATATAAACAATACCGTTATATAAACTAAACTGGTTGTTCCTAACGGAATACCTGCAAAAGCATCTAGTACAATCCCCCCTATAAAAGCTACTAAATATGTTTGAGAATTAGATACTTGAAATAATGACCATACTAACCCTAACCAAAAAAAGTCAGGAATTATTCCACCTATAGAAATTCTTTCTGCTAAAAATACTTGAATAGGAATCAACCATAAAAAGTGTAATAAAAAAGAATTTGAAGAGATTGGTTTCATTGATCACCATCACCAAAATACTGTTTATTTTCACTAGTTAAGACAAAGACAAACTCAAGTGCTTCAATGTTCGCTGTTGGAACTACAGGTAAATTTAGAAAATGTCCGCTGGGAGATGGTAATGGTAACTGCTTCGCAACTGGTATTCCTTTTGGATAAATTTTGCCCACACCTGCAGTAATCCACAAATCACCATTCTTAACGTCAGCTGTTAATGGTACACCCTCTACTTTTGGTAGATCACTTTTAGATGTTCTTAATATCCCTTCTACACGACTTCTTTGGTTTTTAACGGCTATTCCTAAATCAGGATCGCCAATGATTTGTACTTCCGAAGTGGTCAAAGTACTGTAAAGAATTCTACCTACTACACCCTTTTCATTGATTACTGGTAATGGAGGTTGGACACCATGATGTAACCCTCTATTGATTACAATTCTTCTATGTCCGATACGAAAATAACGACCAATAACTTCTGCTGGGATTGTTTTCCAATTTTGACTTGTGTCAAATTCTAAGAATGATTTTAACAAAGGCAATTGAAACTCTGCTTCCGTAAGCCAAGTCAATTTTGACTTGGTCGCCATTAACTCAGAACGTAACCGTTGGTTCTCTTTCCATATTTCAAAGGTTCGAGGTATCAAGTGAAATGGGTAGATAAGATAGGAAAATGTACCATTGATAATAGAAGCAACGTTTTGATTGACAATAGAGTTCTTTGTAAGTATCATCATTAAACTTGCTAACCACAATATAAACGCCACCCAAGTATGAGGGTGGCGTGATAAAAACCTACGAAATGATGCAATCACTTAGTTATCCAAAAGTACCTTCGAATACTTTTCAAAATTATCTAAAACCTTGCCAGTTCCTCTAACCACACAAGTTAAAGGATCTTCTGCAACTGATACGGGTAAACTAGTCTCTTCTCGCAATCTTGCATCTAATCCTCGTAGTAATGCACCACCTCCAGTTAACATAATTCCTCTATCACGAATATCAGCAGCGAGTTCGGGAGGTGTTTTTTCCAATGAAGCCCGTACAGCTTTAATAATCGCTGTTACAGGTTCATTTAACGCTTCACGGATTTCTTCACTTGTTACGTCTACAGAAACGGGAATACCATTTACTAAATCACGACCTTTAGCTTTGGTAGTAAGTTCTTGTTCTAATTTAAACGCACTGCCAATCTCACATTTTATTCTTTCTGCTTCTCGCTCACCTATCAATAAGTTGTTATTGCGTCTCATAAAATTGATGATGGCTTCATCCATTTCATCACCCGCAATGCGTATTGAGGTGTCTGATACAATCCCTCCTAAAGATATTACTGCAATTTCAGTAGTTCCACCACCAATATCAATCACCATGCTTCCTACCGGTTCTAAAACTTCTAAACCTACACCCAATGCTGCAGCCATAGGTTCAGCGATTAAAAAAACTTCACGTGCACCTGCTTGTTCGGTAGAATCTTTTATAATTCTTTTTTCTGCTTTTGTAACTCCCGATGGAACACACACAATGATTCTTGGTCTATTCAACGGATTTTTCACAACACGTTTTATAAAACTCCTGATCATAATTTCTGCTACATCATCATCATCAATTACGCCATCTCGCATGGGTCGGATTACCTCGATATTCTTATGATTTTTACCCATCATTTCACGTGCATTTTTTCCAATAGCGATTACTTTCTTGTCGCTTCTTCGGATTGCAACGACTGATGGTTCTCTGACAACTATTCCTTCCGATTTAACATAAATCAGAGTATTTGCAGTACCTAAATCAATCGCAACATCATTGGTAAATAAATTAGAAAACCAACCCATTTTTTACTTTCAAAGATTATAAAACGAAGGTCTTAATTGAATACAAAACTCTTGTACATCTGACAAGTAACGAATAGGAATAACATTTTGAATCGGTTCATAGTTTGGAACTATTGTTAAATCGTTTAATTCTCTTACTGCAGGATAATAGATGTACCTGTAATTTAAAGCGATTTGATAACCCTGATAAATTTTGTTTAACGATACTTCATCGAAAATTACTCTATTAGTTGATGAAGAAAAAGGAAAATCAATGATTCCTATAAACTTACCGCTTAGTTGAAAAGGCATTAGTATATTTGCAATCTGATTCCTTCTTTCTTCTGGGACATATACTCCATCTTGTCCATTGTATCCCCAAACAAATTCTGTTTGAATCACTCCATCCATCTGATTAACCAAATCTGGATACCTACTTAAAGAATTTACATTTTCACCAATAAACTTCATCCAAGGAAAACGTCTTTTTAAACTATCAATGATTTCTATCACAGAGTTTTTGAATGTTAATTCCAAATTTGGAATTTCAGAAATTTCGTTCCAACTATCTAAACTTGTAAAGTAACATCCATCATAACTTGCTTCCAAAATATGAACTAAATGGGATTGATTGGACAATGTACTTAGAAATTTCCATTCATCGTCCCAAAAACGCACCAGCCACTCATCTGAAGCCATAGATCTCTTGCGAATAAGCCACCTTGGTGCTGTTGAATCTGGTAAACCGTCATGATTTAAATCCCAAACATTTTGCCAATACGAGTAACTTTCTTTTGCAACTCCGAGAGGATATTTCACAAATACTAAGGCATTACTTTGAATCCTAAGTAGGTCTATTTCACTACGAGTAAACTTCAAAGCTTCAGTTCCGTTTTGGCTATAATCCATGATGATCAAATCGTAGCCAGAATTCGCTAAACGATTGAAATAAAGGGTACGAGCATCAGTTGAAAAAGGATCTTCATGCAGTGTCTTGAAACAAGAAGTTATTCCTATACTTAGAAAAAAGACAATGCCTGCAGAATACAAAGCTTTAATTTTCATAAATGTCGAAAATGTCTACGATGGGTGAACAACATTGTTATCCCCGCTTGATTTGCAGCAGCAATTACTTCTTTATCACGAATGGATCCACCGGGTTGTATGATCGCTTCTATACCATTTTGTTTAGCCAATTCAATGCTGTCTGAAAATGGAAAAAATGCATCCGAAGCTAATACAGATGAGTGAAGAGGATGATTAAAGTTTTTTGCTCTTCGCAAAGCATTGTACATCGCATCAATTCGACTTGTTTCACCACCACCTATTCCTATGGTAAAAAAACAATCATTATTCTCATTGACAATAGTGATTGCATTGGATTTTACACCCTTTACCACTTTCCAAGCAAATTCAAGCATCCGTAATTGTAGATTGGTGGGTTTAATTTCAGTAACGACCTCCCATTCAGAAACAGGGGTGATCCCATCATCAATCTCTTCAACCAACATACCACCCAAAATACGTCGGAATTCATACGGAAAAAGAGGGGGCATATTAGGTATTTCGCAAACCACCCATCGTAAATTTTTCGATTTTGATAATATCTTTTGCACTTCTTCATCAATAGGAGGCGGTGAAAATACTACTTCCGTAAAAATGCTTGTAATGGTTTCAGCAGTTTTATTATCCAAGGGTTTGTTGAATGCAACCACACCACCAAATGCTGATGTAGGATCGCATTGATATGCCATTTTATACGCTTCTACCAATGAATTTGCTGTAGCAACTCCACATGGGCTAGCATGTTTTACAATAACACATGTAGATTCCTGAAATAAACTTACTAATCGAACCGCACTATCTACGTCCATCCAATTATTAAAAGAGATTTCTTTTCCGCCAATTACCTTCGCATTAGCAAATCCATATTGTAACTCACCATTCACATGATACAGTGTAGCTTTTTGTTTTGGATTTTCACCATATCTTAAGGGAATTGGATTACTTAAAGGTATTGTAAACCACTTTTTCCAATGTTGTTCTTGAATAGGGTCAGATAAAACCCGTGCTATCAATGCATCGTAATTTGCAGTTCGATCAAAAACCTTCCCTGCAAGATACCTTCTAAAGTTTAAAGTTGTACCTCCATTTTGTTCGATTTGTTTGATCAATTCTGCATAATCTTCGATATCACAAACAACCGTAACAGAATGAAAATTTTTTGCAGCACTTCTTAACATTGAAGGGCCACCAATATCAATTTGTTCGATTAGATCTGATTCTGATTCATTTAAATAAAGTGTTTGTTCAAATGGATATAAGTTAACTACTACTAAATCAATTGGTAAAACTTTACTTTCTTTAGCTTGTTGAACGTGATTTAAATCGTCTCTTTTATATAATAATGCACCATGAATTTTTGGATGTAATGTTTTAACTCGTCCATTAAAAAGTTCAGGCGTACCTGTCCAATCAGAAATATCAATCACTGAGCAACCAACGTTTCGAATAAATGTTGCTGTACCTCCTGTTGACAGAATTTCAACATTCAATTTCTTTAAACAAAGAACTATCTCTTCTAAACCCGTTTTATCTGAAACAGATATTAATGCTCTTTTAATTAAATTTACACTTTCCATGTTAATCTCTGTACAATTGTTGAATTAATTGAGCTGCAATCACTGGATAAACCAAATGTTCCATTTTCAGCACTCTTTCAGCTAAACTATCTGGTGTATCATTCGGTAAAATAGGTACTGGTACATGATAAATAATCTCCCCTTTATCGTATTCCTCATTAACATAATGGATTGTTGGACCAGACCACTTCAATTTTGATTCAAGAACTGTCTTATGTAGCTGGTAACCATACATTCCTTTTCCACCAAATTTTGGTAGTGGTGCAGGATGGATATTGACTATTCTTTTTTGAAAACGTTCACATAATGCTTTAGGTATTAGTTGTAAAAAACCACATAAAAAAATAAAATCTATTTGGAATTGATCTACCGTTTCAATCAAAGATTTTTTCCAATCATCCAAAGTAGCGTAATCTTTTTTTGATAGTCGTCTACATGGAATTTGATAAATAGAACTCAGCTTTTCTACTTGGGCTTCTCTATCAGAAATTAAAAGAGTTGGTTCTGCATGTATTAAATTGTTTTGAATTGCACGTAGTAAGTTTTCAACATTTGTTCCACGACCAGAAGCAAAAAAAGCAACTTTTACTTTTCTATTGAACATACAACTTTAAAACCCCCTTTCTGTATTCGACGAAACTCCCGATTGGAATTGACACACGGTTAGAAAAATGTCCATAGGGAAAGTCATAAATAATAGGGATCTTTCTATGTAATGTTAGCTGCTGACAACGTTTAACGATACTATCATTGTATTCTTTGGAAAATTGATTTTCATGATTATACCATCTACCCAATATTAATCCATTAATTTGATCAAAAATTTTACAATGATAAAGCTGGGTCAACATGCGATCAATTTTATATAACGGTTCACCTACATCTTCTAAAATAAGAAAAGCATTAGTAAAATCTGGTAAAAATGGAGTTCCAATTAAAGTGCAAATCAAAGATAAACAACCACCAATTAAAATTCCGTTCGCTTCTATTTGCTCATTGATTGCTTGAACTTGGAAAGTAAGCAAGTTATGGTATTGACAAATTTCATTGAATGTTTTCCAGGTCTCCGTTTCATCATTTGTATAAGTAGAAGCAATTACAGGACCAGAAATAGAACACCAATTTTTGTATTTGAGAAGTGCTAAAGAAAATGCAGTAAAATCAGAAAAACCAATCACCCATTTAGGTTTCCAATGATTGTCCCAACGAATTTGGTGCAAAATTCTTGTAGTACCATATCCACCACGTGTAATAAAAATTGCATCAACTGAATCATCAGCAAGTGCTTCTTGCAAATCTTTTGCTCTTTTTTCATCACTAGCAGCTAGATAGGATTCATCACATAGAGAATCAGGATGAACAAATTCACCAAGATGAACCTGAAATCCAAATTCCTTCAATCGTATCATTCCTTTCTGTAAAGCTTCAAAGGAAGATGGTCCAGCTGGTGCTACCACATAAACTTTAGCATTTTCTTTAAGCAACGGTGGAACTATCAAATGGCTTAATCCCATAACGGTGTCACAAGTTTGTATTCACCAAAACCGTCGTAATCAACAAAAGTAAACCGTAGTTGTAAATGACTGTAATACCAAATTTCGTAAGGTCTTCCTTGTACAACAAAGTGATGCTCTTCTATGTCGGTCGGTTCGCCATAAATAATGTAAATTTTTCCACGGTCACTTTCCCAACCCTGTAACAATTTCGTAAATCTTTGATTAGCTATTTCTATTCGTTTGTAATATTCTTCCATTCTTTCATTTTTGGGTGTATCTGGAGTAGGATCTCGTTTTTCCCAAAAATGTTTGAATTCAATAAGCTGCTGTTCGTATGGCAATTGTAACATCTGATCAACTTGTTCTTCTTCCAAAATATATTTCAATTGTCGGATGGCTAAGGTTAAGTCATTCACCTGTAGAGGTAAACTTTTTTCTATTATTCGAAAACCGATTGATTTTGTATTTCTAACTCCACTTTGTTCTACTTGAACTATATATTGATAGTTGCTGGGATTTAATTCTTTAGGTAACAGAGATTTTATATATTCAAGTTTTTTATTTGGTTCAACGAAAAATGCGGTATCAAAAATCACTTTTCCTGAATCGGAAATGAGCTTTTCGCGTATTTTGATGGTACCACTACCAATAGGTTTTACTTGATAAAAAACATATATGGTATCTGTGGGGTAAAAACTATTTTCAGAACTCATTACCGTAAATGGTAAATAGTTAGTAGGTAACCATTTTACAAACATTAGCTCAGTCATATACAATTCATTGGAAGAACTTTGGTTTACCTGAATATCAAAAGATTTATCTACAAATTTATCCGATAGTCGGTCTCTTAATCGTAATTTAACTTGATATTTTCCAGCAGGGATATCTATTGGGTAAGCACTTTTATACATTTTTAGTTGCCAATCATCTGAATCTAACTTATTCACAACGATTGAATCCTGCCAATGCTTAACTATTTTATATTTTTTGAACTGCACTTTATTTTTCAAAGTGAACTCACAGCTTACAATAAAATTTGCAACATACTGATCGTTGTGAAGTTGATATTGTAAGTTTTGATAAGGGATATTCACAAAGAAAACAAAACGAAGAAGTGAATCGACATCTGCTAAAAGTATTTTTGTATCTACAGAAAACTTCGGAGTTCCTATTTCACTATCGTAAAGTGGACGGTAAGGGGATTGTCCAAAACTTTTTTGTAAAAAACCACAAAAAATAAAAAGCAGTAAAAATAAAAAGGTGAATTCTTTATGAACTTGATGTCGCATTATCTATTGCAATAAAATTTCTGGTCATATTTACTAAGCTTCCTTTCCAACCACCTTCCCAAACGTTATCTAAACATACATTCACTATGCAGCCAATTTTAGAATAACCATTTTCAATTGTTACCGTGTAATCTATATCAGGGGCATCCCAAACTGTCCTTCCAATTAAACCATCTTGTGTTTTCGTTTCAACCATTACTTGTACAATTTCACCCAATTTCTTCCGATGAAAAGCTTCAGCAAGTTCAGCACCTAAATCCAAAAGCACTTCTTGTCTATACTTAGCAATTTCCGGATCTACTTCTGGTAATGATATTTTTTCTGCTTTTGTGCCTTCTTCTTTTGAATAACAAAATACCCCTAACCTTTCAAAAGATGCTTCTTTAACAAATTCTACTAAATGTTCAAACTCTTCTTCACCTTCTCCTGGGTATCCAACTATTATGCTAGTACGAAGAACAAGATTAGGAATAGTTTTTCGCAATTGATTAATCCAATAGAGTAAAAATTCTGGACTTTTTTTTCTACCCATTGACCACAAAATTTTAGGATGACTATGCTCAATAGGGAAATCAATGTACGGCACTAAAGTTTTACACGATAAAATTGCATCTAAAAAGCCATCGTTGTAAGCTGGTGGATGAGTATAAAGAATTCTCATCCATTGAAAATTAAGTTGATCGATTTCGGTTAAAAGTTTTTTTATGTTAGTACCATCTTTTAAATCTTTACCATAATCATTGACCTCTTGTGCAATTAGAATTAACTCTTTCACACCTTTCTGTTTAAGCAATGTAGCTTCACTAACTAAATCCTTTAATGGAACGGATTTATATTTTCCTCGCATTAATGGAATTGCACAATAGGAACAACCACGGTTACATCCATCAGCAATCCGTAAATAGGCATAATGCTTAGGATTTAATAAATATCTTGGTGGAATTGTAGGGAAGTTTTCATTCGTGTTGACAATCTGTTTGGCTAAATTTTGCCATTCAGATACTCCAAAAACACCATCTATTTCAGGTATTTCTTGCATCAATTCTTCTGAATTTCTTGTAACCAAACAGCCCATTACATAAACTTTTTCAATTAATCCTTTATTTTTCAATTCTACAGCATTTAGAATTTCTTCTATTGCTTCTGCTTTTGCTTGTTCAATAAATCCACAAGTGTTGATTACAATAGTATGTGCAGAGCGTATTGAATGGGCTATTGAAATTCCATTATGCTGTAGAATACCTAAAAATCTTTCACCGTCAATGCTGTTTTTTGAGCAGCCCAACTGTATTAATAAAATCCCGTTCTTATTTTTCATTGTTCCTCATCCAACACTGCATCTACAAATGCTTTTGGATCAAACGGTTCGAGATCTGTAATTTTTTCACCTGTTCCAATCCATTGAATAGGTAAATCAAATTTTTCTCTTATCGCGAATACAAACCCTCCTTTCGCTGTACCATCTAATTTTGTGACCACTAATCCAGTTACACCAGAATGTTTTCCAAAAATATCAACTTGAGATAATGCATTTTGACCTGTGGTACCATCTAACACTAAGAGTACTTCATGGGGAGCATTGGGTAAAACCTTTTTGATAACTCGTATAACCTTTTCAAGTTCCGCCATTAAATTTTTTTTCGCCTGTAACCTTCCAGCGGTATCAATCAACACGACATCATACTTTTTTGAAATTGCAGAAAACACCGCATCATGTGCAACAGAAGCCGGGTCAGCGCCTTCATTGGTAGAGAGAAAGTTTACATTTGCACGTTTTGCCCAAACTTCCAATTGATCAATTGCAGCGGCACGAAAAGTATCTCCGGCTGCAACAAGGACAGATTTATTTAAGTTGCGATAATAATTGGCTAATTTTCCAATTGTGGTAGTTTTTCCTGAACCATTCACACCAACCACTACAATCACATAAGGAACAACATGAACTGATGGTATAGACGAATTTGGAAGTAGTTCAATAAGAATCTCTTTTAACATTACTTTCAATCTGTCAGTTTGATTGTCACCGCGATTAACTCTTTTTTTCAAAGCATCAATGATTTTTTCTGAAACAGTAGGTCCAAAATCTGCTGTTATTAAAATATCTTCAAGGTTTTGAAGAACTTGTGCATCAATCTTGGGTTTTCCTGTTACAAGTTCTGTTACCTTTTCAACAAGAGCGGTTCTTGTTTTCGTTAATGTTTCTTTTAGTTTGCTAAAAAATCCCATTTATCTTTCCGGATGCCGTGAATCTTCACCCCAACGTAATTTTTCACGTAATACTTGATAAAAGTATCTGCCTGTAAAAGTTATTAACTTTACACTAAACGGTGCTTTTTCCACTACCATCATATCTCCATATTGAATGGTATCCACATAAAATCCGTCTGTCATCACTTGTGCTTCATTTCCTGGAATTGGTTCAATCGTTAATTTACGATCACCTTTTATCACCATAGGACGATGAGCAAGCGTATGCGGACAAATAGGAATAACAATTATCGCATCTAAAGTTGGCTCTAAAATCGGTCCACCAGCAGATAATGAATAACCTGTTGAACCCGTTGGAGTAGAAATGATAATTCCATCAGAGGTATAGGTATTAAGATATTCATTATCAATTGAAGTTCTTAATCGAATAGTTCTGCTTCGTTCCCCTCTATCAAAAACAAAGTCATTCAATGCTAACAAGGGTTTCGCATTTCCACCACTTTTGATTCCTTGCAACAACATTCTCTCTTCAATTTCAAATTGACCAGATAAAATCGCATCGGTCCAACGGTACAATTCAGGAATTGAAAGTTCTGCTAAATACCCAAGGCCACCTAAGTTTACACCCAAAATAGGTGTACTAGCTGTACCAATTTCACGAACACAACTTAATAATGTTCCATCTCCTCCAAAGGATAGGACTAAATCTAAAGTAGCTGCAATCTTAGAAATCGGTTCGTAAACAAATTCATCCGTTAATCCAAGTGCTTTTAATCCTTCATCCAAAATTAGTTCACAGTTTTTATTCGTAATCCAGCGTAAGTAATTCGGGACTTCGGTTAAAACTTTGGGTTTTCGCAAATTTCCATAAATGCCAACTTTTGGTGTCATTGAGTGTTACTCTTCTTTTGGAACAATTTCCTCTAAATGCTTTAGTTTAAGTTCTGCTTGTTCCAGTTTTTTTTGGCATAGTTTGTAAAGAAATTGACCCTCTTCAAATGCATCAATAGCGGATTCAATAGAAATTTCACTATTTTCTAAATAATTGGCAATTCGCTCTAATCTTTTATACGCTTCTTCAAATGTTAATTGTTCTAATTCAGAAAATTTACTTTTTTCAGATTTAGTCATTCTTTTCTCCAAACAATTTCTCTTTACATATCACACGAAATATACCATCACTTAAAGAAACCGAATATTCTTCCTGCACTTGAACCATATTGACTGAAGTGATCATTTTGCCTTGTTTATCATGAACAACTGCAAAACCTCTTGCAAGTAATCTCAAGGGATTTAATGCTTCGATTCTAAATACAAGATGATTAACGCTAGATTTCAAATTTTCCATTATTCTTTTCATTGCCATTCTACTGCGATGATCCAATTCATCAATCCTTTGAAACAATAAGTTCAATCTATCCAAAGGACGCGTAAAACTACCTCTTTTCGCTAAATTGTACAACTTTTCTCTTTCATTTTTTATCTTTTGTTGGACAGATGTTTTTATGGATAAGAAGTAATTTTCTACATCATCGTGAATTGCTACAGCATCGGGTACAACCAATTGTGCAGCAGCAGTTGGGGTAGGTGCTCTAACATCTGCTGCAAAATCAGACAAGGAATAGTCAATCTCATGCCCAACAGCAGAGACAATAGGAATTTTTGAATTAGCTATTGCTCGAACAACAACTTCTTCATTAAATGCCCATAAATCTTCTAATGAACCACCACCGCGTCCAACAATAATTACATCTACTTTCTGAGTATCTGGAGCGTTTTCACCACAGTACTGATTAATTTTAAAAATTGCATTTGCAATCTCTTCTGCAGCCCCTTCTCCTTGAACTTTCACACCTGCAAGAACCACTTCAATCATTTTCCATTGTTGTCGTAGTATTCTCATCATATCTTCAATCGCAGCACCAGTAGGACTTGTGACTATCGCAATTCTTTTTGGAAATTCCGGTAAAGAACGTTTTCGTGTTGCATCGAACAATCCTTCTTCACTAAGTCGCTTCTTTAAAATTTCAAATTGCTGTTGAAGAAAGCCAATACCTGCAGTAATTGCTTGTTCTATGATAAATTGGTATTCACCGCGAGGTTCATAAACCTGAATACTCCCAAATACAATTACTTTTTGTCCGTTTTCAAAACGAAAGGGTAAAAAGCGTGTAACTGAACGCCACACTACACATTTCATTTGTGCATTAGCATCTTTCAATGTGCAGTAGACATGCCCAGAGGTTGCGTAGGTAACATTTGATAGTTCCCCTTCAACCCAACAATGTGGGATACTAGTTTCAAGCACGCTCTTAATTTGAACTGCTAATTCTGTAACAGTAAGTGGTTTAAATTCAGTTAGAATGGGTTTATCCAATCATTCACCCGTTTTTAGCAAACAACACTTCCCTTCTACTGAAAGAAGGGAAGTGTTTAGCATTGATGAATAAATGTTAACGCAACTTTTTCTTATGACGATTTTTGCGTAATCGTTTTTTACGTTTGTGAGTTGCTATTTTATGTCGTTTTCTTTTTCGCCCACAAGGCAAGGTTAACCTCCTAAATTATTTAGTATTTTTAGATAATGATTTTTTCCAATCTAACGATATACGAAAAGCTGGAACCTTTTTTTCAGGTACATGAATCGTTTCGCCAGTACGTGGGTTTTTTCCAATTCGTGCTTTCTTTTCCCGAAGTGTAAAAGTACCTAGGCCTCTCAATTCTACTTCATTCCCATTTGCGATTGCTTCACGAATTTCTGCAATAAAACTATCAATTACTGTAGCCACTTCAATTCTAGTAATTCCAGTTCGTCTAGCAATGTTATCCACTAGTTCTGCTTTCCTCATTGACACTCCTTCAAATTATTGAATTATCCAACGATACTCAAAAACCGGTGATGTTTCAAAAAGGTGATTTTCTAAAAGGTTTTGTAGTAAGTTTGTGTTGTTACTCTCATCATCGCCCAAAAGAAGTTCTTTAATTAAACTTGTTTTCTTTTTCTTTTCAAACAATTTAGGTTCACCTACTATTCCACCCATTTTCGCAGCAATGCGAACAGCATCTTGAAATGTACCTAAAACATCCACTAAACCAACACGATAAGCTTGTTGACCAGTATATATTCTTCCGTCTGCTAATTTTAGAACAGAATCTATAGGTAATTCCCTTTGTTCCGCAACCGCAGAGGTAAATTGTTCGTAAGTATCATCTAAACTTGCCTGGAGGTATGCCCTTTCATCTGGTGTTAAATTTCTAAATGGATTTCCCACATCTTTGAGTTTTCCCGACTTTATCACTTCTACTTTTACCCCAACTTTGTCTGCAAGTTTATCATAGATTGGGAAAGTTAGGATTACCCCAATGGATCCAGTTATTGTTCCAGGGTTAGCTACGATCGTATCTGCTGCAACTGCAATATAATATCCACCACTTGCAGCTACAGATGACATAGAAGCAACCACGGGTTTACCTGACTTTTTCAAACGCAATAAAGCAGAGTAAATTTCTTGAGAGGGGGCTACAGCACCACCTGGTGAATTGATACGGACCACGACCGATTTGATATTTTTATCTTTTCGTAGTTTTTCAATCCACTCTATAACTGTCTTACTATCTCTAATTGGGCCTTCAATTTCAACTACACCTACTTGATGTGTTTTGGCAACAATTGAGTCTTCAGAATTCGATTTGCTTTTTAATACTGAAATTGCAATCACTATAAAAATGAATACAAACAGTACAATCATTCCTACAATAAGATCTCGTGATTTCATAATAGGTATTTCCTAAATTTGTTTATATCCTTTCTCAATGAATAAGCAAAAACTAAATCACTTTTCAAGGTGTTGGATCAGTAATGTATATCTTTTCATTAGGATAAATTTTTTGATTTCTCTGCTTATTGTTCCACTCGAGTATTTTTTCTAAAGGTACATCGTACTTTTTTGATATTTTTATTAAACTGTCGCCTTTTTTGACGTAAATAAAACTTGGTTTGTTTTCTTGTTCCTTATTTAAAATATTCTTTTCTGGATTAAGATCAAACTTTGCATTTTGTGAATATTTCTCTTCTCTTTTATCTACAATAAAGCCGGTTTTTATTGAATCAGCTTCATTTACTTTTATTATTGCATTGTCTTCAAATAGATTATTACGTCGTGCTACACTTAATAACACTGGAAAATACAATGATTTTTGCGGAATTACACGATTACGCGAAATGGAGTTCCTATTATTCCCTAATTGTTTTATTGATTCATCTCGCAACTGAAATTTTTCAGCTATTTCTTTTAGTTTAATTGGATGTTTTGATGTTGTGTAATTTACCCAAAAAATTTTTTCTTCAGGTTTCATTTGTTTTAATCGGTTTAATACCATTTTACCCATTCCTAACGGTACCTTAATCGAATTGAACTCATTTGTGGGATCTGTCATAAAGTTCACATACTCTGGGTTTAGTTTAACAAAATCTTCGAATGTAAGACCGACGATTTGAGAAAGAATATCAAAACCTACCAAGCCGTTAATTACAACTTCTTCTAATTCTACTCTTTTCACTAAAATGGGTTTCTGAAAACCATAAACTTCAAGATTCTTGTACAAATCTATGATTGCTAAAATTGTTGGAACATAATTGTACGTTTCTTTAGGAATTCTAAATACGCCTCTACCTCTTTTTAATTTCCAATAACTAACGCCTGTTTGGTTATTAATACTCCTTTTTATACGACCTTCACCTGCATTATAAGCAGCCATCGCTAAATGCCAATCTTGAAAATCTTCTTCATACAGTTTTCTTAAATATGAACTGGCTGCACGTGTTGACTTTTCAACATTGTATCGTTCATCATACCATTCGTTAACTTGTAAACCATATTTCAAAGCAGTTTCACGCATAAACTGAAATACTCCAGTGGCTTTTGCACGTGAAACTGCATCATGTTTAAGCGCAGATTCTACTATTGCTAAGCAAATGATTTCTTCAGGAATTCCCTCTTCTTTTAAAATTGGTATAATTCTCGGGTCCATATGAACAATTCTTGATAAATAAATTTCAAACTGTCTTCTTCCTTTCTCATTATTCTTAAAGTAATTGATTTTTGACTGAACTCTATCATTATAAACTAAAGGAATACTTTGTAATTGTGGTTTAATGGGTTGTTTATTCTTACAATCTTCTAAAGTTTGATAGATATTTTTTAATTTAATTTTGTGTTTTATAGTATCTATAGTGCATCGCTTAAGCAGCTTTAGCGAATGTTTGAGCAATGTGTCATTTTTTAAATGTGTAAGAAATTGTTTTTCTAAAATATTCCAATCAAATGCTCTTTGAGTTGAATAAAATATTCCGTTTCTTCTAAGATTAAAGTGAATCGCTTCTATTCTTGAATACAATTGTTGTGCTCTATTCCAATTAAGCCAAGGGGTAGAATCAAATGTAGCTTTATAGTAAAATTCAAACGCAGGTAATATAAAGTAACTTGAGCTTTCTTGATCATTTACATTGAAAAAATATTCTGCAGCCAATACACAGAATTCGGTACTATCCAACAGTTTATCTTCAAGTAAGTCAAAAGTTGGTAAAGTATCAATTTGAACTCTTTCTAAAGTATCTATGGATACTACTACTGAATCTTTATCTTTAATATTTTCATCATTGTACATTTTTGGTTTTGCCATACCATAAATTTCAGTACTTACAATTAAAAAAAGGAAAAGAATTAACGAGAAGGATTTAGCCATCGTATTCCTACTCAAAATGAATTATTTGAAACATAGAGATATTTTTTTAACTTTACAAACTACGAGTAGTGTATGCCTGCATTCAAAATACTGTTATCCCTATTATTTCTAACAATTGTTACAGGATGTATTGAAAGATACTATCTCATCAAATGGGACTCTTTTCAAAAGCCAACTGTTCATTTTCATTGGACTGGAGATAGTGTTGATTTAGAAACAGGACCGTTACGAAACATCAATGACAATTGGTTATTGATGAATAATGATACTATTGAGACGGAACAACCACTTTCTTTCTCACAATTCGGATATTTAAAAAAAACAATCCAGTACAATGAAGGTTTATCCTTAATTCACGATTCATCCCCGATCAACCCAACTGTTCGTTTTCAAAGATATTTTTTACCTTTATGTAGAATACATTTATTCACTGCTACTATTCCTTGTGCTTCAAATATACAATTGGAAAATCCGTTTAAAGACGCACCGGTAAAACCAAATTTTGATAACGATTCTATTGGATTATTTTTATCCCCCCAAACCAAACTAGAAATTCAAGAAAAATATCAGCAAGAGGTTGCCGCATTTTACTTAAATCAGTTTGAAAAGGTACTTCAAAGTATTCGAGATAGTTTAATTTTACAAAACGTTTTTGTTGAATTGCCTGAACAATGGACAAAAGAACAATCCTTGCGCTGGTTTAATCAATTGAATAATGACAAATCTGACGATGAATTATTTTATTATTGGTCTTTCTTAAAAGATTCAATTTTGCCTTCAACTTTACCACCAGATAAGTTGGTAAAAGCACTGTATTTTACCAATGCCATTGAGGACGTTCATCGTTTATATCAAGATATAAGCGATGAAACCATTACTGTACAATTGATTAAGAAAGGAATTTTATTAGAGACCAACGCAGATTCAGTTTCAAGTGACACTTTATTTTGGATGGTAAACAACGATCAATTTAGCAAAAAAGAACCAATCCATTTTAAGGCAACCATGATACTTTTTGATCCATTGAGTACAATCGTTTTGATTTTTATTCTGATTGGTATCATCCTCTATCGTATTCTTAAAAGGAACAAGATTTGGATACAAAAGAGTTAAATTCGTTGCTCCATTACCTTCGTATTGTAATACTTAAAGCTGGAGATATTCTGCTAAGTTATTATGGTAAAGTTGAAAGTAGTCAGATCATCACCAAATCATCTCATGATTTTGTAAGCATAGCAGATAAAAGT
Organism: bacterium; assembly: GCA_026417415.1. GTDB lineage: Bacteria > Electryoneota > JAOADG01 > JAOADG01 > JAOADG01 > JAOADG01. The sequence continues at coordinate 847,583 of JAOADG010000008.1, forward strand.
GTTGAAGAATTTCTTTACCATCATCTTGAAAAAGAATTTCCTGAGTTTGGTTTTATTTGCGAAGAAGGAATACGGTCTGATTCTAATTCTATCTACCGCTGGATTATTGACCCTTTAGATGGAACTACCAATTTCTTAAGGCAAATTCCAATTTTTGCAATCTCTATTGCACTAGAAGAAAAAGGGTTAAAAAATTCATCGTATGGAGAACGTATTCTCGGAATTGTTTATAATCCCGTATTAAAACAATTGTGGTATGCCGTAAAAAATTTGGGTGCTTTTTGTAATGAAGCGAGAATATCAGTTAATCATTCTATTACCTTTGATAATGCTTTACTCGCAACGGGTTTTCCATTTCGATCGAAACATTTGACGAAACTTTATATTCAAGCTTGGGAAAAAATGTTTTTAGCTTGTAGCTCGATGCGACGTTGTGGTTCCGCAGCAATTGATATGTGCTGGGTCGCTAATGGAATTGTAGATGGTTTTTGGGAATTAAATCTTTCACCATGGGATATTGCTGCAGGTGAAGTGATCATCAAAGAAGCAGGTGGGATTGTAGGAAGTTTTTCAAAGAATGCCGATCCATTGATTGATGGTTGTATTTGGTGTTCTGCGCCTCAAGTTTATGAAAAGGGTTTAATGATTTTGAAAAGTGTCTTTGGAGAAGAATTTACCCCACTATCTTATGTAAATAAGAAAATTGACATTTATTAAACTGTTTCGTAGTTTTAATTAAATGGGAGATCGTCTAATGGTAGGACAGCGGACTCTGGATCCGTGAATCGGGGTTCGAATCCCTGTCTCCCAGCTCTATGGCACTCAACAGAAGAGTGCCATTTTTTTAATGGGCTCCTTTGCGCTTCGCATTAGGAAAAGCAAACCAAATTTTGATTGATAAGTATGTTCCTAAAAGCGCAAATGGCATCAAAAATGGTGCCCAAAACATCCAATTTTGTGTAGTTAAAAATCCTAACGAAACTGATTGAACACCAGTGCCTAAATACACAAAACCATCTATGAGACCAACTGCTGTACCGGCTGCCTTACGACCACCAAAATCCATTGTTGAAGTACCTGATAACATCCCGTGTACACCGATTACAAACATACTCATTAGTGCGACCACCCACCCTAAAACTTCTACGTTTCTATAGGTAAAAAACATTAAAAATGCACCAATTGACATTAGACCATACAACAATGCGGCAACGGGACCTCTACGGCTACCAAATATTTTATCAGAAATAAAACCAGCGAAAATTCCACCAAACACACCAGCAAGCATCAACACAAGACCCCAGTTAGCATAAATTAAAGGGGCTTCATGAATGATTTGTTTATTAAGCAACTCTTTTACATAAATAGGGAACCAATGCATGATTCCATTTCTCATTACTCCAGAACAGAATTCAATGAAAGCAATGGTAATAATCACCTTATTCGTTAAAATTTTTCTAAGTACTGTTCCTAAATGAAACTCTTCATCCATTTCACCACTACTTGCATCCCCAGTATCAAAATCTGGATAACCCGTTTGTGATGGTTTGTCAAATACTAAGAAATAATCAAGCACAGTGAACACGAACAAAATCAATGATGGAATCCAAAACACCCACCAAGTTTGATCTCTTGTGGTACCTTCAATTGCAAACACAGTACGAATTAAACTCTGAACAAAACCCAAATTCTCTGGCTTCGCTTTGGTCGCTTCAACAATAGCATTTCCCCAATCAAATGCGAAATACAATCCTAAAGAAATTAGGACACCAAAAATACCACCAAAGACACCTCTTTCTCTCACGTGAAACCAAGAAGAATTCACTTTTACGATAGCAACTGCACCAAATGATTGAAAATACATATTGCATGCATATAAAAAAGAAAAAATGATTGTTCTATTAGCAAATAGCACTCCATCTTGATAGGTTAAAAAAGTGTATGTGAACAGCCCTAAAAAAAGATTCATTACCATTACACCGACAGCACTTGCTAAAATCGCCTTGCGACCCCCTAATTTATCCGTTAAAGGACCATTCAAAAGAAATGCAAATGCATATGTAAACGTTCCTGCAGCAAAAATTAAACCAAAATCTTCTTTCGTCATTAAATCACCTAATGCATTTTTTGCTACTGTCAGATTGTATCGCCCCATATATAAAAATGCATAGGTTAAACCCAATGGTAACCAATTCAATACTCTACGTGTGCGATAGGCGGTCGAATGAATAGGTTTGGTATCAATGGTCATTGTTTTACTCTTTCTATTGATGATTACATTCTAAATACAGGTGGAATGGTATCTATAATTGGTGCATTTAATGATGCGCTAATTGCTAATGATAATACTTTTCTTGTATCAGGAGGACTAATAATCCCATCGTCCCATAATCTTGCAGATGAATAATAAGGATGACCTTCTTTTTCATACTTTTCTAAAATAGGTCTTTTGAAATTTTCTATTTCTTGCGATGTCATTATTTTGTTTTTTTCTTTTAAGGCATCTTGTTTTACCGTTAATAACACATTTGCTGCTTGTTCGCCACCCATTACGCTAATTCTTGCGTTGGGCCACATCCATAAAAATCGCGGTTGATATGCACGGCCACACATTCCGTAATTACCAGCCCCAAAACTTCCTCCAATGATTACTGTAAATTTGGGGACCTTAGCTGTAGATACTGCTTGAACCAATTTTGCACCATCTTTAGCAATTCCACCTGCTTCGTATCTCTTTCCTACCATAAATCCTGTTATGTTTTGTAAAAATACTATCGGAATTTTTCGTTGTGTGCATAATTCAATAAAATGCGCACCCTTTAATGCTGACTCACTAAAAAGTACTCCATTATTGGCGACAATACCAATCAGATAACCATGAATTCTTGCAAATCCGCATACTAAGGTGTCCCCATATCGTTCTTTAAATTCGTGAAATCTTGAAGCATCTACGATACGTGCAATGACTTCTCGAACGTCATAAGGAACTCGAATATCTTTTGGAATTACACCATACAATTCACTTGGATCATAATAAGGTTCTTGGGGAGGTTGAATTGAAAGTGATACTTGTTTTTGAATATTTAAATTCTCAATAATCGAGCGACAAATTTGTATAGCATGATAATCATCAACCGCATAATGATCAGCTACACCGCTAATTCTTGTGTGCACATCTGCTCCACCAAGTTCCTCAGCACTAACGTCTTCACCTGTCGCTGCTTTTACTAAAGGTGGACCACCGAGAAATATTGTACCATTTCCTTTTACAATGATTGTCTCATCAGACATTGCAGGAACGTAAGCACCACCTGCAGTACAACTTCCCATAACAACAGCAATTTGGGGAATTTTTAAAGCAGATAAATTGGCTTGGTTATAGAAAATTCTTCCAAAATGTTCTTTATCCGGAAATACTTCATCTTGCTTTGGTAAAAATGCACCACCGCTGTCAACTAAATAAATACAGGGCAATCTATTTTCTAATGCAATTTCTTGTGCGCGTAAATGTTTTTTTACTGTAATCGGATAATACGTACCCCCTTTGACTGTCGCATCGTTAGCAATAACGATGCATTGTTTCCCACAAACTTGAATAATTCCTGTAATTATTCCTGCTGCAGGCACATAATCTTCATACAATTCATATCCTGCTAATGGTGATAGCTCAAGAAAAGGAGTATTTGGATCTTGCAATCGGTGGATACGTTCGCGTGCAGTTAATTTACCTCTGCTTTTGTGTTTTTCTACTGCATCCTTTGGACCATGTTGATATATTTTTTCAAGAAGATGATTCAATTCACTGGTTAATTGATAATGATAGTCATAATTGTTCTTAAAAACCTCTGAATTTGTATCAATTTTGGATTGAAATCTTTCCATTTTCCCTCGTTATTACCTTTTGAATAAAGTCAACTGCTTGAGATAAATAATTTGTATCCAGATTTGTTAGAATATTTTTTTCTTCAAGAAAGTAAACAAGTTTTTCGGTTGCTAAATTTCCACCTGCACCAGGTGCAAACGGGCAACCCCCTACTCCACCTGCACTTGTATCGTAGATATTAATCCCATATTCCAATCCAACATCCACATTCTTTAGTGCCTTATTGTAAGTATCATGAAAATGCAATGCAAAGTCAGATACACTCCATCTTTTTAGTACTTCATCCAATAACACTCGTACTTCATCAGGTTCTGCTTTTCCAATTGTATCACCTAATGAAATTTCATCAATCCCCAAATCGAAAAGATTCTTGATAACTGGTATAACTTTAGATGGTTCAATGTATCCTTCATAAGGGCAATGCCAGCAAGTTGAGATATATCCTCTTACACGTAAATCTGCTTCAAACCATAATGGTTGCATCTCGACTAATCTATCAAAGCTTTCACGAATAGAAGAATTGGTGTTTTTTTTAGAGAATGTTTCACTTGCGGCAACAAATACAGCAATTGATTGAAAGCCAGATGCCATAGCACGCTCTAATCCTTTTCGATTAGGAACCAATGCTGTATAAATAGTTTGTTTTCGTTTATTTATTTTTGAAAAAACTTCTGCACCATCCTTGAGTTGTGGAACCCATTGTGGTGAAACAAAACTTGTAACTTCTATTTCGGGTAGTTTCGCTTTTGATAATAAATCAATGAAGTGAATTTTATCTTGTGTTGAAATGATTGTCTGAATACTCTGTAAACCATCACGTGGTCCAACTTCTACAATTCGAACTGATTCCGGTAATTTTTTTTTCATTCGTTTTTTAATGTCAATGTTATCAATGTGTTTCCTAAATCTACTTGATCATTTTCATGAAAAAGTATTTTTTGAATGATACAATCTTTTGGTGCAGTAATCACATACTCCATCTTCATTGCTTCTAAAATTAAAAGTGGTTGCTTTGCCACTACTATATCACCTTCTTGAACATGTATTTTTACGACTTTACCGGGCATAGGTGAACGAATTTCTGGTTCAAAATCTTTTTCTTTTACATTGTCCAAATTCTGTACATGGGATGCAAGTGAATCTACTCTTCTCAAAGCATATGTACTTCCTTTCCAACTAATAAATCGATCGTTCCCTTGTGTATCAATATGACAATGGTAACCACGTCCATTGATACGAACATCTAAACGCGTAGATTGACGATCATCTAAGTGTATCGTGAGTTCTCGTTCGTTTACAATCGCTTTCCAAACATGATTCCCTATTTTTTGAATGGTTACTTTGGTAATTTCTTGATTTACCTCGTAGTAGAACTCTTTCATTCATTCATTCTCCTATCCAAGGTGAAAAAGGATCACTTTCAAAATCTACACTACTATGATATTCCGATTTTTCTTGATTGATATATTCACTTAGTGCCGCTAAAGCAAATGCTTCATCCGGTATGGATTGATGAGGTACATTCCAATTAGAAAAAAACTTTTCAATAAAATTTGTAGTTGTATTTCCTTTTATAAATTCAGGATGGTTAACTATTTCTCGTAAAAAAGGAATGTTAGTTCTTATGCCTGAAATGCCATATCGATCAATTGCCCATTTCAATTTTTCGATCGCCGTTGTCCTTGTGCTATCAAATACCGTCAATTTCGCTAATAATGGATCGTAAAACAATGTAACGGGTACACCTGCATGAATCCCAAGATCATTGCGAATGTTTACACCAATTGGTGGTTCTAAAAAACGAATGATTCCAGTTGATGGTAGAAAGTTGTTAACAGGATCTTCTGCATAAATTCTTACCTCAATTGAATGCCCTTTTTGTAGAATTTCATTCTGAGAGAATGGAAGCGATTCACCAGCAGCGATTTTTAGTTGTAATTTCACAATGTCTACACCTGTCGTCATTTCAGTTACACTATGCTCAACTTGCAATCTAGTATTCATTTCTAAAAAATAGAAATTATGGAATTTATCTACAATGAATTCTACCGTTCCAGCATTAACATAATTCACTGCTTTTGCCGCATTAACTGCAGCACAGCATATATTCTCTCGTATTTTAGGTGTTAAAAAAATTGAAGGTGCTTCTTCTAAAATTTTTTGATGTCTTCGTTGTATGCTACATTCTCTCTCAAATAAATGAATAATGTTCCCTGAGTGGTCACCAAGAATTTGAACTTCTATATGTCTAGGTTCTTCTAAGTACTTTTCTAAATAAATAGTGTCATCACCAAACGCTTTTAACGCTTCCCTTTTTGCAGATTCTACAGCAGTTTCTAATTCACTCGGAACTTGAACAATTTTCATTCCTTTTCCGCCGCCTCCTGCAGACGCTTTCACTAAAATAGGATATCCAATTTCCTCTGCTTTATCTAAGAGCGTTTTCGTGCTTCGGTCTTCTCCTTGGTAACCCGGAACAATCGGTACATTAGCCAATTGCATTATCCTTCTGGCTTCAGTCTTTAATCCCATGCTTCGGATTGCTTCTGGTGAAGGGCCTACAAAAGTAATCCCAGCTTTATTGACTTTTTCAGCAAATTCAGCATTCTCAGATAGAAATCCATAACCTGGGTGAATTGCATCTACTTTAGATTTTTTCGCGATATCCAGAATTGCATGAATATTTAAGTAAGTATCTTGAGGAACTTCGCCTGGAATATGATATGTTTCATCCGCCCAGTGAAGATGTAATGAACGCTCGTCCGGAGTAGAGTAAATTGCTACCGCTGTCAAACCAAGCTCTTGAATGGCTTGTATAATGCGTACAGCAATAGCACCGCGATTTGCTACAAGTACTTTTTTAAACATAGTTCTACCGTACTGCCCAATATGGTTTACGCTTTTCTAAAAATGCAGCTAACCCTTCTATACCTTCTTCACTTTTTCTAACCTTAGCAATTAAATCAGTTGATATCTTTAAAAAGTGATGTGGCTGAATAGAATTTAATTGATGTATATAACGCTTAAATTGTTTTACTGCAAATGGAGAAGCATCATACAAGTGATCTATTAGTTTGTTTAATTCAACATCTAATTGTTCATTAGTACATGTTTTGTGAACTAAACCAATCTCTTTTGCAACTTTTGCTGAAAAACGTTCACCTGTGATTCCTAACCATCGAAAATTAGAAAAACCTATTTTTGCTATGGTAAACGGCCCTATTACAGCGGGTAAGATTCCCAACCTCACTTCTGTTAAACCAAACATTGTATTTTCTTCAGCGATCACAATATCACAAACGGTACATAAACCAAAACCACCCCCCAAAGCTGCTCCGTGAATTTTTCCGATTACTGGGTATTCACAATCATTAATTGAATGAAACATATTCGCCATTTTCAAAGCTGCTTGTACATTTTCTTCGTAATCTAATGTCGCTGTTCTGCTCATATATTGCACATCAGCACCAGCACTAAAATTTTTCCCATTACCAGATAGTATAACACCTCTCAAATTGGACTGTTCAGATAACTTTTGAAAAAAATGAGTTAATTCGTCAATCATCACTTCATTAAAAGCATTGTTCACTTCAGGACGATTCAGTTTTATATGGCAAAAATTATCTTGCAGATTAACTTCTATTGTTTGTAGTTTCATGTTCCCTCAAAAATGAATTTCAAGTTTATATTCAAATAAAAAAGCGACTTAAAAAGTCGCTTTACTATTTTACAAAATTATTCAATTAAATCTCTTCTGAATTATCGCTAGAACTTTCTGAAGTTGAAGAATCTTGCTCTTTAGATAGTTCTTCATTTTCTTCTAATATAGGCACAACATTCACATGAATGATGGTATGCACATCTGAATGCAATTTCAAGTGGACTTGATGAGTTCCAATGGAACGTATCGGTTCTTCAAGTAACAATTTCCTTCGGTCAATTTCAATTCCACGTTGTTCTTTAACCAATTCAGCAATATCTGAAGATGTAACTGCACCAAACATTTTTCCATCTTCACCAACGCGCATTTTTACACTAACTTCTATATGTCCCCATTCAGAAATTGCCTTCATTGCAATCTTTCTTTGTTTCTCATCTTTTATTTTCCAACTTCTCTTAAATACATGCTGCAAAGTTTTTTGGTTTGCAGGAGTATCAATCATTGCAAGGCCTCTAGGGAAAAGAAAATTTCGTGCGTAACCGTCTTTCACGGTAACGATATCCCCTGCTTTTCCTAATCGTTCAACATCTTGTTTCAAAATGACTCTCATGGTTCAACCTTTTAATGTGGATTATCTTGAACAAATGGAAGTAAAGCCATGTGCCTCGCTCTTTTTATCGCGATGACCAATTGTCTTTGATGCCAAGCACTGGTTCCACTAATTCTTCTTGGAATAATTTTACCTTCTTCGGTGATGTACCGTGAAAGCATTTTTTCATCTTTGTAATCTATATAAAAGATTCCTGCTTCTGTAAATCTACACGATTTTTTCTTTAATAAACCTTTTCGCACTATCTACTCCTGTTCACTCTTTGGATAATCATTTTGGTTGATGTATTCATCTTCTTGTTCTAAAATAGTCACTTCTTTTTTATTGAGAAATTGAATACGTCTTGCTTTAATTTCTACAACCGTTCGCACTGAACCATCATCACCTTTCAAATTCCTACTTTGCAGTTCGCCTTCAACAAGTACAGCAGAACCTTTGCTTAAATTAGCAGCACAATCTTCAGCCAATTTATACCAAGCAACAATTCCAATAAAACATACATCTTCTTTCCATTGACCGGTATTATCACGGAACTTTCTATTTGATGCAATAATAAAGTTAGATACTGGTGTTCCCGTAGTAGTATGCCGAATGGTTGGGTCTTTGATTAAATTACCAGCAATCAATACGGTGTTGACATCAGGCATTCGTAATTCTGACATAAATCGCCTCCTACTCTTTACTCTCGTCTGGGTTAATCGATTCAAACTCTTGATTTGCCTCTTCAATGGTTAAAGGCCTTTCAGTTCCATAAAGGTCTACCTCTGCCGCGGTCAACTTTACTGCAGATTCGGATAATTCTGTAGATAATTTCGATCGAATATTATTCTGTTTAGCAATCAACTTTTCCATTCTTGGGGTTATCACAAGAATTAGATAACGTAAAACTGCTTCATTTAATTTAAGGAACAACTCTAATTCTGAAATCTTTGAGGGTAAAATTTTAAAAACAGTTACGTAATAAACACCGTGCGTTCTACCTTTAATTTCATATGCAAATCTACGTTTACCCCAGCGATCCCATTCAAGGATTTCTCCTTCACGTCCTTCTATTGCTGAACGAATTTTATTCGCAACTTCTTCTACTTGATTATCATCAAGCACAGCGTCCAATGCAAACATTAATTCATATTTTCGTTTCATACACTTTCCTTATTCTACCTTTGGTGTAGCAGATGAATTTTCTTCTCCTAGAGTATCATCTACAGGTTTCTTTTTACGAATATTGAATTGGTTCATCGTTTTTGAAATACCATTTTCAATAAAATAATCAACAACAAAACTTGCTCTTTCTATAATTTGATTGATTTCTTCTCTCAATGTTAATGGTGGCTCCGATAACACTTGATGTGCTAAATGCTTTCTACGATTTTCAACATCTATTCTTATACCGATTCTTAATCTTGAAAATTGGTTGGTTTTCAATTGTTCAATAATAGATTTCATCCCCTTATGTCCACCGTCGCTTCCACTTGCACGGATACGAATCGTTCCTAGCCAAAGATCATGATCATCAAATACTACCAATAAATCTTCTAATTGAATTTTATAAAAATTTAATGCTTGACTAACTGCTATTCCAGATAAATTCATAAAAGTAGTTGGCTTAATCAAATAGACCTTTGTTGGACTGTGGAAAGAGCTAACTAAAAAGTCACCTGATCCTTTTTGAAAAGAACAATTTTTTTTTAATGCAATATGATCAACTACCCAAAAACCTGCATTATGCCAAGTATTTTGATACATCAACCCAGGATTCCCAAGTCCAACAATCAATTTACTTGGCAAAATGAATATCCTTATTCTTGGACTTCTTTTTCTTTCTTTCGTTCAGTAATGACTTCTGGTGGTTTTACTTCAGCTGAGTGTTTTGCTTCGGCTGAAACCTTAGATGGTAACACAATTGCTATTACTTCATCAAGTTCAGTTAAAATTTTAATTCCTTCTTTAACTTCTATTTCACCTACAGTAATTTTTTCATTTAATCCCAATTTTGTAACATCAACAGAGATAAAATCAGGTGCTTCTAATGGATTTACTTCAACTTCAATTTGATGTAAAATATGATCCATTACTCCACCAAAATCTTTTACACCACTCGCTATACCTTCTAAATGGATCGGTAAAAACATTTTAACTTTTTCACCCGCGGATATCGCTTGTAAATCCAAATGTAAAATTTTTCCAGTTACTGGATGTTTTTGAATTTCACGAATAATGCAATTTGTACCTTCTAATTCGCTATGAATAAGACGAATCATTGTTGGATGTTTAGCTAAAACATTTTTTAATACATTTGCATTCACTGCAAATGGTGTAACTTCACTAACTGAACCGTACAATATGCCAGGGACTTTGCCTTCTTGTCTTAATTTTCTCGCTCCACCTTTTCCTATTTTTGTTCTTGCTTGAACAGGTAAATCTACAATAGCCATTGACTTCTCCTAAACACTCCTAACTATAAAAACAAGGTACTTATCGATTCATTCAAATGAATTCTTTTAATCGCATCTGCAAAAAGTTCAGCAACAGACACTACTTTCAACCATCCAGGAACATTCTCCTTAATAGGTAATGAATCGCTAACAAACATTTCATGGATGCCAACTTCATCCAACCGATTGATAGCACCTTCTGATAAAACAGGATGAACTGCAGCAATTCGAATAGATCTTGCACCTTTTTGTTTAAGCAATTCTGTAGCCGTAGCCAAGGTTTTAGCAGTATCTACAATATCATCTACTAGTAAAATGTTTCTATTGTTCACTTCACCCAAAATATTCATTGCTTTTGCTTCATCAGGTCCAGTTCTTCGTTTATCAATGATCGCTAATTCTGCATTTAATCTTTTCGCATACGCACTTGCAATTTTGATATTTCCCACATCGGGAGACACAATGCATAAATCAGGATAATTTTGAGTCAACAAAAACGAAACAAATACCTTAGATGCATATAAATGATCAACAGGAATATTGAAAAATCCTTGAATTTGCGAGGCATGCAAATCCATCGTTAAAACGCGATCTGCGCCTGCAGTGGATATTAAATCGGCTACTAACCTCGCAGAGATTGAAACTCTGGGTTGATCTTTTCGATCTTGCCTTGCATAACCAAAATAAGGAATAACTGCTGTTACTCTTGCTGCAGATGCTCTTTTTGCAGCGTCGATCATTAACAGCAATTCAAGTAAATTCTCAGCAGGTGCTTGTGTTGGTTGAATGATAAATACATCACAACCACGGATATTTTCGCGGTAAGATACTTTTATTTCATTGTCTTTAAAGTTTTCAATTAAGCAATCTCCTAATGATACAGGAAGATACTTACAAACATCCAAAGCAAACTGCCGATGTGACCGCCCCGAAAAAACCTTGATTGGATAAAAATTAGTTGTCATACCAAGTCATTGCTGGGGCGGAGGGATTCGAACCCCCGAATGCGGGGACCAAAACCCCGTGCCTTACCACTTGGCGACACCCCATTCATTAAAATTCTTCCTCTTTTGCTGAAATTGTCGGATCTTCTACCAATTTTTGTCTGTATTTCTCAAGGATTAATTGTTCTAATTCTTGCCTAAATGTATTATTAATCGGATGTGCGATATCTTTGTAAGAACCATCCGGCATCTTTCTTGAAGGCATGCAAACAAACAAACCCTGATTACCTTGAATTACTTTTAAACCACGTACTACAAAAACATCATCCAAAGTGATATTTACAAAAGCTTTAAGTCGTTCTTCATCACGTAAACTGATATTGATCTCAGTAATTTTCACTATAAATCCTATTTAATCTGAACACCATATTGTACTGGTTGAACAATAATACATTCATCTTTTACGAATGAATGTTCGTAGGCATTTTTTGCATCAGAATAGTTTTCAAAACAAACCACCATAGTACTTCCACTACCCGTCATAGAAATCCATTTGGCTTGAAAAGAATAAAAAAATTCTTTCACCTCATTCCAGTTTTTAATTTGAGGTGAAATGACATCTTCAAAATCATTTTTGAGTTCTCTACTCCACCAAGAAGCAGAGTTTAAAAATTGGTTTAGAAAGATAAAATCTTGTAAAGAATATGTCAAGTCCCTTTTCAGAACTTCATAAGCATATTTTGTACTGATTGGGACATTAGGAGGACACCATAAAATAAAATATTCCGACAATTTTCTAGGGATCTTGAATAAAATTTCTCCTCTACCTTTTGCATATTGTAAGCCACCATGATAAAAAAAAGGGCAATCGCTACCCAATTTCAACAAAGCATTCAAACATTCAATGTCATTCAAAGGTGATTCATTTAACAAGTTCACAGCAATAAACGCACCTGCAGCATCCGAAGAACCACCACCCAAACCAGCACCAACTGGAATTCTTTTATTTAACTCAATTGAATACGTTTTTGTTGATTTAGTAATATTTCTAAATAAATGAACTGCTTTTAGAACTAGATTATCTTCATTACTTGGTAAATTCTGATTACCAACAATTGTCAACTCATCGTGTTGATTCTCGGTTTGAATTACCTTTAATTCATCATAGAAATTTACAGATTGAAATATGGTTCGTATCTCGTGATAACCATCCGTCCTCCGACTTCCTACCTTTAAACCAAGATTGATTTTAGCGGGACATAAAAGATGGATTGAGTTTATCCTTTCATTATGCTTCAACGTGTTTCTTCTCTATCCTAGTACTTTTTGATTTTTGTTTATCTTTGCTACCATAATAGTAATAGTAATGGTAATAATGGTAATAATAGTAATAGGAACCATACACTCTCTTAATATCCAATCCATTTAAAACAACACCCGTCAATTTGACACCGACGCTTTTTAAAATTGAAACACACCGGAGAACTTCACGCTTTGCAATATAACCCGAATGTGTTACAAGGATAACTGTATCCGCAATTTTAGCTAAAATGGTTGCATCAGTTACAGCAATAATAGGCGGGCTATCAATAATGATCACATCATACATTTGTCTCAATTTTTGAATTAAATCATTAAAGAAATCGGAAGCAATAATTTCCGCTGGATTGGGTGGTATTTCACCACATGTCAGAATTTCAAGATTCCCTAATTCAGTTGGTTTCAATGCCTGCTCGATAGTCAGGGTACCTAAGAGAATATCAGTAATCCCGTGGTGTCGTTCTAATCTAAAATTCCGATGAATAGACGGTCTTCTAAAGTCCGCATCTAAAAGTAAAGTTTTCATTCCAGCACTTGCCAACGTAATTGCAAGGTTACAAGACGTTGTCGTTTTCCCTTCTTTAGTTGTTGCAGAAGTTAATAGAATAACTTGACGTTTTCTTTCTAAATCTGAAAAAAGCAAACTGGTTCTTAATGCACGATATGCTTCAGAGATAGGTGATTTGGGAGAAAAGGTAGTAATCAGTCGTGTTTCTAACTTTTCCCAAAGTTGGTCATCAATCTCTTTTCCTTCACGTTCCAATTTTTTAGTAATTTCATCTAAGTTGATATATGGAATGGTTCCTAATACAGGAATACCTAATCGTTCAATGTCTTCAACTGTCCGAATTGAATTATCTGTATATTCGATTAAAATGGATGCAAAAATTCCTATTCCTAAACCGAGAAAAACACCAATAATAATATTTGCTCTTTTATTTGGACGAATGGGAGATTTTGGTGGTTTCGCTTCGTCGATGATACGAACCGAAGCTTTTCGCCCGGCTTCAGCAATTCTTGATTCTTCGTATTTTTCTTTTAACATCAAATACAATTTTTCATTGATTTGCGAATCACGTGTCAACCTTGCTAACATCAAAGATTTTTCAGGTAGTGCTTCTAATCTTGCTTCATAACCATCTACGATAGTACGTAACGCTTCTGCACGGGCTGTTAGGGATTTGATATCTATTTCAACAGAGAGTATATCTTCGTACAATCGCTGTGAGGTCCCTAACGGATCATTTGTCCCTACAGTCGTCGCAGCAAATTTTCTCGTTTCTTCTTTCAATCTTTCTTTGATAGCATTAATTTCCGTTTCAAGTGATTTGGCTGTTATTTCTGCACCTGGCGCACCTCGACCTTGTATGGATGCTAATCGTGTTTGCTTTTCTGCAAGATCTTTCATCAATTGTTGGATTAAAGGAGATGATATCGAGCTGATGTCCTCAACCAACGTCATTTTTGTTTCGGATAACTGTTTTCTCAAATAGTCTAACCTTCTCAAACTTGCATTTAAATCCGTCTCTGTCTCTGCCAATTGAGAGCGAAAGTTAGATGATTGTTCAACCAATTTCATCGTCTCTGCGTCTAATGCTGGAATGCGTTCTTCTTCCATATATTGACGACGAGCTTCTTCACTTGCTGCTAATCTTGCACGTACTTTTTCTAATTCATCTTCTAAAAATTTTCTGACTTCACTGACTTCACCTCTGGAAGCTTTCAAACTTTGTTCTAAATAGGTCTCAGCGATTTTATTGGCAAAGTATGCTGCTTCAAATGAACTCGCACCCGTAACCATGATTCGAACTATGTCATTGTCTCTTGAACCTTTCGCTTCAATACGTTTCCTTAATTGTGTCACCTTATCGTCAAAATTTCCAGATTCTTTCAATAGTGTAATTTCTTCACGATAAGGAGATTCTAACAATTTTTTCATTACAGCTTCTGCTAAAGAACGGGATTTGATTAACTCAATTTCATTCTGAATTCTATTGCTTAACTGGCCGACGCCTTCATTCCCAAACATGGGCAGATTCCGATCAATAGAACTAACTCCCTCAATTAGAATCGTTGTTTCTGCCTGATAAACTGGTTGCATTCTAGAAGTTAATATCGCTGTTGAAGTAACGACTACTATAAATGAAAGAAAAATAATCCAACGTCCACGAAACAAAGCACGTGCAATTCGAGACCAATCCATTTTGGACTGTTCATCACTTAAAATTGGCTGTTCGTACCGTTCAAATTCTGATTCAGTGATCTTATTCAATGGAAACTCCTTTTTTCTAAACTTCGTTATATAATAATAAACGAGGAGTAGTTTCAAATAAAGATTTAGCTTGTTGATTATTAGTCCATAAAACTACTTGATGATAAACACTACTCATTCCCAAAGGTCGTGATGTATCATTATGTCCATCTGATGCTACTAAATCTGCTAAACCTTCTTGAATTAACCACTTTGCAATACTTTTGGTTTTATCTCCAAAATCCCCTCTGATTGATCCTGCATTAATTTGCATATAAATCTTATCTTTTTTCAGTTTTTCGTACTCAGATTTTTGAGTATGAAGTTTCACATACCTTTCAGGATGTGCTAAAGTTATACGATAACCCTCATCCATGTATTTTGATAAAAAAATGCGAAAATTGGGATGATAATCATACATCGGAAATTCTATTAAAAATACCTTTTTCACTCCACGATAGGTGCCAAAGATTTCATTTTTAAATTTAGATAGTTCTCTCGTAATGTAAATTTCACTTCCTAAATGTACCTTAATTGGTATTTTGTTTTTTTCAATAAACTTTATTCCTTCTTCATATCTTTGTAGTATTTTTTCTCTATATTCAGAATTATAACCATCCATAACATGGGGTGTCCAAACAATTTCTGACGTTCCTTCTTGTACAGCGTTCCTAAGCATTCGTTCAGTCATTTCCCAAGATTCACTTCCGTCGTCAATATATGGGAAGATATGACTATGTAAATCAATCATGTAGTCCTAACTTTGATAGTAGTTCTTCTAATGTTTCCATATCCTTAATTAATACTTCTCGGGACTTAGAACCTTCAAAAGGGCCCACAATACCATTTCGTTCCAATTGATCTAAAATTCGTCCAGCTCTTGAGTGCCCCACTTTAAAACGCCGTTGAATCAAGGCAATTGATCCTTGCTGTTGTCTAACCAACATCCTTGCTGCTTCTACAAATAATGTATCAAATTCCGAATTACTCTCCATATCATCATTAGTATCTTTAAACGATTCCTTAGGTGGTTTTAGCTCTATAGAAATGGATTGTGGCTGCTGAATAATCCATTTTAACAAACTTTCTGTCTCTTTTCCTTCAATTAACCCACAATGTATTCTTTCAGGCTTTTGCGCACCTGGAAGAGTAAAAAGCGCATCACCCTTCCCAAGCAATTTTTCTGCGCCACTTTGTTCAATAATGGTTCTGCTGTCTACTTGACTTGCTACTTGAAAAGCTAACCTTGTCGTAAGATTGGCTTTTATTATTCCAGTTATTACATTCACAGATGGTCGTTGTGTTGCAACAACCAAATGTATTCCAACAGCTCTAGCTTTTTGAGCAATTCTTTGAATAGGATCTTCTACTTCTTTTGCTGAAGTTAACATCAAGTCAGCCAATTCATCGATAACTACAACTATATAACTTAATGGTTCTTTAGCATTGACATTTCCCTCTCGAAATTTATACTGATATTCTTTTATATCCCTCACTCCTGCATTAGTTAAGAGTTCGAGACGTCTTTCCATTTCGATTGCACAAGCTTGTAAAAATTTTACTGCTTCAGTAGGTTTATTGACTACTGGTTCTGCACCAGCCATTTGAATTAAATGATGTTTCGTTAGTACACGATAAGGAGTTAATTCAACTTGCTTCGGATCAATTAGTGCAATTCGGACTTCTTGTGGTGTCTTTTTTAATAGTAACGATGCCAAAAGTGCATTAATAAATACCGATTTACCTGATCCTGTCGCACCTGCAATTAACAAATGTGGCAATCGTGTTAAATCCGTAACACGTGGTTGTCCATCTGTTGATAATCCCAATGCAACTGGAAGAACCAAATTTTCTTTTTGAAAAGCAACTGATTCAAAAACTTCGCGAATACGTACTATTCTCGGATTCTGATTTGGAATTTCAATCCCTACCGCGTCTGAACCAGGTATAGGTGCTAACACACGAACACTCACTGCCCTCATTGCTCTTGCTAAATCATCCGAGAGTGAAGTAAATGAACTTACTTTTACACCAGGTCCTGGAATAAAATCATATCTTGTAACAATTGGACCTGGATGAATTTTAGAAATCTGTGCATGTACATTAAAATCTTTGAGAGTTTTTTGAAGTTTTTCAGCAATCTCTTCGAAAGGTTCATTAGGAGTAGTAGTGTCACCTTTCTCAAAAATTTCAAGTGAAGGCAGTTTGTATTCAATATCCTGTGCAATTGGATTTGGAATATTTTCTTTTACCGTTTGAATAGGTGAAGGTGGAACAATTTGAGGGGTGTTATGTTTATCGCTATAGGATGTAATATCTACTCTTTTAATCTCTGACTCTTCTTCGTTTTTACTTTTCCCTACTTGAAAAGAAACTTCAGGAGATAGATGTTTGGAAGGGATTAGTAATTCTGAACCATTTTGTGTAGGATTTTCATCAAACCTTTGTGTCGGTTTTTCAACCTGATGTTCCAAAGATTTTTTTTTGATCCAAAGATACACTCGATAAAAAAACTTTGAAAAAACCAAACCGGAAACTAATAATGTCGTAAACGTTAAAGCTAAAATTGTTCCAGTAGGATTTAACCAATTAATTAAAAAACCAATTGTTGATGATGATAAAAATCCTGATTGGAATTTATTTAAACTATTCAGGAAAAGTACTTGATAAACAGATATCCAACATCCGAACAACCAAGCATAAATGATGATTGGAAGATGTACCTTAAAATATGGGATTTTTTTATTTCTCCTAAATAACATGATTCCATGGAAAAAAAGTAAAATAGGAAGCAAAAACGAAGGCAGATATCCAAATGTAGAATATATTGTAATATATGCTAAA
Organism: bacterium; assembly: GCA_026417415.1. Taxonomy (GTDB): domain Bacteria; phylum Electryoneota; class JAOADG01; order JAOADG01; family JAOADG01; genus JAOADG01. Next base: position 865,531 of record JAOADG010000008.1, read on the forward strand.
ACGCTCCCCACTCGACCAAAAGCGTTTGAATTGGTTATACTCGAATCTACTTCTGGCCAATCATACTCAGAGTAAGTAAAAAGTGAAATGGCCCAAACAATAGAAAGAAAAAGGGTTATCAAAGCAAAAATCCATCTTCTGGAAGAAGATGGTGGATTGATTTGTAATTCTCGTTCGTCCTTTTTCTTTTTTGACATTTAGGTTTGTACCTCAACTTTTTTAATGATTTTACCATCTATAAACTCAGGTACAATTTTTGAAATATTCAGTTTAGAACAAATTTCTAAATCATATCCCATTCCGATATTCATTAAAAACCTGCCGTGACTACAATTCATTAGAAGTTGATAGGTGTCAACAAACTGGTTTGCCATCTGAGAAACTGCCACTGCTCCATCCGTTCCCAAATGGAAATGATATTTTTCTTTTAACACGTTTACCAAATATCCTGCGCATACGGCATCTTCTAAAGAAAATCGTTCTAATTTGCCAGAACAAGTAATTAATATGTGATTCGATAAAGATGCAACATAACTTGCAGTTGCCTCAAGATTGTTAAAGGTAGATATGATTACATTTTTAACGTTGTGAAACTTTAAAATCGTTTTCGATCCGTTAGTTGAAGTATAAATTAACGTCTTACCAAAAACCTTATCAGAAGTATATTCAAAAGGTGAATTGCCTAAATCAAAACCTATAATCTTTTTTCCTTCTCTTTCCCCACATAAAAGGATAGAGTCCCGATCGAATTGTTTAGCAATCTCCATCGCATCAGATACAGAACTAGTTGGAATAATTGATCTACATCCATTTTCTATAGCTTGCAAAATTGTAGTACTAGCCCGTAGCACATCAATCACAACGACGGTCTTGTTATTGATGCGTTCTTCTGTAATTTCTTGAGGGATTAAACAAACATCAAGATCCATAGATTGATCACTTCCTATAAAATGGTGGTTCAACGATTGTTGCCGGTTGTGCTTTATCACGTATCTGAATAAAAATTTGATGATCTACAGTATGTTCACCATTTCTTACGTATGCCGTACCAATCCCTTTATCTAGCGATGGAGACCACATCCCACTAGTCACAATTCCTATTTCAGTATTTGATGAATTAACTACTTTCATCCCTTGTCTAGGAATAGCTTTGTCTTTCATCACAAACGGAACGTTATACCGTTTGGGTAATTCTAATTTTGCTTTTAAGATTGCATCTTTTCCTATGAAATTCGTTTTGTCCATCTTAACAATCCAACCAAGATTAGCTTCAATTGGATTATGTTCTGCATCAATTTCATGTCCATATAACGCAAATTTCATCTCTAAACGTAAAGAATCTCTAGCACCTAAACCTACAGGTTCTAAATCAAACGCTTTCCCAATTTTCCACAATTCGTTCCAAACGTGAATGCTTTGCTCAACAGGAATATATAGTTCATAGCCAAGTTCGCCCGTATAACCTGTTCTTGAAATAATCCCTTTCACGCCGCAAATTTCTGCTGGTTTACACCAATAGTAACCAATTTCTTCCACATTGATTGGCGTAAGTTTTTGTACCAGTTCCTTTGATTTTGGACCCTGAATAGCAAGTAATGTAATACTACTACTCACATCCTTTAACTCAACGCCTGATTTTGGAAGATGATGTTTTAACCAAAGAAAATCTTTTTTTGTATTCGATGCATTTACGACTAACATAACTCTGTCTTCTAATCTGTACACCAATAAATCATCAACAAACCCACCATCTTGGTAACACATCGCAGAATACTGAACCTGATTAACATGTAGTGTTTCTGCATTGTTCGTAGTCATATAAGATACCCAACTCAATGCATTTTCACCTGTTACTTCAAATTCACCCATATGGGATACATCAAAAACACCCACGTTCTGTCGAACTGCTTGGTGTTCATAAATTATACCCTTTTGATAATGTAGTGGCATATAAAAGCCACTAAAATCAACCATTTTAGCACCCATTCGAATATGTTCATCACATAAAGCCAGCCGAACTAATTGGTTTTGCTTAGACATACAAACTCCAATTTTTTAAGGTTTAATGTAATGTAGCATTTTCAAAAAGTATTTGAAAATTCACATTCGCTAAATTAGGTTAGAACTTACGTTGCAGAACTTTCTGAACGGCTTTTTCAATATTGCTTGCTCTTAAACCGAAATACTCCAACAATTCATCAGGGTCGCCTGATTTACCAAATTTGTCCATTATCGCAACATATTCAATTGGTACAGGTATGGTTTCAGCACAAACTTGAGCTACTGCACTTCCTAAGCCACCATTAATTTGATGTTCTTCAACGGTAACAATTGCTTTACAATCCTTAGCGGATTCAATGATTACGTCACGATCAATAGGTTTTAACGTATGCATGTTAATAACTCTTGCGGTAATTCCCAATTGTGATAAATTATTTGCTGCAATTAATGATTCAGAAACCATCTGACCACATGCAATGATTGCGACATCATTTCCATTTGTTAAAATGTTTGCTTTTCCGAAAACGAAAGGTGTATTTATATCAGTAACAATTGGTTGTGGTGCTCTACCCAAGCGTAAGTATTTAGGTCCTTTCCGTTCATAGATTGCACGTGTTGCTTTTTTTGCTTCCCAGTAATCACAAGGAATTACCATCTCAATATTAGGTAAAGAACGGATAATAGCGATATCTTCTAAAATTTGATGAGATGCACCATCAGGACCAACAGTTAAACCACTATGTCCTCCTATAATTTTAACATTTAATTCAGAATAGCATACTGTCACCCGAATCATATCTAACGCTCTACAAGAAGCAAACGCACCATACGTTGTCCAAAAGGGGATCTTTCCAATAAGTGCTAATCCAGCTGCAACATTACACATGTTTTGTTCAGCTATTCCAACTTGAATAAATCTTTTAGGATAGTTTTCTGCAAACAAGTGGACCATAACCGATTCTTTTAAATCACCAGTTAATACATACACCCGTTCATCTTGACCAATTTCAACTAACGTTTCACCATAACCGACTCTTGTAGGTTTTTTTTCTGACATAATCTTTCCTAATGAGATGCTAAATAGTTAGTCCACTCATCTAAAGATGTTCCTAATTCTGCTAATGCTTTTTCGGCTTGATCTCTTTTAGGAGCGACCCCGTGCCATTTATAATCATTTTCCATAAAAGAGACACCTTTACCCATAACCGTCTTGGCAATTATTACGGTAGGTTTATCGTTCACATTTTTTGCCGTTTGAAAAGCATTGTTTATCTCAGATATATTATGTCCATCAATTGTTATGACATGCCACCTAAAACTTTGCCATTTTTCCACAAGCGGCTCTAATGCCATAACTTCTTCAGTATCTCCGTCAATTTGCTTTCTGTTCCTATCTACAATAGCACATAAATTATTCAGTTGATAATGGCCAGCAAACATTGCGGCTTCCCATATCATGCCCTCTTGCAATTCGCCATCTCCTAATACAACATAGGTTCTTCTTCGATGTTGTTCGCGTTTTGATGCGATCGCAACTCCACATCCAATTGACAAACCTTGTCCTAAAGAACCACTTGAAACTTCAATACCTGGGGTGTCATGGCAGGATGGGTGTCCTTGCAAATGACCGCTTAACTTTCTGAATTGTAATAAATCTTTTTTAGGGAAATACCCTGCTTCGGCTAAACAAGAATAGTTTACGGGCGTTACATGACCATTTGAATAAAGTAGAATATCTCTATCTATCCACTTAGGATTCTTGGGATTATGAATTAACTCACGGAACATTAGTACTGTAGCGAAATCAGTACAGGATAATGAACCACCAGTGTGCCCTGAACCTGCATGGAAAAGCATCGTAATGATATTACGTCGAATGATTAGTGCCATTTTTTGTAAATCTTCAACGTTCATAGATTATCTCATATCTAATACTTTTTTTAGAAATTGACCTGTATAAGAATTGACATTTTGTGCAATTGTTTCTGGAGTACCTTCAGCAATAATAGTACCACCTAAATCACCACCTTCTGGACCTAAATCAATAATCCAATCTGCAATTTTAATCACATCTAAATTATGTTCAATCACAACAACAGTATTTCCTTTGTCTACCAGTTGCTGTAAAACTTTTAATAACATTTGGATATCCGCAAAATGTAATCCCGTCGTTGGTTCGTCTAAAATGTATATGGTTTTCCCAGTTGCAGCTCTGGATAATTCGGTCGCAAGTTTAACTCGTTGTGCCTCACCACCTGATAATGTCGTTGCTTGTTGGCCTAAATGTATGTATCCTAAACCTACATCGTATAAGGTTTGTAGTTTCTTTCTTATTCTTGGTATTGCAGAAAAAAAGTCCAATGCTTCTTCTACTGTTAACTCTAAAATATCTGCGATGGATTTTCCTTTGTAACGTACTTCTAAGGTTTCGCGGTTATACCTTTTACCAGAACATGCTTCGCAAGTTACGTAAACATCAGGTAAAAAGAACATTTCAATTTTAATAATTCCATCTCCCTCACATGTATCACATCGTCCCCCTTTAACATTAAAACTAAATCTACCCGGTGTGTAGCCTCTAATCTTTGCCTCAGGTAATTGTGCAAATAGATCACGAATTAGTCCAAACAGCTGAGTATAAGTAGCAGGATTGGAACGTGGTGTACGTCCAATAGGAGATTGATCTATTTCAATGACTTTATCTAAATTTTCTATACCGATTAATTTATCAAATGGTAAAGAGGAAGCACGAGCTTTGTTCAAACGTTGTGCCAATGCTTTGGTTAGTGTTTCAGTAATTAATGAGGATTTACCGCTACCAGAAACACCTGTAACTGCTATAAACATCCCTAAAGGCAAAGTAAGATTGACATTTTTTAAATTGTTACCAGTAGCAGATAGGAGCTTTAAAAACTTTCCATTTCCTTTTCTTCTCTCTTTAGGAACAGATATCTTTAGCTTACCAGAAAGAAATTGTCCTGTAAGAGAATTTTTGTCGTTGGAAACGTCTAAGGGTGTCCCTTTAGCAACAATTTCACCTCCATACCTACCTGCTTTTGGTCCCATATCAATCACATAATCTGCACTTCTAATTGTTTCTTCATCATGTTCAACAACAATTACTGTATTTCCAAGTTCACGCAATTTCATTAATGTATTAATCAACTTGACATTATCACGTTGATGTAATCCAATTGAAGGTTCATCAAGAATATATAAGACACCCACCAATTGACTACCAATTTGTGTAGCCAATTGTATTCGCTGTGCTTCACCACCGGATAAAGTTCCTGCTGTACGATTTAAGGTTAAATAATCCAATCCCACATTGATTAAAAAATTTAAACGCGAATGGATTTCTTTTAGAATTTGATTAGAGATTGTTTTTTCTTTTTCAGTAAGTACTAATTTTTCAAAAAAAGATTTTGCCTGTTGAATTGAAAAAGTTGTAATATCAGCAATAGATAAATTTTGAATTTTAACTGCTAATGCTTCCGGTTTTAACCTTTTTCCATTGCAAGCAGTACAAGGAATTGAACCCATAAAACTTTCAATCCAGGTTCGGATTTGCTCTGATTGAGTTTGTTGGTATCTACGATGTAAGTTAGGTATTATTCCTTCCCACTTTCCAATCTGTTCTAAATAACGAGTTCCACCTTCATATTGGTTAAATTTGTATTTATATTTTTCATTACCTGTTCCATACAATATCATTTTTTGATGTTTATTTTGAAGTTTTTCCCAAGGTATATTGACATCAAATTTTTGTTGTTTGGCCATTTGTTCAATCATTTGCATCATCAACGTATCTCCAGTAACAACCGCCAACGCTCCTTCTTTTACCGTAAGAGTCGGATTAACGATTAGTTTTTCTGGATCGACCTCTAATTTTGTACCAATACCCGAACAAGTAGCACAAGCGCCATACGGTGAATTAAAGGAAAACAATCTTGGTAAAGGTTCTTCTAAAGAAATACTACAATCAATACATGCATATCGTTCACTATACATTTTTTCTTCTTTCTCATCTATAACCACTGTTAGAAGACCACTGGATAACTTTAATGAAGTTTCTACAGAATCGATTAATCTTGAACGAAGTTTATTATCTATCTTCAATCTATCTACAATTACTTCAATAGTGTGTTTTACATTTTTCGTTAAACGGATTGGTTCATCTAAATTGTAGATTATTCCATCTACTCTTACTCTTAAAAAACCATCTTTTTTAACCTCTTCAAATAGATCTTTATACTCACCTTTTCGACCCCGTATAAGTGGCGCTAGTAAAACAATTTTCGTGTTTTGTGGCAGACATAATAATTGATCAACAATCTGTTCTGGGGTTTGTCGTTCAATTTTTTTACCACATTTTGGACAAAAAGGGACTCCTATTCTTGCAAATAGTAATCGCAAGTAATCATAAATTTCTGTTACTGTTGCAACAGTTGATCGAGGATTGTGAGAACCTTGTTTTTGTTGAATTGCTATAGCTGGAGATAGGCCTTCAATTTTATCTACATCAGGTTTTTCCATCAAACCTAAAAATTGTCGTGCATACGCTGATAGCGATTCAACATACCGACGCTGCCCTTCAGCATAAATGGTATCAAATGCTAAAGAAGATTTTCCTGAACCTGATATTCCAGTGATTACAACCAGTTGATTGCGTGGGATTTCAACAGAAATATTTTTTAAATTGTGTTCTCGTGCTCCTTCTATTCGAATCACGTCTTTATTCAACAATGCAGAGCTCCAAAAGTTCGCAGTGATTATTTAAGGAAAAGTGACTTGCCGGTCATCTCATTGGGTATAGGGATGTCCATCCATTCTAAAATTGTAGGAGCAATATCAGCTAATCTTCCAACTGTTTTTAGTTTTTTCCTTTTCTCTGGAATTACTGCTACGAAAAATACATCATTTAGGGTATGCTGTGTGTGGGGGCAATTTGCTTTATCATCCCACATTTGTTCAGCATTCCCATGATCAGCGGTTACAAAAACACCATAATGGTTTGTTAATGCTGTTTCCAAAATTCTTTTCACGCCTTTATCTACAGCTTCAACAGCTGCAACCGCTGCAGCAAATACTCCTGTATGTCCTACCATATCACAATTCGCAAAATTTACCACCACAAGATCAAATTCGTTTTTAGAAATAGAATTGACTACTGCATCTGTAACTTCAACTGATGACATTTCTGGTTTTTGGTCATATGTGGAAACATTAGGTGAAGGTATTAAAATCCGTTCTTCATTAGGAAACGGAACCTCAACACCACCATTAAAGAAATAAGTAACATGGGCATATTTCTCAGTTTCTGCACAACGCAACTGTTTAAGCCCTCTTTCTGATATCACTTCACCAAATATTTGCTTTAACTCAATGGGTTCGAACAAGAAAGGAAATGGGAAGGTCGCATCATACTGAGTCATTGTATAATAAGATAAGCGAAGATCTTCTACATCAAACTCATTAAACTGAAATTTAGTTAATGCTTTTGTTAATTGTCTAGCGCGATCCGCTCGAAAATTGAAAAAAAGAACAATATCATTTTGCTTTATTCTACCATAATTGTCTAAATCATTTACTATTAATGAGGGGACAATAAACTCATCGGTAACATTCTTTTCATAAGATTCTTTAATTGCCTCTACCGGATCTAAAAAAGTTTGACCTTTTCCAAATACCAAACAATCATATGCACTTTTAATTCGATTCCATCTTTTGTCTCTGTCCATCGCATAATATCTACCCATAACTGATACTACACCACGGTATCCCAAATTTCGAGCATATTGATGAATATCATTGACATATTCTATACCTGAGTAAGGAGGTGTATCACGTCCGTCAGTAAAAGCATGAACGGCAACATTTTGAATTTTTTCTTTACGAAAAATATTTAACAACCCTTTTAAATGATCAAGAGAGGAATGGACACCACCATCCGAAACTAAACCCAACAAATGAAAATTATTACGACTTTTTTGTTTCGCCTCAGAAATTAATTTTTTAAATACTTTATTTTTTTTAATAGCACCATTTGATAATGCTTCATTAATTCTAGTGATGTCTTGATAAACTATTCTTCCAGCACCAATGTTTAAATGACCTACTTCGGAATTACCCATTTGTCCGGTGGGTAATCCTACATCTTTTCCAGAAGTTTTTAATCGTGTTTTTGGATAGTTTCCAGTCATCAATTTTTTTAAGGTAGGAGCATTTGCGTGTGCTATAGCATTGGACTGTTTTTCATCACGCAATCCAAAACCATCAAGTATGATTAAAATTGCTCTCTTTTTCACTTAGAACTCGAAACTGATATAACTTTCTTTGAAAAATGTAAGGATAAACACAGTATAGAATTACTAGCAAAGAAAAAATGATCGTAGATAACCACTTCATTTCACCTAAGATAAACCAAGGAAATACAAAACGTTTCAAAGACCATAAGAAAAAAACCAATCCACTTAATAAAATTAATACAATGAATTCGAAATGTTTGACATTACTAGTAAAATAAAAACGTAAATTCGTAAACAATATACCCAATAATACAAGTGTTGCAAGAAAATCACCAATCCAAATCAGATTATTTTTAAAAAAATAATTCACTAAAAAACCTGAAGAAGCAAAGAACACAGAATCAATGAAAGAAGTTATTTCTCTTTTCCAAAGAAACAATCCAAAAAGAATAATAGAAATAATGTACAAATAAATTACAAAGTGTCGTATTTTAAAATCTATAAACATGAAAGCAAATAAAGGGAACAAAATTGCAACTAAAAGAAAATAATAATTAAAACGGGTAGTCAATTTCATTTTGTTTTTTCGCTTTTGGGAGCACTTTTAACAAAGATAATACCAAGAATGTACAATACTAAACCAACCCAATAAACAAAAAATAAAACAGAAAAGATAAAACGTATTAAGATAACGTTTAGACCAGTATATTCTGCTAACCCACCACAAACACCAAATAATACACGATCATTTCTACTTCGATACAATTTTTTTGGTAATGTAATATTCATTTGCCTATCTCAATAATTTTGTAATGAACAATTCCTGCAGGTACTTCAACTTCTACTTCATCACCAACTTTTTTCCCAAGAAGAGCTTTTCCTACTGGTGAAGTAGAAGAAATCTTTCCCGCACGCGGATCAGCTTCTTCAGGTGATACAATTTTATATGTCATCCTTTTCTTGGTTTTGGTATTTTCAATCACGATAGTGTTTAATAACCCTACTTGATCTGTCTGAATAGAATTTTCATCAATGAGTACCACACGACTTAGTAACTTTTGGATACGACTGATTTGCATATCAATTTGTGTTAATCCTTCACGTGCGGCTGAGTATTCTGCATTTTCAGATAAATCACCTTTTTCTCTTGCTTCTTGTAAACTCATTAACATATCTGGACGTTGGATTTCAAGCAATTCGTATAATTCACGTTCCAGTTTCTTTACACCTTCCAAACTCATATGAATTGGATGATTATCGCTCATATTCCCTCATTCGTAAATAGATTGGACATAATTTACTATTCCCTTTGCTATTGCTTCTGCCTGTAAGTTTAAAAAAGAAGGACTTTTCAACAATCTCTCATGATCTGGACGAATAATAAAAGTCGCTTCAGTTAATATTGAAAGAGCACCGGTAAAACGTGTCACAGCGAAATCACCAACATACAACCCTTCATCACTTAAAGCAAGTTCCTTAATTAAACTTTTATGAATATGATTTCCTAAAGGTTTAGCAAATGTATGAAAGTAATACGTAGTTGAGCCATTATACATCCAAGGGTTTTGATTATCTGGTACAGCATTTTGATGGATTGAAACCAACATGTGTGCATTCGTACGTTCAGCAATTTGAACTCGTTCAGATAAAGTCAGCGTAGTATCGTTTTCTCTAGTTTGAACTACTTCTGCTCCTAAATGAATTAATTTTCTCTTCAGTAAATTTGCAACCTTTAAGTTAACATTTTTTTCACTTATCCAAGTAGGTCCGATGGCACCATATTGTTCTCCACCGTGACCTGGATCAATGCAAATTTTCCATCCTCTTAAAGGATAATTAGGAATTGTATCAACTTTATTCTTTGGCGAAAATCTAAGTGTCAAGATTAAAAGATTGGAATCTACTTTTGCATGATAACCAATCCATTTTGTTTGATCTCGGATGGTAAAGCAGAATTGATTTGTTGTTGGACTTTGTCTTAAGGTAACATTAAGCCAACTCAACCCTTGAATTTGATTATTTGTTTCTAAATAGGTAGAATAAAAATTCAAATAAAATTGATTGAAATGAATAGAATCTGAATAAAGGTAAAATAAGGGTAAACTGGTTATCTGAAATTTTAAGTACAAGTTGGATTGTGTTGAATCAAAATAAAGTTCTAAAAATTGTATTCTGAATTGTTCTGGGGTTTCTATTCTTTGGGTATTATCCTTATGAAACCATAAAATCGCTTGCGGGTAAGTTTTAGTTGCATAATAGTTACCACTGGTTTGAAACACTTCTAATACAGTTCCATCCATGGGTAATATCACATTTTGTCCACCAGGATCTAATTGCAAACGGGCGTTATTTTTGGTTTTGACCCAAATTGGAATTTTCAATTGATTGACAGCACTTGAAGGTCGTTCTGCAATTGACCTTTTAACTGGTAATTTTAGATGAACCGTATCGTTTTGATAAATTGCTTGAATATGCCAAGTAAAGTCCTTCTTCGAAGACGGGCATTTAAGCCAAGCTAACCAACCTCCTCCTGAGTCAATGTTTATAGGTGTGCCATTAATAAAGAGCTTTGTTTCTTTGGGCGAAATAACATTTCCTAAAAGAAATGTCGAATCTATTCCTTTTTCTAAATGATAATAACCTTTTTCATCTTTATCACGAGGATAAACAACTTCAACGATAGCGCCTGTAGGAGCAGACGGATATTGCTGTGCAAAAAGATTGATAAAAAATAAATTACAAATGATTAGGACGACGTAGAGCACAACCGATGAATCCCGTTTAGAACTAAATTCGGAACATAGTATGGATTAAATTGAAATCGGTTATTAAAAAATCTTGCATTACCACCAGTTAAAAAAATCTCATATCTTGTATTCTTTTTTTCTGTCAAACTTAGTATTAGTTGTTCTATAGTAAACAATTGCGAATGAAAAACACCACTAAACAAATTTTGTTCAGTTGTATTGCCAATGAGTTCTTTAGGCGGTTCAAATTCTGTTGCAACGTTTATTTGAGCTGTTTTGTTTTTTAGTTCACTAAGAGAAATTTCAATTCCAGGAAAAATTACACCACCTTCAAACTCATATTTTTCATTTAGCACATTTATCGTGGTAGCAGTTCCCATATCAATGGTAATGAGAGGTGGAGAAACTAAAAATGATGCCTCATATACTCCAAGCAGTCGATCGATACCCAAAGAAGATGGCGGAAGGTAACCAATCAATATACGATGTATTAGATCGTGGGTAATCTTTGTAATGTTAAGGTTTCCGTTAAAGTAACTTTGAATGAGTTGAATGATATGCGTGTTAAATTGAGGAACTACGGAAGCAATACCGACTGATACTTTTTTTTCAAAGTTCCAAACTTGACCTATATGGTTTTTAATTAACTCAACACATTCTTTGGTAAAATTCTTTGAATGCGAAAAAGTATAAGTGCTAACTGGTTCGTGATCTGTATAGTATCCAAATTTTATCGTACTATTTCCAATAGAAATGGCAACGAACATCTTTAAGTTTCAATAATTCCATTAGAAATGTAATGTTTGGAACCGTCTTCAACTTGAATTACAATTTCACCCGAAGTTGTCAAACCTACAAACTTCCCTTTAATTTCTGATTTATCCTTAACAACTGTATCTTTACCTATTGTAGGACCCCATCTTAGCCAATTAGAAAGTAAAAGCTCAATTGGTTGTTCTAAATGAAGCCACATTTTTTCAATCACTTGAATAAAATGTAGCGTGAATTGTTGTACATCCCATTGCTCATTGGTTACCATACGAATAGAAGTTGCTTGATTTTGTAATTCAACAGGGAAATCATGTTTTATTTGATTTAAATTTATTCCAACACCCATAACAAATCCTAAGGGAGTTGAACCGTTAAATATGCTATTCATTAAAATACCAGCAACTTTCTTTCCGTCTAACAAAACATCATTAGGCCACTTTATACTCAAACGACTAGTAAAATTTACTGGAACAGAATTTAGTATGATTCCAGCTTCACGTATTGCCCGAATGACTACCAATCCTGCCCATAAGGTCAACAATTGATATCTATCTTCAAATTTTGGTGGTGGTAATGTGACAGATAAATACATTCCAAGATTGTAGGGTGACCAAAATGATTTTCCTAAACGGCCTAATCCAGAATTTTGTTTACAAGCAGTGACTACTGCACCGATACATCCATTCTTTAATAATTCTATAGCACGTAGCTGTGTCGAATCAATTTCTTGATAATGTTCCCAACTGATTCCAATCCAGTGTTTTTCTGGATCTTCTAACACTATTTCAGATAGATTTGGATTACTGATTGTAGTTTTTTTTTGCACCATATTCTTAAGCTCCAATTTGTCCGAAAAAACTACTCTGACATTAAAGTGACCAAAAGTGCGCCCTTTTCAACAGATGTTTGTTCTGGAATATGTATTTTTTTTATAGTGCCCGTAACATTACTTCTTAATTCATTTTCCATTTTCATTGCGGAAAGAATTGCTAACGGTTCACCAAGGTTTATTTTCTCTCCTTCTTGTTTAAGAAATTTCATTAACAGACCAGGCATAGGCGCAACGTAATGGACTTCTTCCATTTTAGAACTCTGCTTTACAAAATCAAGAAGTTTTTTACTTTTTTCATCTTGAATTTTACATTCAAAATTCCAACCTTCGGATTGAATAAAAATATGTTTTGACTGTGGATTGATGAAAAGTTTATGTCTTTTACCATTGATTGACAATTGCCATATTTCTCTATCAGATGTTGGAATCAATTTTGCAGTATAAACTTGATCATGCATACGAATTAAAAATTGATCATGTTCGGAACACAGTAACTCTAATTCATTTTCAACACCATCTATCTCTAAATAAAATTTTTCCCAATTCTCTTGCACGTTAATTTCTCCTTAAACCTTCCATTCGACCATATAGTTTCCAAGATGAATTTGGTTTTCTATTATCTGTATTTATGGAATCCTGAATTCTATGCGTAGAATGATTTTTTTGAATTTGATTAAAAATAACTGTTGCAATGAGTACTTTTTCCAATTCAGTTTTTCTTGCATTGGAAAGATTATCATGCGAAAAATGCTTTTCAATAAATCCCGTATTGTAGTTGCCTGAAAGAAACTCTGAATTTGTTAATGCACTTATAAAAAAGGGTATAGTGGTACTTACCCCTACAATTTTATATTCGTTTAATGCACGTAACATTCGGTTAATTGCAGTTTCACGATTTTCTCCATAGGTAATCAATTTTGCTAGAAGAGAATCATAGTAAATAGAAATTTCATCGTTTTTTTCAAATCCACGATCATCGCGTATTCCGGGACCAGCAGGAGTATGCAATGAATGAATTATTCCTGACGACGGTAAAAAATTATTCATTGGATCCTCTGCACAAATTCTACACTCAATTGCCCAACCACGCGGTTGAACATCTTGTTGTTTGATTTGTAGTGGCTCACCAGCAGCAATTTTAATCTGTTGGTGTACGATATCTATTCCAGTAACCCATTCAGTAACAGGATGCTCAACTTGCAATCGGGTATTCATTTCCAAAAAGTAAAAATTTTGATTTTCATCTACTAAAAATTCTACCGTTCCTGCATTAATATAATTGGCAGATTTTGCCGCGATTACAGCAGCTTCACATATTTTTTTACGAACATCATCCCTTAGAAAAGGTGATGGTGATTCTTCTATTAGTTTTTGATGCCTTCGCTGTACTGAACACTCTCTTTCACCTAAATGGATCGTATTTCCGTATCTATCTGCTAACACTTGGACTTCTATGTGATGTGGATTATGAATAAATTTTTCAATGTAAACTTCATTTGAATGAAACGCTGCTAATGATTCACGCATTGCTGCAGCAAGAGAAGTTTCCAATTCACCTTCATGAAACACTTTTCTCATTCCTTTTCCACCACCACCATGTGCTGCTTTAATTAACACTGGAAATCCAATATCTCTTGCTATTTGAAGTGCTTGTTGAAAATCTGAAACAGGTTCTTCAAGTCCCGGAGCAACTGGCACACCTGCAGCTTTCATCAGTTTTCTTGCTGAAGTTTTTGAACCCATAGCTTCTATTGATTCTGCAGTAGGTCCTATAAAAACTAATCCAGCATCAGTAACCGCTCGCGCAAAATCACTTTTTTCCGATAAAAAACCATAACCAGGATGTATTGCTTCTGCACCTGTATCTAATGCAGCTTGGATTATTTTTTCTTTCACTAAGTAAGATGAAGTAGAAGGAGCTTCTCCTATAAAAACACTCTCATCCGCATAAAAACGGTGCTGTGCACTTTTATCTGCAGCACTATAAACAGCAACAGTTTGGATGCCCAATTCGCGACAAGCTCGCATGACACGAATGGCAATTTCACCTCGATTGGCAATCAATATTTTCTTAAACAAATTTACTCCTTTGAATTTTGTAACATTGGTATTTTAATGTGGTTTCTTTTAGCACAATCAATTGCTTCCTCATAACCAGCATCAGCATGACGAAGCACCCCCATCAAAGGATCATTGGTTAAAACTCTTTCTATTCTTCGTGCAGCTTCTTTAGTCCCATCAGCCACAATGACTTGTCCCGCGTGTTGACTGAACCCCATTCCTACACCCCCACCGTGATGGAAACTTACCCACGAAGCACCAGACGCAGTATTCACTAATGCGTTCAAAATTGCCCAATCGGAAACAGCATCACTACCGTCTTTCATTTTTTCTGTTTCTCGAAATGGAGAAGCAACACTCCCACAATCAAGGTGATCTCTACCAATCACAATAGGTGCTTTCACTTTATGGTTTGCCACCAATTCATTAAATGCTAGTCCTGCTAAATGTCGTTCTCCATATCCTAACCAACAAATTCGGGCAGGCAGGCCTTGATAAGCAACTCGTTGCTCAGCAAGTTGTAACCAGTGCAATAAACTTCTATTCTCTGGAAATAAATCCGCAACCACTTGATCTGTTATAGCTATATCATTTGGATCACCTGATAATGCTACCCACCGAAAGGGTCCTTTTCCTTCACAAAACAGCGGTCTTATATAAGCAGGAACAAAACCAGGATATTCAAAAGCACGTTCAAAACCGGCTTGATATGCTTTTGCACGTAGATTGTTCCCATAATCAAATGCTATCGCTCCTTTATCTTTTAAAGCAACAATCGCAGCACAATGTTCAGCCATAGCGCGCAAAGCTTCTTTTTTATATTTTTCTGGATTTTTTTTACGAAGTTCCAATGCTTCTTGGAGAGTGTAACGATTGGGGATGTAACCTTCTAATTCATCATGTGCACTAGTTTGATCGGTAATTACATCTGGTATCCATCCTTTCTTCACCAATTCTGGGATAATATCAGCAGCATTGGCACATAATCCAATTGAAATACTTTGGTTGTCTTGTAACGCACGCTGAATACGATTGTAAGCATCTTCTAATGACGTTGCTACTTCATCTAAGTATTTGGTCGCTAATCTACGTTCTATTCTTGCTGGATCAACTTCAATACATAAAGCAATTCCATTGTTCATTGTAATGGCAAGTGGTTGTGCTCCTCCCATTCCACCCAAACCAGCTGTGACAACCCATTTCCCTCTTAAATCGGAATGAAAATGTGATTTGGCTAACGCAGCAAAAGTTTCATAGGTCCCTTGTAAAATTCCTTGTGTACCGATGTAAATCCATGACCCTGCAGTCATTTGGCCATACATCATCAATCCTAATTTTTCTAACTGATCAAAATGTTCCCAATTTGCCCAATTCGGTACAAGATTAGAATTTGCTATTAGTACACGAGGCGCATCAGAATGCGTTTGAACAACCCCTACGGGTTTACCGGATTGGATAAGTAAGGTTTGGTTATCATTCAATTCAATCAGTTCGTTGACGATTGCTTGAAGTGCTTCCTTTGATCTTGCCGCTTTTCCACGTCCACCATATACAATTAAATCTTCCGGTTTTTCAGCAACTTCAGAATCAAGATTGTTTAACAACATCCGAATAGCAGCTTCTTGTATCCAACCTTTAGCAATTCGGTTTGTTCCACGAAGCGCACGATAAGGGTATTTTACAGGAAACATTTTATACCTTTATGAATTGATTGTCAAAATATAGAAAAACAGCCCAATGGGCTGTTTTTCTAAGAGTTATTTTAAGATATTATTTTTCTTTAGAAGAAGTTTTCTTTGCTTTTTTAGCACCTGGATGCCACTTTCCTGCTTTCCATCTTGTTTTCATTAATTTTTCAATTGGTGATGTATTTTCTAAAGCAAGTTTATCCACTTTAGATCTTGCCATTTCTGGTTTTTTCTCTTCTTTTTTTATTTTCTCTTTCGTACTTACTCTTTCTTCTGCAGCTTTTAGCACTTCTTCTTCAAAACCTACCAATTCAACAATCGCCATTGGTGCAGCATCACCTTTACGATTACCCAATTTGATGATACGGGTATATCCTCCATTTCTTCCTATGTACTTTGGTGCAATTTCTTCAAATAAATATTTCACGAAGTATTTATTATGGACTTTAGAAAACACAATTCTTTTTGCATGAATCGTATTTTCTTTCGCTTTGGTGATGATTCTTTCGGCAAAACTTCGTAGTGCTTTTGCTTTGGCTAATGTAGTTTCAATTCTTTTTCTTTCAATTAAAGCAAAGGTTAAATTCGCTAAAAGCGCTTTTCTATGTGCTTTTGAGCGATTCAAATAGATTTTACTACTTAAATGTCTCATTTTACAACCTATCGTATCCTATATTCTGGTAAATATTTTTCTACTTCCATTCCGAAATCTAATCCGTCTTTAGCAAGTATTGCTCTTAACTCTTCAAGGGTTTTCCTACCAAAGTTCCGGGCACGTAAAAGATCTTCCTCGTCACGACGGACTAAATCTGCAATGGTCCGTATTCTCATCTCTTTTAAACAATTTGCAGCCCGAATAGGCATTTCAAGTACTTCAATGGGCTTTTTCAGTATTTTTCGAATTCTAAGGGTTTCATCATCAAAATCTGAATCATCTGGGGTAACAGAAACATCAAAAGTGATAAATAATCTCAAATGATCCATCAACATTTGGGATGCAAGTGAAACAGCATCATCTGGTGTTATTGAACCATCGGTAGTTACTTCTAAGATCAATCGATCGTAATCTGTTCTTTGCCCAACACGTGTCTGTTCTACCCTAAAAACAACATTTTTTACGGGTGTAAAAATACTATCAATAGGTATCATTCCAATAGGAGTATCAGGTAGTCGATTTTCTTCTGCTGGTACATATCCACGACCTTGTCTTACGATAACTTCCATATTGAATTTTGCTTTATCATTTAAGGTTGCAATATGAAGTTCGGGATTTAAAACTTCAAAATCAGTAGTATTTTTTTGAATATCACCAGCAGTGAAAATACCCGGTCCTCGTAACGAAAGTTCAACTTTATCAGGTTTTCTATTTAACAACTTAAATCGTACCAGTTTTAAGTTAAGTACAATTTCAGCAATATCTTCCGTTACACCAGGTATTGTTGAAAATTCATGCAATACACCATCTATTCGTATAGCAGTAATTGCTGCACCCGGAATAGAGGATATTAACATTCGTCGCAATGCGTTTCCTAAAGTTACTCCATAACCTCGTTCTAATGGTTGCACGATAAAACGACCAAAGGTAGATGAATATGAAGATTCATCCAGTTCAATCGCTTCAGGCATTACCAAACCAGGTCCGTTCATTTATCCCTCATTTTAATTTGAATGTGATTACTTAGAGTATAATTCGACCACCATTTGCTCACGCAATTTCTCAATTTCAGGAATCTCTGAACGTTCAGGTTTTCTAAAGATTCCTTCCATTTTCGCTTTGTCTAATTCTAGATAAGATGGTAAGCGACTTGCACTCATACGTTGCATAGAATGATGAATGATCTCTAATCTTCTTGATGTAACCTTTTGAGCAACTCCTACTTTATCCCCAGACGATAGTAAATAAGAAGGGATATTGACTGGCTTTTCATTCACAGTAAAATGGCCGTGTCTTATGAGTTGTCTCGCTGCGGCGCGCGAAGGTGCCATCCCTAAACGATAAACCACGTTATCCAAACGAGATTCAAGCATCACCATCAAGTTTGAAGCGGTTATACCGGGCATTCTGGATGCCTTTAAATAAAACGTATGAAATTGAGATTCCAATAATCCATACATTCGCTTAATTTTTTGCTTTTCACGCAATTGATTTCCATACTCAGAAAGTTTTGTACGACGTGTTCTACCATGCATTCCAGGTGCAAATCCCTTTCTTTCAAAGGAACACTTTGGTGATTGACAACGTTCACCTTTCAAATATAATTTTTCACCTTCTCTTCGGCAGATGCGACAAACAGCATCAGTATATCTTGCCATTAAGTTTCACTCCTGATTATCAATTAAACTCGTCTTCTTTTCTTAGGGCGACAGCCATTGTGTGGTAATGGGGTGACATCTTTAATAGATACCACTTGTAAACCAGCAGCGGCTAAAGCACGAATTGCTGACTCTCGTCCCGCACCAGGTCCTTTAATATGAATCGCAATTTTCTTTAACCCAAGATCCATAGCAGTTTTCGCTGCTTGTTGAGCTGCTTGTTGTGCTGCAAATGGTGTACTCTTTCTACTACCCTTAAAACCCATTTTCCCAGCAGATGCCCAAGTAATTGTATTTCCATAGGCATCGGTTAAAGTAACAATTGTATTATTAAATGAAGCTTGAATAAAAGCATTCCCATTAGCATCAACTTTTTCTCTTTTTTTCGTTTTTTTCTTTTTTGGATTTGCCACGAATATAACTCCTGTCTTATTTACACTTTATTACTTACGAGGAGCCATTACTTTTCCAGCAATGGTCTTTCTCTTACCCTTTCGTGTGCGTGAATTGTTTTTTGTATTCTGTCCACGAACTGGTAATCCTTTACGATGTCTTAAACCCCGATAACATGCAATATCCATTAATCGTTTGATATTTATTTGGACCTCAGAACGAAGAGCTCCCTCCACTTTATATTCAGAGGTGATTTCGTTCCTGATACGATTCAACTCATCATCGTTGAGATCAGAAGCTTTCTTGTTAGGGTCAACACCAGTTTTTTCAAGAATTTTTCTTGAAAGTGTAGGTCCAATACCATAGATGTAACGTAATGCTATTTCAATCCGTTTATTTTTGGGTAAATCTACTCCTGCTATTCTTGCCACCTGTTACTCCAGTATTATAATTTAACCTTGTCTTTGTTTATGTTTTGGTTTTTTAGAACAGATCACTCGAACCACACCTTTGCGTTTGATGACCTTACAAGCATCGCAAATCTTTTTTACAGAAGGTCTAACTTTCATATGTACCGCCTAAATTTTGATTACTTATACCGATAAATAATTCTACCACGATGTAAATCATAAGGACTTAATTCAACTGTAACTTTATCTCCTGGTAGTATTTTAATAAAATTCATGCGCATTTTACCGGATATATGCGCTAAAACTATATGTTTATTCTCCAACTCGACCCGAAAGGTAGCATTTGGCAGTGATTCTATAATCACCCCATCTAATTTGATAGTAGATTCGCTACCCATTTATCCATCCAACTCTGTTAAAATTTCAACACAATCTTTTCCGATGTAAACCGTATGCTCAAAATGTGCAGAAGGTTTTCCATCAATAGTGACCACTGTCCAACCATCTGCTAATGTTTTTACTTCATAAGTTCCCATATTAATCATGGGTTCAATTGCTAAAGTCATACCTGTTTGTAGAATAGGACCGAAACCGTAATTTCCATAATTAGGAACTTGCGGTTCTTCATGTAAACTTTTTCCAATACCATGACCAACTAAATCTCTGACTACAGAAAATCCATTTTGTTCTACTATTGACTGAACTGTAGCACCTATATCAGACAATCGAGATTGATTCGGTTTAATCTGTTTGATTGCTTCATTTAATGCAAGTTCAGTTACATCCAATAGTTTCTGTTTATCAGGTGAAATTTTACCCACTGCAAATGTATATGCAGCATCACCAAAAAAACCATCCACTTCAACCCCGACATCAATTCCGACAATCATTCCACGTAACAACTTCTGATCACTTGGAATTCCATGGACAACGACATTATCTATTGAAATACAACTTGCAAAAGGAAACGGATTTAATGGATTTCCGTACCCTTTGAATGCAGGTTTTCCGCCTTCACGTAAAATGAAAGCTTCTATTTCTTGATCGATTTCTTTCGTTGTAATTCCTTCTACCATCAAAGAACTGACAAACTTTAAACACTTGGCTACAATTTGTGACGCTCGCCGAATCTTTTTCACTTCATCGGGAGTTTTAAGTTTGATACGATTCACAAAAGTGCCGCTTTAATTCTTGAATACACTGTCTCGATATCGCCTAAAGCATCTACAACCTTGACACCCACTTTACTTTGATAGTAATCAAATAAAGGAGCCGTTTTTCTTTCGTATTCTTTTAATCGTACTTGAATTGCTTCAGGCATATCATCCGAACGTTGTATCAACGTCTCACCGGTGATATCACACTTCCCATCAACTTTGGGCGGATTAAAAATTAAATTGTAAACACGTCCTGAGTTGATTGCTACTCTTCTTGCAGATAACCGTCGAATGATTTCTTCATTGTTTAATTCAAGCGAAATTACTCGATCTATTCGCATTGCTTTTTCTACTAATAGCCGATCTAATCCTTCCGCCTGTGGAATAGTACGAGGAAAACCATCAAAAAGATACGATTCCCCTATAATGATTTTTGATGCTACCATCTCCAATATCACATCATCAGGAACGAGTTCCCCTTTATCCATAAAAAATTTGGCTTTAATACCTAATGGGGTACCTTTTTGAACTTCACTTCTTAAAATATCCCCTGTACTTAATTGGACAAAACCGTCTCTTTCTACAAGTAATTGTGCTTGCGTTCCTTTACCAACTCCAGGCGCACCTAATAATATAATATTCATCACATTCGCCGCGTTCTACCGCGAATACGACCGGTTTTCATTAAACCATCATAATGACGCATTAACAAATGAGATTCAATTTGTTGTAATGTATCTAATGCGACACCCACTAAAATCAAAAGCCCTGTACCACCATAAAATGCTGCAAAATTGTAACTTGTTCCTGCATACTTCATGATAATGGTAGGAATAATGGCAACTAAAGCCAACGCTATTGAACCGGGTAATGTAATCCTTGAAAGGATATTATCAAGATAATCCGATGTCCGCTTACCAGGTTTAACTGCAGGAATTAGTCCACCATACTTTTTCAGATTATTTGCAACATCTACTGGATTAAATGCTATTGCAGTATAAAAATAGGTAAAAAATACGATTAACAGACCATAAATAAACATATAAATAAAACTATCATACGTAAAAGCCATATGAATCCAATTTCTTAATTCCCATTCTTCTGGTAAAAATGTTGCAATTGTAGAAGGGACAAACATAATCGTTTGTGCAAAAATAATTGGCATAACGCCAGCAGTATTGATTCGTAACGGGATATGTGTGGATTGGCCACCCATCATCCTTCTTCCAACCATACGTTTGGCATACTGCACGGGTATTTTTCTGACACCTTGTGTAAGGTAAACCACTGCCACGATGGAAAAGAACATTAAAACCAATAAGAAAAGCACTCGAATAATTCCATGGACACCCTCAACAAATAAACGATACTCATCTAGGAAAGCCCAAGGAATTCGGTCTATGATTCCAATGAAAATTATTAAAGAGATGCCGTTTCCAATTCCTCTTTCAGTAATCCTTTCACCTAACCACATAATGAAAACGGTTCCAGTAGTCATAGTAATCATGGTCAACAAATAGAAACCTATAGTAGCCCCACCAGGTACAACCGGTCTTCCACCTGCTTCTAAAGAACCTAAATAAGCAGCAACACCAAGAGATTGAAGTGCAGAAATCCCTACAGTTAAATAACGAGTCCACTGAGTTATTTTTTTTCTTCCTTCTTCACCTTCTTGTTGCAGTTTTTGTAAAGTGGGGATAACAGTTCCTAATAACTGCAATATGATTGATGCAGAAATGTAAGGCATGATTCCTAAAGCGAAGATGGTGGCTTTACCAAAATTTCCACCGGCAAACATATCGTATAGTCCAAATAGGGTTCCCTTCTGCATCTCAAAAGCAATTGCCAATGCTTCGCGATCAATCATAGGTACAGGAACATGTGCACCTAAGCGATAGATAAAAAATATCCCTAGGGTAAATAAAATTCTTCGTTTTAATTCTGGGATATTAAAAATGTTGCGTAATGTTTGGAACATTCATTTATCCGCTTATTTTGTTTCTAGTAGTTCAACTTCGCCACCTGCAGCGCGAATTTTTTCAATTGCACGTTGTGAAGCAGCATCTACAATAACTTTTAGTTTTTTTGTAATGTTTCCTCTTCCTAAAATCTTGACTGGACCTTTTTTTAAACTAATTAAACCCTTTGAGGAAAGTAACTCTTTGGTAACCTGTTCATCAAAAGCTTCCAATTGATCCACATTGAGGACTTGATACTCAACACGAAATGGATTTTTGAATCCTCTTCTGGGTATAGAACGATAAAGTGGCATCTGACCGCCTTCAAAGCCAAATTTTTGACCTGAACCACTTCTTGCTCCATACCCTTTTATACCACGTGTCGCTGTGCGACCATGTCCGCTGCCATAACCACGAGCTATTCTCTTTTCTTTTTTTACAGCACCCTTTGCGGGCTTTAAATTATCAAGTGTAAATCCCACTTTAGTATTTCCTTAATTTAATCTGGTATTTCTTCAACTTTTACTAAATGAGAAACCTTTGCAATCATTCCACGAATTGCTGGAGTATCGTGATGTATTTTTACAGAGTACAGTTTACGAAAACCAAGTGCAGCCATTATTTTTTTCATTGATTTAGAACAATCAATTTTGCTTCGTACATAAGTAATTTTAAGTTTTCCCATCCTATTCCTCCCGTAACGCACCCGCAGCAAAAATTTGACGTTTTGACACTCCTCTTTTACTGGAAACCTTTTGTAAATCCAAACTTTTTTCTAACCCTGCAAATACAGCTTTTACAACATTATGCGGGTTAGTGGATCCTAACACTTTTGTCAGCACATCACGCACACCCAGAGCTTCCATGATGGCGCGTACAGGACCTCCTGCAATAACGCCAGTTCCTTGAGAAGCGGGTTTCAGGATTACCTTTCCAGCACCATATTTTCCAATGATGACGTGTGGAATCGTTGTACCAACTATGGGAAATCTTTTCAGTGAGCGCTTTGCCAATTCGGTTCCTTTACTGATTGCATCTGCTACTTCGTTTGCCTTACCTAAACCGAACCCTACTTTACCTTTTCCATCACCTACTACCACCAATGCATTAAAAGAAAAATTTCGTCCACCTTTTACAACTTTAGCCACTCTATTCACGTGAACAACTTTATCAATCAGTTGAACGTCGCCAACAGCAGTTTTCTCAACCTCACGTGCAACTACTTCTCGTGTTCGCCCTCTTTTTTTAACTTCTGGTTGTGCACCAGATTGATGGTCTGTCTCGTAATTTTCCATCTCTTGATTGTAATTATCGTTTGTGATCAAAGTAATAAACCTCCCTCTCGTGCGCCTTCTGCAACTGCAGCAATTCTTCCATGATAAGGATAACCATTTCTATCAAATACTACTTTTTCAATTCCAAGTTCTTTTGCTTTCTTGGCAACGAGGATACCTAACGCTTTACTTTTTGCTACTTTCCCACTTAAAGATTGTTCAACTATTTCTTTATGTGCAGTGGATAATCCAGTTATGGTTCGCTGTGCTATATCATCAACCAATTGGCAATAGGTTTGTTTTAAACTACGATACACAACTAATCTAGGTCTTTCTTGTGTTCCCAAAATACGAGCACGGATGTGACGTTTTCTTCTCTCTCTTGCAACTTTCTTATGATCTTTAAACTTCTCAATCATAAACAATCTTTCTCCTTTAATGTATGATCCCAATTGAATTTGGGCAGCCATACTTAACTTGAATTATTTGCTCTTTCCAGTTTTCCCAGCTTTTCTCAAAATTACCTCATCTAAGTATTTAATTCCTTTTCCTTTATAGGGTTCTGGTTTTCTAAATCCGCGAATAATTGCAGACACTTGTCCTACAGCTTCTTTATCAATACCACTTACAACAATTTGTGTAGATTTAGGAACTTCAACCGTTACCCCGCTTGGTGGCACAAATTCAATCGGGTGTGAATACCCTAAACTTAATACAATTGCATCACCCTTTTTTTCGGCTTTGTACCCTACACCAACTATGTCTAAAGTTTTTGAAAATCCTTCAGAAACTCCTGTTACCATATTGGCAATAAGTGAACGCATTAGCCCATGCAGTGCTCGGTCAGTTCTAGCATCAGTTTTTCTTTCTACCGTTAACACATCTCCATCAATAGAAACACTGATGGACTTTGGTAAAGCTCTTTGTAGTGTACCTTTAGCACCCTTTACTTGAATAACGTCGTTTTGAATAGATACTGAAACACCTTTGGGTAATATGATCGGTTTTTTTCCAATTCTTGACATAAATCATTCCACCTAACTTGATAGATTACCAAACATAGCAAATCACTTCGCCACCCACACCCAATTGCTTTGCACGTCCACCGGTAATGACACCTTTGGGTGTAGTTAAAATCGAAATTCCTAATTGATTTAATACTCTTGGAATTTCAGTTTTTCCAACATAAACGCGCTTGCCAGGTGTAGATATTCTTTTTATTCCAGAAATTGCTGGGGTACCATCTAAGTCATACTTAAGGTATATTCTCAACATTCCTTGTTTACCATCTTCAACCCGTTTGTAACTTCGGATGTAATTTTGAGCTTGTAAAATGTCACAAATAGCTTGTTTCATATTGGATGCAGGAACATCCACATATCGGTGGTGTGCATACTGTGCATTTCGAATAGCAGTTAAAAAATCTGCAATTGGATCCGTAATCACTTTTTACTCCTTTACCAACTGGCTTTTCTTACGCCTGGAATATCACCTAACAATGCCATTTCTCGAAAACATAGACGACAAAGTCCAAATTTTCTTAAATAACCACGCGACCTACCGCATCGTGAGCAACGATTGCGTATTTTAATTGGTTTATATCGATTAGGTAATTTTTTTACTAATTCTTTAAATTCTTGTTGGTCTTTTGCTTGACTATGTAATTCAGTCACTTTCCTTACAATGCGTGCCTGTTTTACTTTCATTGCTAAACGTGCCATTTCACACCTTTCAAATTAACTTTCTGTTCCTTCTCGCTTTCTAAATGGCATACCCAATTCTCGAAGTAATTCCCGAGCGTGTTCATCGGACTTTGCTGTAGTAACAAAGGTTATGTCCATCCCATGAATTCGCTCGACTGCATCATAGTTGATTTCGGGAAAAATGATCTGTTCTTTTATTCCTAAAGTATAATTTCCACGTCCATCAAAAGCTTTATCCGACACACCACGAAAATCACGAATTCTCGGAATAGCCAAATGAAATAGTTTATCAACAAATTCCCACATTACTGCTCTTCTCAATGTAACTTTCACACCTACTGGCATTCCCTCACGAAGTTTAAAATTGGAAATTGATTTTTTCGCTTTTGTAATGACTGGTTTCAAACCTGTGATTGATGCAACTTCACCAACGACGCTATCAATATACTTTGTATCATCATGCGATCTACCAACTCCTACATTGATCACTACTTTGTGTAATTTGGGTACTTCCATTGGATTTGATAATTTCAACTTTTCTTTTAAAGTAGGAAGAACTTTTTCTTGATAATACAACTGGAGTCGTGGTTTATATGAACTATCAACTTTTAAGTGTCCACCTGCAGCTGGTGCAGTTGCTGCAACTCCTGTTTTTGCTACGCTTTTTCCTTTAGGTGCTGCAGCTTTGGGTTGCTTTTGGGGTGCTGCACTTTTACTACTTCCAGATTTAGTACCTTTTTTTGTCTTTTCTTGTTTTGCCACCTTTTACATTCTCCTACGTTGTTCCATAGTAGTTTACCAGAATAACAACGTGATTAAAACGATGAACCTGATTTCTTACTTACTCTAACCGATCGTTTTTTACCATTTTCTTCAATTCTTCTATGTCCAACTCGAGTAGGTTGATTGGTTTGTGGATCAATCACCATCACGTTTGAAATGGAAATGGGTGCTTCTCTTTCAATGATTCCACCATTTGGTAATTTTTGATTGGGTTTTGTATGTCGTTTAATAAAACGTACACCTTCTACTATGACAGTTCCTTTCTTAGGAAAAACTTTTAAAACTCGCCCCCTTTTCCCCGCATCATTTCCTGCAATCACCAATACCATATCGTTTTTCCTTACATGCATTTTCAATCCTCCTACAAAACCTCTGGGGCTAATGAAATAATTTTCATTTGTTGTTTATCGCGCAATTCCCTAGCAACTGGACCAAAAATTCTTGAACCACGAGGCTCCAACTTATCGTCTAAAAGTACACAAGCATTATCATCAAAACGAATATATGAACCATCTTTTCTACGTATTTCCTTATGTGTTCGAACAATCACTGCTTTGGTCTTTTGCCCCTTTTTCACTTGTCCACCAGGAATAGCGCTTTTGACACTGACCATAATGATATCACCAATCGTTGCAGAACGGCGCCAACTGCCACCATAAATTCGAAAACATTCTACAACTTTTGCACCTGTATTGTCAGCAACTGTTAATTGTGTCTGTTCCCGTATCATTTTAGTAATTCCAATCTTTTATTTTGCTTTTTCAATAATTTCAAGTAAACGCCAACGTTTTAATTTAGATAATGGACGTGTTTCCATCACTTTCACAAGATCTCCGATCCCTGCGATATTTTTTTCATCATGAGCATAAATTTTCGATGTCCGCCGTATATACTTACCATACAACGGATGGGGTACTTTACGCTCAACAGCTACAGTGATGGTTTTTTGCATTTTGTTGGATACAACTCGACCAATTCTAACTTTTCTATGGCCTCTTACTACTTGCATTTGAACACCTTATTGCTATTTTTAACTATTGACCCGGGGCTTTTCTTTTTCCCATTTCATATTCTTTTAATAATGTTTTTGCTCTTGCAATATCGCGTCTTAATACTCTCAGACGTAATGGATTATCCAAGGGTTGCGATACTCTTTGAAAACGAAGTTCTGCATAATCACTTTGTAATTCTGCAAGTTTTTCTTTTAGTTGCGGTATCGTCATTTCGGTTAAATCGCGAAGTTTCATTATACCTCCTCACGTTCCACAACTTTGCATTGAATAGGTAGTTTTTGAGAAGCCAACCACAAAGCTCTTTTAGCCATCTCAGGTTCGACTCCTTCAATTTCAAAAAGTACACGCCCAGGTTTCACTACTGCCACCCAGAATTCAGGTGAACCTTTCCCCTTTCCCATTCTTGTTTCTGCAGGTTTAGCTGTAACAGGTTTATCAGGAAAAATTCGTATCCAAATTTTACCACCTCGTTTCACATGTCGTGAAATTGCTTTTCGTGAGGCCTCTATTTGTCTGGCAGTAATCCAACCGGGTTCTAAAGCTTTTAACCCAAACTGACCAAAAGAAACATCTGAACCGCGATAGGCTAATCCTTTCATCCGACCGCGTTGCTGTTTTCGATATTTTATCCTTTTAGGTGCTAACATTTGTGTATCTCATCCTGTTATTGTTGCATTTGTGTTGGGCTCCATTTCCCAAGCACATCTCCTTTACAAATCCAAACTTTTACGCCTATTGTACCATAAGCAGTCACTGCAGTTGCTCTGGCAAAATCAATGATTGAACGTAAGGTGTGTAATGGAATTTTACCGTCTTTATAGTATTCAGATCGCGCCATTTCCGCACCGCCTAAACGACCTGAACAAGTGATTTTAATTCCTTCAGCACCTAATCTACGTGCAGATTGAATGGCTTTTTTCATTGCACGTCGGAAACTAACTTTCCCCGTCAATTGATTTGCGATACTATCAGCTACCAACTGTGCTTCTATTTCAGGACGACGCACTTCAGTGATATCTAATGAAACATTTTTATTTGTGAGCTTTGCTAACTCTTCTTTGATTTGATCAACTTGTTGACCCTTTTTACCAATAACAACCCCTGGTCTTGCAGTATGTAAATTGATGCGAACCATCTGTTTACCTTTTCGCTCAATTTCAATTTTGGAAATACTTGCATTTGCAAGCCGTTTTTTCAGATAGTTTCGAATGGTATTATCCTCTGCAAGTTTTTCTGCAAAATCTCTTTCATCAAACCAATTGGAATTCCAAGTCCGATTGATCCCTATTCTTAATCCGATTGGATTGGTCTTTTGTCCCACTACTTTTCCTCCTTATTCAGATGCCTCTTTTGTGGGGTTTTCTTGTTTTTTCTTACTTTTTGCTACTCTTTTTGCTCTTTTTTGTTCTAGTTCTGCTAAACGCTTTGCTGTTCTCTCCGGATCTTCCGCTACGGTGATAAATAGATGACAACTTCTTTTTAATATCGGCGTTGCACGTCCTAATGCTCTAGGCATCCATCTTTTTAAACGTGGTCCATCTTGTATGTTGATTTCTTTTATTAAAACAGTATCTGCATCAACACCATGCGCATCTTCACGATTCATTAAATTTGACAATGCACTTTTAAGTGCTTTTTCCAAAGGTAATGCAATTGGTTTTCTTGAAAATTTAAGTAAATCTATTGCATCACCAACTGTTTTACCACGTACTAAATCAGCTAATAACCGCATTTTTTGAGGTGATGTTCTGATATAACGTGCAATACATTTTGCTTCCATTGGTTCAACCTATTCGCTTTATTTGGCTTTTGCTGCCTTCTCAGTTTTTCTATGACCACTATGCCCCTTATAAGTTCTTGTTGGGGCAAATTCTCCTAATTTATGACCAACCATATTTTCGGTGATAAATACCGGTAGAAATTTTTTCCCATTATGTACTGCTAAGGTATGACCTACAAAACTTGGTGCTATCACAGAACGCCTTGCCCAAGTTTTAATCACGACTTTTTTACGTTCTTTATTTAGGGTTTCTATCTTCTTCTCTAATTTTACATCAATGTAAGGACCTTTTTTAATCGAACGTGCCATTAATAAACACTCCCCATTCTAATTCTTCGTCGAACGATGTTTAATTATCCACTTTTCGGTTCGTTTATTTCGTCGCGTCTTGTACCCTTTGGTTGGTTTCCCCCAAGGAGTACAAGGATGCCTACCGCCTGATGATTTTCCTTCTCCGCCACCCATAGGGTGATCAATTGGATTCATTGCTACACCACGAACCTTTGGACGTCTTCCCAACCATCTGGATTTTCCTGCTTTCCCAAAACTTTGGTTTTCATGATCGATATTTCCAACTTGTCCGATTACCGCTGTACATTTGAGATTAACTTTTCGGATTTCTCCAGATGGCATTTTTATTTGTGCATACTTCTCATCTTTAGCCATAAGTCGGACTACGGCACCTGCACTTCTTGCGATTTGTGCACCTCGCCCTGGTTGAAATTCTACCATGCTTATTTCAGTTCCCAACGGAATCATTGAGATGGGTAAACAATTACCATTTTTTATTTCTGCATCTGGACCATTCATGACCACATCACCCTGTTTCATCCCAACAGTCGCAACAATGTATCTTTTTTCACCATCCGCATAGTGTAGTAATGCTAATCTTGCAGAACGATTTGGATCATACTCGATATGTGCAACCTTAGCAGGAATACCAATTTTATCCCGTTTGAAATCAACAACCCGAATCATCCGCTTCACACCACCACCGCGTCGACGAACAGTCATCCTACCTAAATTGTTCCTTCCCCCACTGCTTTTTTTAGGTAGTAACAAACTTTTTTCTGGTTCACTACGAGTAAGTTCACTAAAATCCATCGTTTGTGTGAAACGTCTCGTAGGTGTGTAAGGATTGTATTTCTTTAATGCCATTTTTCTAACCCATACTTAATCTTGTTTATCGGGTTAACCATCACGATGCGTGTTCAAATAGTGCTATCGTTTGTCCCTTCTGTAGAGTCACAATTGCTTTTTTCCAATCTGGCCGTTTACCAACAAACCTACCATATCGTCTCATTTTTCCACGTACAATAATTGTGCGTACTGAAACTACATTCACATCAAATTTTTTTTCAATTGCTCTTTTAATTTGCAATTTGTTGGCTTTTTTATCCACTTCAAAAGCATACTCATGCAACTCAGCAAGTTTGCTCATTTTTTCTGTAATCAGAGGTCTCTTAAGAATCGCTAAATCAATCACGTTTCAGCACCTCCGTAAGTTTTGGTATCGCACTCTCTTGTAACACCAGATACCGACTTCTTAGTATATCATAAGCATTGGCTATGGTCGCTTCTTTAATACGTGCAAAAGGGATATTCCTCACAGCACGCAATAAGTTAGGTTCGTATTTTGAAGTTAATAACAAAATACTTTTTCCATTAGTATTCTTTGATGCTAATAGTGCATTGAAGAAAGTAGCTATCTCTTTTGTTTTAACTTGCTCTAAAGTGAAATCTTCAACTACAAATAATGAGTCAAGTTTTACTTTTGCGCTTAGAGCACTAACTTTGGCTAATCGTTTAACCTTTAGCGGTAATCTTAAACGATAACTGTGAGGTACTGGACCAAATACTCGTCCACCCCCTCGCATTTGTGGTGCTCGTATGGTTCCTTGTCTTGCGCGACCTGTGCCTTTTTGTCGAAAGGGCTTTTTCCCACCACCACTCACCAAAGCACGATTTTTATGTGCATGCGTACCTTGTCGTAAATTACTTTGATACACTTTTGCTGCTAACCATAAAACGTGCTCGTGAGGTTCTATGGCAAAAATGCTATCTGGCAACTCTATTTCGCGACCTAATGGAGTCCCCGCACGTGACATTACAGGTATTTTCATTGTTGTTTCTCCATTCTTCTCAATTCTACAATCGAACCAGTAGCACCAGGAACAGCTCCTTTGACCACAATTAAATTTTTTTTCACATCAACTGCTAATACATCCAAATTAATTACTGAAACTCTTTCATTTCCCATTCGTCCAGGAAATCGCTTACCGGGAAAGACTCGTGCAGGATAAGTATGTGCACTAACCGCACCCGTTCCACGAAAAATTTCATGGGTTCCATGGGATTGATTAGGTCTCCCAAAGCCGTGCCTTTTCACAACGCCAGCAAATCCACGCCCTTTTGAAATTCCAGTAACTTTTAATTTTTCACCGACTCTAAACATTCCAACGTTTACCACATCTCCAACTTTCAATGATTCTTTGAATTCACGAAACTCTCGCAAATAGCGTCTAGGTTTCACTCCAATTTTCTCAAACATTCCCATAAGAGGTTTTTTCAACTTCTTTTTCTTTTCATCAACTTCGATGAACCCAAGTTGGACAGCAGTATAACCGTGTTTTTCTATCGTTTTTACATCTGTTACTACACAAGGCCCAGCCTCAATCACAGTACCTGCAACGGACTGACCTTTTTCGGTGAAATAATTTACCATTCCAAGTTTTTTGCCTAATAACCCAGACATTGTCAATCGCTCTCTGTTATAATTGCTTAATTTCAATATCCACTCCGGCTGGCAACTCCAATTTCATCAATGCTTCCATCGTTCTAGAAGCTGCCTCGCGAATCCGAATATCTAACAATCGTTTATGAATACGTGTTTCGAACTGTTCCCTTGATTTTTTATCTGTATGCGGTGACCGATTGACTGTAACCACTCTTCTTTTAGTTGGGAGTAAAATGGGTCCAGCAATATCAGCACCTGTTGCTTTTGCGGTTTTAACAATTTTTTCCGCACTTTTATCTATCAGATTATGATCGTAAGCTTTCAGTCGAATGCGAATTGTATTTGCCATATTGATCTCTTACAAAGAACTTCTAAATCCGTTTATTCAAGAATTTTAGTAACGACACCAGCACCAACAGTGCGACCACCTTCACGGATAGCAAACTTCAACTTCTCTTCCATTGCTATCGGTGTTATCAATTCCACCGTTACACGAACATTATCACCCGGCAAAACCATC
>JAOADG010000009.1 GCA_026417415.1 bacterium
GATGGTTTTGCCGGGTGATAATGTTCGTGTAACGGTGGAATTGATAACACCGATAGCAATGGAAGAGAAGTTGAAGTTTGCTATCCGTGAAGGTGGTCGCACTGTTGGTGCTGGTGTCGTTACTAAAATTCTTGAATAAACCATTTTACGAGGGATTTCGAATAAGGCTAGTAGCTCAATTGGCTAGAGCACCGGTCTCCAAAACCGGGGGTTGGGGGTTCGAGTCCCTCCTGGCCTGCATAAAAAGAGGTTGAAGGTGAAGATAAAAGAAAAAATACAAAATTATTTAATGGAAGTGAGACAAGAGATGGAAAAAGTTTCTTGGCCAACTTGGATTGAAGCACGTTCAACCACTTGGATTGTAATTATTATGTCACTTATCTTAGCGGTCTTTTTGTTCGGTGCAGATCAACTATTATCCAATATTGCAAAGTTAATTTTGTAAAGGCGTGATTAAGTGACTGAGAAAGCTGAAAAAAGATTTTATTCGCTTCATGTTTTTACAAAGTATGAAGAAAAAGTAAAGCATTACATTGAAACAGAAGCGAAAAGATTGGGTTTACAAGACGATCTTGGACAAATACTAATCCCTACTGAAGAAGTAGTAGAAATGAAAGCTGGGAAAAAGAAGACCAAAAAGCGTCTTTTATATCCAGGTTACATTTTTATAGAAATGAATTATTCTAAAGGGATGCAAATGTTGATTCGCGATGCTCCAAATACGATGATGATACTTGGAACAGGTGGCGAACCAACCCCATTATCGAAAAGAGATGTTGAGAGAATATTAGGAAAATTAGATGAAAGAAAAGGAAAAGCTATCTTAGAAATTCCTTTTGAAGTTGATGAACAAGTCAAAATAATTGATGGACCCTTCAAAGAATTCATTGGTACTGTGAAAGAAGTTAATCCAGAAAGGCACAAATTAAAGGTAATGGTAATGGTATTTGGAAGACCAACACCGGTAGAGGTGGATTTTTTACAAGTGACCAATGAATTTAGCGAAAACAATAATTGAATTAGAGAGTTAAACAATGGCGAAAAAAATAGTAGGATATGTACGGTTACAATTGACTGCAGGGCAAGCAACGCCTGCACCACCAGTAGGTACCGCTTTAGGTCCCAAAGGCGTTAATTTGATGGAGTTTTGTAAGCAATTTAATGCAAGAACGCAAGATAAATTGGGACAAGTAACTCCTGTAGTAATCACTATTTATTCTGACAAGTCGTTTACCTTTATTACTAAAGTTCCCCCTGTAAGTTACTTAATTAAAAAAGCGGTGGGTATTGAAAAAGGAAGTGGAACCCCTAATCGTACAAAAGTTGGTGTGTTGAAACGTGAACAAGTGAGACAAATAGCTGAACAGAAACTTCCTGATTTAAATTGCGAAACAATTGAAGCAGCAATGCGTATTGTTGAGGGAACTGCACGTTCTATGGGAGTTAGTATAGAAGGATAAACAAAGCGGGAGGATAATATCCATTAGAACCGCACAGGAGGATGAATGAAAAATAAACGTTATCAAGAGATTGTAAGTAGAATTATAAAAAACAAAGAATACGATTTAAAAGAAGCAATCAAATTGGTTAAAGAAAATGCTACTGCAAAATTTGATGAAACCATTGAATTAGCAATCAATTTAGGTGTCGATCCAAGAAAAGCAGATCAAATGGTAAGAGGAACAGTTCTGCTTCCAAATGGTTTAGGAAAAACCGTACGTGTATTAGTGCTTACAAAAGGACCCAAACAAGCCGAAGCTACAGCTGCGGGTGCCGATTACGTTGGTTTTGAAGAATATATCGAAAAAATAAAATCAGGTTGGACCGATGTAGAGACAATTATAGCGACTCCCGATACTATGGTTGAAGTTGGTAAATTGGGAAAAATTTTAGGGCCACGTGGTCTAATGCCTAATCCAAAGACAGGTACTGTTACGAATGATGTTGCAAGAGCAGTTCAAGAGGCAAAAGCAGGAAAAGTAGAATTTCGTGTAGATAAAGCTGGAATTGTCCACATGGCTTGTGGAAAAGCAAGTTTTAGCGAAGAAGCGTTATATCAAAATATAGATGCTGCATTGAAAGCAGTTTTGAGATTACGACCTTCCACTGCAAAAGGAGCATACATCAAAAAAATTACTTTAACTTCTACAATGGGAGCAGGGATCACCGTTAGTAAATCTGCGGCAACGCTTGGATAATGTGTAAAGGAGTTTTTTAGAATGCAGAAACCGAGTCCACATCCAAATCAATCAAAACGTGAAATTGTGCAAAAATTATCAGAAGCATTTTCAAATTCAGTTACTATAGTAATGGCGGACTACAATAAAATGTCTGTTGCAGATGTAAGTGAGTTTAGAAAAGCTTGTCGAAAAGAAAATGTTCAAGTAGTTGTTGCAAAAAATACACTTGCGAAATTGGCATTAAAAGATTATCCGCAAATCTCGCCCTATCTAAAGGGACAAACGATTTTCATTTTTAGCGAAAAAGATGCTGTTGCTCCCATTAAAGCGGTTATCAACTATTCCCAAAAAAACAATGATAAACCTGCATTGCGAGCTACATTTTTTGATAAACAGATCTTTAATGCAGAAGAAACTGAAAAATTAAAGGATCTACCTTCGCGAGAACAACTGATTGCTCAAATCATAGGATTACTTGAAGCTCCTATTAGTCAATTCGTTGGGGTGTTACAAGAAATTTTACGCGGCGTTCCAGCTGTACTTGAATCGGTTTCTAAAAAAAATTCATAAATAATTGTGTCTGAAAGGAGAAATTAAGGTGGAAAAAATTCAATCTATTGTATCGTCCATTGAAACGTTAACTGTTTTAGAATTGGTGGAATTAAAGAAAGCACTTGAAGAAAAGTTTGGTGTTACTGCTGCAGCACCTATGATGGCTATGGCAGCAATGCCTACTACTTCCGGTGCACCTACCGCAGAAGCCGCAGCTCCTGCTGAAGAAAAAACTGAATTTGATGTTATTTTAGTCAGTGCAGGTGAGAAGAAAATCAATGTGATTAAAGAACTTCGTGCTGTGACAAACTTGGGATTAAAAGAAGCTAAAGATCTAGTTGATAGCGCTCCCAAACCAGTTAAACTAGGTATATCAAAAGAAGAAGCAATGCAAATTAAAGCAAAGTTTGAAGAAGCTGGAGCAAAAGTCGAAATTAAGTAAACAGGTCTATAGATTTTAATCTTACAAAGTATTAAATCGTTAAAATCCGGAATCGGTTCGCTGGTTCCGGTATCGTGTCTCAGTATGGATTTTCAAATGGAGGCATTTTGAAAAAGTTCACGTACGAACGAAGACATTCTTTTTCTAAAATTCCACAAGTTCTTGAATTGCCGGATCTATTAGAAACTCAATTAAAGAGTTATCGTGAGTTCTTGCAAGCGGATGTGCCCATTGCAAATAGAAAACCAATGGGCTTGGAAAAGATTTTTCGCTCCATATTTCCCATTGAAGACAATCGCGGTGAAGCAATTTTAGAATATGTTTCTTATACAGTTGAACCACCCAAATTTACTATTGATGAATGTAAAGAAAGAGGAGCAACATATTCATCAACGTTAAAAGTTAAATTGAGATTAACTACTCAAGATGAAGCAACTGGTGGTCCCGGTGAGACAGTGGAAGAATCTGTCTTTTTAGGGGCCATTCCACTTATGACGGAATCAGGAACTTTTATCATTAATGGTGCTGAGCGAGTAGTTGTAAATCAACTGCACCGAAGCCCTGGAGTTAGTTTTAGTGAATCTTTACATCCGAATGGAACGATTATTTATTCTGGACGCATTATTCCATTTCGAGGTTCTTGGATTGAGTTTGCTACAGATATAAACGATTCGCTGTATGCTTATATAGATAAAAGAAAGAAGTTTCCAGTTACTACACTACTCCGCGCCTTAGGTTATGAAAGAAAAATAGACATTTTGAACATATTTGAGTTGGTTGAAGATTTATATGTTGAAAGAGAAATTGAATATCTGAAAGAACACAAACGAACAGTAAGTCATATTGTCGCTTCTGATATAGTCAATACCGAAACAGGTGAACTTTTAGCACGAGAAGGTGATACTGTTACCAACGAGCTTTTAGAAAAATGTCTAACCAACAAAATTAAAAAAATTCCAATTTTTAAATCTGCAAGAAACAATGTTAGAAATTTAGCACTTGAAATTGTTCAAAATACACTTAAGCGTGATCGTTCTACTGATCGAAGAAGTGCTTTAGAAATCATTTATCGTGAATTGCGAGGTAGCGAACCACAAGACGAAACGGCAGCTGAAAAGAATTTGCATCGTTTTTTCTTTGATGAGAAACGGTACGATCTCGGAACTGTTGGGCGTTATCGTTTGAATCGTCAATTAGAATTGAATATACCACTGACAAAAACTGTTTTAACTAATGAAGACATTGTGTCCATAATAAAACGCGTACTACAGTTACGGCTTGGACGTGAAAATACTGATGATATTGATCATTTAGGAAATCGTAGAGTTCGAACAGTAGGTGAACAATTATCCAATCAATTTGTTGTAGCTTTGTCACGGATGGCTAGAACGGTCAAAGAAAGAATGAATATCCGTGATAGCGAAAAAATGCGACCTCAGGATTTGGTCAACGTTCGAACTGTGTCATCAGTTATTAATACTTTTTTTGGGACCAATCAATTAAGTCAATTTATGGATCAAGTTAATCCATTGACAGAATTAACTCATAAAAGAAGATTATCAGCACTTGGTCCCGGTGGATTAACTAGAGAAAGAGCAGGCTTTGAAGTACGCGATGTGCATTATTCACATTATGGGAGATTATGTCCAATTGAAACACCAGAAGGTCCAAATATCGGATTAATTTCTTCTCTTTGTACCTATGCTCGAATAAATGATTTAGGATTTATAGAAACACCCTATAGAAAAGTGGTTGATGGAGTAGTCACGGATGAAGTCGTTTATTTGAGTGCAGATGAAGAAGATAAATACCTCATTGCACAAGCAAATACTCCTATTGATAAGAATGGTAGAATAGCCGTTGATCGCGTACAAGCAAGATTCCGAGGTGATTTTCCTGTAGTGAAACCAACAGATGTTCAATATATGGATGTTGCTCCTCACCAAATGCTTTCTATTGCTGCAGCATTAATCCCATTCTTAGAGCACGACGATGCTAATCGTGCATTAATGGGTTCAAATATGCAGAGACAAGCCGTTCCCTTATTGATACCGGAAGCACCTATTGTTGGAACTGGGATGGAGGAGAGAGCAGCTAAGGATAGTAGATCATTAGTACTTTCTAAACACGACGGTGTTGTGATTGAAGTTGATGCAAATGGAATTACGATTGAAACTTCTGTAAAGCACAAACGATCCATAGTTAAAAGACAAGAGTACTATCCGTTGAAGAAATTTAGAAGAACCAATCAAGATACTTGTATTAACCAAAAGCCAAGAGTAAAAGTTGGTCAAGTGGTGAAAAAAGGAGATTTATTAGCTGATGGACCTGCAACCGATTATGGTGAATTGGCTTTAGGGAGAAATATTCTTTGTGCATTCATGCCTTGGAATGGTTTCAATTTTGAAGATTCAATTATTATTTCAGAACGCTTATTGCAAGATGATACGTTTACATCTGTCCATATTATAGAAAAAGAATTGTCTGTAAGAGAAACCAAAAGAGGTCAAGAAGAACTTACCAGTGAAATACCAAATGTATCAGAAGAAGCCACGAAAGATTTAGATGAAAATGGAATTATTCGAGTCGGTGCTCAAGTTTTTCCCAATGATATTCTAATTGGTAAAGTTACTCCAAAAGGTGAAATGGATTTAACACCTGAAGACAAGTTGTTAAAAGCTATCTTCGGCGATAAAGCAGGTGATGTAAAAGATGCGAGTTTAAAAGCAGAAGCGGGATTATATGGAGTGGTGATAGGTTCTGATCTTTTTTCCAAGAAGAAGAAAGACGCATCAGCAAAACGAGAAGACAAACATAAACTAGATGAAATAGAAGAAAGAAAAAATCGAGAATTAAGTTTGTTGAAAAGATCTGCTGAAGATAAACTTCTCTCATTGTTAAATGGTGTTGTTTTAAATAAAGGGATTCGATCTTTATCTGGTGATTATGCTGTACGACCAAATACCAAATTTTCAAAAAACACTTTAGATACGATTAATATAGATGAATTGGATATTGATTTTCCTTGGTGTGACGATGATGATTTATTTTCAAAGATCCAAGAAATCATTTCCGATTATCGTGAAGATGTTCAAGCAATTGATATCGAAGCCAAGCACGAAATGCACCGCATCAAATTAGGCGAAGAGTTACCAACGGGTGTGTTGCAACTCGCAAAAGTGCGTATTGCACAAAGAAGAAAAATTAGTGTCGGTGATAAAATGGCAGGCCGCCATGGAAACAAAGGTGTAGTGGGTAAAATTGTTCCCATTGAAGATATGCCATTTTTAGAAGATGGAACGCCAATAGATATCATTTTAAATCCTTTAGGTGTGCCTTCAAGAATGAATCTGGGACAAATTTTTGAAACAGCGCTTGGATGGGTTGGTTATGAAACGAAGACCCAATTTAAATCGCCAGTATTTGATGGCGCGACCATTGAAGATATTGAAAAATTAATGCAAGATACTTTTGGTCGAACTACTTCAAAAGTAACGCTGTATGATGGCCAAAGTGGTTTACCATTTGATCAAAAAGTTATGGTTGGTTACATCTATATGATGAAACTATCGCATCTTGTTGATGATAAAATTCATGCGCGTTCAATCGGTCCTTATAGTTTAATTACACAACAACCGTTAGGTGGGAAGGCACAGTTTGGTGGACAACGTTTTGGAGAAATGGAAGTATGGGCTTTAGAGGCCTATGGTGCTGCGCATGTTTTACAAGAAATCATGACCGTCAAATCGGACGATGTAACTGGAAGATCGAAGATGTACGAATCCATTGTAAAAGGAACTGAATCACCACGTCCCGGTATTCCAGAATCGTTTGAGGTTTTAGTCAATGAATTAAACGGTCTCTGTTTAGAGGTGGAATTAAGCAATGACTAATGAACTGTTTCCTTTTTCTAAAATTCCCGATAGCAATATATCAACAGAGAAGAAACAAAAATCTACAAAAGTTGAAGCTTCACCATTGGACTTCAATAGCATTTACATTTCTATAGCTTCACCCAAGTCAATTTTAGAAAAATCCCATGGTGAAGTTACCAAACCTGAAACGATCAACTATCGTTCGTACAAACCTGAACGAGATGGATTGTTTTCAGAAAAGATTTTTGGCCCAACCAAAGATTGGGAATGCTCTTGTGGTAAATATCGCGGCATTCGATACAACAATATCGTATGCGATCGCTGTGGTGTGTTGGTTACAAGAAAAGATGTTAGAAGAAAATGGTGCGGACATATTGAATTAGCAGTTCCTGTAGTTCACATATGGTTTTTCAAGTCAGGTCCTTCCAAGATCGGAAACTTACTTGGAATGACGGTTAGAGATTTAGAGAAAGTCATCTATTATGAACAATACATTGTTATTCAAAGTGGGAAATCGCAATTACGTGAAAGAGAATTAATCAACGAAAATCGTTATTATCAAGTTTTAGATGAATTAGGTGATGAAAACTACAATTTAGATGATACCAATCCAGATAAATTTATTGCTGCTACTGGTGCGCAAGCGATAAAAATTTTACTCTCCAGAGTAAATCTACAAGCTGAATCACAAAATCTAAGAGCATTTATCAAAGCAGAAACGAATGTTCAAAAACGTAATGAAGCCATCAAAAGATTAAAAGTCATAGATGCTTTTCGTCGAAATGTGGAGATTGGAAAAAATCATCCTGAATGGATGGTTTTGGAAAGAATTCCTGTTATCCCTCCTGATTTAAGGCCATTAGTCCCATTAGATGGTGGCCGCTTTGCAACATCTGATTTAAATGACTTATATCGTAGAGTTATTATTCGAAACAATCGGCTGAAAAAATTATTAAGTATTAAAGCACCTGATGTAATCTTGCGTAATGAAAAACGAATGCTTCAAGAAGCAGTAGATAGTTTATTTGATAATAGCAAGAGAAATACTGAAGTACGTGGTGATAGCAATCGTCCACTCAAATCACTTTCGGATAATTTAAGAGGAAAATCGGGGCGTTTTAGACAAAATCTTTTAGGGAAAAGGGTAGATTATTCAGGTCGCTCAGTTATTGTTGTGGGCCCCGATTTAAAAATGCATCAATGTGGATTACCTAAAGAGATGGCGATCGAATTGTTTACTCCTTTTGTAATTCGAAAACTAATCGAAAGAGAGTATGTTAAAACAGTAAAAACAGCCAAACGTATGGTTCAACGTAGAGAAGATGCAGTTTGGGCTATTTTAGAAGAAATTATTCAAGACCACCCTGTACTTCTTAATCGTGCACCAACATTGCATCGTTTAGGTATCCAAGCATTTCAACCGGTTCTTATCGAGGGAAAAGCAATTCGGTTACATCCTTTGGTATGTACTGCATTCAATGCTGACTTTGACGGTGACCAGATGGCAGTCCATGTTCCTCTAAGTTTTGAAGCACAATTAGAAGCAAAGTTTTTAATGTTGGCATCTGGAAACTTATTACACCCAGCAAATGGAAGACCAATTACAGTTCCTTCACAAGATATGATCTTAGGGTGTTATTACTTAACTAAAAAGAGATCAAATGTATTAGGTGAAGGAAAGTTTTTTGCAAATGAAGATGACGTATTAGTAGCATACAACAATCATATTGTTCATTTGAATGCTCAAATTTATGTACGTCGCGGCAAGGAATACCTTGATACAACAGTCGGAAGAGTCATCTTTAATCAAATTTTACCTGAAAAAATACGGAATGAGAAATTCTTTAATTCACTACTTACAAAAACAGAGATCCAAGATATTATTCAAGAATGTTACGACCGTGTTGGAACGTTAGAAACATCTTTATTCTTAGATCGACTTAAAGAATTAGGTTTTTATTATTCAACGAAAGGTGGCTTATCCATATCCATTTGGGATATTGAAGTTCCACCAGAAAAAGACATGATCATTAAACAAGCGTTAGAAGAGGTTGCTACCATTACGAACACATATGAAGAAGGGCTAATTGGTGATAACGAAAGGTACAACAACATTATTGATACATGGACACAAGCAACCAATGAAGTCGCAAGAAAAATGATGGATCAAATTGCGATTAGTGATCAAGGATTCAATCCTATTTATATGATGGCTCATTCTGGTGCGCGTGGTTCACGTGATCAAATT
The DNA here is from genome assembly GCA_026417415.1 of bacterium. GTDB lineage: Bacteria > Electryoneota > JAOADG01 > JAOADG01 > JAOADG01 > JAOADG01. The sequence goes on from JAOADG010000009.1 coordinate 9,298, forward strand.
CGGCAGTTGGCTGGGATGCGCGGATTAATGCAAAAACCCATGAAAACTGTTACTGGTGGAAAAGGCGAGATTATTGAAAACCCAATTATTTCTAATTTCCGTGAAGGATTAACTGTTTTAGAATATTTTATTTCTACTCACGGTGCTAGAAAAGGTTTAGCTGATACTGCTTTAAAAACTGCTGATGCAGGGTATTTAACCAGAAGATTAGTGGACGTTGCTCAAGATGTGATTGTTCGAGAAGAAGATTGTGGCACAGGTTTTGGAATTTCAGTAAATGTACTTGAAGAAGGACAAGAAGTTTCATCTCAACTTTTTGATAAAATTATTGGTCGAGTCCTATTAGCGGATGTCTTAAATCCAGAGACACACGAAGTAATCGTTCCTGCAAAAACGTTGATCACTAAAGATGACGCACAAAAAATAGCACAAAGTGGTGTTGAAAAGGTAATGATTCGAAGTGTACTCACCTGTGATGCTGAACAAGGTGTCTGTCGTTTGTGTTATGGCACGAATCTTACTACCGGACGTTTGGTGGATGTTGGTGAAGCAGTCGGAGTGATTGCAGCACAATCCATTGGTGAACCGGGTACACAATTAACCTTACGAACTTTTCACACGGGTGGTACAGTAGCAAGACAATCTGCGCAAAATGAAGTTCGTGCAAAAAGTTCTGCCTTCGTAAACTTTGATGCTAATCTACAGTTCGTAAAACAAAAAAGTACTGGTAAAGCCATAGTAATTAGAAGAAGTGGAATGATTATTTTGGTTGATGAGAATAATCGAGTAGTATCAAAGTATAATGTTCCATATGGTGCTGAATTACTGGTTGAAGATGGGCAATGGGTAGAACAAAATACTGTATTGTTTACTTGGGACCCATATTCTAAACCAATTCTCACGACAGTTGATGGATATGTTCATTTTGTTGATATGAAATTAGACATCACTTATCGTGAAATCAAAGAAGAAGCGACAAATAAAACCAGCATCATTGTTATAGAACCAAAAGACAAGAAGTTATCTCCTCAAATAGTCATTCTTGCAAAAAAAGATGATCCTTCTACTGCAATAGTTCAATATGTTTTACCAGTTTCTGCACGTTTGGTTCGTAATGAAGGTGAATATGTTGAAGCCGGTACTGAACTTGCACGATTGGCACGAGAAGGAGTAAAAGCAAAAGATATTACGGGCGGTTTACCGAGGGTCCAAGAATTATTTGAAGCAAGACGCCCACGTGATCCTGCATACATTTCAGAGATTGATGGTATTGTTAGTTTTGGTTTAATTCGAAAAGGAAATCGAGAAATTATTATTCGTTCACTAAAAGGGAACGAAGAAAAAAGATATGTGATACCTTCAACGAAAGATATGTTAGTTTTTGAAGGAGACATTGTTCGAGCGGGCGATCCACTTACTGAAGGACCAAGAGCACCGGGAGATATTTTACGTGTAAACGGTTACGAAGTAGCAAGAGAATTTTTGGTCTCAGAAATTCTTGCTGTATATGCTGATCAAGGGGTTAAAATTAATCCGAAGCACGTCGAAATTATTGTTAGACAGATGATGCAAAAGGTTAGAGTGAATGATCCGGGCGATACAGAGTTATTAGAAAACGAAGTGGTTTCTCGTCAAAAATTGTTGAGAGTCAATCGCCAATTTGAAGATAAGTTATTTATCGTTGAGCCCAATGATACCGATTATCAGGTAGGTCAATTGGTCACCAAACGGGAAATTCGTTTAATTTCAAGACGTCTTAGAAAAGATAAGTTAACTCCGCCAGTTACCCGCGAACCAAAACCGGCTACTTACGATCCAGTGTTGTTAGGGATCACTCAAGCAGCATTGACTACTGATTCTTTCTTATCTGCAGCTTCATTCCAAGAGACAACCAGAGTTTTAACGGATGCCGCAGTAGAAAGAAAGAAAGACAATTTAATTGGCCTCAAAGAGAATATCATTATGGGTCATATTATTCCAGCCGGAACTGGAATGGCAAAATTTAGAAACTTAAAGGTTACAAGTTCTGCAGAACCTTTGCAGATTCTTGAAAGCGATGAAGTGGAAAGTGAATTAGAACCAGACGGTTTGCAATCTGCTTTTACAGAATCTGAACCAGAAGAGCAAAACAAATAGGTATTGACTAAGTGTTCAGTAAAGTATTATATTTGACAACTTTGACTTTGGAGGAATAGTGCCGACAATAAACCAACTGGTGCGGTTGGGAAGAGAACGCATCACTAAAAAAACAACTGCACCTGCATTGAAAAGTTGTCCGCAAAAACGCGGTGTATGTACTCGTGTATATACTACAACACCAAAAAAGCCAAACTCGGCATTAAGAAAAGTGGCTCGTGTTCGTCTTTCCTATGGAATGGAAGTAACAGCATATATTCCCGGTGAAGGACATAACTTACAAGAGCATAGCATTGTTATGATACGAGGTGGTCGTGTTAAAGATTTACCTGGAGTTAGATATCATATCATTCGCGGTAAGTTAGATGCAAATGGTGTTGAGAAAAGAAAAAAGGGCCGATCTAAATATGGTGCGAAAAAACGAAAAGTTAGTGCTGCTGCACCAGCCAAAAAGAAATAACGTTGAAAGATAGAGTAATATGCCTCGAAGAAAAAAGATTCAAAAACGAGAAATACTACCGGATCCAAAATATGGAAGCCGTTTAGTTGCAAAGTTTATTAACAACCTAATGGAGCGCGGTAAAAAGGCGGTAGCAGAAAGAATTTTTTATACCGCTATTGAACATCTTAATAAGAAAGCAGGGGGAGATGGACTGGAAATATTTGAGAAAGCCCTCAAAAATGTAGGTCCGCTATTAGAAGTAAAATCTCGTCGTGTAGGTGGTGCTACATATCAAGTCCCAGTTGAAGTGAATCCAGATCGAAAAGAAGCACTCGCTATGCGGTGGATAATTGCTGCATCGAGGAATCGTTCAGAAAAAACAATGGCTGAACGGTTAAGTAATGAATTCATTGCAGCTTCTAAGAACGAAGGAAGTGCCATCAAGAAGCGTGATGATACGCATAAGATGGCTGAAGCAAATCGTGCGTTTGCCCATTTCCGTTGGTAGGAAAAACTACTAACCAACGAAAATGATTGAGAAGATTGTCTTCTTCAAAAAAGAAGGCGGTCTTTCTTTTGTCTATAAGGTAATTAAAAGAGTAGAAAATGAGTCAATTGGAGCGTCTCTCCAAAATAAGAAATATCGGCATTATGGCGCATATTGATGCGGGAAAGACCACCACGACCGAACGCATCCTCTATTATACTGGCAAAACGCACAAAATGGGTGAAGTACACGAAGGTGCTGCAGTAATGGATTGGATGGAACAAGAAAAAGAACGTGGAATTACGATTCAGTCTGCAGCAACAACGTGTTATTGGAGAGAGCATAGAATTAACATCATTGATACACCCGGGCATGTAGATTTTACAGTTGAAGTAGAACGTTCGTTACGGGTTCTTGATGGTGCTATTGCAGTTTTTTGTGCTGTTGGTGGTGTCGAGCCACAATCAGAAACGGTGTGGCGACAAGCCAACAAATATGGTGTTCCAAGAATTGCCTATGTGAATAAGATGGATAGAGTGGGTGCTGATTTTTATCATGTGATTGAAATGATAAAAGAGCGTTTAGGAGCAGTTCCTATTCCCATTCAAATTCCAATGGGTCAAGGTGAATTATTTACAGGTCAAATTGATCTCATCAGAATGAAGTCCATTGTATATAATGAACACAATTTAGGAAAACAATGGGAATTGATGGAAATACCAGAAGCATTAAAATCACAAGCATATTCTGCGCGTGAAAAGATGATTGAAGCCATTAGTGATTATGATGATGCATTAATGGAAAAGTTCTTAAACGAAGAAGAAATACCTAAATCAGATTTAATTAGTGCTTTGAGAAAAGCAACCATTGATTGTCGTATTACACCAGTTTTATGTGGTTCAAGTTTCAAAAACAAAGGTGTACAACCTTTATTAGATGCAGTGGTTGATTTACTTCCTTCTCCTGAGGATTTGCATGGTGTACGTGGCCATCATCCCGTTACGGGAGAAGAAATTGAAAGAATGGCAAATTATAGTGAACCATTTAGTGGGTTAGCATTCAAAATACAAACTGACCCCTATGTAGGTAAACTCACTTACGTACGAATATATTCAGGAAAACTTCTTGCTGGTTCGTACGTTTACAATTCAAATACGGGAAAAAAAGAACGTGTGAGTCGATTGTTACATATGTTTGCGAATAAGCGAGAAGACATTGAAGAAATTGCTGCTGGGAATATCTGTGCATTCGTTGGATTAAAACATACCAAAACAGGTCATACGTTATGTGATGATGAACATCCAATTATTCTTGAACAAATGACGTTCCCAGTTCCTGTAATCCAACTAGCAATTGAACCTAAAACCAAGGCAGACCAAGATAAATTATCAGAAGCACTAAGCAAATTATCTGACGAAGATCCAACATTTCAAGTAAAGTTTAACGAAGAAACTGGACAAACAACCATCTCAGGAATGGGTGAATTGCATTTAGAAATTATCGTAGATCGAATGAGACGTGAATTTAATGTAGAAGCAAACGTTGGAAAACCGATGGTTGCTTACCAAGAAACGATTACCAAGCGTGCAGAAGTAAATCATAAATTTGTTAAACAAACTGGTGGACGTGGTCAATATGCACATGTAGTACTTGCACTTGAACCCAATGCACCGGGTAAGGGCTATCATTTTGAATCAAAAATTGTAGGTGGTGTGATTCCTAAAGAATATATTCCAGCCATTAATGCAGGTTGTCAAGATGCAATGAAAACGGGAGTTTTAGCAGGATATCCGATGACAGATATTATTGTGACATTATTAGACGGATCTTTTCATGAAGTTGACTCAAGTGAAATGGCTTTCCGAATTTGTGGGGCAATGGCTTTTAAAGAAGCTGCTTCAAAAGCGGAACCAATTCTTATGGAACCTTTGATGTCATTAGAAGTAGTGACACCTGAGGATTACCTTGGAGATGTGATGGGGAATTTGAATCAAAGAAGAGCGCAAATACACGGAATTAACGCTCGCTCAGACGCACAAATCATTTCCGCATCTGTTCCACTTAGTGAAATGTTTGGTTATGCAACTACCTTACGTTCTATGACACAGGGGCGGGCTGTTTTTTCCATGCAATTTGAACGATATGAAGCTATTCCAAAGGCAATTGCAGAAAAAATGTTAAAAGAAATCAACGGATAAACAAGAAATAGAGGTTCTTATTATGTCCAAAGTGAAATTTGAGCGTACGAAACCGCATGTGAATATCGGTACGATAGGTCATGTGGATCACGGGAAGACGACCTTAACAGCGGCGATCACGTTAGTTTTATCTAAGCGTGGTTTAGCCCAATATCGTTCGTTT
>JAOADG010000010.1 GCA_026417415.1 bacterium
ACTATGGGAGTGAAAAATATCAAGTTGTTTTGCACAACAACGGAAATATTGATTTTAAGTACGGACCACGTACCTCTACCAGTAGTTCCACTGCTACCATTGGAATACAAGGGTCGCAAAGTGGAACACAATTCACGCAGTACGGTGATAATGCAATGTCTTGGCCCGGTGAAAATTTTGCCATCCGTTATACCACCCAACCGCCCACTCCACCCCAACCACCCAATGCACCTCCATGGGCGAATATCTATATCAATTATTCCTATCAGCACGGTTCAACGATTATTGATCACGTGATTTTGGAATGGGGGGCGGTAGAAGGGAATATCAATGGGTACAAGATTTATGCCAGCACCGGAGCGTATGATTCACCCAATCCATCCCGATTGGTACCAACTGTCCCTGCAGGAACCACTACTGTGACACTTACGGGGAACATACCTACTTCATTGCAGTATTATCGGATTACGGCTTATCGGGATGGCAATTCTACCGATTCGTATGGGGTGCCTTGGCAAAGTCGGCCCTTAGGAATAAACCGTGATCCTGTGAAGGTACGAGATTAAAATAATGATAATCATGAAAATGTGTAACGAAATGAATATTATAGAAATGAAAATCTAATTACTCAAAACGCTACCATATAGAGATGGGGTTGCAATTGCAACCCCTCTTTTGTATCTTTGCTTTAGAAAATAAAGAAATTTTTATTTCTTAAACCACGGCTCTTTTCTATTCCTCTTTTTATTCAACGCTTAATTGGGAGTGATGATGGAACTACCGGATACCATACCGACGGAACCTGTGTTGAAGACCTTAGACGAAATGGATGTGATTGGTTTATCTACACGCGTAACTTACGGAAACAATACCATTCCACAACTCTGGGAAAAACTGATTGATGTAGAACAGCAAATCCCTCATAAAACGCCTATCTCGGTGGGAATTTGCGTAATGGATGAGGATCCAACCTCCAAAGAATTTACCGCCATTGCTGGACACGTCGTTTCACACGTAGAAGCCATACCAGAAGGTTTTGTGCATTTTCAAGTTCCAGCGGGTGAGTATCTGGTTTTTACCCATCGTGGCCCATTGCCTACTACGTTATCAAAAACGTATCATTACATTTATGAAGATTATTTTCCACAATCTAGATACGAGCCCACGATGGAATTTGATTTTGAATGGTACGAACACCCTCGTTTCAAAGGGGTTATGGATCCTGAAACCGAGATTGATATTTACATTCCTGTTTTAACCAAATGAGGAACAACGTGAATGAATGAACTTTCGGTGTTAACAACAGAGTATCTTTCACGCACGGATACCCCATTAGCGATTATGCTCAACTCGCTGTTTGATGGTGTGTACATTGTGGACAAGCATATGGGCATTGTCTTCTGGAACAAAGGAGCTGAACAGATTACAGGGTACTCTGCCGACGAAGTTCGTGGTCGTTTTTGTTCCGATGACATCTTGAATCATATTGACGAAAATGGGGTGTTGCTTTGTCGTGGAAACTGCCCGTTGAGACAAACTTTCAAGCGGCAAGCACCGGTAGAAATGAAAGTATATCCGAAACGAAAAACGGGTGGTAGAGTTCCCGTACTTACCCATGTTGCACCCATTTACAACGAAATGAGTGAAATCATTGCTGCGATAGAAGTGTTTCGCGATATTACACGTGAAGAAGAATATCGTACCTTACAAGAAAAATTTACTCAACTCCTTTCCCAGTATGTTTCTTTAACCACTATGGCAACGGTTCGCGAGCGTATTCATCAACAAGGTACGCTAATCCATCCAGTCAAAAAACGCGATCTAACCATTTTATATTTGGATGTGGTGTCGTTTACTCCGTATGCAGAAGAAAATGAACCAGAAAAAGTGGTGGCAATGTTAAACGAACTATTTTCTATGTGTGATCAAATTGTGACACAACATAACGGAGATATTGATAAGTTCATTGGGGATGCGCTTATGGCGGTTTTCATTGCTGCTGACGACGCAGTTGCTGCTGCGGATGTCATTCTCAAAGAACTTTGGAAATGGAATCAACAACGTGAGCAGATGGGCGATCCTGCCATTCAGGTTAGGATTGGTATCAACAGCGGGATTGTGACACAGGGGGATATCGGTTCACCAAAACGTAAGGATTTGACTGTCATTGGCGATCCAGTGAATATTGCAGCACGCATCGAATCCATTGCTAAACCCAATACGGTGACCATTTCCGAAGCCACTTATGCACGGTTGACCGATAGTTCTAAATTTCAAACATCGCAAAAAATTTCTGTAAAAGGAAAGTCAGAGCCGATTGTGGTATTTGAAAAGAAATGTTGTGAAGAATAAGTTTGTAAGGTAAGAATTTTGAAACGCTTTGATTACTCAATTTATGGAATATACACTTTTCCTTTGTTACTAATCCAAATCCTATCCCCTTTTTTGAATTTTTTGCCTTGAAACATAAAGTCGCGGGCTAACCTTGCCGAGCGTAGTTTTCCGTTGCTGTGAAAAAAAATTCCACCCCCTCTCAGAAAAAGATCAGCAATTACGGTGGATTTGGCACAAGGGATACTGTCCAGCACCGCATCGCGAGACAACCATCCTGATCGGATCTTCCCAGTACCGGGATAGAAATTGACCATCCAATCGCTGGAGCCACCGCGTAACGGGACACCTTGTAGCGTCATATCGTAAGGGAGAATACAAGCCAATAGCAGTTTATCTGCTGTAAGTTCCACAATGGTCCCTTTGGGTAAAATGTTTCCCATAAGGGTGTCGCGTTTGGCTAATGTGGCATTTTTAAGATTTCCGTTTGGATGAAACCAACAACGTCCAATCACCCATAGATTTTGAATTTCAGTAGGTTCGTTGTAATAGCGGCTTTCTAAACCACTGCGAAATGCTGCCCCTTCTGTTTTGTATTGCAGAAAAAAGAAAGTGGTTATCAACCCTAACCAAAACAGGCGGTTCATTGCCATCCCAAACAAAACCGACCCAATATAACGATTCCTACTGTTGAATCCAATTTGTGCGTTGGACAACATGATTTTTTGAAATGGATTCGTATAACACTCTTTAATCAAGGGATGGCTCAAATTTTGTCGTTATCTACCAAATTGGGCTTAGGTGTAATTTTTGTTGCAGCAGTATTTGCTGGTATCCTGTTTTGGAAAACTTTGAATTCCAATACTTTGGGAGGGAGAATGAACTTACCTGAACTTGCAACCGCTGGGGTCTGGCTGAATTCTAAGCCGCTTACCCATCAAGATTTGGAAAACAGAGTGGTGATGTTAGACATTTGGGAGTTTACCTGTGTGAACTGTTTGCGTACCTTGCCTTATCTCAAGCAGTGGCATGAAACGTATTCCAAAGACGGTTTAGTGATTATTGGTGTCCATTGTCCGGAGTTTGAATTTGGAAAGGATTCGGTAAACGTATCTCGTTTTGTGAGTACAAACCAAATCCAATATCCCATCGTTCTAGACAATCAATACAAGATATGGACTGCGCTTTACAACCGTTACTGGCCTAGAAAAATGATTTTTGTGAATGGAAAAATGGTGTACGATCACATCGGTGAGGGGGGATATGAAGAAACCGAACGTGTAATCCAACAGAATCTTTCCAAACTGAATGGTAAAACCTATCCTGAAGTGAACGTCCAATACCACCGTGAAGAAGACAAATCTGGGTCCTTTTGTTATCCACGTTCACCAGAAATTTATGCTGGGTACCTACGAGGTCGAGTAGGAAACTCTATACAGCCCAAAGGAAAAGCAGTTAAACTCCCTGTTGAAGATCTGATGCCTCAAGAAGATTTGCTTTATGTGAGTGGCGAATGGATCCAAGAAGAAGAGTACCTTAAATACCTTGGTACCCAACCCAATGGGAAGGACCGAATGACCTTACTGTTTACAGGTAACGAGGTCAATGTGGTTATGCGTGCTGCTGACGATCGGGATCCATCGCTCCCTATTCGTATTCGCGTCACTTTGGACGATCAGATCGTACCCGAAAGGTGGCGTGGTGACGATTTGCGGTATTCACCCGAAGAAAATGCGACCTACCTTGAATTGCGTGAACCACGGATGTACCGCATTCTCTATGCTTCACGTCAAAATGGAAAACATCTATTAAAACTTTACCCACAATCTAAAGGTGTAGAAATCTATGCCTTCACATTTGGAAGTTGTAAAGTGGATTTTTAACCCAAACATCCTTTAACCTTACATCCTCCTTTTATCCCCCTGCTTTAGCAGGGGGAACAAAAGGGGATGCAATCGCTTTGGTTGAGATTGACTTACTTGAGGAACACCACCTTTCTGGTTCCTAAGAATTCATCTGTATAAATGTTTTTCGTATTGAGTGCAACTGCACTAAGTTTGAGGGAATAAACACCGCTTGCAAGTCCATTCCCATCCAACAGAACCGAGTAAACCCCCGCATCCTGTGTTAATCCCCGTATCAGCGTTTTTACGAGACGGCCCTGTACATCGTACAACGCAAGGTACACTTGCGAAGTGCGTGGGAGCGTGTAGGTGATTTTGGTTTCGTTGTTAAACGGGTTCGGATAATTGGGCAAGAGGGAGTACACTTGTGGAATACCGTTCTTGGAATTGTTTTCAAGTTGTTGTTCAGAAATGGACAACAGCGGCGAACAATCGTAAAAGGAAATGGACAAACCTTCTGTTACAGCAATCAAGGATTCTTGTACCGCTACTCCCATAGGGGAATTAGAAAGGGTATAATAGCCCACTTGATAAGGATTGGTCGGATTCTCAAGGTTAAGAATGCGTAAAGCATCCTGAGTCGCAAGATAGGCAAAGTGGTTATCCACGGCTAAATCCACAATCCCCCCTATGTTCAATGGATTGTATTGAACCAACCATTGGGGTGTGGCGGGGTTGCCAATATGCACGATATGGAATCCATCGTTATATGTCAAGAGGTACGCATAATTTCCAGCGACAACTACTTTTTTCAAAGCGGATCCTGGAAGGTTGAGTTGGGAAACAACAAATGGGTTCAAGGGATTTTGGATATTGATGATTCTTAAAAAGTTGGAACCCATCCCATAGGCATAATTGCCACTCACTGTGACATCCCAAAGCCACGACGACGACAGGTGTCCAACTTGAGTGGGATTGGTGGGACTGCTCAGATCGTAAATCAATAATCCGTCTATTGGATCAGTGAAGTAAGCATAGTTTCCAGAAACATCAAATCCACTATAGTAACTTTCAAGGTTTGGGTTGGTTATACGATGAACCAAAGAAGGTGAAGTTCGTGGTTGTATATTGATGAGATAGAACCCTGAATCGGGGGACAACACGTATCCATAATCCCCACTGACTTTCATTTTGGAAATGAACATCGGATAGTTGAGTTGACTAAGAAATCTTGGGTTGTACCTATTTCCTACTTCAAGGATACACAGCATTAGCGATCCGCAGGCATAAGCATACGAATGGGAAAGGGCAATGAACGATACTGAATTACCCACCGTATAATGCCCAACTTCTACGGGGTTGTTGGGGTTCTGCACGCTGATCACACGCAGTCCTGCAGAGTAACCGATCAGATAAACGTGCTGTCCTTGAACGGTGATTTGGTCTATTTCATTGGGAAGGTTCCATGAACCCATCCGAACGGGGTTACTGGGGTTGGTTACGTTTATCACAAGGAACCAAAGTTCATCGCAAGTCAAATACACCCGATTCTCAGATGCGGTTAAATTGGTGATGCAATGGTTCGTACGATAGAACCCGATTTGCGTTGGATGTGCAGGATTGTTCACATCCACAAGGGCTAACCCGCGACTTGTACCGACGTACACAGAACTTCCCACCACGGATAAGCAAGTGGCTGGGTAAATAAGGTTCAAACTCCCAACCACTGAAATGCAATTGGGTTTGCGGACATCTAAAATCTGCAAGGTTCTATCGTTGATCACGTAGGCATAGTTTCCCACGACTTCCAAATCAAGGATCGATGTAGCGTACTGACCTGCAAGATAAACATTTGTCGGATCCGACACATTGAAAATCAAAATGCTATTGTAAGGCAAGTTCACATAGGCATAGTTTCCAGAAACCACAATTTTGCTTGCATTAGTCAAGTTTTCTACCGATGCTACTTCTGTGGGTTGATAGGGGTTTTGGATGTTCACAATGCGAAGCGCATTGGATTCTAACACATAGGCATGTTTGTCTGCAACAGCCACATATAGGGCATTGCCCGGTGTATCGTAACGTTGGACATAGATAGGCCTGTTCGGTTGGCTGATGTTTACGATCAGCAAGCCACCTTCACCGTTGGCTATGTAAGCATAGTTGCCTTGGACCGCCAATCCTGAGGATTGTGTAAGGTAAAAGCGACTTAATCGTGTTACATTCAAACTATCTTGTGCGAGCGCCTCTGTGAGGAGAGCAAACAAACCGATCCAACCGATACACTTCGTAAAGCATTTACGGATTGTGTGAATAGGTAAGGAACACATAACCACCTCCACAAGTTTTTAAGCCATTTGCGCCACGTGCTTAGAAGCAAAAATTGCGAAGTGGTGTGAAATGGTTATTTCAATGGTACCACTTGAAAAACCAAAAGTCAAGAGAATAAGCTCAATTTTGAAAAATTTTTACTTTGAAATGCAAATCAGGTTGTTTTTAAAATAT